>NZ_LDQA01000042.1 GCF_001475935.1 Aureimonas ureilytica
TCAACGAGTCCTGACACTAGCGGTCGGTTTCAGTCGAATATCCAGAAGGGTTCGGCGGCGGCCGGATCATATCACCAGTCGAAGCGCGGCGAAGCCGCCCAGAAGCGCGATGATGCCGAGTGTGAAGACCATGGCGAGGCGCTTTTCGACGAACGATCGGACGGGCGGCCCGAAGCGATAGAGCAGGGCGGCCACGGCGTAGAAGCGGATGCCCCGCGCTACGATGCTCGACAGGATAAAGACGAAGGGATCGAGCCCCGTCGCGCCGCTCGCCACCGTGACGACTTTGAAGGGAAACGGCGTCAGACCCGCCATGAGCACGATCCAGGCACCCCATTCGTTGTAGGTCTGCGCGAAGTCGGCAAACTTACTTTCATAGCCGTAGAAGGCGAGAAGCGGCTCGGCGATCTCGTCGAAGAGTAAGGCGCCGATGACATATCCCAGAACGGCGCCGAGAACGGATGTCGCCGTGCAGATGAAGGCGAGCGACCAGGCCCGCCGCCGCTCTGCAATCACCATCGGAATCAAAAGGGCGTCGGGCGGGATCGGAAAGAACGAACTCTCGGCGAAGGAAACCGCACCGAGCGCATAGGCGGCCCTGGGCGTTGCCGACAAACGCATGGTCCAGTCGTAGAGGGATCGGAGCATGGGGCTCCCTTCAGTCGTTGATCAGTCCGACTTATCACGGGGGCGCCGATCCGCAATCGACTTGTCCCTTGTCCCGCTCCGTTCACGGAAGATCTATGCCGGCGTGATGAGGATACGATCGATTCCAGAGATCGCCCATTTCAAGCGCCGGAGCGGCTTCGCGAATGTCTCGCATCATTCGCTGACGGCATGACCTCATGTGCTAACATCGTTTGAGAAGCGGGCTGGCTCGGACAAGATGGCGCCCGACCTGTCCCGTCTGAACCAGCTCGAACCCTCTTCGTCGGCCTTGAAAGGATGATCTGTTGAGCGACGCGCATTTCGCCACGGCGGACGACATTCGAACGCGGTTCTCGCGCACCATGTCGGATATGTACCGTTCGGAGGTGCCCCAGTATGGCACGCTGATGGAACTCGTCGCGGACGTGAACGCGGCGACGCTGGCCGCTGATCCCGCGCTGAAAGCCGATCTCGAGCGGACCGACGATCTGGAGCGGATCGATCTGGAGCGCCACGGCGCCATCCGCCTCGGCACGGCGGAGGAACTCTTCACCATGCGCCGGCTCTTTGCCGTGATGGGCATGGAGCCGGTCGGCTATTACGATCTGTCGGTGGCCGGCGTGCCCGTGCATTCCACTGCCTTCCGGCCGGTGCGCGAGGAAAATCTCGCCCGCAATCCGTTTCGCGTCTTCACCTCGCTGCTGCGCCTCGATCTGATCGAGAACGAAAAGCTGCGGAGCGAGGCCGCCGCGATTCTGTCGCGCCGGCGCATCTTCACGCCTGGGGCGCTGGCCCTGATCGAACGGTTTGAAGCATCGGGCGGGCTGACGTCCGAAGAGGCCGACGATTTTGTGCGCGAGGCGGTGGAGACCTTCCGCTGGCACCGCGAAGCCACCGTCGATGCGGACACGTACCACCGCCTCTTCAAGGTCCATCGCCTGATCGCCGACGTCGTGTGCTTCAAGGGTCCGCATATCAACCATCTGACGCCGCGCACGCTCGACATTGACGCTGTGCAGGCCGAGATGCCGGCGCGCGGGATCGCGGCGAAGGACGTGATCGAGGGGCCGCCGACACGGCGCTGCCCCATCCTTCTGCGCCAGACGAGCTTCAAGGCGCTGGAAGAACCTGTCGTCTTTCGGGGCGAAGGAGAGGGCCAGGCGGGCACGCACACGGCCCGTTTCGGTGAAATCGAGCAGCGCGGCTTGGCGCTGACGCGTAAGGGCCGCGCCCTTTACGATCGGCTTCTGGCGCAGGTGCGCGATGCCGGCGGGCAGGGCAATGCGGGGGCCGACTACGCCGCGCGTCTGGCCGAGGCGTTCGCCGCCTTCCCGGACGATTATGAGACGCTTCGCCGCGAGGGTCTCGGCTATTTCCGATTCGTCCTGACCGACAAGGGCCGGAGCGACGTGTCCGCCGGACTGGACTCTCTGTCGATGGAGGCGCTTGAGGCGGCGGGTTACGTCGAAGCCTATCCGATCGTCTATGAGGATTTCCTGCCCGTTTCGGCTGCTGGCATCTTCCAATCCAATCTCGGCGGCGAAGAGCAGCGCAGCTATGCCGGCCATGCCAGCAAGGAGGCCTTCGTTCAGGCGCTCGGCGCGCCGGTTGCCGATGAGTTCGCGGTCTATGAGGAGGCGGAGGCGCGGGCGATCGCCGAGGTGCGGGCCGCGCTTCGTCGCAAACTGCACGACAGCGCGGCGTAAGGCGGATGGGTGGTCGGCGCACTCCGGCGCACGAGGCGTTTCTCGCACCTGTCGCTTTCGAAAACGTCGCGTTCGTTGCAGGTGCAGGATTCTGCCCTGCCCATTCGCGCAACGTGATTTCCAGGATGCCGAAAGGTCGATTGCCGTTAAAGACGACCCGCGCAGCCATGGGCTCTGGGAGGCGTCGGCGCCTCCGCCGCCGCACACGAGTGCACTCAGGGGAGAACTGTCCGTCGATGTGGCGGTTATCGGCGCAGGCTTCACCGGCTGCTCGGCGGCGCTGCATCTGGCGGAGGGCGGGGCCGATATCGCCGTTCTCGAAGCCGAGGAGATCGGCTTCGGCGGCTCGGGGCGCAATGTCGGGCTCGTCAATGCGGGCATGTGGGTGATGCCCGACGACCTGCCGGCCGCGCTGGGCGAGACGCATGGCGAGCGCCTGCTGCGCCTTTTGGGCGATGCGCCTCGCACGGTGTTCGAACTGGTCGAGCGGCACGGCATCGCTTGCGAGGTGGAGCGGCAGGGAACGCTGCATTGCGCAGTCGGCACCAAGGGGCTGGCCGAACTCCGGGAGCGCGAGCGTCAATGGCGCGCGCGGGGCGCGCCCGTGCGTCTGCTCGATGCAAGAGAGACGGCCGCCAAGGTCGGCACATCCGCCTATGCCGGGGCGCTGTGGGATGAGCGCGCCGGCACGATCCAGCCGCTCGCCTATGTGCGCGGCTTGGCCCAAGCCGCCATTACAGCGGGGGCACGGATGTTCACGTCGAGCCCTGCCGTCTCGGCCGCCGACGAGGGCCGGGAATGGCGGCTGCACACGCCGAACGGCGTCGTGCGTGCGCGGCGCGTGGTGGTGGCGACGGATGCCTACGCCAGGGGCATCTGGCCGGAGGTGCGCCGCGAGCAGGTGCATCTGCCCTATTTCAACATGGCGACGCCTCCGCTGGACGAAGCGCTTCGGCGCTCGATCCTGCCAGAGCGGCAGGGCGCATGGGACACCAGAGAGATCTTGAGCTCCTTCCGCTTCGATCGGCAAGGGCGGCTCGTTTTCGGCTCTGTCGGCGCGCTGCGCGGGCCGGGCCATGCGATCCACCGCGACTGGGGACAGCGGGCGCTCGCCAAGCTCTTTCCGCAGTTGCGCGGGATCGGTTTCGAATATCTTTGGTACGGCCAGATCGGCATGACCGAGAACAGCCTGCCTCGCTTTCATAAGCTCGGGCGGGACGTCATCTCGTTCAGCGGCTATAACGGACGGGGCATCGCGCCCGGAACCGTGTTCGGCCGCTGCTTGGCCGATCTCATGCTTGGCCGCATCGGTGAAGCCGATCTTCCGTTGCCGGTGACGCCAGCCGAAGACGTCCGCCATCGCGCGCTTCGCGAGGCCTATTACGATGTCGGCGCGCAGGTCGCCCACTTCGCGGGCGCGCGCGTGTGACCCTCAACTCTCATTCACCCAATAGGATCGATCCGACTATGCCCGATACGCACGCTTCCCTTCGCGCCGAGGCGCAGAGCCTCCTGTCCGAACTCGGCGTTCGGGAGGCGGCGTATGGATCGGGCGCGCGTCAGGTCGTCTCACCGGTGGACGGTTCGGTTCTGGCCTCGGTGCCGATGATGGAGGCCGGAGAGGTGGGCGAGGCGATCAGCCGGGCGCACGAAGCCTATCTTGCCTGGCGCCTCGTGCCCGCGCCTCGGCGCGGCGAACTGGTTCGCCTGCTCGGTGACGAACTACGCGCCCATAAGAATGCGCTGGGCCGCCTCGTATCGCTGGAGGTGGGCAAGGCGCCTTCCGAAGGGCTCGGGGAAGTTCAGGAGATGATCGACATCTGCGACTTCGCGGTCGGCCTGTCGCGCCAGCTCTACGGTCTCGTCATCCCGTCCGAGCGGGCCGATCACAAGTTGACCGAGCAATGGCATCCGGTGGGCGTCGTCGGAGTCATCTCCGCCTTCAACTTTCCGGTGGCGGTCTGGTCTTGGAACGCGGCCCTTGCCCTCGTCTGCGGCGATGCCGTGGTGTGGAAGCCGTCCGAGAAGGCGCCGCTCACCGCGCTCGCCACGCAGGCCATCTTCGAAAAGGCGGCCGCCCGGTTCGGGGACGCGCCGGCCGGTCTCTCCACGCTTCTTTTGGGCGAGCGCGGGGTGGGCGAAGCCTTGGTGGACGATGCGCGCGTGCCCGTCGTCTCGGCCACGGGCTCGACCCGCATGGGCCGCGCGGTCGGCGAGCGGCTCGCGCGCCGCTTCGCACGCGCCATCCTGGAACTGGGCGGCAACAACGCGTCGATCGTCACGCCTTCGGCCGATCTCGACCTCGCGCTGCGGGCCGTCGCCTTCGGTGCCATGGGCACGGCGGGCCAGCGCTGCACCACGATGCGCCGGCTGATCGTGCATGAAAGCGTCTACGACACGCTCGTGCCACGCTTGAAGCGCGTCTATGGCTCGATCTCGGTCGGCAATCCGCTGACATCGGACGCGCTGGTCGGGCCGTTGATCGACGGCGCGGCCTTCGAGGCGATGCAGACAGCGCTTCAATCAGCGACCGCCGTCGGCGGCACGGTGACCGGCGGCGAGCGCGTCGATGTCAATGGCGACGCCTCCTTCTACGTGCGCCCGGCGCTGGTGGAGATGCCCGCGCAGACCGGGCCTGTGGTGGAAGAAACCTTCGCGCCCATCCTCTATGTCCTCAAATATCGCGATCTCGACGAGGCCATCGCGCTTCAAAACGGCGTTCCGCAAGGCCTGTCCTCGTCCATTTTCGGCACCGACATGCGCGAGATCGAGCGCTATCTGTCGGCGTCCGGCTCGGATTGCGGCATCGCCAATGTCAATATGGGCACGTCGGGCGCAGAGATCGGCGGCGCTTTCGGCGGCGAGAAGGAAACGGGCGGTGGGCGCGAAAGCGGCTCCGATGCCTGGAAGGCCTATATGCGCCGCCAGACCAACGCCATCAATTACGGCCATTCGCTGCCGCTGGCGCAGGGCGTGAAGTTCGACGTGGATGGCGGCTCGGCGCAAGCCTGAGTCCGTTTGTTGTAGACGATGCAGGCGGCTCCAGACGCCGCCTGCCGTTCCATTTCCCAGCGTATCGTCGAAGGAAGCGATCTTGCGTCCCGCCTCATTCCGTTCTGGAATGGGCCATGCAAACACCGCGCCGCTTTCTTCCGTCCATCAGCTTGCTCAGCGCCTTCGAAGCGGCCGCTCGAACCGGCAGTTTTACGGCAGCCGCCTATGAGCTGAGCCTGACGCAGAGCGCCGTGAGCCGGCAGATCAAGGCGTTGGAAGACCAGCTCAATGTCCCGCTGTTCCTGCGCGAGCGCCAGACGGTTCGGCTGACGCCGGCGGGCGAAGCTTATTCCCGCGATATCAGGGATGCGTTGCGGCGCATATCGACGGCGTCGCTCAACATTCGGGCCAATCCGTTCGGCGGCACGCTCAATCTCGCGATCCTGCCGACCTTCGGAACGCGGTGGCTCGCGCCGAGGCTACCGGACTTTCTGGCGTCGAACCCGGGGATCACGATGAATCTCGCGACGCGTCTCGTGGAGTTCGATTTTCGGCTCGACACGATGGACGCGGCCATTCATTTCGGCGTGCCCAACTGGCCCGGTACGCATCATCTCGAACTGATGGCGGAGGAGGTGGTGCCTGTCGCCAGCCCGGACTTTGCCGCGCGGCATCCGGCGAATGGCGATCCGGCCGCGCTTCGACAGCTTCCGCTTCTGCATATCACCTCGCGCCCGGCAGCTTGGGAGCAATGGTTCGCGGCCCATGATGTCGCGAGTGATGGCGTGACGGGCATGTTGTTCGACCAGTTCGCGACCATCGCACAAGCGGCGATGGTGGGATTGGGCGTTGCCCTCCTTCCCAGCTTTCTCATTGCCAAGGAGATCGAGCGCGGCGAACTCGTGCCGCTCTTCGATCGGCCAATGCGCTCTGCGGAAGCCTATCATCTCGTCTGGCCGAAGGAGCGTGATCCATTCCCGCCGCTCAAAGCTTTTCGGGACTGGCTCGCTGCTGTCACGAAGGCGAGCGAGCCGATCACCTGACGGCGGCATGGCACGTCGGCAGGAAAAGATGGCGTGCGGCGACGCCGTCAGCCGCGTTGCAGCAGGCGCTCGATGGCCGCTCTGAGGAAGACGGGCGAAGAGGGCTTGGCGCAGACCATGGCGGCGGGATAGCGCGCGAGAAGCTTCTTCTCGTCCGCATGTCCGGAATGGAAGATGATCGGGATGCTGGCTTCCTTCAAGCGATCCGCCGCCGGATAGACCTCGCCATCCAGAAGCTGAACGTCCAGAATCGCGCAGGTCGGCAATCGGCAATCGATGGCGGCCAAGGCCTCGCGAACCGTCATATAGGGACCGTCCACATGGTGGCCGATATCCTCGATGATGTCTTGAAGGTCCATCGCGACGAAGAGTTCGTCTTCGACGATCATCACCGAATTAGTCATCTGCGAGCACCGACTGGGGAAGGCGCAGCGTCAGGCAGAAGCTCGACCTGTCGAACTGGCGCTCCAGAACCGCGTCCAGCTGCTTGGCGGACGTCTCCATCAGAAGCGTACCGAAGCCATTGCCTTGTGCCGGCTCGCTTTCGTAGTCCATGCATTCTTTCCACTCGAGCACGACGCCGTTTTCGCTTCTTTGCCATCTAACGGAGAGCGACGCTTTGTCACGGCCCAGCGCGCCGTATTTCACGGAATTCGTCGCCCACTCGTGAAGAATGAGCGCCAATGGCGAGACATGCCGCCAACTGATCGGGACGGCAGGCCCTTCGAACTGCACCGGGATATGGTCCCGGTAGGGTGAGAGCGTTGCTGCGACGAGGGCGGACAGCTCGCTAACGGCGGCGGAGCCGGTGGGCGAGGCCAGCGAATGGGCGCGTCCCAGCGCCATGATGCGCTCGCGCGTGTCGGCCGCGAAGGAGCGTGTGTCCTGGTGCGTGCGCGCGCCCGCCGAGATCATTCCGCCGATAATGGCGAAGAGGTTCTTCACGCGGTGGTTCATCTCGCGCAGCATCAGCTCGCGCGTTTCCGCCAAGGCGAATTCGGGCGTCACGTCGATCGAGACGCCGACGATGCGCCGCTCGCCCTGTGTCGTAACGGTGCGCCCGATGCTGCGGACCCAGCGATACTGCTCCGCTTCGCCGCGAATGCGAAAGCGTGCCTCGAAATCCTGCAGGTCGTCCGCCGCCAGGTTCAGCCGCTCGGCGACCATGGGCCAGTCGTCTATGGCGATCTGTGCGCGCAAATCCGACAGGCGATGGGTTTCGGCCTCGCTCATGCTGAGCATGGTTCGGGCGGCCGTATCGAGCTTCAACGTGTCGAGCGCGGGCGTGAACTCCCAGATGCCGATGCCGCCCGCCTTCAAAGCGAGATCGAGCCTGTCCCGCTCGGCCGCGAGCTGACGCTCCAGCGACAAGGCCTCGGTGATGTCGGTGAGAACCAGCGATGCGCCGTCGATCGCGCCGGTCTGCGTGCGATAGGGCATGACACGTAGCGACAAGGTGCGTTGGCCATCGCGCGTGGAGACGCGCCGTTGGACCACCGGCCCGCCATCGGCCACTTGCCTTGCATCCGTCAGATAGGCATTCCCGGCGATCTGGCTGGCAACATCTGCCAGAGGACGGCCGCGATCGCTCGGCTGAAGTGGAAAGATCGAGGTCGCGGCGCGGGTGAAGCTGCGAACGCGCATTTGATGGTCGAGAACGACGACGGAAAGCTCGGTGGAATCGTAGAAATTGCGCAGATCGGAATTGGCGAGGGTCAGCTGATCGACCTTGATCTTCAACTCGTCATTGACGGTCGACAGTTCCTCGTTGGTCGATTGAAGCTCCTCGTTCATCGACATCATTTCTTCATTGGAGCTTTTCAGCTCCTCGTTCGCCGTTTCCAGTTCCTCGACGGCCGAGCGCAGGCGATGCCGGGTCAGCCGGAGCTCGTCTTCCAGAACTTCGATATGATCGTCGCCGACATTCATCTCGACGAGGTCGGGATCGCTGGTCGGGCGGAAACTGCCGGCATCGCGCACCACCAGAAGCAGCGTGGCGTCGGGCAGGGGGTCGCAGATCACCTCGACGGGCTGGACGCCATATTCGGAGGCGACGTCGATGTCACGCGCCACGAGGCGCTTTCGGGTGTCGCGGACTTGGCGGATCAGCGGGCCGATCACTTCGCGCAGGCCGGAGCGCGCCAGAGTGATGGCGCTGATGCCGCCCGAGCGGGTTACGGGGAAATCGAAATAGCGGCTGAGGCGGCCATAGGCGGCGATGATGCCGCCGTCATGATCGAGCACCATGCTGGGCGGCGCGTAGCGATCCACGACCCGGCGCACGGCGATCGTCTCGTCGGCAACCGTCAGCCCGGCCGGACGTTCGTCCCGGTCGCCGCGCCGGGTTTCATGCCGGCGCGACCCGCTCGGCAGGTCGATCGGATATTTGGGGGAACCGGGCGAGCGCGTGAAAATCCTCGCCTGATGGTCGATCGTCGGAAAGAGCTGGTCGAACCGGCCGACGCTTTCGGAGGGTCCCAGGAACAGAAACCCACCCGGCCGCACGGCGTAATGGAACAGCGGCAGGACGGACTGCTGGAGCCGATCGTCGAAGTAGATGAGGAGATTGCGGCAGGATAGGAGATCGATCCGCGAGAAGGGCGGGTCCTTCACCAGGCTATGGCTGGAGAAACGGATGAGATCGCGGATCTCCGCCGTGATCGTGAACCGCTCCGCATGAAGCATGGTGTAGCGTTCACGCAGCGAGATCGGAATATCGGCGAGGGCGGAGGCCGGATAGGACGCCTCGCGCGCGATCTGGAGCATCTGCTCGTCGATATCGGTCGCGAAGATCTGGACGGCCAGCGGAACGCCAAGGACCCGCGCGGCCTCTGCGAAAAGCATGGCGATACTGTAGGCTTCCTCGCCGCTGGAGCAGCCGGGAACCCAGACGCGCAGATCCTCGTCGCTGTCGCGCGAGCGCATCAAGGGCTCGATCGCCTGCACGCGAAGCGTCTCGAAGAAGTCAGGGTCGCGGAAAAAGCGCGTGACGTTGATCAGGAGATCGCGAAACAGAGCCTCGCATTCGGCGCCGTCGCTGCGAATGCGGGCGAGATAGGCTCGCCCGGAATCGATGCCGAGAACATGCATCCGCCGCTCGACCCGGCGCACGAAGGTCGTGCGCTTGTAGCCCGTGAAGTCGTGTCCGACCGTGGTGCGCAGCACCCGGCAGAGATCGTCGACGTGATCGGCGACGAGTTCGGCTTCGTCATCGGAGCCGTCCAAGCCGCGTCGGTTGAAGAAGGCCGACAGGCAAGCCAGGATTTCGCCCGGTCGCTTTACGAAATCCACGAGGCCCGTTCCGACGGCCGAGACCGGCATTCCATCGTAGCGGGCCGACTGAGGATCCTGCACCACGCAGACGCCGCCATGCTCCTTGATGGCACGCAGGCCCGTCGTGCCGTCCGCGCCAGTGCCGGAGAGGATCACACAGGCGGCGTTTCCCTGCTGGTCGCTGGCGAGCGAGATGAAGAAGTCGTCGATCGGCCGGCGCAGGCCGCGCGGCTGCGCGAAGCTGGTCAGCTCCAGCACGCCTTCGCTGATCGCAAGGCCGCGGCCGGGCGGAATGATATAGACCTTATCGGCTTGAAGCCGCTCGCCGCCCTCGCATTGCAGGACTTCCAGATCGGTGTGCCGATCCAGAAGCTGCGCCAACATGCTTTCATGGTTGGGGTCGAGATGCTGGACGACGACGAAGGTCATGCCGGTCGGAGCATGGGCGGCCGAGAGCATCTCGCGTAGCGCTTCGAGCCCGCCGGCAGACGCGCCGATGCCGACGATCGGGAGGAAGACCTCGGTTCGTCGGTTCTGCGCGCTATCGTTGCTCATCGAATTCGCCTCGGACCGATCAAAGGCCATCGACGGTCTGAAGATCGGCCAGCGTCAATTTGGCTTGCGCAATCGTGGAGGCGGTGTTGGCGATCACCATCAACGAGCCTTCGAGGGCGAGGCCACTTTCGGCAAGGGCAGGGCTCAGACGGCTCAAGGCCGCGCTGAGATGCTCGTCATATTGTGCGAGCCTGTCGGGGTGGGAGCGGCTGACGTCATATTGCGAGGCGAAGATGAAGCGCACCTTGCCCGAGCGTTCCCGCAGCTTGGACATATAGAGAAGATTGACGAAGGGCTGTCCGTCCTTGCGGAAGTTCACGATGGAGGAGCGCACCGTGTCCTGCTGAGGATGGCGCAGAAACGCATGAATGCGCGCCTTTGCGTCCTCGTTTTCGGCCTCGTGTTGCAGGAAGCGACAATTGCGCCCGACCACCTCGCTCGCATCGTAACCCGTGAGTTGGGAAAAGGCCCGATTGACCAGAACGAGCGGATTGTCGCCGCTGGCGGAGGCCAAAGCGAGCGCGATCGTCGCGCGCTCGAAATACTCGTTCAGTTCGGCCGGGATGGGGAAGGCTGGCACGGATGGGCTTCCATTCAAATCTGCCTTTGCACATAGCGGACTGGAAGCAGATCGGAAAGCTTGGTCAGCATATCGATACGTCAGGTCAGCCGAGCCGGTCGCTTGAGGCTCACCGACGCGAAGCACCCGTCCAGCCTTGATCGGCCGTCATGACCTATCCGTGAGCCGGCGGGGTGAAACCACCCGAATACGCGAGAGCTGGCCCGGGCGACCGCCGAATGGCTCGCCCCGGCTACCGGCCCCGATCGACATGCCGGCCCAGGACGTCCCGACATTACCAGCCATAACTGAAGGTCGCTCCGCTCTGGCCATTGCCATTCTGAACGACCGCGTCCCGCGCGTTCTTGCCGTACTGGAACAGCGCATAGGCATTGTCGTTGCCGTTCTGCTGAAGCGTACCGGAATGACCGTTGCCGCGCTGCTGGATCAAGCCGATATTGCCCCGTCCGCGCTGCGCCAGACCGGCCGCATTGCCGTATCCGCGTTGGTCGATATTGCCGCCGCGAAGGTCGCGAGCGATGGAGTAGAGCCGCATTCCCGTCGAAAGCGCCTCGGCGGCTCCCCGATCCGACGGGGCGAGCGACCAGGAAACCTGACCGCCGGCTTGGGCGGGAAGGGTCGAAAGGCCCTGGCCGAGGCCCGCAAAGGCGAGGGCGATCACGAGGGGTTTGAACGAGCTGGTTTTCATGTCGATCTCCACCATCCGGCTCTTCCGGCCGATGAGAAGAGATTCGCATCCGGCCGCTGAACCGGATCGGAATCCGCCGTTCAAATTGCATTCATTCCTTTTGAAGGCGAACGATCAGACCGAAGGGCGAAACGCAAAAAGGCGCCGAAATCGGCGCCTTCGTCCCATGACATCTTGGCTTGGGCCGATCAGATCCGGCCGCTCACGCGCTCATTACAGGAGATCGTCTTTCCCGCGACCGTGACGTCCAGCGACACGTCATAAAGCGCGCCTTTGCTGGAGAGCGTCACGGAGCCGAGCGTCGCCGTCTTGCCGGCCTTGGTCTCGAACGGGCCGCCCTGCGTCAGTTGCGTGCCCCCGCCGCTGCCCGAGCCTTCGATCTCTAGGGAATAGCGGCCGCTGACGCTCTTGTCGGTTTCGACAAGCGCTTCCAACGCCAGAAGCCCCCCTTGAGGCGTCGCCCGGATTTCGCAGCGAACGGGCGCGCCGCTCGGGGTGGTCGAGCCGGACATGGCAGCCCAGGCCGCGGCCGGTGCGAGAACGAGACCCAGCGCCAGAAGAGTCCGGCGCGACGGAGAGGAAAAACGAAGCATCGGTCGATCCCTAGCGGTTGGATGGCGCGATGCCGGAAAGCATCTGCAGCCTGAAAAAGCGGACGTGAGGCCGGCGCCCGGCTGGGCCGGGCGCGCTGGTGGATGGAAGGAAATGAGGGCTTAGTCGCAGGTCTGTACGAAGGCTGCGACATTGCCACCGCCGCCCTGCGCCACATTGGCCGAGCAACCGCGACCGACCTGCACGCCGGCGGCGATATTGCCGTTGCCGTCCTGCGTCAGGATCGAGGTGTGATTGGAGCCGAACTGACCGACACCCGCCACGTTGCGCTCGCCGCGCTGATAGGTCGAGCTCGAATGACCATAGCCCTCCTGTCCCGATGCCGAAAGGTTCTCATGGCCATATTGCTGGCCGGTCACGCGGTTGGCGCCGCCGTGCTGATAGACCCGGATGCGATTGCGCGTGCCGGCCTGCGCGCCGCCGGCCGAGTTGGACCAGCCATATTGCTCGATGCGCACATCATTGGCCGAAGCCGGCAGAGCGCTGATGAGGCCGACCAGCGAAGCGAGGGCGAGGGAGGCAAGGGACTTGGCGATCATGGGAGGCGTCTCCAGAAGAGGGCGAACCGTTTGTTCACGCCCTCTTTCTGCGCCTTCTCGCCGGAACCCTCCCTGAAGGGCATGTTCAGATGTCGTTCACTCGTCAGGCTGCCGCAGAATGCTGACAGCCCGTCGTTTCAGCGAGCTTCGGCCTCCGCCAGCGCGGACAGAAGCTTACGCGCGTCGGCCTCCCAGGTGAACGCGCGCGCGCGCGCCGGGCCGAGGTTTGCGAGCCGAGCGCGCTCGTCGCCGTCCTGATCCAGCCGGCGAATCGCCGCCGTCCAATCCGAGACCTTGTGCGGGTCGGCGTAGAGAGCCGCCTCGCCGCAGGTTTCGCGAACGGCGGCGGCGGTGGAGGCGATCACCGGGCAGCCGCAGCTCATGGCTTCCAGCGGCGGCAGGCCGAAGCCTTCGAAGAAGGAGGGAAACAGAAGCGCCCGCGCATGGGCGTAAAGCGTCTTCAACTCGGCGTCGGTGACGCGGCCGAGGAATTCGGAATTGGGCGTCTGGGGCAGGGAGGACTGGGCGAAGACGCGGGCATTGCCGCCACCTGCCACGATCAGCCGCTCGATGCCCGCTGCCGCCGCCGCTTCGAGGGCGGTGCGAATGTTCTTATGAGCGCTGAGGCTGCCCAGCATCATGAAATACGGCTTGTCGCGAAGCTGCCAGCGTTCCACGGCCGTTTCGTCCGGCTCGACGCGGTTCATGTGATCGCAGCCATTGGGCAGGACCGTGATCTTGCTCTTAGGCGCGACGCCGTAATGCTCCAGCATCTCCTTGGAGAACTCGGAAACCGTGCCGACCACGGCCGAGCGCCGAGCGGCCAGCGGAAGCAGGACGCGATAGACAAGACGGAAGCTGCGCGAATAGGATTCGGGCGTCTGATAGACCTGCGCGTCGTGGATCAGCACCATGCTGCGCCGACGAAGGGCCGGCGCAGTGTTGCAGAGGTTGACGAGCCAGCGCCGGCCAGCAGCCGAAGAGAGTTCGGTCTGCTCCCATGCGTGGCCGCCTCGCTTGCCGACGATGCGCGTCCCGATGTGCTTCAGCGGCAGGCTTCGCTCCTGCGAGGGAGGGACGAGAAGCTCGGCACGAAAGGGCGGATGGTCGCTCCCTTTGCGCTCCAGAAGTTCGTCGAGCGCCAGGATGATTTCCTCCGCCACGCGATCGACGCCGGTCGGCTGGCGCGTCAGGAAGCGTCCGTTGAGAGCGATGTCGATCATAGCGTGTCATACCCTTGCCGCGCAGCCTCGAGCAGGCGCGCCGATTGGCGGGGGAGGCTCAGGCCTCGCCCGTTCCGCGAATGCTTCCGCCCGCGTTCAAGGGGTGGCGGTCTGCGCTTCGGCGCGAACCGAGGATGTGCGCCCCCGGTTGGTGTCCAAACGAATTTCGATCGTGTCACGGCTGGCGAGCGGTGCGTCGAGGTCGATGCGCACGGGCTGGCCGCCCCAGGGCGTGCGGTAGACCTCGAGATTGACCGCCAGATCGCCATTGCGCTCGATCGCGTTGCTGGGGGCGATCAGCGTCGCCTCACGCAGCAGATCGCCCGCGACGCGAATATCGCGCCGGGCCTTGTCCAGTTCGGCGCGCGTCGTCTGCAACTCGTTGGACGTATCGATGCGGAAGGACGTATCGACATCCAGAATGCCGCGCTCGCTTTCGTTGACCGCGAGGTTGGCGTTCAACGTGCCGAGGTCGAGATCGAGCCGACGGCTTTCGAGATCGGTTAGCGTCCGCTCCAGCCCAGTCGAGCGTCCGGCGACGGCCAGACCTCTATCCACAAGCTTGTTCACGTCCTTCAACTCGTTGCGCGTCAACTCGATCTGCCGGTCGAGATTGGTCTTCATATCGGCAAAGGTCTTGATCTGGTCCCGCGCCAGATCGCGCCGATCCTGGAAGCTCTTGATGCGGGACTGGCGCACCTGCGCGCGCGTCTCACGGATCGACTCTTCCTCGCTTAGAAGATCGGCTGGAATGCCCTCGACGGATTCCGTCTTCTCGGACGTCACGCCTTCCGCGCCGATCTCCTGTTCGAGACGATGGATCTTGGCGCGCAGACGGTTGGCGCGGTCGCGCGCGTCGTCCAGTGTTCCGGCTGTGGTGATCGCGTCCCGCTCCAGCCGCATTTCGACGCCCGCGCCTCGGAACAGGCCGCCGGCCAGCGCGATCGCCTGACGAACGGTCATGCCCGGCACGTAGGGCACCGATCCCGGCGTTGCGACGGCGCCCAGAATATAGATCGGCGCGCGTTGCGTGATCTGAACCTGCACATCAGGCGCCTCCGGCAGGCTCATGCGCTCCTGCAACTTGGCGGAAATGCGCGCCGAGAGCGTGTCACGATCGAGATCGGCTAGCGACACTTCGCCCAGAAACGGGATGGAGATCGTCAGATTGGCGCTGACGGCGTAATTGCCGCTGAGCGCCGACCACTCGCGATATTCGCCTCGTGCGGGCAGCCATTCCGTCACCTTGATCGAGACCGTATCGAGGGCGTTGAAATCCGCCGCCCGCGCTGCGCCGAGCGATGTGGAGGCGAGCCCGAGCGCGAGCGTCAAGGAGGCAATCTTCAGGAGACCGGAACGGGCCATTCTCATCTTTCGTCGAATCACGCGAGGCCAGCCTCGTCGAATGCCGGATGTCGGAAGAACCGAGAGTGCTTCCTTATCGTAGGTTTTGTCCGCCCTTAACACAATTCCAAGAGGCCGAGCACCACGCCAGCCTAAAAACGCGGTTCATCACTAACATCGGCGAATATGTCGTGTCGGAACGACCTGCAACATAGGAAGAATTTGGTTCAATTGACCGGGTGTCCGCCTTCTACTGCCTCCGTGCCTCGTTGCGTGCAACGAGCGAGAGGGCATCATTCGGATAGTTGTTCGAACGCCAAGCTTTGACGCGACTTTGCGGTCAAACGACGACCGTCAGAACGGGAGAGCGAATTGCGCCGCACCGGCTTCGCCGGGTGCGTCGCTGCCCGTCAGCGCCGACAAGGAAACGCCGAGTAGACGCACGCCGCGCGAATCCAGGGGGCGGTCATGAAGCAGCCGAAAGGCGATACCCTCCATTTCGGACCTGCTGGCCACCGGCAGCAGGACGGACTGGCTGCGGGTGATCTGCCGGAAGTCGGCATATTTGATCTTGAGCGTGACGGTTCGCCCGCGAAAACCGGAGCTTTCGCAAGCGCGCCAGACCTTATCGAGGATCGGCTCCAGAGCGGCCCGCATCTCGTCCGTCTGGAAGAGATCGGCCGCGAAGGTGTTTTCGGCACCGACCGACTTTCTGATGCGGTCGGCCCGTACCGGGCGCTGATCGATGCCCCGCGAGATGCCGAAATAGTAAGGGCCGCTTTTGCCGAAATGCTCCTGAAGGAAGCCGAGCGGACAATCGCGAAGGTCGGCTCCGGTGCGAATGCCGAGCCGCTCCATCTTGGCGGCGGTCGCGGGACCGACGCCGTGAAAGCGACCGACCGGCAGCGCCTCGACGAATTCCGCGCCCATGGCGGGCGTGATGACAAAAAGCCCGTCCGGCTTGCGGTGGTCGGAGGCGAGCTTGGCGAGGAACTTGTTGTAGGACACGCCGGCGGAGGCCGTCAGTCCCGTGACCTCTCGGATTCGCGCCCGGATCAGCTCGGCAATTGTGGTTGCCGATCGGATGCCCTGCAAGTTTTCGGTGACGTCGAGATAGGCCTCGTCCAATGAAAGAGGCTCGATGACCGGCGTGTGTTCGGCGAAGATCGCGCGAATCTGGCTCGAGACCGCTTTGTAGACGTCGAAGCGCGGCTTCACGAAAACGAGGTCGGGGCATTTGCGTCGAGCCGTGACGGAGGGCATGGCCGAGCGCACACCAAAAGTGCGCGCCTCGTAACTGGCGGCTGCCACCACGCCGCGCTCACGCGAGCCGCCCACAGCCACCGGCCGGCCGCGCAGCGAAGGGTCGTCGCGCTGCTCTACCGAGGCATAGAAGGCGTCCATGTCGATATGGATGATCTTGCGCGCATGGGGCGAGGGTGCGAGCGCCTCCCGGCCTGCGACAGGACCGGACGCGGGCGCAACGGCGTCGCCTCGCATCCCTTCGTGCTTGTCCTCTGCCTGTGCCACGCGCAACTCGACCGCTTTCGTTCGCGAGGCAACGCGCGACGGATGGGTCCGACTCAGCGCGCCTCTCGTCAGAAGTAGCGCGTTTTGTGCCTGGAACAAAGGAGGAACTTGCAGGATCTCAGGCGTAGCGCCGCGCGCCGGCCACGCAGGCGACGACCAGAGCTGTGGACACGATCATGCTCCAAGCGACGGGCTCGCCCAACAGGAGACCCGCCAGCGCAAGGCCGAAAAAGGGTTGCAGAAGCTGCAACTGACCCACCCCTGCGATACCGCCAAGCGCCAAGCCGCGATACCAGAAGACGAAGCCGATCAACATGCTGAACACGGAGACATAGAAGAGCCCGGCCCAGGCAACGGTCGGAACGTCGTCGAATGTCCCTGGCAGCGTTGCCAAGCTCAGAAGCGCCATGGCGGGCAGGGCCACGAGCAAGGCCCAGGAAATGACCTGCCAGCCGCCCATTCGGCGCGTCAGCACCGCGCCTTCGGCGTAGCCGAGGCCGCACACCAGGATCGCGGCCAACATCAGAGCATTCCCGAAGCCCGAGCCTTCGCCCGGCTGCAGCAAGGCGAACCCTGCGACCGATAAGGCGCCGACAATCGAGAATATCCAGAACGGCGCGCGCGGCCGCTCTCCGCCCCGCAGGACTCCGAATAGAGCCGTCGCCAGCGGGAGAAGCCCGATGAAGACGATCGAATGGGCCGACGTCATCTGACGAAGCGCAAGCGCCGTCAGGAGGGGGAAACCCAGGACGACACCGCCCGCGACGATCGCGAGGCGGGCGATCTCCGCCCGTGTCGGACGTCGCTGACGAAAGACGAAAAGCGCGAGGGCCGCGAGACATCCGGCGATCACCGCGCGGGCCGAAGTGAGGAAGAGCGGCGAGAAGCCGCCCACGGCCACGCGGGTCGCCGGCAACGAACCGCTGAAGATGATGACGCCAAGCAGACCGCTGCCCCAACCCGAACCGAACTGTTTCATACGACCTCCACTTGAAGAATTCGTATGATCAAAAAGAAAGTTTCGTGGGAGATACGCTTTTCTCTCATCGCATCAAACTGTATGGATAATTTGAGCGTACGTTGGACAGGGTGTGGCATGACGCGGACTGACGAGCTGGTGGACGATGTCAGGCGCCGTATTGCCTCGGGCCAATTGATGGCCGGCGAGAGACTGCCGTCGGTCCGCCGTCATGCCATCGCGATGGGTGTGTCGCCGTCCACGGTGGTCGAGGCCTATGATCGTCTGGTGGCGGAGGGCGCGATCCGCTCCCGACCGGGGTCTGGCTTCTATGTCGCGGGCGCGTCCACACCCTTTGCGCTTCAGGAGCCGAGGCCGGATTTCGAACGTGCGGTCGATCCGCTCTGGGTATCCCGGCAATCGCTGGATGCGGATGCTGCCACAGCGCGGCCGGGCTGCGGATGGCTGCCGGCGGACTGGATGCCGGACGAGGCGCTTCGGCGCTCGCTGCGCCGTGTCGCCAAAGGTGGGCTGGAGGGCCTCGTTGACTACGCGATGACGCGGGGTTCAGCCGCGCTGCGCCGTACTCTCGCCCGCCAATTCTCCCAGGAGGGGCTGGATATCGAGCCCGATCGAATCCTTCTCGCCGTCTCGGGCACACAGGCGGTCGACCTCGTCTGCCGCTTTCTGCTGCAACCCGGCGATACGGTTCTTCTGGACGATCCCTGCTATTTCAATTTTCAGGCCTTGATGCGCGCGCATCGGGTCAAGGTCGTGAGCGTGCCCTATACGCCGAGCGGGCCGGACCCCGAGCGCTTCGCCGAACTGGCGCGCGAGCATGCGCCCAAGCTCTATCTGACCAACTCGGCGATCCACAATCCGACCGGAGCCACGCCATCCCCGGCGGTTCTCCATCGCCTGCTGCTGGCCGCTGCGGCCTACGACGTGACAATCGTCGAGGATGATATTTTCGCCGATTTCGAACCCGAGCCGACGCCGCGTCTGGCCGCGCTGGACGGTCTCGAACGGGTCATCCGGGTCGGCAGCTTCTCCAAGACCCTGTCGGCATCAGCCCGCTGCGGCTACATCGCTGCGCGGGCCGACTGGATTGAGGCGCTGATCGATCTGCAGGTCGCGACGAATTTCGGTGGCCCCAGTCCGTTGGTGACCGATATCGTGCAGGGCGTTCTGGCTGATGGAAGCTACCACAAGCATGTGCTGGCGCTGCGGGGCCGGCTGGCCAAGCGGCGTAAGGAGGTCGGCGCGCAACTGGACGCCATGGGCGTTCGGCCCTGGACGCAGCCGCGCGGCGGTTTCTCGCTCTGGTGCCGCCTGCCGGACGGGCGTGACGCCACGGATCTCGCCAAGGCGGCGCTGCGCGACGGCATCGTGCTCGCGCCCGGCAATGTCTTCAGCCCGTCTTTGGGCGCGCCCGACCTGATGCGCTTCAATGTCACGCAGATGCCGGCGGTCGTTCTGGACTGGCTGCGGCGGACGCTCTCCGCACCGATCTGACACCGCCATTCGCAGCGGAAGGAGATGACGGATTTCAAGAGCGGAGCGCGGCCGTTCGCGTCGAGGGCGGGAGGAGCACGTCGCGAATCTTGCGCAGGGCTTCGTCCTTCGGCGTGCCGTAGGGGATCATGCCCTGGAGACGTCCGTTGGCGCCAATGAGCAGCAGCGACGTCGAGTGGCGCATGTGATAGTCGCCATCTTCCTCGCCGGTCTTGCGCGCGTAGACCATCCAGGCCTTCGAGGCCTTTTCCATCTCGGCTGCGCTGCCAGTGATACCGATGATCCGATCCGAGATCGAGGCGACATAGGGTCCGAGAACGTCGAGCGTGTCGCGCTCGGGGTCCACCGTGAAGAACAAAGCCTGGATCGACTGACCCGACGGCCCGAGATCGCGCAGCCAGTCCGCCAGTTCGATCAGCGTCGTCGGACAGACATCGGGGCAGTTCGTGTAGCCGAAATAGACGATCGACGGCCGGCCTTTGAAGATCGTCTGATCGACCTTGGCCCCGCGCGTATCGCTGAGGGTGAAGGGCTCGTCGGGCGCGCCTCGCGCCGGCTGTTGACTGAGCATCCAGCCGATCAGCCCGAGAAGCACGACCACGAGGGCACCGGCGCCGCCAAGGGCAAGGGTCCGGTTCGCGTTGGACGAGGTCATGGTTTTGTCCTTTCCCGCCGCTCTCGGCGCGGCATACGCCGATCAGGCGTCATATCAGGGTTTGAGGCGAAATTCGGTGTCGATGCGGTCGCACGTTCCATCGCGCGAGTGGACGATGATCTGAAGATCCCAAGGGCCGGATGCGGGGAGGGCGGCGGATGCGCTCCAGCTCCCATCGCCAGGCGGCATGGCCTCCGCTTCGATCGGCTCGGCATCGCCTTGCGCGCGCGAGAAGCGAAACGTGACGCCCTGCGGATCCACCGGCCCATAGTCGATCGTCATCAAAAGCGCGCTCACCCGCACCGGCCCTTGACGACCGGGCGCAACGGCGATGTCGGCCATGATCATGCCCCCCGTGGCATGAAGCGCGATCGGCTCGGCCGCCATTGCCTGCTCGACGCGTGGCGGCGGTGTGAAGCGCCAGACGGCAACGGTGCAAAGGACGAGAATGCCGAGGGCGATTTCGAAGCCGAGCCGGCGGGAGAGAGTGCGGAGCGCCGGCGCGTCGCCTTTGAGGGCCGGCTGTGTCAACCGCCAGCGATTGTCCGCCGCAACCAAAAAGAGGATCAGGACCAGGGCCAGCTTGATGAGAAGCACGCGGCCGTAATCGGTCTGCCAAAGGGCGGGGAGCGTTCCGAATTGCACGGCCGCCAGAAACGCGCCGGACGTCAGCAGAACGGCCAGAAGCGGGGCGATCCGCCGCGAAAAGCGCGACAAGGCAATCCGCCGCGCCGCTTCTGGCTGACGCAGGGCCAGGGCGAGAGGAAACAACGCACCAAGCCAGAGCGCTGCCGATAAGGCATGAAGCGCGACGGCTGGACGCGTCAGAACCTGGGGAGCTGCTGCGGCCGCATGGCCGGTGGACGCCAGCGCGACGCCGCCCGCCATGAGCGCAAGCCCGCTCAGGATCGTGCTGATGCGATGCGGCAGGCGAAGGGTGGACGCGAGCGCCAGAGCGAAGGACAGAGCGAAGGTCAGCGCTGCGACCCCGAAGCCGGTGCCCAGACCGGCCTGCCAGACGGCACGGTTCAAGGCGGCGGAAAGGGTCGCGCCCAGCGCATCGAGCCCCTGCGCCAAGACCGCGAGGGGGAGCGCCAGCAGCCCGGCCAGCAAGGTGAGATGAAGGAACCGGCGGCTGTCAGGTCGTGTCGTGCCCACGAGATAGCACCCCGCCGCGCCGCCGACACCGAAAATGAGAGCGATGTAGACAAGAACGCGGGCGCCCCAGACGAGCATCAGCACGAGGAGATCGCGCGCCGGTGGCAGGTCGGGTGTCGGGCTGGCGGCTTCTACGGAAAACGACAGAGAGCCTGTCACAGGGTGCCCGTCCGCGGAAACGACGCGCCAGACGAGCGCGTGGGTGCCCCGGCCGAGCCTCTCCTCGAGTGGTGCCCTGATGTGTGAGCCTGTTTTCATGCGGGGCGGGAGATCGACGCTCGTGCCGTCGGGCCGAACCAGCGTCAGTCGCAGAGCCGCGACCGGCTCGCTGAAGCTCAGCGACAATTCGCCTGGCGCGCTTTGAAGAAGCGCGCCGTCTTCCGGCTCGGCCGACATAAGCCCTGCATGAGCGAAGGCGGCGGACGAGACCGCGAGAACCATGCTCCCCACCAGAAACACGGCGAGGATCAGGCTCCGCAACGCATCGCCAGGTCTGAAATCTCGCATGAGGAGTTCCTGCTGGAGGATGCGGCCGGGGGCACCGGCCGCATCGGGGGTTCAATGCTGATGCGCTTCGCCTTCACCGGCGCTCGCACCATGGGACGGGCTCGTCGCGCCCATCTTGTCGACCTGCAACTCGACCTCGACCGAGCCGGCCTTTTCGAACGTGAGCGTCAACGGGATCATCTGCCCCTCCTTGAAGGGCGCCTTCAGGCCCATGAGCATGAGGTGGAAGCCGCCCGGCGAAAGCGCGGCCGAACCCTTGGCCGGGATGGCGACGCCGCCCTCGACCTTGCGCATGTTCATGACGCCGTTCTGAATCGACATTTCATGAATCTCGGTTTTTTCCGCCGCCGGCGAACTGGCCGAAACGAGGCGGTCGGGCTCTGCGCCGGAGTTCACCATCACGAAATATCCAGCGCCCGTCTTGGCGCCAGGAGGCGTCGCGCGGCTCCAAGGGTGCTCGACCTCGATCGCGCCGACCTTGAAGCCATGGGCCGCCGCCGGCACCGAGGCCGCCAGCGGTGACAGGCTGAAAAGGGCGAGGCCCAGCACCACGCCGGCAATCCGGCGACCGAATGAAGTCATCGACATGAGGTCCGTCTTTCGAATGCGGAGCTTCGACAGGCTCCTGGAGATAGATGGGGCCGGCGGCAAGACCGCCCCGGCAACGTGGAAAGAGCTTAGGCGGCTCGGCTTAGGCGATGGCGTGTGAACATCCAGTCCATCGCCAGCATCACGACCAGCGAGGCGCCGACGAGGGGAAACAGGACACCGCCCACGACCAAAAGCGCGATCAGCCCGCGAAAGACGCGCCGGTCCCTTGGCAGCGGCGGCACGCCGAACGAGCGGCTCGGCCGGCGCTTCCACCACATGATTCCCGCCGAAACCGCGAGCACCACATTGCCGACGCACACGGCCAGCAGGAACAGCTGGTTGGCGAGCCCGAATTCCTGCCCGAGATGGACATTGATGCCCCATTCCAGCCAGCGGCCGAGCGGCCCGTAATCGGCATAGCTCATGTCGACGAGTGGCTGGCCGCTATATTGATCGAGATGGACGACGCGCTGCTGCGAGAGATCGGCGGGATAAACGGAGCCGGTGTAGACGCCCGTTACGCTCGTCGGGATATTGACCGCGAAGCCGCGATGCAGGCCGAGCTGTCCGAAGGTGGAGACAGCCCGGTCGAGGCCAATCGGCGCGTCCTTGGCCGCAGTCGGCGACGTGGGGATTTCGGCCTGTTCGAGCGACCAGCTTGTCGGGCCTTCCTGCGCGAGCTTCTGTCCGGACATGGGCACGTCCACCCGCACGCCGGAAGGATAACCGAAGTTCGAGCCGTTGGCCCATTGGTTGACCTTGCCGCCCCAGACCTGCGACCACGGCATTCCGGTGATGGCGAGGAAGACGATGAACCCGCCGACGACGAGCCCGGTCACCGCGTGAAGATCGCGCCAGAAGACGCGTTTCGCCGGCGTCGCGCGGATGGAAACGACGCCGCCCTTCTGGCCGCGAGGCCACCAGAGAAACAGGCCGGTCGCCACCAGAACGATCGCCCAACCGGCGGCGATCTCGATCAGCCCGCGTGCCACAGGCCCGAAATAGCGCAGGCTGTGGAGATAGCGCACCGTCCACATGACCGTGCCGCGATCGGCCAGGGCGCCCAGAACCTCACCCCGATAGGGATCGACATAAACTGCGGTCTTGCCGCCATCGGGCGTCTTGATCGTCACTTCGGCGGAGGCGTCCGGCGTGACGGGATCGGTATATTTGACGGCCGTGCCGGGATAGGCGGCGAGCGCCGCATCGACCATGCGGCTCGGCTCGGTGGGGGAGGCTCCCGCCGGCATTTCGACATGCTTCAGATCGGCATGGACGATCCCGTCGATCTCGTTGCGGAAGAGATAAAGCCCGCCCGTGATCGAGAGCGTGATCAGAAACGGCAGGACGAACAGGCCGGCATAGAAATGCCATCGCCAAACGGCGCGGTAGAGATCGGTGATGGTGCCGGTGCGCGGCAGAGCGTTCGCACTTTCGGCTGTGAAATCGGACATTCGGACGGCTCCGAAACGGAGAAAAAAGGAAGAGGTGGGTGGCGCAACGGCCGAAACCGGCGGCCACTATGGGGCGATCGGATGCGGTGGCGCTGCGGGTCGGACGCCGGGCTGAGAACGCTTGAGTCGACACGATTGCGTGGAATGCCGAGCTCTTACGGGTCTTGGTCGATCGGGAGCCGTTATGCGTCAACCCGATCCGACACGCTCGAACCCGTACGGTGCCCACTGGAGGATGGCCGAACCCCTTCGCTCCATCGGCGAAGTTTCAGCTTGCTCGCATCCTGGCGCACGATCGGAGTTCTCGCTCACAGGCCAGAGCCGACGTGACGCCGTGATCAGGCGAACACGCTATCCCGCAAGCTGGCGAAGCGCTGGCCGATCCGATCACTTAGGCGAGGCGGGGCGGCCCGCGTGTCTTGCGCGGCGTCTCGACCGCGCCGGAGCCGACATCCTCGTAAAGCACGAAGGGCACGCTGAGCACGAGCGGCTGGCGAACGAGGCGCGAAAGGAGGGTAGGCGGCGGAAGTGGGCCGCCGTGCATGGCGCAGCTGGCGGAGCAGCAGGACTTGAGCGGGACATGACCGTGGTCGCGCCCCGAGCCCTTATGGGCGTCCGCGATCTCACCGGAGAGGCAAAGCACATTGCCGAACTGATCGCGGGGCATCAACTCGGCGGCAGCGGGGGGCGAGAAGCCGAACAGGGCTGCGTGAACAAGGAAAAGGAACGCGATCACGCGCCCCATCCACCGTCCCGAGCCTCTGGTCTTCTGCGCCAAAACCGGCATCCCCGCCAAACCGTGTGCTTGTGGTAGCACGGTCGGCTGGGGATCGAAACGGCTTTCCCGCTGAAACGGACTCCACCGGGGCAGAGTGTCGCTTCTAGCGCAGGCGCACGGCGATGTGATCGGCGACGCGAAGCGCGTTGGCGATGATGGTCAGCGTTGGATTCACCGCGCCGATCGAGGGAAAGAAGCTGGCATCGGTGACGTAGAGATTGTCGATCCCATGGGCGCGGCAGTCGAGATCGAGAACGGCCGTCTCCGGGTCTTCGCCGAAGCGCAGCGTGCCGGCCTGATGGGCCGTACCGCCGATGGGCGTGTTCTTGCCGAGATAGAGCTTGCGGTCCATCAAATGGGGATGAATGTCGCCCTTGTCACAGATCGTGCGCAGCATCTCACGAAGCGCGCGATGGCCCTCCATGTTGGTCTGCGTCAGGTCGAGATGAACTTGGCCGTTGCGATAGAAGATGCGGTTCTCCGGGCGCGGCAGGTCTTCCGAGGTGAGCCAGAAATCGATCGAATGGTGCGCAATCCAGTCGAACGGCTTTTCGGGCAGCCATTGAAGGAACCCCGGCAATCCCTCGGCTTCGATCTGCATTCCGTCGGATTTCCCGACCATCTGGATATGGCCGAGCGGATATTCGAATGGGTTCAGCGGCGACTTGTCATGGGCATGGTAGAAATCGTTCAGCCCCAGCGTCTTCTGGAACTCGGTCGGATTGGGCGTGCGCGAGATCGCGAGCACCGTCGCGTTGTTGTGGCGCATATAGTTGCGACCGACCTGGCCCGAGCGGTTGGCGAGGCCATCGGGATGCCGGTCGCTGGCCGAGCGCAGGAACAGAAGCGCCGAGGAGAGCGCGCCGCAGGCGGCCACCACGAGATCACCCCGGATGATGTGCCGCTGGCCTTCGATAATAGTCTCCACACCTGTGATCGACGTGCCGACCGGGTTGGTCAGCAGTCGCTCGACATAGGCGTTCTTCAGAAGCGTCAGGTTGGGATGGGCCTTCAAAGCTGGATCGACGCAGATGACCTGCGCGTCCGATTTTCCGTTGGTGAGGCTGGGATAGCCGTCGAACGGGTCGCAGCGCAAAAGCTGGGAGTGAGGCGTCGCCGCGCCCGTCTCGTCCTGATCCAGAAGCGCGCCCATGGGCAGATGGAAGGGATGCAGTCCTTCCTGCACCCAGGAATCCGACAAGGCCTGGATGCGGGGCTCGTGGCGGATAGCCTCGTGCTTGTAGGGCTTGGGGCTGGGTGGCTCGGTCGGATCTTCGCCGCGCGCGCCGCGCACCTCGAACAGCTCCTCGGCCGCCTGATAATAGGGCTCGAAAACATCGTATTTCACCGGCCATTCCGGCGCGATGCCATCGGGGTGACGGACGGCATCGAAATCCTCGACGCGCAGCCGCAGGAGCACCGCACCGTAAACCTTGGAATTGCCGCCGACGAAATAATGCAGGCCCGGCTTGAAACTCTCGCCGCTGGATGACGTCCAGGTCTCGTCCGCTTGGTAGCGCCCTTTGGCGAAAACCTCCTCCGTGCTCCAGTTCTCACGCTCGCGTTTCAGATAGTCGCCACGCTCAATGAGAAGAATGCGCTTGCCGGTCTGGGCGAGTTTCCAGGCCATCGTCCCGCCTCCTGGGCCCGAGCCGATGATGACGACATCATAGCGATCTTCGATCACGGGACGCTCCTTCCGCGGTTCCTGTGCCGGCTAAAGACCGAAAGGCGTTCGGCGTTCCCGCGTTTTTCCATGAAGATTTTTTCACAAAAGCCGGCGGGAACGACGGCATCGCGCGGCGCATTTGAGCCGGTAGACACAATGGTTGAGACAAGACGCCGCGCCATGCCGATCGACCTGCTTTTCGTCTTCGCAACGCGGCTTTCGCTGATCCTCCTGTTTTTGCCTTTCAGCGCGCTGGATAAGGTTCTGAACTTTTCCGCTGCCGTCGATCAGGCGGGGCAGGCGACCGCCAACCGAAACCTGGCGAAGGGGTTGATCCTCGTGGGTTTCAGCGTCGAGCTCCTCATGTCGCTCGGCGTACTCACCGGGATTGCGGATCGGCTCGCGGCCTTCATTCTCGCCGGCTACTGCGCGGTGACGGCCATCTTGTTCAAACAGTTCTGGAAGGCGCCCGACTTCCGCCTGCGCGGTCCCTCCAATGGGCGCGAGACCATGTGGGACTTCCTCAAGAATTTCGCGGTTGCCGGCGGCTTCCTCCTGATCGCCTTCGGGCTTCAGGCGGGCGGGGCGCGGAGCTTTTTCGCGGACCCCCTGTCTTCCACAAATCCATATTCGATAACCCATTCCTCTTCGCAAGGAGCTGAGTTTTGAGCGACGAAAAGCCCAGCGTTCCCTATTGGCATCTCTATACCGACGAGGATGGCATCAGCCGCCAGAAGCGCTGCGCGCTCACCCGGTTCGAGCTGAAAAGCATGCAGCCGCCTGCCGCGCCGCAATGGCAGGGCGAGAAGCATCATGACGGGATGACGGTCATGGTCACGGTTCAGCCGGTTGGCTGGGAAGGAACGTGGCACGAGAACCCCGCGCCGCAATGGATCATCCCGCTGTCCGGCCGCTGGTATGTCGAGAGCATGGACGGAACGCGCGTGGAAATGGGGCCGGGCGAGATTTCCTTCGGCGAGGATCAGGGCACTCGCGAACGGGATGGCCGCAAGGGGCATATGTCCGGCACGGTCGGAGACGAGCCCGCCGTGCTCATGGTCGTGCAGTTCGACACGGCTCGCGAGGAAACGACGCCGTGCCGCTTTGGGTGAGGGGCAGCGCATGAGCGAGATCGGGTTCGAGACGGTCGATCCACGCTTCGATCGCTACCGCCTCGTCAACGCGCCGGTGGAGAAGCTGGCGGAGGGTTTCCGCTGGATCGAAGGGCTCGTCTGGATGGGAGACTGGAACTGTCTTCTATTCCAGAATCTGCCGCGAGATCGCACCATGATGTGGAGCGAGGCGTCAGGCCTCTCCGTCTGGCGTTTTCCGTCCGACCAAGCCAATGGGCAGGCGAGGGATCGCGAAGGGCGCGTCATCTTCTGCTCCAACCGCCTGCGCGCCGTCGCCCGCGTGGAGCATGACGGCCGGGTCAATGTTCTGGCCGATCGGTTCGAAGGGCGGCGCCTCAACTCGCCCAATGACATCGTCGTCAAAAGCGATGGCTCGATCTGGTTCACCGATCCCGTCTACGGCATTTCCAACGATTACGAGGGCACGCGGCAGCCCTCGGAAACCGCGCCGGGCGTCTACCGTCTGGAGCCCGAAAGCGGCCGCCTCGATCTCGTGTCCCTCGATTTCTCCGGGCCCAATGGCATCGCCTTTTCGCCCGATGAGCGACGCCTCTATGTGGCCGAGACGGGAGATCAGACGCAGGCATCGCCCACGCAGGTGCTGCGAGTCTTCGACGTCGCGGAGGACGGGCGCGCGCTGAGCGGCCTTCGCGACTTTGCCAAGGTCTCGTCCGGTTACACGGATGGGATGGCAATCGATGAGGATGGCAATATCTGGTCCAGCGCGGGCGACGGCGTGCATTGCCTGTCGCCCGAAGGCGAGCTTCTCGGGCGAATCCGCCTTCCCGCCACGGTCTCCAATCTCTGCTTCGGCGGATCGCCGCATTTGAACCGCCTGTTCATCGGCGCGAGCCACACGCTTTACGCCGTGTTCCTCAACCGGCGCGGAGCGCGCTGGCCATGAGCGGCCTCTGCATCGAAGTCATTCGGCTGCTGTGCCGCGACACAGCGGCCACCGCGCGCTTCTATGTCGATACGTTCGGTTGCGAAGAGATCGAGCGCGATCGGCATGTCTGTGCGCTTCGCCTCGGAGCGCAGCGCCTCGAACTCGGGCGGGCATCCGCTCCATCCGGGCATCCGCCCTTGTCGAATGAAACCGCGTTCCAGCATTTCGCCATACCCGTTTCCGACATGGAGGCGGCCATGGCCCGGCTCGAACGCATGGAGGGGTGGACACCCATTTCGACGGATGGGCCCGAGCGCCTGCCGGCAGCGTCCGGCGGTGTCACGGCTTTCAAGTTCCGCGATCCCGAAGGCCATCCACTGGAGTTTTTGGAATTTCCCGGTGGCTGGGAGCAGCGACCGGCAATCGCCAAGACCAGCGAGCCTTTTCTCGGGATCGATCATAGCGCTATCACCGTCAGCGATGTGGATGCCTCCATCCGCTTCTATGAGAGCCTTGGCTACCGGCTGAAGGCGCGCCAGCGCAACACGGGCGTGGAGCAAGGGCGACTGGACGGGTTTTCGCGTCCGGTGACCGTCGATGTCGTGACACTCGAAACGGGGCAGGGCGGAGCACCGCATCTGGAGCTTCTCGCCTATGTCGATCCACCCGCAATTTCGGCTCCGGCAGTCGAAGGCTCGCCCTTCGCGACGGAACTGATCCTGTCCGGACTGACATTCGCGTCAGCGCTCCAAGCCGATCCCGACGGGCATCGTTTCTCAAACCTGTGAAAGATCGCGACCTGCCATGTCACCGTGGAAAGATTGCCCACGGCGTTCGTTAAGACACCATGGTCAAGACGAAGAACCCGGTGGAAAGGAATGCATTGGTCGCCGAATGGCCGTTCCCGGTCTCAGCGGCGATGGGCTCGGCGGTGCGGGCCAAGGGAATCGAGCGCGAACTGACCGCAAAGCTGCCCTGGATTTTGCGCGATCGTCTGAGCGTCCAAGATGGCGCCGTCCGCCTGGCCTTCGATGCGGACGAGGCTGAGGCTTTCGAGCGAGCCCGTGAGGCGGTGCAGACGGTGTTGGATGGGATCGACACGCTGCCGGTGCTGCCGCGAGAGGTAGACGACATCCTGACCATTCTGCCCCGAGAGCGGCTTCGTTGGACCAAGGATGGACGTCTCCCCAGCGCAGGCACACGGACCGTAAAATTGCGAGGACGTGCGAAAGCCGTCACCTTCCACGTCTTCGACCCACGGCGGATCGAGGATGTTCTGGATCGTGACCTACCGAGTCTCTGGCGGGAGGAGGATCGCGAGGCCGCCGCCGAGGCCAGACGACGCGCGGCGGCCAAGGTGGCTTTGAAACGCTCCGCCAAAGGCGCGGAAAAGAGCAGCCCTTCCTCGCAGGCGACACCGAAATCAACCGCAAGCCGGCCTACACTCGAAGGTTGGGAGGTCTTTCAAGCCGAAGGGCTTTTGCGCTGACGTCGCAGCGCAGTCGAAACAGAGGCACGTACGATGTAGGATCGTCCGGCTAAAGACGATCCTCCACGCTATGATGTGTCTCAGAAGGTCGCGGTCATCGGATCGGGACCGATGCGCCCGTCGGCCGCGTCGAGCTGCGCGATCGCTTCCATGTCGTCCGCTCCCAGCTGAAAGCCGAACACGTCGATGTTCTCCGCGATGCGGCTTGGCGTCACCGATTTCGGAATGACGACCAGGCCACTGTCGATATGCCAGCGGATGATGATCTGCGCCGGGCTCTTGCCGTGCTTCTCTGCAATGCGCGTGATCACCGGGTCGGTCAGAAGCTGGCCTTGCCCGAGCGGGCTCCAGGATTGGGTCGCGATACCTCGTTCGGCGTGGGCGTGCCGCAGGTCGCGTTGCTGAAAGCGCGGATGAAGCTCGATCTGATTGAGGACCGGAGCGACGCCGGTCTCAGAAATCAGCTGGTCGAGATGCTCCACCGTGAAGTTCGACACGCCGATGGAGCGCGCTCGCCCTTCCTCCCGAAGACGGATGAAGGCCTTCCACGTGTCCACGAACAGACCGCGACGCGGCGAAGGCCAATGGATAAGATAGAGATCGACGAAATCGAGACCGAGGCGAGACAGGCTTTCGTCGAACGCTCGCAAGGTCTGGTCGAAGCCCTGGTTCTCGTTCCAAAGCTTGGTTGTCACGAACAGCTGGTCGCGTGGAACATCTGCGCCGCGCAGGCCCGCGCCCGTGCCCCTTTCGTTTTCGTAGATGGCGGCCGTATCGACATGGCGATAGCCGACCTTCAAGGCTTCCTGAACCGCGTTGGTCGCCACGTCGTCCGGCACCTGCCAGACGCCGAGACCGACCTGAGGGATCGACCGACCGTCATTGAGGGCGATCGAGCTTTGTTGTGTCATCGGACCATCTCCGAAAGGAACCACATGAAAAGCCCTGCCATGCGCCGGAATGCGGGCGGCAGGGAATATGGGCGTCCAATTCGGGCGCTTCCCGGAAAAGTCGAGCGATTGGCGGAAGATTCAATCGCGGCTGGCTGAATGAGGCTTTCCGGCGCTGTCCGAGCCCTTGACCTGATTCCGCTCGCGACTGCTTTTGCGCGGACGTGACTTGGCCAGCGAGGCAAGGGGCTTGACGGCCGACAGCTTGACGAGGTTCTTCTCGATGGCATCGTTCAACGCGGCGACGCCGTCGCGTACCTCTTCGGCATTCGTATAGACGGTGGGAAAGCGCTGGGCGAGCCAGAGCCAAGCGGTGGCGAGGTTGACGCCGTCCTCCAGTCGCTGGAGGTCGCCCGAGCGCAGCGGCGGCTTGGGCGCGGGCTTGCCCGCCGCATGAGCGCGGGCCCAGGTCAGCACTGTGTCCATGAACCAGGGATGGCGCAGCGAGACGGGAACGATCGCGTAGGCGAGACGATCGAGTAGCGGCAGCCTCACCGGTGCCAGCCGGCGCGCCTTCTCGATTTCCTCGTCCATGTCGCCGATCTTCAGGTCGGCATGGTCCATGACGATGCGCGAGCGCAGGAAGGTCAGGATCTGCGCGAGATCGTCGGTTTCCAGAAACTCGGCGGCCAGCGCGACGCTTTCCCGGTTCGGCCGCACGAAGGCCCGCCCCACAAGCTCTTTCGGCGGTGTTGTGATCGCGGCGCGAATCTTCTCGACGCCGTATCCCCCGCCACCGATGACGCCGACCCAGCCCTTTTCGAACATGCCGTAGCGGCCGGCACGCCCGCCGATTTGTCGGATCTCCGAATGAAAGAGATTGCGCCGCCGCGTGCCGTCGAACTTCTCGATCGCTGCCAGAAACACACGCGACACCGGCAGATTGAGCCCCATGCCGATCGCGTCCGTGGCCACCACCACATCCGCCTCGCCGCGCCGAAAGCGGGCGGCCTCGGCCCGGCGCACCTCGGGGCTGAGCGCGCCATAGACGGTGGCGACCGAAAGCCCGAGCGGCACGATCGCCTCGCGCAGATCATGAACGGCCGCGCGCGAGAAGGCGACCACGGCATCGCCGCGGCGAAGGTCCCGCAGGGTGATCGGCTCGGGCCAGGCGTCCAACTCGTTCTTGCGTTCGAGCCGGCGCACTTCCAGCGGCTCGCCCAGGACCTTGGCCAGCCGCTCGACCATGGGAATGGCGTCGGGCGAGCCGGTCATGACGACGAGATCGGCCGGCGCGCCGAAAAGCGCCTGCGTCCAAGCCCAGCCGCGCTGCTCGTCGGCCAACATCTGAAGTTCGTCGATCACGCAGACATCGACGCGCCGCCCCACATCGATCGTTTCGATCGTGCGGGCGTAATGGGTGAAGTCCTCGCTTTCGTCGCGCTCTTCGCCAGTGATGAGACCGGCGCGCGCGCCGCCCTGCGTCAGCGCCTCGCGGTGTTCGTGCGCGAGCAGTCGAAGCGGCGAGAGAACCTCGGCGGTGGCCGCCTCGATGGCAAAGCGCATGGCCTCGTAGGTCTTGCCGGAATTGGTCGGCCCCGCCAGAAACAGGAGTTTGCGCTCGATCGAGCGGGCCAGAGGGAAGAGGTTGGGGTAGCGATCATAGCCGGACGCCTCTGCAAAGCTCGCGCGGCGTCGGCTTTGCAGACGCAGCGCGCGCATGGAGCTAAGCAGTTTGTCGAACCACTTGTTCAACGGCGGCTGCAACTCGTCCTCGTCCGGACCTTGCGCGGCGAAGACGAAACGCTCCAGATCGGCCTGCGTGGCGGCGCGCAGGAAAGCGGAGGGGTCGCCGAGGTCGGCCGTGGCCTTCTGGAACTGGGTCGAATAGCGCTCCGCGAGGGCGGTGAGACCAGCCCGTGCCTTGGCCGCCGCTTCGCTGGCCCGTTCGGCCACGAAGGCGACGCTCGGCTCGATCTCGCCATCGCGCAGAAGCTCATCGTCCGCGAGGCGCTGGTGAACGCCCTTGGGCGCGCGCAGGCGCACGAAGGCCATGAGCAGTGTTGGACGCTCGGTCGGAAAGATCGCGGCGAGCACGGGCACTTCGACTTCGAACCCGCCGAAGGAGCCGTCGCGCATCCGGCGCACCCGCACAACCTCCTCGGCGCGCGCCGAGGCGATCCGGCTGATGCGGTCGGCATCGTCCTCGTCCGGGTCCGGTGCGATTGCGCCTTCGGGAATCTGCGTCATCGCCTTGACGCGCCCGGCCGGCACCAGCCTCGCCTTGCGCTTGCCGCTGTCGTCCTTCGATCCGTCGCCGAAGGGCACCTCGAGCGTGCGCACGAGCCCCGCGCCGACGATTTCGAGGCATCGCGCGAGCGAATGTCCGGTCAGGCCGGGCAACATCGAGATCGGATAGTTGGAAACTGGCTGCATCGGGAGGTCCATCAGGCGGCGGGCGGTCGATGACAGGTCACCGGATCATTCCCGGCCTGCATTAGCAGATGCGAATGGTGCGGTGCCAGAACGAACGGGCACCCTGTTCCCATCGCGCTTCGGCTTGTGGGCGCTGTCATGTAGGACGCTTACAGAGTGGAAAGCTTCCCACTAGTGTCAGGACTCGTTGATCAGAGCCAGAAGATGACGGCGGCCGCGATGCAGATGGCTGAGAAGAAGGTGTGGGCGCATCGGTCGTAGCGGGTGGCGATGCGTCGCCAGTCCTTGAGGCGGCCGAACATGATCTCGATCCTGTGGCGCTGCCTGTAGAGTACGGGATCGTGGGGGACCGGGATCTTGCGCTGGGCCCGTGACGCAATGTAGTCCGGGAAGCCCTGGG
>NZ_LDQA01000043.1 GCF_001475935.1 Aureimonas ureilytica
ATGATCCGCACCGCCCACAATATTCTGAAACTGGCCAAAGCGACCCGCTGAGGCCAAACGCACAGCAATCAGCGTCACGATACAGCCTCAGCCTATCGGGCAAATCCGTTACTCGGATAGGCTCCTAGCCGAGAAGCAGCCGGGCGAGCGTCACGCGCCGCCCGGCCGAAGATCCTCAGGCCGCGCGGTAGCGCTCCAGCCAATGGGCGTAGGGTGCGGGCAGCGTCCAGGCGCCCTTCTCGACACCGAGCTCCAGCGCGGCGCGGTAGGGCCAGTGCGGGTCGGCCAGAAGCGGGCGGCCGAGCGAGACGAGATCGACCTTCTCCTCCGCCACCAGCGCCTCGGCCTGCGCCGCGCCGCTGACGAACCAGCTCGTGGTGACCGGCAGGTCGGCTTCGCGGCGCACGCGCGCGGCGATATCGGCCATGAAAGCCGGGCCCCAGGGCACGTTCGCCGTCGGCGTCGAGAAGCCGATGCTGACATCGATCAGATCCAGCCCGCCCGCCTTGAAGCGGCGGATCATCTCGATGCCCTCTTCCAGATCGTCCGAACCGTCGAATTCGGTGACGCCGAAGCGCGCGGTCAGCGGCAGGTTCTCCGGCCAGACCTCGCGCACGGCGGCGAGCGTTTCGAGAAGGAAGCGCGCCCTGCCCTCGAAGTCGCCGCCATAGGCGTCCTCGCGCTGGTTCGACCATGTGGAGAAGAAGCTCTGCGCGAGATAGCCATGGGCGAAATGCAGCTCCAGCCATTCGAAGCCGGCGGCTAGCGCCCGGCGGGCCGTGGCGACGAAGTCGGCCGTGACGCGCTCGATGTCGGCCAGCGCCATCGCGCGCGGCACCTTAGCAAGGTTCGCGCCGAAGGCGACGGCCGAGGGCGCGATCGTCTCCCAACCGCGCGGGTCGCCCGCCGCGATGTGATCGTCGCCTTCCCACGGGCGGTTGGCGCTCGCCTTGCGGCCGGCATGGGCGATCTGAATGCCCGGCACCGCGCCCGCCGCCTTGATGGAAGCGACGGCTTTGGCCCAGGCCTCGCCCTGCTCGTCGGTCCACAGGCCGGCGCAGCCCGGGGTGATGCGCCCTTCCGGCGCGACGGCGGTGGCTTCCGCGATCACCAGACCCGAGCCGCCGCGCGCCAGCCCCGCCAGATGGACATGGTGCCAGTCGTTGATGAGGCCTTCATCGGCCGAATATTGGCACATGGGCGAGACGACGATGCGGTTGCGAAGCTCCACGTCTTTGAGGCGGAAGGGCGTGAACAATGACGACATGCTGATGTCCTTGAGCGGGCGCGGCGAGATCACCGCGCGTCCATTCGATAGTTCGAAAATAGTCGAACGTTGAGACTTCGGCAAGGGCGTGCTAGGATCGGGCGTGCGTGCCATCCATCATCCCGACATCAAGGACGTCGTTCTGAGCCGAGTGCTGTATGCGCTGAGCGACCCCGTGCGGCTCGGCGTCGTGCGCCAGCTGGCGCAGGAGGGCGAGGCGACGTGCTCGGCGCTGGATGGCGGCCGGCCAAAATCCAGCATGTCGCATCATTTCCGCGTCCTACGGGAAGCTGGCCTCGTGCGCACCCGCACGGACGGGCCGGCCCATATGAACGAGCTGCGCCGCCAGGACATCGAAGCGCGCTTTCCCGGCCTTCTCCAGGCCGTGCTCTCGGCTCCGCCGGAAGCCGGCGAAGAGGGCTGACCGTCAGCCCTCCGTCAGGGGCACGCTATGGCGGGGCGACCAGGAGAGCGTGACGGCATCGCCCGGTGTGCGCGGGCGCGCATCGCGATTCTGTGCGAAGATGCGGAACCGCAGACCGCCGTCGGCTTCCGCCTCATAGGTCAGCGCCGTGCCGGCATAGATCGCCGCGGTGATCGTGCCGCGAAGCTGGTTGAGAACTTCGCCGTCCGCCTCGATCTTGTCGATCAGATCAATCTTTTCCGGCCGGATCGCGAGCGTCACGGGCTGGCCGGGCGCGGGCAGCGGCAAGGCGCTGGCGATGCGCGCGCCGTTCGCCAGCAACACGCCGCCCTCGGCGACCGTGCCCTGCACGATGTTCGTGTCGCCCAGAAACTCGGCGGCAAAGCGCGTGGTCGGGCGCTCGTACACCTCGGCGGGCGCGCCCATCTGCACGATCCGGCCGCGATCGAGGATCGCCACCTTGTCCGACAGGCTCAGCGCCTCTTCCTGATCATGCGTGACGAAGATCGTCGTCAGCCCGCTTTCGCGCTGGATGCGCAGAAGCTCGACCTGCATTTCCTGTCGCAGGCGACGGTCGAGCGCCGATAGCGGCTCGTCGAGCAAGAGAACGCTCGGCCGGGTGACGATGGCGCGGGCGAGCGCAACGCGCTGCTGCTGGCCGCCCGAAAGCTGCTTTGGCTTGCGATCGCCGAAGCCTGCAAGGCGCACCATCTCCAGCGCGCGCGCGACTTCGCTTCGCGCCTGATCGCCCCGTATGCCGCGCTGCGCCAAGCCGAAGCCGACATTGCCCGCGACGCTCATATGCGGAAACAGGGCGTAGGACTGAAACACCATGCCGATATGGCGCGCCCAGACGGGCACATCCGTCACATCCCGCCCACCGATCGCGACCGTGCCGCGATCGGGCGTGACGAAGCCGGCGATGATGCGCAGAAGCGTCGTCTTGCCCGAGCCGGACGGGCCGAGCAGGCTGGTGAAGGAGCCCACCTCGAAATGCGTGGTGATATCGGACAGGACGTTGGCCGCCCCGAAGCTCTTCGCCACATGGGAGACGTCAACGGCGGTCACGGCGGGCTCCAGGTCTGGCAAAGAGGGCAAAGAGAAGGAAGAGCGTGATCGAACCGCCGAGAAGGATGGTGCAGATCGCGTTGATCTCCGGCGTGAAGCCCTTGCGGATGGCCGAGTAGATCTCGACCGGCAGGGTCGAAAAGCCGGGCGTCGCCAGGAAATAGGACACGACGAACTGATCCAGCGAAACGGCGAAGGCGAAGAGCGCCGCTCCCAGAATGCTCGGCAGAAGCAGCGGCAGCGTCACGCGCAGGAAGGCCGAGACCGGGCGCGCGCCAAGACTCATGGCCGCCTCCTCCAGATCGGTGCGGATCGTGGCGAGACCCGTGCCGACCACCAGCACGACATAGGGAATGGCGAGCGCGACATGGCCGATCAGGATGGCATGGAAGCCGCGCCCGATGCCGGTCCAGAAGAAGAAGACCAGCATGGCCGTGCCTGTGATCAGCCAGGGAATGGCGATCGGGGGCAGAAGCAGGAGGCGCAGCCAAGTCTTGGCCCGGAACTCGCGCCGCGACAGGGCGACGGCGGCGAGCGTGCCGAGGCTGGTCGCGATGGCGGAGGTGATCAGCGCGATGAAGACGCTGTTGCCGCTGGCGCGCAGAAGCTTGGCGTTCTCGCCCAGCGCCTCGTACCAATGTCCAGTGAAACGAAACGGCAGCGCGTAGAGCGGCGACTCGTTGAAGCCCATCGCCACCAGAACCGCGATGGGCAGATAGAGAAACACGAGCACGGCGACGAGATAGGCGCGGGCGGCGAACTTCATGTCAAAGGGCCGCGTTGCGCTTGAGGACGCCGGAGAAGGTCGCGAAGACGCCCAGCACCACGGCGAGAATGGTGAAGGACAGGGCCGCGCCGAGCGGCCAGTTGAAGGCCTGCGTGAACTGCTCCTCGATCACCGTGCCGAGCGTCACGCCCTTGGTGCCCCCCAGGATGCGCGGCTCCATGAAGGCGCCGATCACGGGCACGAAGATCAGGATGGAGCCCGAGATCAGGCCGGGCGCGGCGAGCGGCACCAGGATCTTGAACAGCACTGTCCACCAGCGCGCGCCCAGACTCTCGGCCGCCTCCAGAAGGGCGTCGTCGATCGAGACCAGCGCGACGTAGCAGGTCAGCACCATATAGGGCAGATAGCCGTGGACGAGGCCGAGCACGATGGCCGGCAGCGAATAGAGAAAACCGACCGAGGGCGCGTCCGCCCAGAGCGCGCGGATGGCCGTATCGAGAAAGCCGCCCTCTCGGATCACCATGGTCCAGGAGAAGACGCGCACGAGCCCGTTGGTCCAGAACGGCAGGATCACGAGGATCAGCAGCACCTCGCGCACGCGGCCGGCGGTCGCGCGCACGAGGGCCAGCGCGGCGAGAAAGCCCAGAACCGCGCAGATCGCCGTCGTCCAGAGCCCGATCAGGAGCGATGTCCAGGCAACGCCTAGGAGATAGGGCTGATCGATGAAGGCGCGGTAGTTCTTGAGCGTGAAGACCACTTGCCTTTTGCCCATCGGCGTGCCGCTCAGAAAACTGAACACCAGCATGGCGCCGAGCGGCAGCAGCACGGCGAGCGTCAGCCAGGCATAGGTCGGCAGGAGAAGGGCGACCGTCGCCACCCAATCCGGCCAGCGCCCCCCGGCGCGCCGAGCCGCGCCATAGGCGCGGTTCGGCACGGCGCTGGCCTTATCGGGCATAGGACGCCTTCACCTCCTGCCAGAGATTGTTGAAGGCTTCGCGCCGCTCGTCCGGCTGCGGCGCCATGATCGTCATGGTCTCCAGATATTTCGGGTCGTGAACCCGGCGGTTGAGATCGTCCGCCGGCAGCTTGTCCATCGCCGCCGCATTGGCCGAAGCTGGCGCGCCGACCTTGGTGGCCCATTCGAAATAGAATTCGGGGTCGATCATGTAGTTGATGAAGGCCCGGGCATTCTCCTTGTTCTCGCTGGTGGCGGGGATCGCCAGCGTGTCGAGCCAGCCGACCGCCCCCTCCTTGGGCACCACGAAATCCACCGGCAGCTTGAAATTGCGGCGCGAGCGGACCGACGCGCCGGACCAGTAGACCGACAGGTCGAACTCGCCCGCCGCAAAGGTCTTGTTCCACTGGTCCTCGCTGGTCCAGATCGTCTTGACGTTGGGCTTTAGGCTTTTGAGCCAGTCGGTGACGGCTTTCAAATCCTTGGGGTCGTTCATGTCCTGCCCGGTCATGAAGGCCCCGACCGCCACGTTGGTGACCGCATCGTCGAACAGCGCGACCTTGCCGGCATAGGCGGGGTCGGCCAGCGCGCCGTAGCTGTCCGGCTTCGGGCGCCCCTCGCGCACAGCCAGCGCGTTCATGCCCCAGACCCAGGGAACGCCGTAATGCTTCCCGTCGACCGTGAAATTCGGGTGGTCGGCGAGCTTGGCCGGCACGCCCGCGACATTCGGGATGGTGGCATAATCGATCGCGTTCAAGAGATCGTCCGCCACGGCCTGGCGCGTGCGCGCCGTATTGACCACCACCACGTCATAGGCACCGGGATTGGTCCTGAGCTTGGTCAGCATCTCGGACTCGGCATTGTAATAGTCGTGGACGACTTCGATGCCGGTCTTCGCCTTGAAGGCTTCGACAGCCCATTTCTCGTCCGTGCCGTAGCCCTGCCAGTTGAGAACGGTTACGGTTCCCGCCGCGCGCGCAGGGCGCAGGCCGAGGCCCAGCCCGGTGGCGGCCACTGCGCCAGCGCCCATAAGGGTCAGAACATCGCGTCTGTTAGGCTGCATGTGAGTCACTCCCGGTTGGTGGCAGGCAAGATACGAGGCAAGCGACGGAGCCCTCGGGCGACGAATCTCCCTCGCCGCGACCGGCCCCCGTGCCGCTGCGTCAGAAGTGGGAGCAGTCCCGCGCCCCGATGTCCAGATGGAACAGCGCATCGCGAGCCCCGCCGCGCACGTCATTTCCCATTTGCGCGAAGCGGCCTTGCATGGGACGAGAGCGCGGATGCCCTTGCGGCATCCTCCTGATCGACCGAGTTCGGACCGCCGCCCATGTTCCTCGACAAGAATGCTCCCATCGCCAGCGCCTGGAACACATGGTCGGATCGGCCGGGCGAGTTCACCTTTCTGCCGCTCGGCGTGCGCCTCGCGCCGGTTCTGTATTCGGGCAAGGCGGAGCACGCGACGACGATCCGCGCGCCGGATGAAATCCGCTTCGGCCATCATGGGCTCGCCGGAGAGCGCGTGGAATTCGAAACGCGCTTTGCCGAAACACGCCTCGCCTTCACCTACGAGAAGCCCGATCCCTTCACCCTTCGCGGCGAATGGGCGGTGCGCGAGGCCGGCGAATGGGGCCTGCGCCATTGGGTGACGCTCTGCCTCTCGGCCGAGGGCGGCAGCGCGGTTCAGTACGACGCGCGCACCGGCATTGCCGTGGTGGAGGTCGATTTCCGTTTCGTGGCGCTGGCGGCCAGCGACCTTCCCGTGCTCGGCACGGGCCACGAAAGCGTCACCGCGCTGGTGGAGGATTTCGACCGCAACGGCTATTTCGACAAGTCCACCCGCGCGAGCGTCGCGCCGCTGATCGCGCTGCGCTTCAACCTCGAAATGACGCCGCGCCTGCGCTTCGCGGCTGCCGTCGCCGACAGCCGCGACCTCGCCATCGCCCACGCGCAAGCCGCGCTCGCGAAGGAGATGGGCCAAGCGCCCGCACTCCACACCGGCCGCCATGCCGGCGCGCTGGATGCGCTGCGCGACGTGATCGGCTGGAACACGGTCTATGACCCGCTCAACCGCCGGCCCGTGACGGCGGCCAGCCGCATCTGGGGCCTTGGCGACGCCGTCTGGTTCAACGACCAGTGCTTTGCCGGGCTGATGGCGGGGCTGATCGACCCCGCGCTGGGTCGGCACAATTTCGAGGTGGCGATGACGAGCGCGACCCCGCAAGGCAATATCGCCTGCCTCGTCAACCCGAAGGACGCCTGGGTCGATCGCACACAGGCCCCGCATGGGTCCTTCATGGCCTGGATGATCTACCAGCGCAGCGGCGACCGCGCCTTTCTGGCCGATGTGTTCGAGCCGCTGGCGCGCAACCAGCTCTGGTGGCGCAACCACCGCGACCCCGACGGGCGCGGCCTCGTCTCCTGCGGCACGTCGGATTGGGGCGACGGCATGTATCGCGGCACGGCCTTCGGCGCGCGCAACGAAACGGGCATGGACAATTCACCGACCCATGACGAAGCGCGCTACGACCCCGAAACGCGCACGCTCTCGCTTCTCGATGTCGGGCTCAATTCGGCGCTGGCGCTCGACGCCGAAATGCTGGCGCGCATCGCCGCCGAGCTGGGCCAGACCAAAGACGCGACGAGTTTCGCGGTGCTCGCCGAGACGACGCGCGCGCTGATCCGCACCGAGCTTTGGGACGACACGCGCGGCCTCTTCGCCAACCGCCAGCGCGATGGCGGCTTCGTGCGCAGCGTCTCGCCGACGAGTTTCTTTCCGCTTCTGTGCGGCGCAGCCGATGGCGCGCAGGTCGAGCGCCTGCTCGCCCATCTCGCCGATCCCGACATGTTCGGCGGCCCCCTCCCCTTGCCCAATGTCTCGCGCGACGATCCGGCCTATGCCGAGCAGATTTATTGGCGCGGGCGCATCTGGCCGAACGTCAATTATCTCGTCTGGCAGGCGCTGCGCCGCAGCCAATGCCATGCGCAAGCCTCGGAGCTGGCCGAGCGCAGCTATGCCCTGTTCGAACAGTCCTGGACCGAGCGGCGCTGGTGCGGCGAGAACTATGGGGCCGAGACCGGCGAGATCGACGACATGCCGGGCAACGACCCGTTCTATACCTGGGGCGCAATGCTGCCGCTGATGGCGGTGGGCGAGATCATGGACATCAACCCGTGGGACGGCTGGGAGCTGGTGAACGACGGGCAACCCGTCCACCTCGGCCCGCTCGCCAGCCCCGCCGGGCCGGTCAGCGTGGAGGTGGCGGACAGTTGGCTCATCCTCCGAGCCTCGGGCGGCGCGCTCCTCTTCGCGACCGACTATCAGGGGCGTCTTGCCCATGTCTGCGTCGAGGACGCCGTGGTCTCCGTCACCTTCGCGCAGGGCTCGACCACGCCCGTCACCTTCCGCCTCGGCCGCGAGGCCTCCGCCCGCCTCGTGCTGGCTCGCCTCGGCGATCAGGAGATCGAGGCATGGCTGGAGGACGGATGCGCGGTCGCGGAGTTCGCCAGCGTCGAGGCCGGCGCGCGGCTCGACTGGCATCTCGCCCCCGCGCGTTATTCCTGGCCCCGCCCTGGCCCCGCCGAACCCGCGCGCGCACCCGCGCCGGAAGCCGTCCGGGTGCGGTCCTGGCGGCCTCCAGCCCGATAGGTGCGTCCGCTCGCAATCAGCGGATGCGCAACGCGCCGAGCACGGCGTCGGCGATCATGCCCTTGTGCCGGGCGCGGCGCGTGGGCTCCGACAGATCCACGTCGAAAATGGCCCCGAACGTGTGCTGGTTCGAGACGCGAAAGAAACAGAACGCGCTGATCATCAGATGCACGTCGATCGGGTCGAGATCGGCGCGAAAAAGACCCGCCGCCCGGCCCCGCTCCAGAATGGCGCCCAGCATTCCCGTCACCCGCTCGTTGATCTGCCGGATGGCCGGCACGTCCACGATATGTTCGGCCCGGTGAATGTTCTCGATGGCGACGAGACGGATGAAGTCGCCATGCGCGTCGTCATTCTCGAAGGTCCGGTCGATCAGGGCGCGCAGCGCGCTTTCGGGGTCCAAACCGGCCAGGTCCAGTTCCGCTTCCAGAGCGCGGACCTCGCCATAGGCCTTTTCCAGAACGGCGAGATAGAGGCCCTCCTTGGAGCCGAAATAATAATAGATCATCCGCTTGGAGGTGCGCGTGCGCTCGGCGATCGCGTCGACCCGCGCGCCGGTCAGCCCGTTGGCGGCAAATTCCGCCATGGCGACCTCGATCAGCTCCGCCTTGGTTCGCTCGGGATCGTTGGTGCGCGTACGCTCGAGGCCGGAGCGGCGCGGCGGCTTCTCAGCATCCATGACAATGCCCCGTTCGGCGCTGGCGACCCAGTGCTCTTCCCCCAATCGAACCGGATCGTTCAATCATGTTTAGGCCGATGCGGAAAGCCTCGAATGCCTTTCTCCTATCCATAAGTCTTCGTAACAAACGATAGGATAAACCGGATATGATCGTAAGTTTTGCATAGACACTTATTTCGCCGACTTGCGAACAACTCTCGATCCAGTTTGCCTTACAAGATTTTTTCAAGTCTAATGAGCGATGATGCCGCAGGGACGCATGAGCGCCATCAACCTCATCATGGGAGTGGTGATCGATGCATAGGGCGGGATCAGCGGCGTGACGTTCAAGAGCGGCAATCCGGAGGTATTCCGGCTTCTCGGCGAACATGCCGGCGTCGGCTTTTGGGATTGCCTCGTCGTCGACGGCGATCCGCTCGGGCCCGACTCGGTCTGGAGCTGGTCCTCGGAATATCGACGCCTGACGGGCGTCACGATGGAAGAGATGCCGGACGGGGTTCGCCCGCGCAGCCATCGATATCACCCAGACGACGCTGAGGCCACGACGGCCGCCTTCCTGAACGCCGTCGCCGATTCCGGGCCGATCTCCCGTTACGATATAAACTTTCGGATGTTGCATGGCGACGGAGCCTATCGCTGGTTCCGTGCCATCGGCAACGTCACCCATGACGCGGCCGGCATCGCAACCCGAATCTGCGGGGTGCTGATCGATGTTCATGAAAGTGAAACGGCGGCGGAACTCCAGCGGCACGCGAACCGCGAGGTGGAGCGGCTGGCGCAGGCCCATGCCGCCAGCCAAGAGCGCTTCCGCCAGATCGCCGCCACATCGCCGGACGCCATCGTCTGCACAGACAAAAACGGGATCATCACCTTCTGGAACGACGCGGCCACACGCGGCCTCGGCTTCACCGCGAGGGAGATGATCGCGCGAAATATCCTGATCCTCGTTCCTCCCGACATGAGAAGCGCGAGCCATCATCTGCGCCGCCAGCTCAAGGAGTCCGGCAAGGTGCACGAACTCGACGCCCTGCATCGGGACGGGCGGCGGATCAGTATCGATATCTCCCTTTCGACCTGGCTCGAAGACGGCGAGCCCTGTTTCGGCTTCATCGGCCGCGATGCGTCCGAACGTAAAGCCAAAGAAGCCCTTCTGGCCGATCTCGCTCGCCGCGATCCTCTGACGGAGCTGCCCAATCGCGCGGCGCTCGACTATCGGATCGAGGCCCGTCTGGCGGAAGGCTCGCCCTTCTGCGTTCTGATGGTCGATCTCGACGGCTTCAAGGAGGTCAATGACACGTTCGGCCATGAGGCCGGGGACGCGGCGCTGAAAACCGCCGCGGAGCGAATGGCCGCCTGTTTGAGGGATGGCGACCTGCTGGCACGCTTCGGCGGCGACGAATTCGGCATCGTTCTGACCGACGGCGACGAAAGCCGAGCCGCGTCGGTCGCGGGAGCGGTGATCCGAACGGTGTCGCTCCCGATGGAGATCGAGACCATGCAGGTTGCGATCGGCGCAAGCGTCGGCATCGCCGTCGCGCCCAGGGACGGACGCCACGCAGCCGCGCTTCTATCGGCGGCCGATGTGGCGCTCTACGCCTCCAAGAAAGGCGGACGAGGATGTTTCCATCGCTTCACGCCGCAGCTTCGACAGAGGGCCGTCTTCAACGACTCCATCCAATGCCAATTGCGCCGCGCTGTCTCGAATGGCGAATTCGAGCTTTTCTATCAGCCACAATATCACATATGCGATCACCGGATGATCGGCGCCGAGGCGCTTTTGCGCTGGCGCCATCCCCGCGAAGGACTCGTTGCGCCCGACAGCTTTCTGCCGAGCCTGGAGCGAAGCGTGTTCGTCTCGCATGTCGGGGATATCGTGCTGGAGAAGGCTTGTCGGCAGGCTGCGAACTGGCGCGGGCTCGCGCCCGACTTCCGCATGGCCGTCAACCTGTTCGCCGTGCAGCTGCGCGATCGGAACTTTCCCGCGCGGGTGAGCGCCATCTTGGCCCGGCATGGCTTGCCCGCCGCCGCGCTCGAGCTGGAGCTGCCCGAAACGCTGCGCCTCCACATGACCCCCGATATGACCGCCGTGCTGTCCGAGTTGACGGAGATGGGCGTCGGGATCGCGCTGGATGATTTTGGCACCGGCCACGCCTCCCTTTCCCATCTTCAGCATATTCCGCTGACGCGGCTCAAGATCGACCGCTCCTTCGTGCAGGGCATGATGAGTTCCACGGTGGACGCCGCGGCAGTGGAGGCCATTCTCCTGATCGGCCGACGTCTGGGCGCGAGCGTCGTCGCCGAAGGAATCGAAACGCAAGAGCAGGAAGAACAGCTTTTGAAGGAGGGCTGTTCGGTCGGCCAAGGCCATCTCTTCGGCCGTCCGATGCCCGCCTCGGACTTCGCGGCCCGTTTTCTGTCGCAGAGCCTCAAACATAGCCCTTCGGATCGGCCGACCGAGTCTATCCTCGGTGCTGAGGACCACGCCGCTCGCCCGGGCAGCGGGCAGCTGCCCCCCTCCTGTCTCGTCCTCGACGCGCGCTCGCTTCCCCAATGAGACAGGCGGCAGACGGGCGGACCGTTCGGAATCGCACTTCCCCACGCTCGCTGGCAGTGCGGAGCGAAGGCAAGGGCTCCACCGACTCGCCGAGTTTTACAAGCGAGACCGAATTCTCGGTAAGACTCGGCGTTGGACAGTGAGCGCGCCTCGCCAAGGCAGATGGTGGACTGCGGTTTCCGCCTAACCTATGGCGTCGCGTGGTTTGAGGAATTTGAGCCGTTCATCCCCCATGCTCTCGCCGCATACGCAAACTGTCGAGGAGGACGGACACGACCTCAGCCTTTCCTGACCGGCATCATGCAAATCTGACAGGTGGCTTGGAAGTTCTCCTTCCCATGCGCCCGAAAGGGAGGAATGCCGTGATAAAGCCGGTTGGCGCGCGTTCGAAAGAGCGGACCGAACCGATGGACGGCTTCGCTTTGCCGAACTGAAGGCGCTCGGAGGGGCGCCCCGCTCCGTGGCCTATCCCCTCCCCCGTGATCTCGACCTCGACCGGCCTCTCGCCTCGATCCCCTCCGCCCTCCCTTTTGGAACGCTCGGCGTTTCATTGATCTCGGCAACGAGGCGAAGACGACGCCGATCTCCAGCCCCGCGCCACTGGTCATCCCCAACTCCGCCGGCCTCTCACACCAGAAGCCCGCAGCGGTTGCGACTTCGAGACGCCCAACTCGGCTCGGCGGATCATGTCGCCCTGCGCCGCCGCACCCGCCCAGCGCAGCGGCGAGAGCCGCACGCGCCCTCAACCGAACCCACCCCCCCCCGCTTGCGGCGCAGCGGGCCGACCGTCTGCTCAGAAACGCGAGCGATGGGACAGCCGTGCCAAAGCCGCACGCGCGGCGACACCGGCGATGAACAAACCGGCGAGAGCCCCGACCTTCAGAGCGTCGACTTGGCTGCGCGTCAGAAACTCGTGGCGGACGCGGTGCGCGCGTTCGGTGCTCGGACCATCGATCCGCGCCGGCCCGCTTGCGGGCTCATCCAAATTGCCGGCACGCGGCCCCATGGGCTCGCCCATCTGCGCCTGCCGCATTCCGGCGGCCTTTCGATCCGCGAAGCCGGGCGCCAGACGCTGGGCCAAAGCCATCATCCACGTGGAGCGGCCGACCCAGATCTCTCGCTGGGGGTTGCAGACGGCCGAGTAGACCGCCTCGGCGCAGAGGCGCGGATCGAACAGCGGATCGGGGATAACCTGCGCGCGGCCCGTCTTGTTGCGCGCCCAGGTCGGCTGGGGCGTGTTGACGCCGGGAAGATAGATGACACTGAGCGTTACGGGAGACTGCTCCGCGATGAGTTCGGCGCGCAGCGAATCCGTGAAGCCTCCGACGCCCGCCTTCGCCCCGCAATAGGCCGCCTGGAGGGGCGCGGACCGAAAAGCCAAACCGGAGGAGACCTGCACGATGGCGCCCCGCCGCGCGCGGCGCATGATCCGAAGGGCAGCCAGCGTTCCGTAGATCTGCGAAAGATAGGTGGTGGCGGTCACCCGCGCATATTCGTCCGGTGTGATGTCCCAGGCCGGTGCGACCACGGTGGACATGGCATTGTTGACCCAGGCGTCGATCCCGCCGAACTGCGAAACAATCCGATCGGCCGCCGCATTCACGGCGGCAGCATCGGCCACGTCGGCAGGCAGGATCAGGACCGTGCCGCCCTGCGCTTCCAGTTGCCGCTTCGCGTCCGCTAGTCGCTCGGCCCCTCGGGCGATCAGCGCGACGCGCCAGCCAGCCCGCACGAAGCGTTCGGCAATCGCTAGCCCGATCCCGGCGCTTGCGCCCGTGACAACCGCAGTCTTCATTTCGCATTCCCTTCGCGACGATGCCTTAGCGCGATGAATGCTCTGCGCGGCGCTCCGTCGCGTGACGAAGGAGATATCGGGCTCCCGCGACATGGCGCCCGATTCCCTCGACCGACATGGTTGTCAGATGACAACGCGCCAACGATTCTTTTCTGTTGAGTCGCGGGGTAGGAGAAGAGAAGAGTTCTCTGAAGGGCCTAAATCCGTGTCATCGACGACACGAAGCCCCGTGATTTCGCTGGATTTTCCGCTGTCAAGCCCATCCACAGGGGTGACTTGCGACTCGGAATGAAACATGAGCAAATGCCAGACGGAAAAATGCCGTCTGACGCCGGTATTCCGTCTGAGATCGAGAGAACCATGAAGCCCGCCCGGCCCGCTCCTGTACCGCCGTCCAGCGCGACGCAGCGAATCACTGATCACGCCGAGCTCCTTTCGGCGCAGTTGCGCTCGATGCGCGATGCCATGTTTCCACCGACAGCGCAGAAGAGTTTGCGCTCTTTCACATCGGGCGAAGTCGCCAAATTCGTCGGCGTGTCAGACGGTTACCTTCGTCAGCTCTCGCTCGATGGGCTCGGACCTGTCCCCAACTTATCCCCGGGTGGTCGGCGCTCCTATAGTCTCGCTCAGATGAACGAGCTTCGAACCTTCCTCTCCCAACATCGCCCCAAGGAAGCCCTCGGCTTCCTGCCGCGCCGTCGCGCGGGCGAGAAGCTGCAGGTCTTGGCCGTCGCCAACTTCAAGGGCGGCTCGGCCAAGACCACGACGTCGCTTTATCTTGCGCAATATCTGGCGCTGGCGGGTTACCGGGTTCTCGCTGTCGATCTCGATCCGCAGGCATCCCTGTCCGCCATGTTCGGATATCAGCCCGAATTCGACATCGGTGAGAACGAAACGCTCTACGGCGCGATCCGCTACGACGACGAGCGCCGTCCGCTGACGGACATCATCCGCCGCACCTATTTCGACGGGATCGATCTCGTGCCCGGCAATCTCGAACTCATGGAGTTCGAGCACGAGACGCCGCGCGCGATGATGCGTGGCGATCGCGGACGCGACATGTTCTTTCGGCGGGTGTCCGGCGTCATCAACGAGATCGAGGCGGACTATGATGTCGTGGTTATCGACTGCCCGCCGCAGCTCGGCTTTCTGACCGTCGGCGCGCTGAACGCGGCCACGGGGCTTCTCGTGACCATCCATCCGCAAATGGTGGACGTGGCCTCCATGAGCCAGTTCCTGCTGATGACGGCAGATCTGATGAGTGTGGTCGAGGATGCGGGCGGGCGGCTCGATCTCGACTTCGTTCGCTATGTCGTCACGCGCCACGATCCGAACGACGTGCCGGAGTCGCAGATCGTGGCGTTGCTGCGCGGTCTCTTCCGGGAGGACGTGCTCGCCGCGACCGCATGGAAATCCACCGCGATCGCCAATGCCGGCCTCACCAAGCAATCGCTCTACGAGCTGGATCGCGGCTCTGTCGGCCGCGCGGCCTATGACCGCGCGCTGGAGAGCGTCAACGCGGTAAATGCCGAAGTGGAATCCTTGATCCAGGGAGCCTGGGATCGATGAACAAACGCTCCAAATCGATCGCCTCGATCTTCGCCACGCGGCCGGACGCGGCCCCGTTGTCATCTGACAACGAGGCGCGTCTGCCGCGCGTCTCGTCCGGCTCGGTGCGCTCCATGAAGGAGAGCTTCAGCCAGATCGAGCGCGAAAACGAGACGCTGCGCCAGAGCCTGTCGGAAGGCGCGCGCATCGTCGAGATCGATCCGTTCCTGATCGATCCCTCGCCCTATGCCGATCGCTATCCGGACGACGAGAACGCGGAATCCTTCGAGGCGCTCGTAACCTCGATGGCGGAGAACGGGCAGGAAGTGCCGGTGCTCCTGCGCACCCATCCGCTCGATGCCTCGCGGTTTCAGACAGCCTTCGGCCATCGCCGCGTTCGCGCCGCGCGCACGCTCAATCGCCCCGTGCGCGCCATCGTGCGTGAGATGGACGACGAGGCGCTGGCGCTGGCGCAGGGCATCGAAAACTCGGCGCGCCAGGATCTGACTTTCATCGAGCGGGCGGTGTTTGCCACGCGGCTGGAGGAGGCCGGGCAAAGCCGGGCGGTGATCGGCCGGGCGCTCAGCGTCGACAAGGCCGAAGTGTCCAAGCTGATTGCCGTCGCGCGCTCCGTGCCCGAACCGATGCTGCGCCAGATCGGCCGCGCGCCCAAGGTCGGGCGCACGCGCTGGCAGGCGCTGGTCGAAGCGCTGAATGGGGAGGGGGCGATCCAAAGGGTCCAACGCCTGCTGTTCGATCAATTGCCGGGGCTTTCGTCGGACGAGCGCTTCGCGGCCGTTCTGGAAGCGGCCAAACGACGGCCGACGCCCGCCCCGGTGGAGCGCAGCATCATCGCCCATTCCGGGCGCCGGCTGGCACAGCTCTCGGCCAAGGAGCGCGACACCAAGCTGGTGATCGATCGCGATCTCGGCCTCGACTTTGCGGATTTCATCGCTCGCCATCTGCCCGATCTGTTCGACACCTATGAGCGCGAGCGGGGCAATAGCGAGAACCCGGCAGACGCCGGCCCCTCGGAGGATCGGTCGTGACGCGGCGGCGCAGGGAGCGGAGAGGCAAGGTGATGTCACCTGCCAACGCGCCCCTGCGCCGCGCGGCGACGGATTCCAGCAAGGGCTGGGCTGACACAGGAATTGCGGCGGGGAGCGTGATGCGCGCCCTGCCGCATCGGATCGTCAACGAGGAGACGCCATAGGCAAAGAAAAAGGCCCCGAAGCGGGAGCCGCCGGAGCCTTCATCTGTATTCGTCGCTGTTTGCAGGTTTAGCTCTCTCCGATCTCATCGTCAAGCAGAAACGCGGCTTCCCGCCACGGGCTCGCTTTGCCTCGCGCAAGGAGAGAGACCATGTCGGAGGAACATTCCCGCACGCCCCTGAGCGTGCGAGGGTCGGCGCTTGCCCTTTTCAAAGGTCGAGCTGTCGAAACGATGGCGCTTGGCCCGATGAATGCGTTCGAGGACGGGGAGGGGGCCGCGCTCCATCCCGACTTCCTCGCTCGTGCTGCGGTCTGGCGCGACCATAAGGCTGGCCTGATCTCGCTGGGTGAAGCACGCCGACGCTCGGAGCTGATCGGGGCGGAGCCGCAGCCACAGCGCCTTGCGACGTCAGCCAAGGCCCTCGTTCGTCGTCCCAGCACAAAGCCTGCGGCCACGCCTCGCCATGCCCGCTCGGCGCCACGCGAGAGCCGCCAATATTCCGGCGCAATGGCGACGACAGCGGCGCGCGACGACCGGCTGACGCCCCATGCCAAGGCCTTCCTCCAGGTTCTGCGCGCGCGCTGCGGCAAGTCGCGACAGACCGCCATTACCAAGGGTACGATGGGCGCGGTTATGGCCCGCTCCACTCGCACGATCCGGCGCTACCTCGCCGACCTCGTGCGCTTCGGCTATATCCAGCTCGCCGTGCGACGCAACGCGCGTGGGCTGCACCTCGGGCTCACCGTCACGCTGACCGATCTCGTGATGCCTTTCTACGAGGACGCCAAAAGCCTCGCGCGCTGGCTCGCTGAGACGCCATCCGCCGCGGCTCTGCCGTTCAAGGCCGTGCTTTCGCCCGCTCAGACTGGGGTGACAGTCCTGTCATCCAATAACCAATCTCCAATGAATCTTTCTCTGATCCTCGGCCAAGGCAGCAAACCGCCGGGCCTGTTGGCCAAAGAAGGGCTTGGGAGAGAAGGAAGAAAGGCGATCTTGCTGGCCAGATAAGCAATTCATACGTCGCCAGATGGCAGACGACGCCAGGGAAGAGGCATGATGCCTCATCTCATCGATGACTCACGTATTGCCAAAGCTGAGAGAAAAATCGAGCAAACAGGCAGTCATGCTCGCTTTTACGAGATGACGCCTTGCTAAAGCCTGAAAGCTCTCCATATTGTGGGTTGAGGGAGCCGCATAAGCCTTCACGATTGATCCGCCAAGCTTTCTACGGCTGGGACGATTTCAAGCTCCAGAACCCGCACAGTCTTCGTTCCTGACCTCATGCTTCGGCCGTCACAGGCTAGGTCGATGCTTGTTGTCTCGCCGCCGTGATGTCTTCTAAAAGATCGAACCCCTTCGCCGTCGAGCAATCGAGGTCGAGAACGGCAGCAGCGATTAAAAAAATGTCGCAGTGCGGGCCTTCAGAAAGACCTTCCCATGACCACATCCAACACAGCCCGCGCCAAGGCCAACAGCTTCTTCAAGCAGGGCAGCGCAAAACAGCCGGGGGCCACGACGTTCGAGTCCGTCACGCAGGCTGCCCAGGCGACACGGACCAAGGCCGCTCTTCTGCGCGAAGCCCGCCGCGAGCGCGACGATCAGGCCGCCATTCGCCTTCCCGATCTCACGCAGGCGACAAAGCGATGAGCGCGCCCTCGCTGCCCATCGATTTCGGGCTGCAGGCCGATGTCTTCTGGTCGCAGTCGGGACGCCGCCTCGCGCCGAAAGGGGCCATTCGCTATCGCCGCTTCGCTTCGTTGACCGAGGCCGTACACTTCGTCGTCTTGGATACCAGCGAGAAGCGCTTCCACTGCGCGATCGACACGCCGGATCATCGCTACGATGGGGCGGAGATCGACGCTCTCTATCGCAGCGCCGGATTTCCCAAGACGCAGGTTCTGTGAGGATGGCTGGTCGCTGCCATACGGCTGCGCGAGGCTTCTGGAGCGGCTTGTTCTCAGCCGCGAGAAAGCCGCTTCCTCAGCCTTCCCTCTATGAGGTCAGACACGAGGGTGAGAAGAGCTGGGCGGTAATCCTCTCTTCCACCGGAAACATCCTGGTGGTGAATCGCAGACGCATGACGCAGATGCGCCGCGAAGACGCCGAACGGATGGTCGCGGTTCTGGACGGAGCCGATGGTGCGGATATGCTGGCGGTTGGGCCCTGACCGAGGCATCGTTCTCAGCCCTCTCTGTGAATGGCCCTCGTTTCGGCGGGGAGGGAGATCACCGTCCCAGGAGAAGCAGGCAGATAAAAAATCAATTAGAACAGAAATTTACAGGGAATGAGACGCGCAAACGCCAAGACCCGGCGGCAAACCGCAACGGCTCGACATTCGCGCGCGAGATAACACAAGAAACGTCCGTGAGCTGAACTCAGCTCCGCCAGCCCCAACGGTCCGCAAGGTCGAGACAACCGCGCCAGGACTCCACCGTGGTGGTGGTGCCGACATCGCGCAGCGAGGCGGCGGCCGTGGCATGGGCGAGGCGCAGCGCATCGCCCACGTCCCAGCCCTCGTGCAGCGCATAGACGAAGCCGGCGGCAAAGGCGTCGCCCGCCCCGTTCGCGCCCTTCACCTCCGATTGCGGCACGGAGACGGAGGGCCGGTGCGTGACCCCGCCGTTCCGCTCGAAGGCCAGCGCGCCGAGCGGGAAGTGGATGGCGAGGGTCTGCATCGAGCCCTGTTCCATGACCCGCGCGCCCGCCGCCCGGCAGGCCTCGACATCCGTCGCGCCCTGCAGCGTCGTCACCGTTCCGGTGATCGCGCCGACCTCGAAATCATTGATCACGAGAAGGTCGAGCGCGCCGAGGCACGGCTCGACAATGGCGCGCAGTCGCTCGGGCGCGATCTGCAGAAGCTCCAGGTTTGTCTGAAGCCCGGCGCGGCGCGCCGCCTTCAGCACATGCAGCCAGCCATTGGCCTCGCCCTCCCACGGCCCGTCCATCTTCGCATGGATGCCGGGCAGGCCGAGATGCAGGATGCGCGCGGTGGAGGCGGAGAAGTCGAAATGCTCCGGCGAGAGCAAGGCGCTCGTGCCCTGATGGAAGAGATGCGTGCGCCGCCCGGTGGAGCGCACGCTGTAGGCGTCGGTGAAGTTGGTGCGCCCGCCCGGCACGACATGGAATCCGGCAATGCCGATCCCCGCCTCCAGCGCCTGCCGGCGCAGGATCTCGCCATTCTCGTCATCCCCCACCACGCCGATCGTATCGACGGGCATGGCGGGGTCGAGGCGGCGAATATCGATGCCGAAATTGCAGGCCGACCCGCCGCCTTCCACGTTTTCGGACAGGATCTCGACGACCATGTCCTCTTCCGGCCAGCGCTCGACCAACTTGTTATGGTCGGCGCACCAGGTTCCGGCCGTCAGAAATCCTCGTCTTGCCGCCTCCATAAGAACTCAGGCTCCCATCTTGAGCGAGGGGTCGGTGACTTCGAGATCGTCTTCCAGAGACTTCTTGGAGCGGATGCCCTTCTTCTGGAGGGCGTCGTGATAGCGCTTGGTAGCCTCCTCGGAGGAGACGTCCTCTTCGATCACCAGGCGCATATGGCGCACGATCTCTTCGCAATCCTCGGCGAAGAAGATCTTGCGGCCGAAGAGAGCGACGCGCGCGCCGTATTTCTCGGCCTGCTTGACCATTTCCAGCGTGTCGCGCGTCGTGGACGAGGCCCCGCCCAGAATGCCGACGATGAGATTGCCGGGGTCGTAGGAGGCCAGCTCTTCCGTGGCGCGCGGCCCGTTATAGACGACCTTCAGGAATTCCGGCCGGTCGATCGAGGAGACGCCGGCGAGGCAGCGCGCGATCGCGTCATTGTTGTAGGTCGCGAAGTCAGAGCCGGAGGTCTTCACCTCGAACTGCGGATTGAAGACTTCGAGGAAGTGGCGTACGCCCGCCGCCTGCGCTTCGTCGCGGAACTGGGCATAAGCATCCAGCGAGCGGCGGTCCTGATCGAGATCGTTGAAGAAGGTGAGGGCGTAGAGGCCGAGATCGGCCACGGGCTTCACCCGGTCGAGCCGCGCGGTGCGGAAGGGCACGGTCGGCAGGTGCTTGTAGTTCGCCCCGCGCCAGTGCCAGATGTCGCTGCCATCGTTGAGGCGCACGGCGGCGGTCACGTCCGAGCCGTTATAGACGCCCTTCCTCGTCAGATATTCGGCCGAGGACAGCGAGGTCAGCATGATGTCGATGAGGCCGGAGGCCAGCATGCGCTCCATGCCGTCGCGATAGACCTGAAGCGGGCGCATCCGCCCGGTCGGCTGCCCGTCGGCATCCAGTTCCGGCCCGGCCGTGCCGGTGCCGAGCGCCATGTCGCCATCCTTGGCGTCGGCGATGATGAAGTCCTTCGGGGTGTAGGTTCCCTGGCGAACGCGGGTGAGCTTTTCGTCCATGCGCTTGGCGGCGAACATCGGAATGCCTTTCTGAGGAGGAGAGGGACGTGGGGGCCGTCAGGCGGCCAGGGCGTCCGTGGGAGGGGTGGCCGCGCCGGTCATGAAGGCGACGACGTCGGACATGGTGAAATCTTTGGGCCGGACCACGGCGAGGCGGCGGCCGAGACGGTGAATGTGGATGCGATCGGCCACTTCGAAGATGTGCGGCATGTTGTGGGACACGAGCACGACAGGCAAGCCGCGCCGCTTCACATCCAGAATGAGATCGAGAACCCGGCGGCTTTCCTTTACCCCGAGCGCGGCGGTCGGCTCGTCCATGATCACGACGCGGCCTCCGAAGGCGCAGGCCCGCGCAACCGCCACGCCCTGCCGCTGGCCGCCCGACAGGGTTTCGACCTTCTGATGGATGTCCTGAACCGTGGTGAGGCCGAGGCCGGCGAGCTGGCGGCGGGCCTCGGCTTCCATATGGGCGAGGTCGAGATGGCCGAAGAGACGGCCCGCGAGGCCCTTCTGACGCACTTCGCGCCCGAGAAACAGATTTTCCGCGATGGAGAGGGCGGGGGAGAGGGCGAGGTTCTGGAACACGCTTTCGATGCCGGCGCGCCGCGCGTCCATCGGCGTGCGGAAGCCGACCGGCTCGCCGTCGATCAGGATACGCCCCGTGTCGGGCCGCACCGCGCCGGCCAGCGCGCGGATCATGGTGGATTTGCCCGCGCCATTGTCGCCGATCACGGCGAGGATCTCGTCCGGCTTCAGATCGAAATCCACCCCGTCCATGGCCACGACCCGGCCATAGCGCTTGCGCAAGCCCTGCGCCTCGAGGACGAAGCGGCTCATGCCGAAACCCTCCGGATCCACTGGTCGAGACCGACCGCGACGATGATGAGAAGGCCGACGGTGAATTCCTGCCAGAGCGCGTCGAGCCCCGCGAGCGCCAGACCGTTGCGGAACACGCCGACGATCAGCGCGCCGACCAGCGTGCCGACGATGGAGCCGCGCCCGCCGAAGAGCGAGGTGCCCCCGATCACGACGGCGGTAATGGAGTCGAGATTGGCCGAGCCGCCCGAGGTCGGGCTGATGGCTCCGATGCGCCCGATCAGCACCCAGGCGCCGAGCGCGCAGATGAGGCCCGAGATCGCATAGACCGAAAGGAGCGTGCGCTTGGCGTCGATGCCGGAGAGGCGCGCCGCTTCCGGGTCGTCGCCCACGGCATAGACATGGCGGCCGAAGGCGGTGCGGTTCAGCATGTACCAGACGGCGGCCGCGATCACGAGCATGAGCACCGTGCCAACGGTGAAGCGCGCGCCGGCCACGGTCACGGCCGCGCCCGTCCATTGCAGGAGCGGCGCTTCGCTCGCCACGACCTGCGAGCGGATGGTCTGGCTGCCGGAGACGTAAAGGAACAGCGCGCCGAAGACGCTCCACGTGCCGAGCGTCACGATGAAGGGCGGCAGGCGCAGATAGGTGACGAGCACGCCGTTGATCGCCCCGCAGCCGAAACCGACGAGCAGCGCCGCCGCGAAGGCGGCCTCCTGCGGCATCCCGAACGAGACGGCCAGATGCCCCATGACGATGGTGCACAGGATCATGATCGCGCCGACAGACAGGTCGATGCCCGCCGTCAGGATCACCAGCGTCTGCGCGATGCCGAGCACGGCGATGATCGTCACCTGCTGGAGGATCAGCGACAGGTTGAAAGGCTGGAAGAAGCGCGAGCCCACGATCAGGCTGAAGACGACAAGCCCGACGCCCAGCACCACGAAGGGCACGATGGTCGGGTAGCGATGCAGGAGATGTTGCAGCCGACGGAGCGGCGTGCGGCCCGCCTCCTCGAACTGCGCGAAGCCCTCGCTCGCGGCAGCGGGCGCGGGGGAACCCTCGGAAGCACTCATTGGGAAGCACTCATTCGCTCGGGTCTCCTGACGGAGGGGAGGGGAAAGGGCCGGGCGGCACGGGGCCGCCCGGCGGCCGACGCTTGGGCCTTGGACGCTGGGAGCCGGGCAAGGCGCGCCGGCGAGAGAAGAAAACGGCGCGAGGCGGTGGCGGCTGCGGCGGACTGGCGGTCGGCTCGACGTCGGATCTTGCGACCCGACGGCCTCACGAGCGACGGTCGAAACCTCGCAGCGGCCATCTCTCCGCGTGTTGGCCGCAGGGCGGACGGGCGAGCCTGGCGCCTCGTCGCCCGCCGGGGCCGTTACCGAGCGCTCCTTGCGCGATGCACAGGCAGCGCTCGGGTCGGACGGCGATACGACGCTCTCAGCCCCAGCACTTCTTCAAGGCTTCGGCGGAGGTGATCGAGTCGAGACCCTGAACCGGCTTGTCGGTGACGAGCGTCACGCCCGTGTTGAAGAAGTCGAGACCGGGCGTCGGCGCGGGCTTCGTGCCGGACTTCTTGAACTCCACGATCGCCTCGACGCCCTTGGAGGCCATGAGCAGCGGATATTGCATGGATGTCGCGCCGATGACGCCGGCCTTGACGTTCTCGACGCCGGGGCAGCCGCCGTCGACCGAGGTAATGAGGACGTCGCCTTCCTTGCCCGCCGCCTTCAGCGCCTCATAGGCGCCGGCGGCCGTCGGCTCGTTGATCGTGTAGACGACGGAGAGGTCCGGGTCCTTCTGGAGCAGCGTCTCCATGCCCGTGCGCCCGCCCTCTTCGGAGCCGTTGCCCCAGTAATGGCCGACGATGCGCTTGTCGTCCTCGTCGAGATAGCGGCTGGGGTCCTTCACGTCGATGCCGAAGCCCTTCATGAAGCCCTGGTCGCGCGCCACGTCCACGGTCGGCTGGCTTTCGATCGCGTCGAGAAAGGCGACCTGCGCGCTCTTGGGGTCCTTCACGGTCTTGGCCGCCCATTGGCCGATCAGCTCGCCGGCCTTCACGTTGTCGGTCGCGAAGGTCGCGTCGGCGGCATTGGCGGGGTCCAGCGGGGTGTCGAGCGCGATCACCAGAATGCCGGCCTTGCGGGCCTGCTCCACCACCGGAACGATGGCCTTGGTGTCGCTGGCGGCCAGGAGAATGCCGCTGACGCCCGACGAGATCAGGTTCTCGATGGCGGTGACCTGCGTGTCGTTGTCGCCGTCGAACTTGCCGGCGAAGCTTTGCAGCTCGACGCCGAGTTCCTTGGCCTTGGCCTGCGCGCCTTCCTTCATCTTGGCGAAGAACGGGTTGGCGTCGGTCTTGGTGACGATGCCGATCTTGATCGGGTCCGCCGCGCTGGCGCCAGCCGTCAGGCCGAGGCCGATCAGCGCCGCGCCGGTCATGAGACCGACGAGACGGCGCGCGCGCGAAGGGTTCGATCGAGAATGGTTCGATGAAAAGCTCAAGTCTTCCTCCCCAGGATGACGAACGCGCGCCAGGGCCGAGAGGCCCGGATGGACGCGTCCCCGACCTGCCCCTGACCGGCGGGCAGGCATGCCGTCTGCGATGTCGGGGCTTGGCCCGCGCTTGTGTTCGCGTGGGGACAGGCCCTGTCTCTGTGATGTCGCCGCACGGCCGCGAGGCGAGGCGAGCCCGCCGCGTTCGGACATGCTGATGGGGTGGGGCATCCGCCATCGTGGCGGGCGCCCGGCTGTTGGTCCTCCGGCGGCGAGGAGCTCGCCGCCATGCTCCGGCGCTCTTGTCGGGCCGGTTCGCGCTGCCGTCGTCCGAAGACGCCGGCTGGTATAACGAGATGTTAGGATCGGTTGCCGAACGATTGCAAGCGTCTTTTGTCTAGATTCAGACAAAAGCATGTTGCGCCGCACTGGCTGACGGATTGTCACTGGCGCGACGCCGCCTCCGATTGCATAGTCGAGGCTTCAAGGGCGCACGGCCCTGTTTTGGAAAGACGGATTCTGAGCCTCGCAGCCCCACTGTCCGACACATCGCTCGCCAGTCTCAGCGTCTGCGGCTCGGTTCTCAGCACGGTCGCGGCGGCCGGGGAGGGGATCTCGCGCGCGGCCTTGGCCGAGGCGACGAACCTTTCTCGCATGACCCTGGCGCAGCGCCTGTCGGCGCTTCAGGCCGCCGGCCTCGTGCGCGAGGAGGGAAGCGCCGTGCCGAGCGGCGGGCGGCCGACGCGGCTGCTCGGCCTCGACCCCGGTGCGGGCGTTCTCCTGACCGCCGACATGGGCGAGACGCATATGCGCTTGGCCGTCACCGATCTCGCGCCGGCGGTGCTGATCCAGGAACTGGTGCCCTTCCGCATCGCGGACGGGCCGGAGGCGGCGATGGAGCGGCTCGCCATGGGCTTCGGCCGGCTTCTGGCCGATCTCGGCGGGCGGCGCTTCGTCGCCGCGGTCGGCCTCAGCTTGCCCGCGCCGGTGGATCATCGCCTCGGGCGCGTCTATGGCCCCTCGATCCTCACCGGCTGGGACGATTTCCCTTTGGGAGACTGGCTGCGTGTGCGCTACGACGCGCCGGTGGCGGCCGAGAACGACGTCAACCTTCTGGCCATCTTCGAGCATCGCCGGCTGCCCGAACGGCCCGACGATTTCCTCTTCGTGAAGATGGGCACGGGCATCGGCTCAGGGATTGTCGCCAATGGCCGGCTTCAGCGCGGCGCGCGCGGCGCGTCGGGCGATATCGGCCATATGCAGTTTCTGGAGCCCGGCGCGCCGCTCTGCCGCTGCGGCAAGATCGGCTGTTTCGAGGCGCGCGCGGCGGGCTGGGCCTTGGCGCGCGACCTGCGCGCCCAAGGGCTGGAGGCGCGCGACGCGCGCGACGTGATCGCCCATGTCGAGGCCGGACGGCCGGAGGCCCTGGCGCTGGTGCGGGCGGCGGGGGCGGCGGCCGGCGAGGCGCTCGGCCATGTCGTCGCGGTGCTGAACCCCGAGCGCATCGTCATCGGCGGCACGCTGGCGCGCGCGGGTGAAGTCCTTCTGCGGCCGATCCGCGAGACGGTGGCCCGGCGCTGCCTGCCGCTCGCCGTGCGCGATCTCACCATCACGGCGGCGCTGCCCGTGCCCGAAGCCTCGCTGATCGGCGCGGCGCATTGCGCGCGCGAGCTGGCGCTGAGTTCTGCCGGGGCCGACCCGTTCCTCGCCCGCTACCGGCAATGGCTGGAAGCGGCCTGACAGGTTTCCCCAGAACGATTTCGTTTCCAGCGAATCGGGTTGGCCGCTGACAACTCGATTCGCCGAAAGGGGCCGCGCGCTCAATCCTGAAAGAACATCGCCTCCAGCGCGGGATAGAGTTCGGGCGAGGCGACGACGAGCGCGTTGCCGTTCCAGAGGCCGTCATCGGCCAGGAAGTCGTTCGACTGGCCACCCGCCGCCTCGATGACCGCCAGCGCGCCCAAGCAATCCCAGGAATTGATGTGCCGCTCGACATAGCCGACGAGCCGACCCGCCGCGAGATAGGCGAGCGAGAGCGCGCCCGAGCCGTCGCGGTAGAACATGCCGCCGGCCTTCAAGAGGCGCTCGAAGGCGGGCAGGAAGGTTTCGGGCGGAAGGCGGGTGGAATAGCCGGCGGCGACCAGTCCTTCCTTCACCGAGCCCGCGCTTTTGATGTGGATCGGGCGGCCGTTGAGCTGGGCCTCATGGCCCTCGCCGCCGGTGAACAGTTCGTCGCGCGCCGGAGCGTAGACGAAGCCCATGCGGTTCTTGCCCCCTTGCACGAAGGCGATGGAGACGCACCAGCTCGACATGCCGCTCACGAAAGGCTGCGTGCCGTCGATCGGGTCCACCACCCAGATGCCCTGATCCCCGGCGAACTCCGTGCGCCCGGTTTCCTCGCCGAGGAACGCGTCCTGCGGAAAGGCGTCTGCGATGCGCTCGCGGATCATGGTTTCGACGCCGACATCGGCCTCGCTCGCCATGTCCTGCAAGCCCTTGGAGCGGATGGTGAGGCTTTCGAGCCGGCGGAAATAGTCGAGCGCGAGCGCGCCGGCCTCGCGCACCAGAGCTTCGGCGAAGGCAAAGCGCGCGTCGAGTTCGGAAGGCGTCATGGAATTTGGGTCCGTTGCGGGAGGATGAGAAAGGGGAGCGGTCTTTATCCGTCCTTCCAGAGCCACGCGGCGCCGCGCACGCCGCTGGCATCGCCGTGCCGCGATGGGACGACCGGCGTGTGGAAGACGGTGGAGAACGTATAGCGCGCGATCATGGGCGGCAGCTCGTCATAAAGCTCGGGCACGTTGGACATGCCCCCGCCCATCACGAAAATATCGGGGTCGAGCGCGTTGACGACGACGGACAGCCCACGCGCCACGCGGTCGACATAGCGGGTCCAGAGCAGGCCGGCGAGCCGGTCTCCGCCGCGCTTCATCGCCATGATCTCGGCCGCCTTGCGCTCGGTGCCCGTATGGAGAGCGAACTCCGCCTCGAAGGCGCGGCCGGAGACCCAGGTTTCCAGGCAGCCATGCTTGCCGCAATAGCAGGGGCGGCCGGGCAGTTCGGACTGGTTGGGGAAGGGCAGGGGGTTGTGACCCCATTCGCCGCCCGAATTGTTCGGCCCGTGATGGGCGCGCCCGCCGACCGCGATGCCCGCGCCCGCGCCGCTGCCCAGGATCACCGCGAAGACGACATTGTGTCCCGCGCCCGCGCCGTCCACCGCTTCGGAGGCGGCCAGGCAGTCGGCGTCGTTCTCGACGCGCACCTCGCGGCCCAGCCGCTCGGTCAGGTCCTTCTCCACCGGGCGGCCGAGCAGCCAGGTGGAACTCGCGCCCTTTCCGAGGCGCGATTTGGGCTCCAGCGAGCCGGGAATGCCGATGCCGATCGTGCCGCGCTGGCCGGTCTTGGCCTCCATGTCGGAAATGATCGCGCCGATCATGTCGATGCAGCCGAAATAGTCGTGGCGCGGCGTGTCGCGCCGCTCGCGCGCCAGCTCGGTGCCATCGGGCAGGAGAGCGACGCCCTCGATCTTCGTGCCGCCCCAGTCGATACCGATCAACATGCGCCTGCCCCGCCTCCCCGGTTCGAGCCGGCTCCCGCTGATCGGCCGCACCCTCCTCCCGAAGGCGCTCGCCGGGGAACCCGATTCGCCGGGCGGAGCCTAAGCGAGGCATGGCCGCGCGCAAAGCGCCAAACGCGAAGCGTCCAACGGAAAGCGCGCGAGGCCAATTCCCGCGCACGGGATCTCCAGAGCGGGGATGCGAAACGGGGAACCGGATGCCGTCCGGTGGGGACGGACGGCATCCGGGGGGATACGGAGGCCTCAGGCTGCGCGCGAAGCGCGCGTGCGATAGACCTCCGATTCGAGTTCGAGATAGAAGCCCACCGAGGCGGGATCGGCGAAGGGCAGGATCTGCGTCGCCCAGAAGCCGCCGATGCCGTTCTTCCGGTCGATCCAGTAATAGAGATTGGCAAGACCCGCCCAGGCGAGCGAGCCGGCGGGGCGTCCGGTCGGGGCGTCCTCGTCGTTGATCATGAAGGTGAGGGCCCAGGATTTCGGCATTCCGGGAAAGAACTCGGCTTCGTTCGACAGGCTCGGGATCACGCCCGGCAGCGCCTTGATCTTCATGTCGCCGAGCCCGTTGCGCTCGGCCATGGCGACCGTCTCGGGTTTCAGGACGCGCCCATGCGGGCCGTCGCCGTCGTTCAGCCACATGCGGATGAACTTGGCGTAGTCGAGCGCGGTCGAATACAGGCCGTGGCCGCCCATGTGGACTTCCGGGTCCTGCGGCAACTCGAAATCGCCGAGCGGCGTCAGCACGCCCGAACTGTCGCGCTGGTGCATGGTCACGCGGCGCTCGCGCATGGCGGGCGTCATGGTGAAGGCCGTATCCTCCATGCCGAGCGGCTCGAAGACGCGCGTCTTCATGGCGTCGCCGAGGCGAGAGCCGGTGATGCCCTCGATCACCTGCCCCGCCCAGTCGATATTGGTGCCGTATTCCCAGGCATCGCCGGGGTCGAACAGAAGCGGCGTGCGAAGCGAGGCAAGCGAGGACGTGATGACGCTCGGTTGGCCCTGCTCCCTGGCGAGGCGGTGATAGGTCTCGTTGAAGAAGTCGTAGGCAAAGCCCGCCGTGTGAAGCAGGAGCATCCTCGTCGTGATGTCGCGCTTGGGCGCGCGCAGCCGGGGCGTGCCGTCGGTCTCGAACCCGTCGATCACCTGAAGCTCGCCGATGGCGGGCGCATAGGTCCTGGCCGGAGCGTCGAGGTCGAGCCGTCCTTCTTCCACGAGCTGAAGCGCCACCGTGCCGGTGATCGCCTTGGTGGTCGAGAAGATCGCGAAGACGCTGTCGGGCGTCATGTCGGCCTCCCCGCCCAGCGCCCGCTTGCCCGCCGCGCCCTGAAACAGATTGCCCGCGCGATCGGTCACGACGGCAGCAACGCCCGGCACGCCCGGCTTGGAGGCGACGGCACTGGTGAGCACGGTCCCAACGGCTTTCTGCAATTCGGTCATGATCATTCTCCCTTCATGCCGATCGTCGAGGGCCATCGCCCGACGCCCGCTCGGCGTCCTGGAAAACGGCTTCGACAGAGCGCTTACGTTTACGTCATTCGTGCGCACCGCTCTGTCGGAAACCGGCAGATCCTGTCGATGATCGGCGGAAGATGCCTCTCCGGCCGATCATCCGGACAACCCTGGCCGGTTTGTTAAACACGCTTTCAAGCCGGAGTTGCCGTCGAACCCGTTCGTCCGTTAGCCTGCAAACGATCGGGGTTCGGATTGGAAAAAGGACAGTCCATGCTGCGCGATGCCCTTCTGTTCGACGCGCATGGGCGGGCGATCCGCCAGCATCATAAGGTCTTCTCGAAGGACTGGGACGAGATCGGCGAGTGGTCGCGGCGGGTCTATATGCCCTATGACGTCTCGCCCACCGGAAAGCTGATCCGCCCCCAATCCACCATGCATTCGGCCATGGTCGGCCGCATCATCGTCACGCGCTTCGCCTATGGTATTCCCGTCGGGATTCGCGACTGGTCGCAGGAGGCCGGCAACGCGGTGGTGCTGACCACGATTGGCGGCAATGCCAGCCATCGGCTGGACGATGGCGGCGCGGTGAACACGGGCTACGGCGAAAGCTTCGTGGTGGATTGCAGCCGCACCGATTATCACGTCGATTTCGACCCCGCCCATCTCCAGCTCAACCTCACCATTCCGCACGCCGTTCTGGAACAGGTCTGCCACGACTGGTTCGGCTTCGTGCCGGGCGATGCTCTGTGGCGCTTCAAATGCGGGCTGGGCGGGCAGGGGTCGAGCTGGCTGATATTGATGGACTATGTGATGCGCTGCATCGCCGAAGCGCCGGATCGGCTGGCGCATGATCGCGTGGGCCGCCACCTCGAACAAACGATCTGCGTCCATCTTCTCAACGAATGGGCGTCGCGCGCCGGGCTCGACCTGTCCGACCCCCGCCATGCGCTGGCGCCCCGCGTGGTGCGGGCGGCCGAAGCCTATATGTCCGAGCACGCGGCCGACCTTCCGACCATGGCCGAGGTCGCACGCGCGGCCGGCACCAGTCTGCGAAGCCTGACCGAAGCCTTTCGCCGGTTTCGCGGCACGACGCCCAGCCAGTTCCTGCGAGAGCAGCGGCTCCAGCGCGTCCGGCGCGACCTCGAAACCGCCCTGCCGGGCCAGACCGTGGCCGAGATCGCCGCCGCCTGGGGCTATATCAACAAGGGCGACTTCGCCCGCGCCTATCGCCAGCGCTTCGGCGAAGCACCCTCCGCCACGCTGCGGCGCTGACGGGATCAACGTCAGGCGCTCACGATCTCCAGCCCGGCGGCGCGCAAGGGGGCGAGTTTCTCATCGCAGACGCTCGCCTGCGTGACGAGGCTTGCGATCTCACTGATCGGCACGATGCAATAGGCCGAGGCCGCGCCGAGCTTCTCCTCCGTGGCGAGCACGATCGTCTCGGCCGATTGGCGCGCGATCAGCCGCTTGATCGATGCTTCTTCGCTGTCGCCCGTGGTCGCGCCCGCCTCCGGGTGCAGGCCCGTGACGCCCATGACATAGACGTCGGCGCGAATGCGGGAGATGGCCTCGGCGGAAGCCGCGCCGACCGCGACGATCGAATGCTTGAACAAGCGTCCGCCGATCAGCTCGACATCCAGATGCGGGTGCTGAACCAGCTCGACCGCGATGCTCGGGCTATGGGTGACGATCGTGGCGCTGAGATCGCGCGGCAAGTGGCGCGCCAGCTGCACATTCGTCGTGCCGCCATCCAGAAACACGATCTGCCCCGGCCGGATCAGAGCGGCCGCCGCGCGCGCCAGCGCCAGCTTGGCGGCCGACCCGCTTTCCTCGCGCCGGGCGAAATCGGCAACGGCCGGCGAGGCCGGCAAGGCCCCGCCATGCACCCGTTGCAAAAGCCCCTCGCTGGCGAGTTCGCGCAGGTCGCGCCGGATCGTGTCCTCCGACAGGCCGAGTTCCTGCGCGAGGCTCTTGGCCACCACACGACCGTCCCGCAGCAAAACCGTCTGGATCAGCGCCTTGCGTTCGCTCGTCAGCATCGCACCGTCCAATGCACGAAGTTTCTTGACTCCGCACGATATTGCACGAAACATTGCGCCATTCCAGAGGGCGAGGCGTCCCGCTTTCGCTCCAGCCGGAGACCCAAGCCCCATGAGCATCGCCCATCGTGTCCGCGTGGAGGACGTCACGCTTCTGTCGGACGACTGGTTCGTTCTGAAGAAAACCGTCCTGTCCTACCAGCGCGGCGACGGCAGCTGGCAGCGCATGGCGCGCGAGACCTACGACCGGGGCAATGGCGCGACGATCCTTCTCTACGACCCGGAGCGGCGGACCGTGATCCTGGTCCGGCAGTTCCGCTACCCAGCCTTCGTCAACGGGCACGACGATTTCCTGATCGAGACTCCCGCCGGGCTTCTGGATCAGGCCTCGCCGGAAGAGCGCATCCGCGCTGAGACCGAGGAGGAAACGGGGATTCGGGTGCGCGATGTCAGAGAAGTCTTCGACGCCTTCATGAGCCCCGGCTCGGTAACGGAGCGCCTGCATTTCTTCGTGGCGCGCTACGAGGCAGGCGACCGCGCGTCCGAGGGCGGCGGCCTCCTGGAGGAAGGCGAGGATATCGACGTTCTGGAACTCACCATCGAGGAGGCGATGGGCCTGATCGCGGCGGGCGCGATCCGCGACGGCAAGACGATCATGCTCCTGCAATATGCCGCGCTGAACCTTTTTTCCGCCACGGCGCAGGCCGCGTAATAGCGGGTGGTCACGGGCGGCCCTGGCTCGCCCGTGTCCCTTGGTTTTGGGTGCGCGATCGAAGCGACGCCTACATCATCTCCGGCCGCTTCACCGCCGAACCATCGGAAAAGCGGTTGAAGCGATAGGCGTCGATCTCGATGAAGGGCGTCTCGTTCGTCACCATCTCGCTGGCGAGCCGCCCCGCGCCGGGTCCGAGGGCGAAGCCATGGCCGCTGAAGCCGGTGGCGATGGTGAGGCCCCGGATCGCGTCCGAGTTGGAGACGACGGGCACGAGGTCGGGCGAAGTGTCGATGAGGCCCGCCCAGGCCGAGGCGACGCCGACGCCCTGGACGGAAGGGAAGTCGGCCACGAAAGCCCGGATCGCCTCCTCCACCAGCTGCTTCTGGGGCGCGGGGTCCATGACGCGGGTCTTCTCGAAGGGCGAGATCTTGTCGAAATCCCAGCGGCCCCAGGCATCCGGGCCGTTGAAGAACTGGCCGTTGAGCCGATACTCGATCTTCTTGGCGATCTTGGCCTTCATCATTTCGCGGAATTTCGCGGCGTAGCGAATGCCCTGCGGGGCCAGATTGACGACGCCGTGGCCGGGCACCGCGATCGTGTAGCCGCCGTCGAGACGGCGGCGCAGCGCGTATCCCGCGCCCGTGATGCAGCCGGCATCGGCCACCTCGGGGATCGGCGTCGTCCGGACCGCCGTGCCTTCGATATTGGCGACGGGCAGGTCGATGCCGTGGCGGCGCAGAAAGCGCGAACTCCACGCGCCGCCCGCCAGCACCACCGCGTCCGCCTGGATCAGCCCGCGCTCGGTCCAGACGCCCTTGATCTGTCCATTGGCGATGTCGAGCCCGCGCACGGCGCAGGATTGATGCAGGTACGCACCCTTGGCCTTGGCGCCCTCGGCAATCGCCGGCGCGGCCATGCCGGGCTCGGCGCGACCGTCCGTGTCGGTCCAGATGCCGCCGATCCAGGCATTGGTGCTGCCCTTCATGCGCTCGCGCACCTCGGCCTGGCTCAGCATCCGGTTGGTGAAGCCGAGGCCCCTGGCGTCCGCGCTCCACTTTTCCCAGCGGGCGTATTCGTTCGGGTCCTTGGTGGCGTAGAGCGAGCCGGTGCGGCGGAAGCCCAGATCCGCCCCGATCTCCTCGCCCAACTCGCCCCAGCGCCGGAGGCTGTACATGGCCAGCGGCAACTCGTGCAGGGCGCGGTTCTGCTGGCGCACCCAGCCCCAGTTGCGCCCCGACTGCTCGCCGGCCACAATGCCCTTTTCCAGAAGCGCGACCGAGATTCCCTTGCGCGCCAGTTCATAGGCGGTGGACGCGCCGACAATGCCCGCGCCGATCACCACGACATCGACGCGAGCGGGAAACTCGGCGCTGTTGTGAACCCGTTGAACGTCAATCGGCATGGCTGGTTCTTTCGATCGTCATGGCCATCGCGGCAGCCGCAATGCGGATGGCTCAGTTTGGCCCGCCCATGCCGCTGGATGAGGCCGAATCCTTCTCGAGAACGGCAGGAAATGCCGAAGCGAGGCGTCCAGCTGGCGTCTCGCCCCGCGGCCCCTCGGGGAACGCGCCACGCAGGGCCCGCCCACGCGCTTGCCGGCCCTGCGGGCGGGCGATCGCAGGGCCTGCGTTCTCCCGAAACAAGTCGCCTCGCGACATGCGACAAAAGACAGCGCCGACTGTCCCCCGATGGTTTGCTCAATGCAGCAAACTTTAAGCTCTATGTTACGTCTCACCCAATATATCGTCGGCAAACTGTTCGCAGGCGGCAAAACCGCCGACGACTCGAGATTTCAGTCTCAACCCGGCATGATCAAGAGCTGATTCCAGCATGATGACCGTCATCGGATGTATATACTATCAGCATAACCTTTGGTTGGTGTTGATAGCTGCTGTCATCTGCGGCTCCGGCTCCTGGGCCATGGTGCGTCTGTTCCTGCGCGCGGCCACGGCGCGATCGATGGAGAAGGTCGCCTGGATCATGCTGGCCGCCTTCGTGACCGGCGCGTCCATCTGGTGCACACATTTCGTCGCGATGCTCGGCTACGAGCCCAGGCTGCCCATCAGCTTCGACCCGGTTCTCACCATCGTGTCCCTGCTGATCGCCATGGCGGGCTCAGCGCTTGGATTCCTCGCGGCGACGGGGCGGGGCGGGGCCGCGCCGGCCTTCGGCGGGGCGATCGTCGGCCTGTCGATCGTCTTGATGCACTATATCGGGATGCTCGCCTACCGGGTTCAGGGGCTCGTGACCTGGGACCGATCGTTCATGATCGCTTCGATTATCCTGGCCTGCGTCCTGGCAGCTGCGGCGCTCGATACGGCGCGCCGGCTGGAGCGCGAGAGCATGGGGTCGCATGGGGCGACCGCCCTGTTCTTCCTCTCCATCATCAGCCTGCATTTCACCGGGATGACAGCGTTCCAGGTGACGCCCATGCTGGTGGACGGTTCCTTCTCCGATCCCGACGCCATGCGCGCGCTGGCCGTCTCGGTCGGCTGCGTCGGTCTCATCATCGTCGGCTCGGGCTTTGCCTGCAGCTTCATCGACACCAAGGCGCGCGCCACCGCCGCCGATGCGCTCGCCAATATGTCGAACGGGCTCGCCATGCTCTCGCCCGGCGGCGTCCTGACGCTGGTCAACGAGCGCGTCGGGCAGCTCTTCGGCCTGACGCCAGAAGCGCTCAAGGCCGGCATGTCGCTGCGCGACTTCCTCTCCACGATCGGAGAGCGCAGCGGCTGGGACGAGGAGCGCCTCGCACGCGTCATCGAGAACCATCATGCCTGGATGCGCAAGGACACGGTGACGCGCCTCGAACAGAATCTGGCGAGCGGCGTCGTGCTTAGCATCGTTTGCCAACCCGTGCCGCGCGGCGGGGCGATCCTGACCTACGAAGACGTGACGCAGATGCGCAACGGGCAGAAGACCATCGCCCATATGGCCTTCCACGACGCGCTGACCGGCCTCAAGAACCGGCGCATGTTCGCCGAAAGCGTCGTGGACTTCTTGGAGCGTGGGGAGGTCACCATGCTTTCGATCGACCTCGATCGTTTCAAGAAGGTGAACGATCTGCTGGGCCATACGGTCGGAGACGAGCTCCTGCACAAGCTGTCGGCCCGGCTGGAATCCTGCCTGCGGCCCGACGAACTGGCCTTCCGGCTGGGCGGGGACGAACTCGCCGTGCTCCTCAGGGCACCATCGGAGCGGATCGCGGCGCTGGCGCAGGACATTATCATCCAGGCGGCGCTTCCCTTCGACATCGCGGGCCATGCCGTCACGGTCGGCTGCACGATCGGCATCGCGACGGCCGCGCCGGGCGACGATGCGATGGTCCTCCAGCAGAAGGCCGATCTCGCGCTCTACTCCGCCAAGACGGCGGGCCGCAACCGCTTCGAAGTCTATCAGGACGGAATGCGCGAGCAGGAGGTCGACAAGCGGGCGCTGGAACAGGACCTGTCGCTCGCCGTCTCGCTCGGTCAGTTCGAGCTCTGGTATCAGCCGCTCTACAACCTGCCCGGCCGGATGCTGTGCGGCTTCGAGTCCTTGATCCGCTGGCGTCATCCCGTGCGAGGGCTGGTGCCGCCCATCGACTTCATTCCGCTCGCCGAGCGCTCCGGGCTGATCGCGGAGATCGGCGCCTGGGTGATCGAGGAGGCGTGCCGGCAGGCCTCGCTCTGGCCGGCCCCGCTTTATGTCTCGGTCAATGTCTCGGCGTTGCAACTGCGCTCCGCCACGCTGCCCGCCGAGTTCGCGCAGGCGCTGGCGCGCCACCGCCTGTCGCCCTCGCGCATCGAGATCGAGATCACCGAAACCGCCATGGTGGAGCATAGCGACCAGATCGCCATGACGCTCACCAGCCTTCGCGCGCTGGGCCTGCGAATCGCCATGGACGATTTCGGCACCGGCTATTCCTCACTCGCCCATTTGCGCGAGTTCAAGATCGACCGCTTGAAGATCGACCGCAGCTTCGTC
>NZ_LDQA01000044.1 GCF_001475935.1 Aureimonas ureilytica
TCATTCGGGGGCAACAACACCACCTCTCCGGAACCTACCAAGGGACCCGGTGGAGCGCACCCCGTTTTGACCTGACAGGCGGCATAGCCGATAAGGCATAGGCATTCGCCTATGAGTACGACTATGTCAAAAGCGTCTGACGGCCCGATCTCACGGGTCGAAGTGATCACCTCGGTGCAACGGCGGCGGCGCTGGTCGACCGCCGAGAAGGTCCGGACCGTCGAGGAGGCGATGCAGCCTGGCATGAGTGTGTCCTTCGTGGCGCGTCAGGCTGGCGTCTCACCCTCGCAGCTCTTCGCTTGGAAGCGCCGGATGCTGGAAGGCGGCCATGCGGCCGTTCAGGCCGACGAGGATGTCGTCGGCACGTCCCGCGTCCGCGAGCTGGAGAAGCGGGTTCGTGACCTCGAGCGCCTGCTCGGTCGCAAGACGATGGAGAACGAGATCCTCAAGGAGGCGCTCGACGTCGCCCGCCCAAAAAAACGGACCTTGCCCTTTCTGTCCTGGAGCGATCCGACGGACGGTTCAAGGTGACGGCCGTAGCGCGAACGCTGAACGTCGCTCGTTCTCACATCAACGAGCAACGCGGCACGACGGTGACGCCGCGGGGACCCTATCGCAAGGCCAAGGATGCCGGGTTCCTGCCTGCCATCCGTGGCATCGTCGATGCCAGGCCGACCTACGGCTACAGGCGCGTCACGGCGCTGCTGAACCGGGAACTGCGCCTTCAGGGGAAGCCGACCGTCAACGCCAAACGAGTGCTGCGGATCATGCAGCATCACGGGTTGACGCTCGAACGCCATACCGCCTCGCGCCCCGGTCGAACCCACGACGGCATCGTCATCGCGTTGCGCTCCAACATCCGCTGGTGCTCGGACCATCTGGAGATCCACGCCCGCAACCGAGAGGTCGTGCGCATCCTCTTCGTCCTGGACGCCTGCGACCGAGAGGTCATCACCTGGTCGGCCGTCGCCAATGCCGGCATCTCCGGCGAGATGGTTCGCGATCTGATGGTGACGGCGGTCGAACGTCGCTTCGGCACCACCAAGATCCCGCATGCCGTCGAATGGCTGTCAGACAACGGCAGCGCCACCATCGCCAGGGACACCGCCGACATGGCCCGAGCCCTCGGTCTGACGCTGCTCTTCACGCCCGTCCGAAGCCCGCAGTCCAACAGCATGTCAGAGGCCTTCGTCAAGACGCTGAAGCGGGACTATGCCCGCGTTGCCATTTTGACCGACGCCAGCACGATCCTCGCCTTGCTCCCCGACTGGATCGAGGACTATTGCGAGGTCCACCCGCACTCAGGACTGAAGTTCCGCTCGCCTCGCGAGTTCATCAGGCTCAGTGCCTAAACCCAACCGCCGCCTGTCCGCTGAAACGGGGTCCACTCCACCCGGCTCATAGCGCTTCCCGAATTTCCTGATCGCGTAGGCATATAGATCGAGCGCACACGGCTGGATGGTGTCGGCGGGTGAGAGACAGCCTGAGACCTCCACCGTCACATTCGATGTTCAGTTCTGGTAAATGCCAGAAAATTGGTAAGCCGTTGGTGAAATTTCTGTACAACGATAGAGGATTAACTCTCGATCGCGAGCGCCTTTCGCCAAGATCAACAATTTCAAGAATTCTATTCCACAATAATATTAAGTCTGGAATAGGAAGTAATTCTGTATATCTAAGAGCTGGCGTCTCTTGGCGCTCATGCTGAGTGAGGACTGACTCTCACGCCCGCCCAAGTAAGGAGCGAGGCAAAAATACCACGCAATCCAAAAATGCCATCGCCATCCCGTCGAACGGCCCTGCGCCGGCTTGAAGGCAGTTGCGTGCTCTCTAACAACCGCTATGCGTATACCTAGTTAATTAATTACTAATTAAAAGGTAAGGCGCGATGAGGGATAGCAACGAAGTCACCTCTCGGCCCAGCCTTCGCCATCTTCGCCTCGCTTTAGCCTACACGCTTTCGACCTGTCTCGTGTTCCAGCCGTATATGATCAAGGCATGGGCGCAGCAGATCGTTCCCGATGGCCGAACGCAGACCGGCCTGTCCGCTAACGGTTCGGTCACGGACATCACGACCAAAACGATCGCCAATGGCAATGCGTTCAATTCGTTCTCGAAGTTCGACGTCGATGCCGGAAACACGGTTAACCTCCGGGTGCCGGATCAGGCTGACCGGCTGATCAACATCGTTCGCGACAAGGAAAGCGCGATCAACGGCATCCTGAACACCTACAAGGACGGTACGGTCGGAGGCGATGTCTACTTCCTAAATCCCAAGGGAATCGTGGTCGGCGAAGGGGGCGTCATCAATGCCGGTCGTCTGACGCTTCAGACGCCCACCTCGGAATTTGCCGAAGAACTCCTGAACAGCCAGGGCGCCATCAGCCACGCCAAGCTCGATGCGACCATTCGCGGCGAAATCCCGCTTTCCGAAAGCGGGACCGTCCGCATTCTGGGCGAGGTCAACGCACGCGATGCGCTGATCATCCAATCCGCCAATCAGAAGATCACCGGCACGGTGCGTGAAGGGGCGGAGGCTTCCCGTGTCATCTTCGAGAAGGTCGTCAACACCGAGGGCGTGACGAAAGGGGCCAATGCCGTCAGCGTGGACGCGGACGGCACCATCTCCCTGCTTGGGCCAGGGCAGTTGGATGACGCGCCGGCGCCCATCAAACGCCGCAAGATGATCGTCGTCGACACCAGCATCGCGACCAGAACCGAAACGGCGCTAAAGATCCGCGAGGGGCTCGTCGACATCACGACGAACACGATCAACGGCAACAACGCCTATAATTCCTTCAGCATCTTCGACGTCTTCACCGGCCAGACGGTGAACCTGATCGTCCCTGGCCATGTCGCCAACCTCATCAACGTGGTGCGCGACAAGCGGTCCGACATCGACGGCCAGCTCAATGTTCTCAAGGACGGGCAAATCGGTGGGAATGTCTATTTTCTCAATCCACGCGGCGTCGTGGTCGGCGCGAACGGCATCATCCGCACCGACAGCCTGACGATCGCGACGCCCACCATCGAGTCTATCGATCGGCTGATGAAAGGCGCGCGGGCGCCGGAGCAGAACGACGCGCTGACGCTCGCCAATCTCGGCGCGCTCCAGAAGAACAAGAAGGGCGTCGTCAATGTCGCGGGCGTCGTCGAGGCGAAGTCCGGCATCTCGCTCGATGCGGGACAAGTGGAGCTTTCGGGTAGGCTCTCCGTTGAGGGGACCGGAGCGGCCGGGATCGTGCCGCAGATCGTCGTCCATTCGGTCGCCGACACCATCGTTAACGGAGCCGAGATTCTGGCCGAGGGCGCCACGGACCGCGGTGGCGGCCGGATCGAACTTCGAGCCGGTAACGATGTCACGGTCAAGGCTGGCAGCCTTATCTCGGTGCGCGGGAAGGGCGTGAATTCCGATGCCGGCGAGGCCATCATCTTCGCCGAGAACACCGCGACGCTGGCGGCCGATGCCTCCGTGCTGGCGCTTGGCGGTACGGTGTCCGGTAATGGCGGCTTCATCGAGTTCAGCGGCGCGCGGACCGTGAACATGGCCGGCGGCACGCTGGAAGCGGGCGCCTTCTTCGGTCAGGGCGGCGAGGTCCTCATTGATCCCGCCGACATCGTGATTTCCGCCAATACGTGCCTCGGCTGCGAAAGCGCCTATTCCGGCGCCCTGACGGGCGGGGCGGCGTTCAGCCTCCTTGCCACTCACAGCATCACGCTGGGCGACAATGTCTTCCTGTCGACGCGGCAGGTGGGCGGCGCAACCGACCGCGCCAGCCATGAAACGGCCGGATCCACGGGCGATTCCGGCAATATCACGCTGACCGCACCGATCATCGATCTGAAAGGCGGCTCGGCTATCTTCGCAAAGGCGACGGCTGGTTTCGCGGGGGGAGATGTTACACTCCTCGGCAAGGCCATTTCGCTCGACAACGCGATGATGACCGGCACGAACATCGCGCTGAAAGCGCGCGACGAGAAACTCGATACGGTCGCCTTCGTGGTGCAGGTCGGCTCCGCGGAAAGCCGCGTCGCGATCGGCAACGGCAGCCGGATCGAGGCCGATGGGACGATCGACGTCAGCGCGGTGGCGACCGCCGTGGTTGCCGATCTCGCGGCCAACGTCAACCGTCCTTATCTTCTCGCCTCCGCCAACAAGGCTTTCGCCTCCGTCACGATCGACGGCTCGACGCTGACGGCGCAGGAAGATGTCAAGGTCGAAGCGCGCAGCGAAGCCGTATCGCTGGCGAGCGATCTCCTCACCGACAGCATTCTGCCGCTTCCGATCCCCTTCGACGCAGCGGTCGGTGTGTCGCAGTCGCGCGCGAATGTCGCCGTTTCCGGCGGCTCGCTCATCGAAAGCACGCAAGGCGGCGTCGATGTCCATGCCGACAGCACCGCGCGGGTAGAGGCGCTCGGCACCGCTCGCAACATCACGCTCAGCGGTATCAAGCTGCCCTATGCTGCCGCTCTCTCGGTCGGCGTCATCGTCAACGACGCCACGGTCTTGGTCGAGGATTCCACACTGAATGCGGCCACCGATGTCGCCGTCACGGCATCGGCGCTGAGCCGGAACGACACGTCGTTCGACGTCATGGGTGGCGGCTCCACCAACGGAGCGCTCGGAATCGGCTTCAACTACACCGACCATACGGCGGTGGCGCGGGTGCGCAATTCCGACATCACGGCCGGTGGAGACGTCTCCGTTCTCAGCGAAAGTCTGCAACGTTCGGAGCAGGCCGGCACTTTGTCCGTCAAGGACAGCGCGACGGACAACGTCCTCGACCTCCTCGGCCATGTGGTGACGGCGGTCGTCCGGGAGTTCTTCACCGAGGACGGCGAGCCGAACGAGACGGGTGAGAAAATCACCGAATATTGGGGCATCGCCACGGAAGCTGCGGGCGCGGTGGATGCGCTGGCTTCGATCTACAGCCAGAGCTGGGGCGAGAAGTCCGCGATTTCGGGGTCGCGCGAAGAGGGCAAGGATTCCGTCTGGGGCGCGGCGGCTGGGGCGATGGTGTCCTTGAACACGTCCGTCGCCGAGATCACGGCCGGACCGGGCCGGACCTCCTCCATCCACGCGGACGGCACCGTCGATGTCACGAGCCTCTCAAACGCCCTCAATCTGAATTCCGTCGCCACCGAAGTCGCCTTCGAAGGCGAAAGCGGCACCGCCACGGCGCTGGCGCTGAACCTGACCTATGAGAAGGTCACCCATCGAGCGACGCTCGGCGGGGACGACGCAACGGGCGCCGTCGCGGTGAAGGCGGCAGGCCTCAGCGTGCAGGCCGGGCAGTTCGAACCCCAGCCGATACCGAACGACGAGGATGAAAAGACCGTCTTCGACTTCAACGGGCAGGAGATGAGCGGCGAGCGCTACGGCAACGGGCGCAGCGTCGTCGCCAATGCCCGCGGTGTCTCGAAGGAAACCTCGGCCAATACCTATGCGCTCGGCATCGGCGTCTCCTCCCGCGACGTCGCGGCGACAGTCGATCATGCCGCGCTGACGCTCGCGGCCGACGGTGCGCTCGCGATCGGGGCACAGAACCAGCTGTCCGTTCTCTACATGGAGGCCGGCGACAATCAGGATATGGGAGAGCTCGCCAAGGCTGCGGCGGCCGGGCGGCTGGGAGACGAGCTTGCCGAGGTCCAAGCGGCCAAGCAGCAGGCCAAGCGAGACGCGGAGGTCGAGAAGGCTACCGCCACCAACGCCGCCGCCAGGAGCGCGGCGGATGCGAAGATCCAGACGGCCGATGCCGATCTGAAGAAGGCGGCGGCTCAGGAAGCGAAGGTCGAGGCGACGCAGGAGGCCGTGGAGAATCCCGGCCAAGCCGTCGCCACGCTCGGCTCCTCCTATACGGTCGGCTTCAACTATCTCAATCAGAACACCAAGGCGACATTGGGCTCCGGCGTCTCGGTCGGCTCCGGGCTCAACGCGGACGGCGTCCTGTCGGGTGCCATCGGCGAGATCGAGGTGCTGGCGCAGTCCGGGATCGAGACCGGGGGGCTCAGCACCTATGCGACGCTGAACGGCGGAGGGGGAGGCAAGAATGCCAATAGCGGCACGGCGCTGAACATCGGCGTCAACGTGCTGCTCGGCGAGACCTCGGCCAAGATCGCCCAGCGAAGCGGCTCTACCGGCGCCGATGCCGCCAATACGCTGCAGGCGGAGGGCGCGGTGACGGTCCGCGCCGACAACGCGACCGCCTTCAAGATCGTCAACGAGAGCGCGACTCCGGAGAAGATGGCGGGGGACGCCACCTCGGCCAATCTCATCACGCTGTCCGGCGGCCTCCAGATGTTGGACACGGTGGCGCGCCTCGAACGCTCTGTCGAGGCTGGTGGTGACCTCAAGGTCGAGGCTTCCAACGCCAGCGCGCTCGGTACCTATCTGTCCGGCAGCACGGCTGGCGGCGAGCAGGCGCCCGCCACCGAGGGGCTTACCAACGGCCTCGACCTTCTGACGAATATTGCCGGCTACAAGACCTCCGAAGGAGAGGAAGAGGGCGAGGAGGAAGAAGGCAGCGAGACTTCCCAGCGCGCCTCCCTCGGCATCGGCGCGATCCTCAATGTCGGCTTCGTCGCCTCGGCGCTCCGCAACAGCGCGGGGATGGCCGAGTCCGCCGAAAAGGCCAAGAGCGCCCAGGAAGACGCCCAGAACGTCATGAATCAGCAGGGCAAAAAGGACTTCGTCCTCAGCGCCGGCTTCACGTACAATTCCTTCGATACGATCGCCTCCACCGCCGACAATCTGCGTCTTGCAGGCAGTGGCGTGACAGTCGGCGCCTATAATGACACCGATGCCGAGGTGTCTGTCACCGCAAAATCGGAATTCGACGAGGGTGCAGGAGCGACGGTGCTCGCCGTCGCCGCCAACATCGCCAATCAGGACAATCGCGCCCTCGTCGGTTCGGGCAGCACCATCGTCGTCGGCGAGAACGGCCTGACAGTCGAGGCTTCGACCAAGGTTCGGGGCGAAGACGAGGATGGCCAGCAGACACTTGACGACGAGACCAGCGAATTCCGCGCCGAGAGCATCGGTGAATCCGGCCTGAAGGGCAGCCAGACGATCGTCACGCTTGGGCTGAACATCGTCGATTTCGAGAACGAAGCCCGCGTCGGCGACAACGTGACCATCGTCTCGCGCGATGCCTACGAGACGAACGACCAAGCCGCGTTGGACAGTTTCATCGCTTCCTCCGTCGACAAACCGAAGGTGACGGTCTCTTCCGCCGGCTCGGTCGGGCTCACCGCCGAGGGTAATGCGGCGGCCGGCACCAACGGGCTCTTCTTCGGCTCGGAGGACGGGCTGCTCGAATATCACGAGAAGACGGAGAAGCTGCGCGGCGGCGCGCTCGGCCTGTCGGTCGCCCAGATGGCGACGCCGGTCGTCGGCGGCTATCTCGATGCGAGGGTGCGCCAGCGCCAGAGCGAGGTCACCGAGGCGGCCAGCGGCGGCGGCGAGGGCAAGTCCAAGGGCTTCGGCATCGGCATCAATGTCGGCACGATCGACGTGCTGGCGAAGATCGGCAACGGAAACACCATCGTCGGCATGGGCGATCTTTCGGTCCTCGCCGACGCCAAGGTCCGCTCGAGCGCCAAGGGTGTCGCCGGCACGGGTCCTTCTGACGAGATCCTGAGCCTTTCGCCGGCATCGAGCGAGTCGGCTGGCTCCGCCCTCGATGCGGCGGCCGGCATCAACGTCGTCTACGGCGACGTGTCCGCAAGCCTTGGAAACAGCCAGGGTCGCGTGATCCGTGAGGCTTCGGCAGGTGTCGAGGAACTCTCCGGCGGCGCCTACGTCACCGCGAGTTCCCTCAGCGTCGAGGCCTCCACCCAAGCGATCGCCGAGGCCTATTCCGACGGAAAGGCAGCGGGCGCCGAAGCTGCTGACGGCGCGTCCGGCGCCATCAACCTTCACAATTTCGACACGACCGCCCAGCTCTCGGCTTCGGTTCGCAGTTCGGGGGACGTGTCGGTGAAGGCGACGGCCGATACGGTCGAGATTGTCAAAGCAGAAGCTTCCGCGCGCGGCACGCCGGTCGAGAACTATGCCGCCAAGCTGAAAACCTCGGTGAACAACCTTCTCGTCGGCTCGAACGGGGATGGGGCCGGCGGCAGCATGCTCGGTCGCGCCAAAGACCGGTTCATGTCGAACTATAACGAGGCGAGCCAGAGCAGCGAGGAGTTCAGCAAGACCAAGTCGACCCAGTCCTTCGCCGCTGCGCTCGGCTTCAACTTCGCCGACCACGACACACGCGCGATCGTTTCGGACGGGGTGCGGATCGAGGCCGAGGGCGCGATCGCCGTCGTCGCCGATCACGACGCCATGTCGATGACGGAAGTCTCGGGCGCGGCGGTTCTCAGCGACAAGGCGACGGGCGCGGCGATCAGCGGCAACGTCATCCTGAGCACGGTCGAGACGCGCATCGGCAACGACGTGGTTCTCGGGTCTCCGACGGCCAAGGCGGAATCGGTCACCGTTCAGGCGATGAGCCGGTTCAACACGGGCGTCAACGTCGCCGATCTCTTGCGCTATAAGACCGACGACGACGGCAACGAGATCCTCGATGCCGGCGGCAATCGCATCCTCGACGAGAACTTCCCCGAGTTCGTGTATTCCTCGGAAGCCATCGCCGGCGCGGGCGGCAAGGGTTCGTCGCTCGCGGGGGCTCTCGCGACGACAATCTATGTCGGCGACACGACCGTGACGCTTGGCGACCGCGTGGCGGTGGACGCTTCCGGTGACGTCGAGATCGGTGCCTACGACCAGTCCAAGCTCGCCAACAAGGCTTGGGGCGTCTCGGCGTCCGCCGGCATGGGTAGCAGCGCTCAGAAATCGGCACGTGGCGCTGTCGGCTCGGTGATTTATCGCGGCCGCAAGGTCAGCACGACGATCGGCGACGATTTCAGGCTGTCGGCCGATGGAGACGCGACGATCGTCGCCAAGGTTCTGACGCCCTCAGAGGCTTGGGTCGGTCCCGAAAGCGATACGCCCACGCATTCCACGACCTGGATGGACTATGTCGACCCGCTTCTGGGCGGCGACATCGCCGCGCCCCTGCGCAACGCGGATCCCGCCGTCACCCAGTCCATGCACAATCAGGCCATTGCCGCGGCGGCGGCCGGGCAAAGCACGCAGGCTTCCTTCTCTGGCGCGCTCGGCCTCACTGTCGCCAATGGCGTGACCAAGGTGGCGATCGGGCAGCGGGCAGACGTTTCCGCCAATGTCATCGACATCTCCAGTACGATGAACCAGGAAGTCCTGGGCATCGGCGGCGTGCTGGCCGTCAGTCTGTCTGGCTCTGGCGGCGTGTTCGGTGCACAGGCAGCCGTCACCGTCGTTCTCGACAAGGTGCTGACCGATCTTGGCGCGAATGGCAGCTTCGTCGCGACCGGCGGCAACGCTTCCGTCACATCCAAGGCGGCGACCGAGGCCATGTCGATCACGGCTGTCGCCAGCCTCTCGGGCGGCGGCGCGTCTAACACGGTCGCCGCCAACCTCTCTTTCAACACCCTGAAAGGATCGGCCGCGACGCGGATCGGCGACGGCGTGTCGATCTCCTCGGACGGCGATCTCCGGCTGTCCTCCGAAAATTCCATCGACGCTTTCGCCTTTGCGGGTGCGCTCGGCGTATCGTTCGGCAGCAACAATCCGATCGCGGCGACGATCGTCGGCAATATCCAGCTCTCCTCGGCCCAGACCACGATCGGGGCCGGCGCTTCGGCGACCTCGGACAACGGCTCGGTCGCTGTGGCCGCCAAGACCGACGAGAGGCTGCTTTCGGTCCCGGTTGCGGGCGGCGGCCTCACTGGCGTCGTCAGCGTCACCGTGGTGAACAGCACGACACGCGCCTTCGCTGACGCGACCTCGACGCTGGCGGCCGAACGCGGCAACGTTTCGCTGACCGCCGAGAACAGTTCTGATGTCCTCGAAGTCGCGGGCGCCATCGCCGTATCGATGAACGGCACGGCGTTGGGCCTCACCATGCCGGGGACTGGCATCAGCAAGACCGTCGAGGCGCAGATCGGCAATGCGACCGCGCGCAACATCGAAATCGGGGCGCGAAGCGCGAACGACGTGCGTCAGCTCGCGGGGGCGGGCGCGGTCAGCACGTCCAGTTCAGGGATCGGCGGCACGCTCGGCGTGCTTGTGGTCAACAACGAAGTCCGGGCGCGGATTGCCGAAAATACGGACGTGACCGCTAACGGCAATGTCTGGCTCGATGCCTCGGACGAAAGCTCGTTGCTGCAATTTGGCGGCGCGGTCGGAGCCTCTACCTCCACCGGCGTCGGCGCCAGCGCGGCCACGATGGTGGTGCGCGGTTCAACGAATGCCGAGGTCGGCAGCGGCGCGACAGTGACCGCGCGCGGCTTGGAAAGCGACGTCGTAACGGTCTCAACGATGGCGGCTGCCGGGGAGGCGGCAGAGTCGGAGCGGACCGGCATCGTCCAGAGCTTCAATCAGCTCAAGGACACCGGCTTGGCCTTCGCGGACGACGTCAAGGCCGCCTTTAGCGCGCTGGGGAGCGTCGGCAGTTCCAAGGGCGTGCGCGACAGTCTTCTGTCCGGTTCTTCTTCCACTCGGGACGTCCAAGGCTTCGTGATGACCGCCGACGGTGCGCATCGCGCCGTCGCCATCCAGCTCGCGCTTGGCGCATCGACAGGATCGGCCGCCGTGGGCGGTGTGGTGGATGTCGGCGTATTCAGCAATTCGGTCGGGGCCTATGTCCGGAGCGGCGCGACGATCAACAATGCGATGTCCGCCGGAAATCTCTCCGATTACGGCGCGGCCCAGGACGTTCTGATCAGTGCGCAATCCACCTCCCGTCTCGTCGGCTTCGGCGGCATGGCCGGGGCTGGATCGAGCGCGGGTGTCGGCGGCGGCGCAACGGTCAACGTGTTCAACGGCGCCACCACGGCCTGGGTCGACCGCTCCGCCGTTGTCAAGGCGCGCCGGGATGTCGATGTGAGCGCGCGACGTGCTTTGAATATTGGCGTCGGCAATTTCGCGCTGGGCGGCGGTGGCACGGCGGGTGTCGGCGCGGCGGTCAATGTCGCCGTCGTCAGCGGTTCTACAACGGCGCGTCTCGACGGCCGGGCGGACGCCTGGCAAAATGTTTCGCTGTCGGCCTCCGAAGCCTCACGGAACACCAACGTGATCGGCGCGCTCGGCGTCGGCGGAACGGCCGGTGTCGGCGGCGCGATCAATGTGCTCGTCGCCAAGAGCACCACGATGGCTCGACTCGGTTCGTCCGGGGCGATCAACGCGCTGGGACAGGCCGCCGTCGAGGCGCAGGCCAAGCAGACGATCGGTAATATTGTCGTTGCCGGCGGCGGCGGTGGCACCGTCGGCATCGGTGCCTCTATCAACGTGATCGATGCCCGGCGCGGCGTCGCCGCGTATGCTAACGGCGCGATCAATCAAGACCCCGCTTTCGCTTCGGCTGGAAGCCGCCAGACGGTCAATGTGGAAGCCGATAGCTCCATGGACATGTTCCGGCTCGTCGGCGGCATCGGCGGCGGCGGCGTTGTCGGTGCGGGTGTCAGCTTCGACATGGCGACGGTCCTCAACCAGACCGACGCGGCCATAGGGCCGGGCGCCCGTGTGCGGGCGGGGGGCGGCGTCACGGTGGACGCGGCGTCGTCGAAGAACTTCGCCTCCAGCACGCTGGCGGGCGGCGTCGGCGGGGTCGTCGGCGTCGGCGGCGCCTTCGTCATCAATCGCACGGGCTCGGGCAATCTCAACGACTACAAGGATTCCGAAGGCAATTCGACGATCGACGGCGCGTCCTTCGCGGGGCAGGTCGATGGGGTTCTTGGGAGAGTCGCCGGCAGCCGCATCGCCGACGGCGCGGACCCCACGCTCAATACGGTCGTCGCGGACGCCAACGACTCGACGACCGACGCATTCTCTGGCGGCGCGACCAGCGTCTCCGCCATGTTGACGCAGGAGGGATCGGATCGCACCTCCGCGACGATCGGCGATGGCGCCACGGTGGTTGCCGGCGGCGACGTGACGATGATCGCCAACGATTGGAGCCGCGTCTATCAGCTCGCCGGCAGTGTCGGCGGTGGCGGTGTTGTCGGTGTCGGCCTGACAGTTGGCGTCAACGACTTCGCCTCCAGCGCGGTGACGGCGGTCGGCAACGGCGCCACGGCTACAGCAGGCGGCACGCTCTCGATGTCGGCGCAGAACATCTCCGTGCTGGAAGCGGTCAATTTCGCGGGCGCGGCGTCCGGCGGTGTCTCCGTGGCCGGTTCGGTCAATTACAACCGCCAGCGCAACACCGCGCTTGGCTCGGTCGGCAGTCTGGCGAACCTCAGCGGCTACCAGGCGATGATCGCCTCGCGCAACGAGCAGAACATGGCCGCCACGACGATCGGTCTGGCCGGCGGCTTCGTCGGTGCCGGCGTGTCGGTGACCTATGGCGAGCTGGGCGGCGGCGCCACGACCATGGTCGGGAACGGCGCCTCGATCAGGACGAGCGGCGGACGCTTGGACGTCGATGCGACCCAGCTTTCCCGCATGTCGGTCAACGGCCTCGCCGGGGCCGGCGGAGCCGTCGCCGGTCAGGCCGCCGTGTCCGTCATCAAGGAGGACAGCGACGCCAAGGTGGCCCTCGGCACCAACGTCACGCTCGGCGCAACCGGCATCCTGTCGATCGCCGCCGAGAACAAGGGCTGGGCCATCTCCGACGTGGTCGGCATCGCCTTCGGCGCGGTCGCGGCCGGCTATGTCCAGTCCTATGCCGACAGCTTCGGCGACGCGACGGTCGAGATCGGCGACAACCACCGCCTGACGGGCAGTTCCGTCGCGATCGGCGCGACGGTCGGCGAATTGCAGGATGTCGGACGCCTGTCCGGCGCCGCGACTCTTGCGACCGTCGCCGGCGATCGCGGCCCGGTGCGCACGGCCCTCGAATACCTCGGGCTGGCGCGTAGCACCTATCGGCGCGCCGAAACCTTCGCGCTTGCCGCAGCCGGCGGTCTCGGAGCGACACAGGGCAGCAATATCGCCTCCACAACCGACAACGACGCGACCATCGCGCTCGGCCTCGGCCAGATCACCTCCACCTCCGGAAGCGTCACGGTCGATGCCGAGAATGTCGCTTCGCTGCAATCCAAGATCATCGGCCTTACCGTCGGCGCCGTGTCGCTCGGCGTACATGTCGCCCGCTCGAACAACAACAACGACAGTCGGGTGACGGTCGGCTCGTCGATCGACTCGGCCGACGACATCTCGGTTCTGGCGTCGACGGATACCAAGGCCACCGCCGAAAGCTTCGCCATCTCAGCCGGCACCGTCAGCATCGGAATTTCGCTCGCCAATATCACCGACACGGGTACGGCCGCCGTGACCTTGAGCGACTTCGGTGCCAAGAAGACGGGGGCTGACCTTATCGCGCGCGACGACATTACGATCGCCAGCGACAACAAGCGACGCTTCGACGCGAAGATGAACGCCTTCGGTGTCGGACTGCTGGGCGGCGGTTCCGGCAACACGAATTACAATATCGCCGGCACTTCGGCGGTCACGATCGGCGACAATCGCAAGATCGCGGCCAAGCAAGCCGACGGCGAGAGCAATGGCGAAAGCGTCGTGATCCACGCGACCAACACCATCGCCAAGGACGTGTTCGGCGACACGAACCTGAACCTCAAGGCCTACGGCGCCGTCGCCATCTCCGCCTTGAACTCGGATATCGCGGTGAAGACCGATACCGGCGTCCGGATCGGCCGAAACGCGGAAGTCTACTCGGCCGACACCCTGTCGGTGAAGTCGATGGCCAACGTGCTCGGCGACGACCGTGTCAACGTCGATGCGGGCGGCGTTGGTGCCTTTGCCACCGGCAAGACCCATTTCGCCCATGTTGGCATGGATGGCGGCCGGGCGCGTTCGACCATTGGCGTCGGTGACATGGCGAAGCTCTTCGCCGGCGAACATCTGGAAATTGCCGCGGTGACCGACACACACATGGCGACGTCCGGTGACGGCTCGGCCTTCGGCGCGGCGGCGAGCCTGCGGGTGGATGCGGTCACGACCAGCCTTTCGGACAATCTCGTGACGATCGGCTCGGGCGCCGATGTCGCCAGCTTCGGCGAAGTTTTCGTGGCAGCCGGCGAGGATTACGTCGCTCCCGACGACATGAGTGCCAGCAACGGCGACCGCACCTTTGGATACCGCATCAATACCAATGATGTGTCATCCCAAGTCATCTCGCTCATCGGTGCGGCCATCGGCATCCCGCGCGACAACATCTCGCGCGCGGTCACCGACCAGACCAACCGCATGAATATCGCCTCGGGCGCCACCATCCGCTCCGGCGGCCAGCTTCATGCCGCAGCCTCCGACGACCGGCGCGGCGGCGCGATCGCCTATATGGACGCGCGCAACTATTCCGCGACCAGCTTCCTCAGCGCCTTCATGGACATCAAGGGCGTCGGCATCGCCGAGAAGACAGGCGTCGTCACACTCGACGGCAAGCTCGAAACCGGCCTCGACCGCGCGCGCTCGATCTCCATCGCCGGCTCCAGCCTGGGTTCGGTGACGGGTACCGGTTACAATTGGCGCAAGGCGGTCTCGAAGCGCGGCGACACCTTCGTCGTCAATTACGAGGCGCCGCTCGGTGATGTCGTTCTGCGCACCGGCTCGGCCAACGGCAGCCTGGCGGGTTCGGGCCTGATCGAGACGCCGCGCGACGCGGATCTGCGCGTCGTCAACTCCTCGACCAGCGCGCTATCGATCACCGGCCTGTCGATCCCCTACCTGACCGGCGGCAAGCTCTATGTGAACGGCACCCAGATCAAGCAGAACGGCTCTTCGCTGCTCGGTTCGGTCGGCTACACGCTGCCGACAGTGGATAGCGCGCTGACCGTGCTCGGCACGAATGCCAGTGGCCCGAATCTCACCGTCGACGGCATGATCAGCAATCTCGGCGGTTCGGTCACCATCGCCAATCTCTATGGTTCGGTCGATGTGCGCGCCCGTGTGCAGGCCGCCGACCTGGCGATCCTGGCCGGCAAGGATTTCCGTCTCGACACGGATCGCGACATCAATCTCGGCAATGACCCGATCAGCGAATATGCCGGCGTCGCCGCCGGTTACACGAACTACGAGACGAGCGACAACGCGAACGAAACTGGCGGCGCCGGAAATCCGGCGGGCAGCGTCGGTTCCATCGAGGCGCTCGGCAACATCTACATCAAGGCCGACGGGGTGAATATCAACGGCCTCGTGCGTTCGGGCGTGAGCGGCCGCGACACCAGCGTGACACAGTCGATGGTCGACAACGCGCTGGCCAACGCTCAGAAGAACCGGTATCTCGCGACCCGAAGCGAGGACGATCGCTACTTCCAGTTGAACGACCCGCTGGGCTTCGATCCGCTGACCGCCACCCGCGCGCAGCTCGCTAGCATTTCCATCGCTGACCTCGCCGAGATTCCGCTGTTCTACGATTATGCCGCCGACCGTGTCGTAGCGAAGGATCTCAAGGCCGAAGGCGGGACGGTGAAAATCGAAGGCCGTATCGCGAGCACGGGACGCGGCCGGATCGAGGCGCTCGACGGATATGCACGCTTCGACATCCAGAACCAGAGCACGGCCGCGCTGGAACTCCGCGACATCGACACCGGCGACGGCGTCGAGGGCAGCATCATCTTCAACGATCACAACTTCACCGCCGGCGGGGGAACCTATGTCCAGACCCGCTGGGCTCGCGTCGGCGATGAAATCCGTCAGTATCAGGATGCGTCGAACGCCCTGACAGATGGCCGCGCGATGACGCTAAGGGCCACGGGCGCCAGCGCGGCTTCCTATAACCCGTTGCAGAAGCAGCGCTATAGCTGGGAAGTCGACTCCACCTACTACGATCAGAGAGGATTCTACTCCCATCACGAGGACAAGAGTGACGGCGAAGGCGACGTCAATCGGATCTTCGATATGAAGGGTGGTTCTGAGTGGTCCGACGTCGACTACTACGCTGTTCGAGGGATCTTGGAGGGGGGTGACTGGGAGCGCTACGGCGATTTCCACGATTCATGGTCGGCACCGGTTTTCACCAACACGCCGGTTGGTTCGCTTGTCGTCGACAACTCGGATAGTTCCGAATTCCGCTACGTCCGGAACATCGATGAAACCGGTCGATCGATCGAAAGCTTCCAAAGCCATACCGTGTGCGAGACCCGTGTCTTGGGAATCTGTGCGGACTGGGAAGTCCGGCCGAGCATGGACTACCGGGTCTATTACGATAGCCATCAGATCTATTCGGTGAAGGCCGACAGGGCGATCGGAATCGGATTCTTCGGCGAGGCCGAGGGCCGTATCGCGGCGACCAGCATCAATGACATCGTCGTAACCGGCGCGGTCCGCAACGTGACGGGGGAGACCATCCTCGCCAGCCGCGACGGCGGCGTCTACACGAGCGGCTCCGGGCTCTTGATTGCCAACGACCTGACCTTGCGCGCCGCGACCTCGGTCGGCAGTTCGACGGAAGAGGCCTTCCGCGTCGAGCAGGTCGGCGGCAGCGCGCTCGTCAACGCGATGGGCCGGAACGTCCATCTGGAGGAGACCGCCAATTCGCTGCGGCTTGGGCAGATCGATGTCGATTCCACGAAGTCGGCCAATGGCGGTACCCTCTCGCTGACCGCGCGCAAGGATATCGATCTGCGCGCCTCGAACATGGGTTCGATCATCACGGCAGGTCAGATTCGTCTCGAAAGCCGGACCGGCACAATCCGCACCAATCTTGCCGGCGATGCCATCGATGTGAATACCGACGCTGGCGGCGGTGGCACGCTCTCGATCCTGTCGGAAGATGCCGACGGCGTGGCGATCCGCGAAACAAGCGGCGACCTGCGGCTCGGCGCCATCGAGATGCCCGGCAATGTGGCTCTCAGCGTCTCCGGCAATCTTCTGAACGGTCAGTCGGAGGTTGAGGACTTCGCCGCGCGCGATGCGGCTTTCGCCAGCTTCCTCGACGCACGCGGCTATGGCGATCCCGCGCAGGCCGCCGCCGAGACCGAGAAGGTCAACGCGGCCTATGCCGAGCAGATGACCACGCTCTACCAGGAATATTGGAAGATGCGTGGCGCAACGACGCGCGCGGCCTCCAGCGAGCGCTCGTCGGTCATGCGTTCGATGGCGAGTGGCGTTTCGGCCTATGATGAGGATTTCGTCTACCACGCGACGGAAGATGAACGGACGAGGTTCCGCACGGACGGATACAGCGATGCCGACATTGCCGCTTACGAGGCGAAAAAGACGGCATTCTATCACGACGCCAACACCAAGCTCGGCGCCGCCGCGACCGGCTCCTACAATGCCAACTTCGCCTATACGCTCACCGATGCGGACCGCGCGGCGAATGCATCCGGCATTAACGTGGATCGCGGCTCGGTTCTGTCGGCTGTTCGATCCGAACTCGTTGGCGGCAACGCATCCTCTTCGGAAGCCGCCAGCAATGTGCGGACCGGCGGCACGCTGAGCGTCACGGTTTCCGGCACGATCGGCGAGCAGTCAGCCCGCGTCGAGCTGAACGGGAGCGGCGCTTCGACGGTCTCAGCGGCCGACATGCGCACTCTGCGCGGCGCGAAGGTGGGTGAGGTCCAGATCAGCGACAGCGGCGCTATCACTCTGACACGCCGCAACGGTGTGTCACTCAACGCCAGCGGCCGGTTCGATCTTTCCGCAGGTCAGAACGCTTTCGTCGAAAGCCAAGGCGACCTCAATGTCGGCAATATCGCGGTCGGCGATACGCTGCAGCTCAAGACCAGCGGCGATCTCCTCAATGCCAACAGCGACGGCAGCGCCAACGCGACGGGCCGCAATCTGATCCTGTCCAGCGCGGGCGAGAGGTTCGGCGAGGCGAACAAGCGGTTCGTGACCGAAACTTCGAACGATGGCTATGTGCAGTTGCGCACAGGCGGAAACGTCTACCTCGCCGAGAAGTCGGGCGATCTGAGGCTCGGCGACGCTTCCGGTCCGGGTCTCGATCTTCTGGCCGACGATGGGTCCATCGTCTCGGCATTCGGGGGCCGCCATGTCGAGATCAACGGTGACACGGTCAAACTGAAGGCGAGCCGGGGAATTGGCACGGCCGATCGCGCCCTGAACGTCACGACGCGTTTGAACGGCGCGGTCGATATCCAGACGCCGGGCGACGCGAACGTCTACGCGCCGGACCTGCCCATTCTCGTGAGAACCGCCGTGGTCGGAGGGGATTCCCGGATCAGGGCAAGCAGCGATATCCGGGTTCTGGCGAACAACACGTTTTCCGCGAACAGCATCGACTGGTACGCGCCGACGAACATCACCTTCGGCCGGGACAGCACAGTCATCTCGCGCAACGGCCCCGCAAGGCTCGTTGCCGACGGTGACCTCCTGATGGGCTCCCGCTCGACCCTCGACGCCACCAACAATGCGATCGAGATCGTGACGGGTGGGAAGGCGGTTCTCGGCCGTCTTTCGACCGGAAATGCCAGCAACGGTGCCCTTTCGATCACGGTCGGGACCACCATTAGAAGCAATGGCGACGGACTGCTCAATCTCGATCTCGCGAGCGACAGTGCGCTCGCCACGTTAACGGCGCATGGCGGCATCGGTGGGGACACCGTGCTCAACACGAATGTCGCGCGCTTGGCCTTCGAGAACACCAATGGCGGCAACGTCATGATCTCGAATGCTCGCAGCCTTCGACTCGAGGGTGCGAACGTGGGTTCCGGTTCCTCCGTCAGCGTCGATACGCTAGGAAGCCTTGTGCTCGATTCCGTGAGCACGGTGGATGGCGACATCACGCTGTCGGCCGCCGACGATCTCGGCCAGAACGCCGGCGGTGTCGTCGACGCCGGGACCGGCTCTACCGCGATCTATGCGGGCCGCGACGTCTTGCTTCAGACGGCTCGGACGGGCGCCTTCGGAACTATCGACATCAATGCGGGCCGAGCGTTCGATCTTGCAGGGCGGCTCAGCACCTCGAACGGCAATATCTGGGTGGCCGCGACGAATCAGCTTTCTCTTTTGGGCGCGGCGACGGTCACGTCCGGCGGCGGAGACGTGACATTGGCCGCGCGTTCTGGTGGTCTGACGCAGCGTGCGGGGTCTGTCATCTCCAGCGGCACGGGGTCCATCGGCCTGGATGCGGGGCAGAATGCCTTCCTTGAGACGCTTCGCACCGGCGGATCGGGCCATATCACCGTGAATGCCGGGGGCCGGATGGATCTGGTTGGCCCCGTCACCACGGCGGAAGGCGACATCGTGGGCATCGCGCAGGATGATCTGGCACTGGCGGGCTCCGCGACGGTCGCCTCCAGCGGTGGCGGCGACGTGCGTCTGGTCTCGCGTGCCGGCAGCCTGACGCAGCGTGCGGGGTCTGTCATCTCCAGCG
>NZ_LDQA01000045.1 GCF_001475935.1 Aureimonas ureilytica
TTGCGGAACGCGCGTTCCGCGCTTGCAGCCCCGCCAGATCAGAGCCGCCGATGTCCTCGAACGCCCGCACGGCCCGTCGTCTTCGCCACCTTCGCACCCTGCGCCGTTCGCGCGCGGTCTGGTTGTCGAGGCGGGTCTGGCGTCCACGCCTGATCTTCTGGGCCGGTGCGATCGCCATCGGTCTCGTCAGCGTCATCTTCGCCAAAGCGTCCGACGAGGCGCAGCGCGCCTTCACGGCCCTGGCGGGCGCGCCGGACGGGGGGGGCCTCATGCTGCGCGCGCTGCTGCCGCCGCTCGGCTTCGCGCTCTCGGCCTATTTGGCCGTTCGCTTCTTTCCCTTCACGCAAGGCAGCGGCATTCCCCAGGCGATCGCCGCACGGCACATGGAGCGGGACGACGAGCGCGGCCTCTTGCTGTCGCTGAAGGGCGCGGTCGGCAAGATCCTCTTGACCATCTTCGCGCTGTTCGTCGGCGGATCGGTCGGGCGCGAAGGGCCGACGGTTCAGGTCGGGGCGGCCATCATGCTGGCCGCCGGCCGCATCGGCGGCATGGCCCATGCGCGCGGCTTGATCCTCGCGGGCTCGGCCGCCGGCATCGCCGCCGCCTTCAATACGCCGCTGGCGGGCGTCGTCTTCGCCATCGAGGAAATGGGCCGTGGCTACGAGGCGCGCACCAATGCCCTCGTCATGTCGGCCGTCATCCTCGCGGGCCTCGCCTCGCTGGCTCTCACCGGCGACTATTCCTATTTCGGCGAGTTCACCGGCTCTGTGCAGGATGCGCGCGACTGGTTTCTGGTGCTGCTGTGCGGCGTGGTGGGCGGCGCGTTCGGGGCGCTGTTCAGCAAGGCGGCGCTCGGCCTCATGCGGCGGTTTCGCTTTTGGGCGCGGGGGCAACTGTGGCGTCTAGTGGCGGTGGCGGGCGCCTGCGGCCTCGGCGTCGCTCTGGTCGGCTTGCTGTCGGGCGGCACGACCTATGGCACGGGCTACGAGATCGCACGCGGCGCGATCGAAGGGCAGGGCGCCGATCCGTTCTACTTCGTGTGGAAGTTTCTCGCGACGCTCCTGTCCATGGCCTCCAGCATTCCGGGCGGCCTCTTCGCGCCCTCGCTGTCGGTTGGAGCCGGGCTCGGCGCTTCGCTCGGCCTGCTCGTCGGGACCAGCAGCATGGGGCTAGCGGCGACGCTCGGCATGGCCGGCTATTTCGCCGGCGTGGTGCAGGCACCCATGACGGCCTTCGTCATCATTCTGGAGATGACGGCGACGCGCGACAACGTCATGCCGCTTCTGGTGGCCTCCATGATCGGATTCGGCACGGCCCGCCTCATTTCCGGCGAACCGCTCTATCACACCCTGTCTCGCAACTTCGTCGCCGAGATCCTGCGGCGAAGCCGCGCCGCCGAGCAGGAGGCGGGGCAGGCAAAGAACGGCCGTGCAGGGTGAGATCAGAACGCGGCGGCACGGGAAATCGCCCAGCCGCCGTCTTGTTTCGTTCACAACTTGTTAACCATCTTCGCGCCAGTCTGACGCCCTATCTGCTCTCGGACGCGTTGCGCAGCATACGCCGTCGGTCGGGAAAGGACGCGAGATATGGTGAAGACGAGACTCTGGGTCGCGGCCGCTCTGGCGCTGGCGGGCCTGTGCGCGTCCCATGCTCCGGCCAACGCGCAGCAGGGCTATGGCGCTCAATACGAGGATTACGGGCCCGGCACCGAAAGCTTCGTGGACGAGAACGGCAATATCGTCACCGTGGATTCCTACGGCCGCGTCATCGCGGTGGAGCGCCCCCGCAGCGTGGAGCGCCGCCGCGACCGCGCCCCGCCGGGCGTCGAATATCAGGTGCCGCGCGGCAACGGTCTCCAGGCAGATCCCTATGCCGGTAATGGCAACGAATATGCCCGCGCCGAAGATCCCTATGCGCGGGGCGGCAACAATGGCTGGAACGACGGCCCGGTCGAGTTCGCGCCGCTGCCCGCGCCGGGCACGGACGGCTACGCGCCGCCGGACCAATCCATAAACGGCTCTCTCGCGCCCGATGGTAGCGGCTACGGCAACGTGCCGCCCGGCTCCGGCCTCGGGCACGAGGGCTCCACCATGATCGAGCGCCATCCCGCGCCCAAGGTGGTCGGCCCCAAGGGCAAGAACGCCAAGGCCGAGATCGCCGCGCTTCAGGTTCTGCTGAGCCGCGCCGGCATTTCGCCGGGCGTGATCGATGGTCGCCTCGGCTCCAACGTGGATAAGGCCGTCGCCGCCTATACCGAGAAGACCGGCCGCACGATCGACGCGACCGACGCGCGCGCCTTGATGGAAGAGCTGATGGAGACGGGCGGCCCGGCCGTCACCTCCTATACGATCACCAACGAGGACGTGGCAGGCCCCTATCTCGCCTCGATCCCCGAGGACTACGCGCACAAGGCCGCATTGCCGGCCATGTCCTATACGCGGGTCACGGAAATGCTCGGCGAGCGCTTCCACATGGACGAGGACTATCTGAAGGAGATCAATCCGGGCGCGGACTTCAACCGGCCGGGCACGATAATCAAGGTCATGGCCGTGGGTCCCGGCGTGACGGGCGAGGTGACGCGCATCATCGCCGACAAGGGCCGTGAGCAGGTCCGCGCCTATGACGCGAGCGGTCATCTCGTCGCCGCCTATCCCTCGTCGATCGGCTCGACCTCGACGCCTTCGCCCTCGGGCACGGTGGAGGTCAAGCGCATCGCCTTCAATCCGAACTACACCTACAATCCGAAGATCAACTTCAAGCAGGGCAACAACGACAAGATCCTGACCATTCCCCCCGGCCCCAACGGCCCGGTCGGCACGATCTGGATCGCCCTGTCGAAGCCGACCTACGGCATTCACGGCACGCCCGAGCCCTCCAAGATCGGCAAGACCAACAGCCATGGCTGCGTGCGACTGACGAACTGGGACGCGACGGAACTCGCCAAGATGGTGAAGCCCGGAACGGTGGTCGAGTTCATCGACTGACCGCAATGCCCTCGAAGACGATCCGAAGCCCCGCCCGAACAGGCGTGGCTTTTTCGTTTGCGGGATCGCGCGAACCCTCCTTTCGCTGGAACCCCGGCGTGGCCGCGCTCGTTGGAGGCGCGAGGTGGAGGGGGATTCCATGGGACTGACGATCATGCGGGCCGAGGCGCGCGGATGGGCCTTCGTGCGGACTCTTCGCGGGCTGGCTCTGGCGTTGGCGGCGGGTTCGATGCTGGGTGCTGCACCGGCGGCTCGGGCACAGGAAAAGCCGCCCGTTCCGTCGGCCGCCCCGGCTCGGGCGGGCACGCCGGCAACGATGAACTCGGGGAGCGCTGCGACGGGCGACCCGCGCGGCGATGCAGCGGCTCCCGCCGAGCCGAACCCCGCCACCGTGCCTATCCCGGAAGCCAGACCCGAACCCGCGCCGGCCGATACGGCTCCGACGGGTTCCGAGACGCCCGCGCCACAAGCGCCTGTGCCGGAGATCAGGCCCGACGCGCCGCCTTCCGAAAAAGCCAAGCCTGCCGAGCCCGGTGAAAAGACGCAGACTCCCGCCGAGGGCGCAAAACCCGCGCCTGGTGCCGACAAGCCTGCTGACCCCACAAAGGAGGCGCCCGCTGCGGAGCCGCAGCCTCAGCCGGCCTATGTGCCGCCGGACAAGGCGCGCACCGAGCCCGAGCCCGGCGCGCCCGCCGTTCCCGACATGGCGGTGACGCCGGCGCAGACCGTGGAGGCCGCCGCCGCTGTCGAGGATGCCGTCGCCTGCGAGAAGGAGTTGAAGGCGCGGGGCGCCGAGTTCACCGTGGGCGAGACGATCGCCGAGGGCGAATGCGGCGTCCTGCGTCCGGTTTCGCTGACAAAGCTCTCGTCGGGTGTCAAAGTCTCGCCGGGCACGACCTTTCTGTGCCGCACGGCGCTCGCGCTTGATATCTGGGTGAGCGAGGGCGTGGTGCCGGCCGCGAAGGAAGAGTTCGACGGGGCCAAGGTGAAGGCACTGGGCCACGCCTCGACCTATAGCTGCCGCGCGCGGGCGAGCGAGTCCCGCATCTCGGAGCACTCACGCGGCAGCGCCATCGACATCGCTACCTTCGAACTCGGCAACGGCAAGAGCGTGCCGGTGGAGGCGACGGAGCCCGGCACGGCGGAGGATCGCTTCGCCGCCAAGATCCGCCGCGCCGCCTGCGGCCCGTTCCGCACGGTGCTGGGGCCGGGAACGGACAATGACCACGGCACGCATCTTCATCTCGACATCGCCGCGCGGTCGCACGATTCGACCTACTGCCGATAGGATCTGGGGAAAGAAGGATCGGCAGCTGGCGCAACGATCGGTCTCGCACCCGGCTTTCCAGAATCCCTGTCGCCCTTATAGTCCCGCGCGGGGCTTGGCGCTCGAATCAGCCTGCGGGCGGAGCGCGGCGAGCCCAAGGGAAGGAAGCCAGTCATGACCTATATCGCGGACGAGAAGCGCTACGGCGCGATGAGTTACCGGCGCTGCGGCCGGTCGGGGATCGATCTGCCGGCCGTCTCGCTCGGCCTCTGGCAGAATTTCGGCGGGACGGATGTCTACGAGACGGGCCGCGCCATCCTGCGCCGCGCCTTCGACCGGGGCGTGACGCATTTCGACCTCGCCAACAATTACGGCCCGCCCTATGGCTCGGCGGAAGAGAATTTCGGTCGCTGGATGGAGCAGGACTTCCGGCCCTATCGCGACGAACTCATCATCTCGTCCAAGGCCGGCTGGGACATGTGGCCCGGCCCCTACGGCAATTTCGGCTCGCGCAAATATCTGATCGCCAGCCTCGACCAGAGCCTTAAGCGGATGGGGCTCGACTATGTCGATATCTTCTATCACCACCGTCCCGACCCCAAGACCCCGCTCGAAGAAACGATGGGCGCGCTCGACCAGATCGTGCGCTCGGGCAAGGCGCTTTATGTCGGCGTGTCCTCCTATTCGCCGGAGCTGACGCGCCGCGCCCATGCCATCCTAAAGGAGATGGGCACCCCGATGCTCATCCATCAGCCCTCCTATTCCATGCTCAACCGCTGGACCGAGGATGGGCTGCTCGACACGCTGACGGAGCTCGGCGTCGGCTGCATTGCCTTCTCGCCGCTGGCGCAGGGCTTGCTGACCAACAAATATCTGAACGGCGTGCCGCAGGATTCGCGCGCCGCCAAGGAAGGCTCCTTCTCCACCGGCCTTGTGACGGAAGAGAATATCGGGCGCATCCGCGCGCTGCACGCCATCGCCGAGCGGCGCGGGCAATCGCTGGCGCAGATGGCGATCGCCTGGGTCCTGCGCAACGAGCGCGTGACCTCGGCTTTGATCGGCGCGCGCACGGTGCAGCAGCTCGATTCCTCGCTCGACGCGCTCGCCAACACGAGCTTCTCGGCCGAAGAGCTGTCCGAGATCGACCGTCACGCGACGGAAGGCGGCATCGACCTCTGGCGCTCGCAATCCTCGATCAAGCCTCAGGAATAGGCGGCCGATCGCCTGAAACGAGAAAGGGCGGAGCCTCGCGGCTCCGCCCTTTTTTGATGCGCCGATGGAAGAGGTGTCAGCGGCCGGCGACGTGCATCTCAGCGGCGCTGTCCTTCAGGATGTTCTCGATGCGCTGGCGCTCCTTGGTGAAGGCCTCCAGCTGCTCGCCCGACAATTGCCGCCCATTGGGCAGGCGAATGCGCATGGGATCGACGCGCGTTCCGTTGACGCTCACTTCGTAATGGAGATGGTTGCCGGTGGAGAGACCGGTGGAGCCGACATAGCCGATGATCTGGCCCTGGCGCACCCGCGCCCCGGCGACCACCCCCTTGGCGATCTGGCTCTGGTGCGAATAGGAGGTCTCGTAGCCATTGGCGTGCTTGATGACGGTCTGCTGGCCGTTGCCGGTGGACCAGCCGGCGCGCACAACCGTTCCCGAGCCCGAGGCCAGAATGGGCGTGCCGCGCGGCGCGGCCCAGTCGACGCCCCAGTGCATGCGCGAATAGCCCAGAATGGGATGCCGGCGTGAGCCGAAGGGGGAGGTGAAGCGCCCGTTCGGGACGGGGTTGCGGAGCAAGAACTGTTTCGAGGAGCGGCCGTCCTCGTCGTAGTAGTCGGCCTGTCCGTCGTCGGGCGTGAAGAATCGATAGAAGCGCTTGGTGTCGCCGCCGAACTTGGCCTCGACATAGAGAATCTGGGAATCGGCCGTCGCGGTCTGCTTGCCCTCTTCGAGCGAATAGAGAATCGTCAGCCTGTCGTCTCGTTCGAGCCGCGCCTGGTAATCCACATCGGCGGCCAGAATGCGGATCAGCTTCTGGCAGAGCCGGTTGTCGAGCCCGTAGGCGAGACCGGCCTGATAGATGCCGTCATAGACGGTCGGCATGTTCTGGCGCAGCGGCGCTTCGGTGGCGTTCTCGTCGAAGGCCTCGGCCACCGATCGGCTGAGCGCCGGCTCGGGCGCCTGCCGGAACGCGCCATGATCGTCCAGCCCGACGGTCGCCAGATGTTTCGTGCCGCGATAGGCCGACAGGCGCACAATGCGCGAGCCGTCACCATCGGGCTCCAGCCCCAGGCGCAGCACCTCGCCGGCATCCAGCGCATGGCGACCGAGCAATTGCCCGAGGCTGGCGGCGGCTTCGTCCGCCTCTTCGTGGCCGCTGTCGTCCAGCGCGTCCTGGATGGAGCGCTCCTCGCGGAAGGGGACGATCTCCTCGAAATAGCGCGCGGAGCGCTCGCCCGCGCCCTCCGAGGCCGAGACAGAGACGTTCTCGCGAATGACGCGGAAGGCCGAGCCCGGCACATATTCGTCGGCATCCGACATGCCGCCGCCAAAGCGGCTGGCGTCGAAGGGCTGGATGGCCGCGACCTGCACCGGGGCGGCATTGCGCTTGGGCGCTGCGGCGCGCACCAGAAGCTCGGCTTCCTTGGTGCCGATATCGGCGAATTTGTCGGCCGGGGCGGCGAAGTCGAAGGCCTGCATGGAGACGTCCACGTCCGCCTCGACCTTGGCCTCGTAGATCTGGCCCGTCTCGGGCGGCGGGGCCGTGTCGGGCTCGTCGTCGTCGGCCAGTACCTTCATCGCGTCGAAGGCGGGATAGGAGCCGGTGGTGGGATGGCGCGCGCCCAGAAGCATGGAGGCATAGGCGAAGGGCATGGTGCGCAGCACTTCGCGCTTGCCGTCGCGGATCAAGGTCGGCACCTCGATCGTGGAGCGGTTGCGGTCGATCGGGATCGGGGTCGCGAAGACGCGCTCGCCCTTTTCCGAGAGATCGCTGACGGCAGCGGCCGCCACGCTCACCACGGCCGGGCGCACCAGAATATGGTGCCCGTCATGGGCGGCCGAGAGGGCGATGCCCATGAGCGCGGTGGAGGTGATGCCGGTCAGTAGCGTTCCCGCCAACCAGCGGGCCGAGACCTGACGGCGATCGGGCTTGCGCCTGCGGTCGGCGACCAGCGGCGGCTCATTGCCGAAGTCCGGTTTGGCGTAACGTTCGTGGTGCATTCACGTCCCGTCTGAACTGCGACCGGCTTCGAACCCGACTGAGGCGGTTTCGCGACGGCAAGAGCGCGCGGCTCATACCGGCTCTTTACTGTCGCATCCGGGCCACAGGTCCCCTGACGGTTGCAGATAGAGCGGATGGGGTCGGCTTCTGTCAACCTTTCGGCAAGGTTTGTGCGAACCGTCCACACGAGAAGACGCGAGCGAGCGCGTCGCGGAATTGTCGTGGAAGGGATTGGGAGCTAAACAAGTTGGCAGAGAATCCGGCGCGTTCTGCCGAAACTTCGTGCCATCCGCCTTGCGCCTGCGCATCCTGGACGACACATCAGAGACACAGCGCCGTTTTCGACTCACACCAACTTCGACGAATGGAACATCCGATGGCATCCAAGCTCGACCAACTTCGTGAGATGACCACCGTCGTCGCCGACACGGGCGACATTGAGGCGGTTCGCGAGCTTCGGCCGGTGGACTGCACGACCAATCCGACCATCGTTCTGAAGGCGCTCGGCACGCCCATGTTCGACGACGCCTTCGCCGAGGCGCTGAGCTGGGGCCAGTCCAAGGGCGGCGACGGCCGCTCCGTCGCCAATGCCGTGGCCGATCGCCTCGCGGTGTCCGTCGGCGCGGCTCTGGCCGAACTCGTGCCCGGCCGCGTTTCGACCGAAGTCGATGCCGATCTGTCCTTCGACGTGGAAGGCTCGGTGAACCGCGCCCGCCACATCATCGCCGACTACAAGGAGCGCGGCGTCGACCGGGAGAAAATCCTGATCAAGCTCGCCGCCACCTGGGAAGGCATCCGCGCCGCCGAAGTCCTTCAGAAGGAAGGCATCGACACCAATCTGACGCTGATCTTCTCGAAGGCCCAGGCTATTGCCTGCGCCGATGCCGGCGTCTTCCTGATCTCGCCCTTCGTCGGCCGCATCATGGACTGGTACGCCAAGTCCACCGGCAAGACCTACGGGCCTGAGGAAGATCCGGGCGTCCTGTCGGTCCGCTCGATCTACGACTACTACAAGTCCAACGGCATCAAGACCGTCGTCATGGGCGCTTCGTTCCGCAATGTCGGCGAGATCGAGGCTCTGGCGGGCTGCGACCGCCTGACCATCTCGCCGGCGCTGCTCAAGGAACTCGCGAACGACCAGGGCACGCTGGAGCGCAAGCTTTCGCCCGAGACGTTCAACAAGGTCGATCCGATCACGATGGACGAGCGCACCTTCCGTTGGGCGCTGAACGAGGACGCTATGGCGACCGAAAAGCTCGCCGAGGGCATCCGCTCCTTCGCCAAGGATCTGCGCGAGCTACGCAGCATCGTCGGCAAGCGCCTCGAAGGCGGCCCGGCGGCCGTCGCCGCGCAGTAAGCGCGACGTCTTCATCACGTGTCGAGCGGCGGCCTTCAGGCCGCCGTTTTCGTTTCCGGCGCAGGGATCAGAGGCAGAGCGTCAGGCCGAGGATCGGCCCGTAATTGACGATCGTCACCACCACGGCCGCCCAGGTCGCATGGAGCGCGGCCCAGCCGAGAAAAGCGTCGGCCTCGCCCGCTTTCTGCGCTCGCATTCGGCATAGCCACCAGAGGGCGCCGAGCGCTGCGAGATGCGCGAGCCAGAGCGCGATGAGAACTGCGCGAAGGGCGCTGACCGGACCTAGAGAAGCAGTGTCCCATCCAAAGGCGCAGCCGACCGACAGCGCGCCATAAAGCACGACAAAGGCCGAACTCCAGATCACGAAGCCCGCGACCAGCAGAATCAGCGAGGGAAGCCGCAGGGCAAGTTTCACAGCGCGGCCTCCCGCAGCGGCAGGAGGAAGGCCAGCGCCGCGATGAGCAGACAGGCCAGAAGCGTGGTTGCCGCCGTGTAGTCGTGCCAGAGCGCGCCGATGCGAAGGTCCCCGCTGCGCCGGGCCGAGACATAGCCGGCCTTGACGCGCCAGAACCCGAAGCCGGCGAAGACCACGCCGAGCCCGGCATGAACAGCGACATAGAAGAGCAAGGCCGAAACGCTGGCATAGGCCGCGTGGCTCGTCGGCGCGGGCAGGCTTTGCGCGATGGTCGCCAGCGCCAACCCGGCTGCGATGGCTTGGGCGGCGAGCGCCAGCGCCAGAAGCGCGAGAGAAGGCGCGCCGGTACGCGGGAGCGGGCGCAGCGCCAGCCGGCTGGCGGCGCTGGCGCCCAGCGCGGCGAGAGCGATCAAGGCGAGCCGCATGAATGGCGCGTCGAAGCCGCCAGCCGGCGGCCAGCCCGGCGCGACCAGCCAGAGAAACAGCGTGCCGAAGGCGAGCGAGGCGAAGATCGTGCCATTGGCCAGAAGCAGGAAGACCATGGCCCACCAGGACAAGGGCCGTTCGATTTCGGCCTGCGTCGGTAGCGACAGGCCGCGCCCGGCCGGGAGGGCACCGAGATCGGCCTTCGCGCCCGAAGCCGGCGTCCAGCCAAGGAACAGGCCGAGCACCAGAAGCGGCAGAAGGAGGGAAGCCCAGTAGAGCTTGAACAGAAGCGACAGGACGAACAGTCCGATCGCCGCCGCCGTCGCAAGCGGCAGGAATGTCGGCCTCGGCAGAATGGCGATGGCTTCGGGCCTGCCGGAATTCGTCGAGACCACCAGCGTTTCCTGCCACCCATTGCGGGGCGTCGCGAGATAACCTTGCCCGGCGGCGAGTTCCCGCCCGAGATCGGGCGCGTCGTGCAACGGGTCGCGCGAGGCGACCTCGGGCAAGGCGGCGAAGGCGTAGGAGGGCGGGGGTGTCGCGGTCGCCCATTCCAGCGTGCCGGCGCGCCAGGGGTTGCGCGGCGCGACACGCCCGAGGCGGAACTGGAACAGCATGTCCACCGCGAAGAGCGCGAAGCCCATGGTCATGACGAAGCCGCCCATCGAGGACACGAGATTGGGCAGGTCCCAGCCATAGCCGGTGTCGTAAGTGTAATAGCGCCGGGGCATCCCGTAGAGCCCGGTCAGGTGCATGATCAGGAAGGTCGCGTTGAAGCCGAGGAAGATCAGCCAGAAGGCGACGACGCCGACCTTGTAGACCGGCTCGCGCCCGGTGAAATGCGGCAGCCAGTAATAGGCGGCGGCGAGCATGGGGAAGATGAAGCCGCCGACCAGCACGTAATGCATATGGGCGACGACGAATTGCGTGTCGTGCACCTGCCAGTCGAAGGGCACGATGGCGAGCATGACGCCGGTCAGCCCGCCGCAGACGAAGACGAAGAAGAAGCCGAGAAGGTATAGCATCGGCACGGTGAGTTTCGGCCGGCCGGCCATCATCGTGCCGATCCAGAGAAAGATCTGAATGCCGGTCGGCACGGCGACGAGGACGCTCGCGGCCGAGAAGAAGCCCTGCGCCAGATGCGGAATGCCCACCGTGAACATGTGGTGGACCCAGAGGCCGAAGGAGAGAAAGCCCATGGCCGTGATCGACACGACGATCCAGGAATAGCCGAGGATCGCGCGGCCGACGAGAACCGGCAGGATGGTCGAGATGACGCCCGCCGCCGGCAGGAAGATGATGTAGACCTCCGGGTGACCGAAGAGCCAGAAGAGATGCTGCCAGAGAAGCGCATCGCCCCCGCGCGTCGGGTCGAAGAAGGGCAGGTCGAAGGCGCGCTCGGCCTCCAGCAGGATCGAGCCGAGAATCAGCGGCGGGAAGCCCACCAGCATCATGCCGGCGGTGACGAGAATGTACCAGGCAAAGAGCGGCATTCGGGCCAGACTCATGCCCGGCGCGCGCAGCTTCAGGATCGAGACGGTCAGCTCGATCGCCGCGCCCATGGCCGAAATCTCGACGAAGGTGATGCCGAGCAGCCAGACATCGACGTTGATGCCCGGCGAATAGGTGCCGGACGAGAGCGGCGTGTACATGAACCAGCCGGAATTGGGCGCATAGCCCGCCAGCATGGCGAGGATCAGGATCGATCCGCCGAAGACATAGCAATAGAAACCGAAGGCCGAGAGGCGGGGAAAGGCCATGTCCCGCGCGCCCAGCATCTTGGGCAAAAAATACATGGCCACGCCCTCGAACATCGGGATGGCGAAGAGAAACATCATCACCGTGCCATGCATGGTGAAGATCTGGCTGTAGAGTTCGGGGCCGACGAAGCCGCTATGGGCGGTGGCGAGCTGCGCGCGAATCAGCATGGCGAGCACGCCGCCAATGGCGAAGAAGGTGAAGGCCGCGATGATGAAGCGGCGGCCGATCACCGTGTGATTGACGGCTGAGAGCCGCCCCCATCCGGGCGGCGTGTGCCAGATGCGCTCCAGGGCGAGATGCAGCGCGGCCGGCGACAGCGGCGTGGCGGGGGCTTGCGTCGGCGTCGGGATCTCGCTCAAGGCGCGGGCTCCTGCGAGAGGGAGGGTGCGGGGGCCGCAGCGAGCGCCTGATCGAGCGCCGCTTCGAAATTTTCGGGCGGATGGGCGATCACGGAAAAGCTCATCTCGGCATGGCCCGTGCCGCAGAACTCGGCGCAGACGCCGCCATAGGTGCCCGGCCGGTCGGCCTGGAGGCGGATCACGTTCACATGGCCGGGAATGGCGTCGATCTTGCCGCCCAGACGCGGCACCCAGAAGGCGTGGATCACGTCCGTGCCGATCACCGCGACGTCGATCGGCTGGCCGGCCGGCACATGCAGCACAGTCTCCGTCGCGCCCTCGCGGCCGGGATAGCGGAACTCCCAGCGCCATTGATACGGCCGGGCTTCGACGCGCACGAGGCCGGGCGCGCCGGGATGGGCCAGAAGCCGCTCGCCCGTTGCGAGCGCGAAGACGAGAAGCGCGGTCAGAACGACGCCGGGAAAGGCGAGCCCGCCCCAGACGAGCCAGCGCTTGGGCGGGATGTCGCGGCCCCAGCCGGGCTTCAGGAAGGCGAAGGCGACGAGCGCCAGCACGAGAGCGAGAATGGCACTCGCGCCCGCGAGCATGACCCACCAGAGCGTCGCGGTGGACTGCGCGGCCGGCCCGGCCGGATCGAGAATGGACAGCTTGCCGGCGCAGCCCGAAAGCCCAAGTGAAAGGGCGAGGGGCGCGATCAAGCGTGCCGGCAGAGGCAGGATCGAGGAAACAATATGTCCGAGGCGAATTCGTCCACTCGATCCGGCGTCAGCCCCGTTATCAGCAAAGTGGCGGAAAAGGACATTTCGTCGGCCATCGCGGTCGCCGGGCATCCGGTTCACGCAATGGCCGTGCATTTTCCGATCGCGCTCGCCATCGCGACGCTCGGCAGCGACGTGTTCTACTGGTGGTCGGCCGATCCCTTCTGGGTTCGCTGCGGCCTCTGGGCGGCGGGCTTCGCCTTTCTGACGGGCATCGGCGCGGGGCTGGTCGGCACGATGGAGTTGATCTTCGTGCCCGGCATCCGCGCTCGGGCGGCCAGCTGGACCCACGCCATCGCGGCCATGACGCTGATTTCCGTGATGGGCATGAACTGGGGTCTCAGGTTGACGCAGCCGGACGCCGTTCTGCCGCTCGGTCTGTTCCTCTCGGTTCTGGGCGGCGCGCTGACCGGGCTGGCGGGCTGGCATGGGGGCAAGCTGATCCTGCATCATGGCGTTGGTATCATGGTGTCAGACGACGAATGAGATCGCGCCCGAACTCGCCCAGCGCGCCCGGCCGATGAAACAGATCGGGCACGAGGGCGAGATCGACGGCCGGCTTTGCAAGCACCAGCCAGAGAATGGCGAGCAACGTCACCGACAGGACGACGAGCGCGGACACCATGCGCCAGGCCCGAAAATGCTTCTCGTCTTCGAAAAGCGAGAGAATCACCAGTCCCGTCCAGACATGGAGCCCGGTTAGCACGCCGACGAACAGAAGCTTCAGCGCGAACCAGGCGGTGAAGACCTCGCGCAGGAGGATCAGCGCCGTGCCCGACGCGATGGCGAGAAACGCCGCCGGAGAGATCACGACGATATAGGCAAAGCGCGTGAAGGCGTGGAGCCGATGAAGCGGCGGCCCGTGACCCGCCGCCTCGCGCTGGTTCAACAGGACGGGCAGAAGCAGCAGCCCGCCGCACCAGATCACCAGCGCCGCGATATGAAGGCTCTTGGTCCAGACGAGGATCACGCCGCGCGCTCCTCGGTCCTTAAGTGCGTGGCGAGCGCCAGAAGCGCGGCGAGGAGATAGGGCAGGTTGGCGGGCACCCACATCAGGAGCCCGGCCAATTGCTGGTCCTCCAGCGCCGAAAGGCCATAGGGCAGGGTCGACAGGAAATGCAGGGCGTAGAGCGGGGCGGGCGCGAAGGTGATAAGCGCGCCGAGAAGGCCCATCTGCGCGACGATGCCGAGATGGATCAGGAGAACCCGCATCAAAGGCGCGCAGGGCGCCAGCAACCCGCGCCAGAGCCAAACGGCCGAGCCGAGCAGCGAGAGTTCCATCAGCCAGTAGATCGCGTCATGGCTGAGCGCGAGAGCATAGGGCGCGGGAGCGTGCCAGAGCCAGACCAGCACGACATGGACCAGCGCCAGCACGGAAAGGCCGGCCAGCGGAAAGGCTCGCCTTTGCGGCCAAGCAAGCGCCAGAAGCGGGGCGGCCAGCGAGATGAGCAGGAGGTGATGGACGACCCGCACCGAGAACAGCGCGGAGGACAGCGCGCAGAGCGGCGAGACGAAGGCGAGAAACAGCGAGGCGATCGCCAGACGATGCCAGAGACGGGCGGGACCGGAGCGCCCGCGTAATCGCCATTCGCCGCCGAAGTGCGCTGCGGCCAGAAGCGCCAGAACGATGGGGTCGAGATTCCAGGCCGACAGGAGATCGGCTGGCGCGGGCGGCGCGCCGCAATAGGGAATGGTCACGTCGGATGGTCCGGCCTTCGAGGGATCACTTCGCCAAGAGGGGCGGGGCTCAGTCTTTTCAAAGGGTAAGGCGCTGCACGCTCGCGGCAATGTCTGCCGACCCTTCGCAGTGCGCCTCGCGAAGCCGTGATCGAAGAGCGGGGTGTGGAAGCCGCAGCCGTTTGGCGCTGTGGGCGTGCAACGGAAGGTGCGGATTACCTTGTGAATGCAAAAGGCCGAGCCGCGTCGCGCTCAGCCTGTGGTGAACGGTGTCTCATCCCTCAGCCGCGCAGGCGTCTCGCACCGTTCTATGAAGTCGCACCGACGAACTGGCCGCGCTCGCCGGCTGCTCCGTGCCTTCTGGCTTCGCGGGAAGCGAGCGTTGCGACCACGTAGATTCGATGGCTTGGCCGGTTGCAGCGGCCAGCCCTGACAAGACGCGGGGCGGCTTCGGCACCGCCCCTTGCCTCATGCGGTGCGAGCGCGCCCGAGCGGGAAGGGCATGTAGCCGACGAAGCCCGTCAGCTTCCACTGACCATTGATGCGGCTCGCGAAATAGAGCGTCTGCCAGCTGAGGACCTCGACGCCGCCGCCTTCCAGCGCCAAAGTGCCGTCGAACTTCTTGTGCGCGACGGCACGGTCGCCCGAAATGTCGATGTCGCGCAGGTTCGTGGCGCGGAACAAGGCCTCGCGCACGGGCTCGGCATAGCGGGTGAGCTTGGCGGCCTCGGCCTGGCGCAGCCACTCGTCGCGGTAGGATTCCAGCGTCGGAAAGGCGAGACGCCAGGAATCGGGGATTTCGGACTTGTGCGCATGGAGGCCGAAGAAGCGGTCATGCGCGAAATCGCCATCCACCAGGGACCAGTCGGCGGCCAAAAACGCGTCGATGTCCCGCTCCACCAGCATCTGCCAAAGCGTGTGGCGGTCGGCATCGCCGGGCGGAAAGGGGTTCTCGGTCGAGAGCATCAAAGGTTCCTTGTCAGATGGGGGCGTCCGCGAAGGCGGCTGCGCGTCTTCACGAGGACACGGGCGGCATGGAGATCAATCTCCGATCGGCAGCGCCGGATCGGGCGCGGCATGGGCGTTGAGGTTCTGCCGGATGCGCCGCAGCCCTTCGAACATGCGGGGGCCGATCGCCTCGGCGGTGGAAAGGGCGAGAATGTCCACCAGCGCCAGAAGCGCGTAGCGGCTGGAACTCGGCTTGTAGAGATTGCCGTCCTCGACATTCTCGAAGGGCAGGAGCATGTCGCAGCCGCGCGCCAGCGGCGAGCCGGGGGCGGTGATGGCGAGGATCTCCGCGCCATAGGAGCGCGCGATGGCGCTGGCCTCCACGATGCTGCGCCCATGGCCGGAGACCGAGAGCGCCAGAACCGCCGTGCCGGGGCCGGCGACGCTGGCGAGCATCCGCTGCATCTGCCCGTCCGCCTCGGCCCGGATGTCGAGCCCCAGCCGGAACAGGCGGTTTTCCAGTTCCTTGGCCAGCATGGAGGAGGTGCCGCCCGAGCCGAGCGCCAGGATGCGCCGACTATTGGCAAGGCGCAGCGCCATGCGGGCCACCATGTCCCGATCAAGGGAGGCGCGGATACGCGAGAGGGCGGCCGAAGCCCCGTCATAGACCGCGTCGGCCGCATGGCCGGGCTCGCCCTGCGGCGGGCTCGTGTCCGCGTCGAGATAGAGGCCGCCGACGGCCAGCGCCTGCGCCAGCCGGAACTTGAAATCCGCCGTTCCCCGGCAGCCGAGCGCGCGGGCAAAGCGCGTGACCGTTGGCTCCGACGTGCCGCAGCGCTCCGCGATCTCCGCAATCGAGCCTGTCGAGGCGAGGCGCGTGTTGGTGAGGACGAAGGCGGCCAGCCGACGCTCCGTCTTGGTGCCGCTTTCCGTCATCGCGCGCAGCCGGGCGATGATGTCGAAGCCGGGCGCATGGGCGCTCGCACTCGGGGCCGACGACGGCTCCCGCGCGCCTTCGCGTGGCCTCACGCGGCGAGCGCCCGTTCCACGCGACGCCCGCTAGAGGCTTCGAAGAGATGGCAGTCATCCGGCGCGACGGCGAGCGGCAGGATTTCGCCCGGCTGTGCCACCACGCGCTCGGACAGGACGACGCGCACGGCCGTTTCGCCGATCGTGCCATATACATGGGTTTCCGCCCCGGTCGGCTCCACCACGCCGACCTTCAGCGGCAAGCCGCCGTCGCCCGTGCGGCGGAAGCGTTCCGGCCGGATACCGACGAGGAAGTCAGTGCCCTCGGTGGCAGGCGCGACGAGCGGCAGGGCAGGGCCGCCTGCGCCGAAGGCCATGTCGGCCAGCGCCAGTACCCCGTCACCGCCCCGCCGCGCGGGCAGGAGGTTCATGGGCGGCGAGCCGAGAAAGCCGGCGACGAAGATGTTGGCGGGCCGATCGTAAAGCTCCAGCGGCGCGCCGACCTGCTCGATCCGGCCCGCATTCATCACCACGATCCGATCCGCCATGGTCATGGCCTCGATCTGATCGTGCGTGACATAGACGATGGTGGAGCCGAGCGTCTGGTGCAGGGCCTTGATCTCGGTGCGCATCTGCATCCGCAGCTTGGCGTCGAGATTGGAGAGCGGCTCGTCGAACAGGAACAGGTCGGGCTCGCGCATGATGGCGCGGCCCATGGCGACGCGCTGGCGCTGGCCCCCCGAAAGCTGGGCCGGCTTGCGGTCGAGATAGGGGCCGAGATTGAGGATGTCGGCGGCCTTTTTCAGCCGGCTCTCCGTCTTGGCCGGCTCGTCACCGCGCACCTTCGGCCCGTAGAGGATGTTGTCGCGCACGCTCATATGCGGAAACAGCGCGTAGGATTGAAACACCATGGCGATGTTGCGCTTCTGCGGCGGCAGGTCGTTGGCCCGCTTGCCGCCGATGCGAAGCTCGCCGGAGGACACGGTGTCGAGGCCCGCGATCATGCGCAGCAGGGTTGACTTGCCACAGCCGGACGGGCCGACCAGCACGATGAATTCGCCGTCCCGCACCTCCAGATCGAGCCCGTGCAGGATGTCGAGCGGTCCGTAGCGTTTCTGGAGCGCGTGAAGGCTGAGTTCGGCCATGACGGTCCTTTCAGGAAATCGCGTCGACAAAGGGCGGGTTGCCGGCCGACAGGCCCGCGTCCACGGGAAGCGCTACGCCGGTGATGCCGGAACTGGCGGGCGAGGCGAGGAAGAACACGGACTCGGCCACCTCCGCGGGGGTCACCATGCGGCGCATGGGATAGAGCGGCGCGATGCGGCCGAGGAGATCGGGCTTCTCGGCGAAGCGGTGGTCCCAAGCCTGCGTGCGCACCGAGCCGGGGCAGACCGCATTGGCGCGCACCCCGTCCGGCCCCGCTTCCACGGCGATGGCCCGCATATAGGCCAGAAGCCCGGCCTTGGCGGCGGAATAGGCGGGGTTGCCATAGTGCCCGAGCGCATTCACCGACGAGACGAAGACGAAAGCCCCGGAGCCTCGCTGGCGCATGGCCGACAGGAGGGGCGTTGCGAGATCGCGTGTGCCGGTGAGATTGATGGCGAGTTCCCGCCGCCACGCCTCGTCATCCGTCGTTTCCAGCGTCTCGGCGCGCGTCCAGCCGGCATTGGAGACGAAGACATCCGGCACGCCGGCTTCCGCCATCACGCGCCGTGCCGCCTCGCGGCAGGCGGCGGGGTCGGCCAGATCGAAGCCGAGGCGCAGGACTACTGCGGGATGCTGAACGCCGGCCAGCGCCTCCTCGCTCAAATCGCACAAGATCAGCCGAGCGCCGGAGGCGGCGAAGCGCTCCACCAGCGCGCCGCCGATGCCGCCGCAGGCGCCCGTGATCAGAACGAGGGGAGAGGAGGAATCCGGCATGGAGGCTCACGGCAGGAAGCGGAACGAACGCGATGCTGTTCGCCAAAATGAAAAAAAGCAACGGGAAAAACTCAACGAACTGCCTAACGAATGGGCTTGCGAAAATTTTTTACATGGAGAACCATCACAGCGTTTCGTCATCGGCAGGGGAACCGAACGATCGGTCCGCGCCGCGAAGGAGGATCGGTTTCCCATGCGCATCGCATCTCGTTGGACCACGCGCGCCGCGCGCCTCGCTCTTTCCGGCGTCGCGCTTCTGGCCCTTTCGGCCGCAGCCGAGGCCGGCACCGTTCGCGTCACCGTGGCGGAATATTCCGCCAAGACCGGGCCCTATTTCGAGAAGGTCGCCAAAGACTTCGAAGCGGCCCATCCGGGCACCGACATCCAGATCGAGGTCGTGCCCTGGGACAGCCTCCAGCAGAAGCTGACCACCGACATTTCGGCCGGTACGAATTCCGACCTCTCCATCATCGGCACGCGCTGGCTGCTCGACTTCGTCAGCCAAGGCATTGCGGAGCCTCTCGACGGCTATATGGATCAGGCCTTCAAGGACCGGTTCATCCCGACCTTCCTCACTCCCTCGGTGATGGAGGGCAAGACCTACGGCCTGCCGATCGCGGCCTCCGCGCGCGCCATGTATTACAACAAGGACCTCTTCCAGAAGGCCGGCGTCGCCGAAGCGCCCAAGACTTGGGAACAGCTGGAAGACGCCGCCAAGAAAATCTCCGCGCTGGGCGACGGCGTCTATGGTTTCGGCCTGCAGGGCAAGGAGATCGAGACCGACGTCTATTACTATTACGGCATGTGGTCCTACGGATCGGAGATCGTGAAGGACGGCAAGTCCGGCCTGTCCTCGCCGCAAGCGGCCGAAGCCGCCAAGCTCTACAAGCGCATGATCGACGAGAAGGCGACCCAGCCGGGCGTCACCTCCTATTCGCGCGAGGACGTGCAGAACCTCTTCAAGCAGGGCAAGCTCGGCATGGTCATCACCGCGCCCTTCCTGTCCAACCAGATTCGCGACGAAGCGCCGAATCTGAAATACGGGGTCACCGCTATTCCCGCCGGCCCGACCGGCGACAAGGGCACCTATGGCGTGACCGATTCGATCATCATGTTCCAGAATTCCAAGAACAAGAAAGAGGCGTTCGAATTCCTCGACTACCTGTTCCAGACGCCGCAGCGCGTCGCCTTCACCGTCAACGAAGGCTTCCTGCCCGTCGAGAAGGAAGAAGCTGAGGATAAGCACTTCACCGACAGCGCCGATCTCAAGGTCTTCACCAGCCTCCTGCCGGACGCCCGCTTCGCGCCGGTCATCCCCGGCTGGGAAGAGATCGCCGACCTCACCACCAATGCCCTCCAGAGCATCTATCTCGGCAAGGAAGAGGTCAATCCCGCGCTGAAGGCCGCCGCCGAGAAGGCGGACGCGATCCTGAAGCAGTAGGCGTGTGAACGCGGGGGACGCCGTCCCCCGCACCCCCTACCAGGGGAAATGATTTCCCCTGGACCCCTCATTCTCTTGGCGCACATGTCCGAAGTTGGGGAGGGCCGCTGGTCCTCCCCAACTTCGGAAAAGAGGTTCCAAAAGAAAGGAAGGGTCCGGGAACTCGTTCCCGGGCGGGGCACGGGGCGGCAGCCCCGCCACTTTCATGCCCACAGCCTCAAGGATCGCCCATGACCGCCGAGCGGCCTGTCTTGCCTTATCTGATGATCGCGCCGAGCCTTTTGCTGGCGCTGGCGATCGTGGTGTGGCCGATCGTGGAATTGTCGGAGATCGCGAGCCACAGCGTCAATCGCTTCGGGCAGTTGCGCGATTTCGTGGGCCTCGCGAATTTCGAGGCGCTGTGGAACGACCCGAACTTCATCGCGAGCCTGTGGCGGACGCTGGTCTGGACGGTCTGTGTGGTGGGCGGCGCGCTGTTGACGGCGATTCCGGTGTCGCTGGTCTTGAACGAGGATTTTTATGGGCGCGGGCTGGCGCGGGTGCTGGTGATGCTGCCTTGGGCAGTGTCGCTGACCATGACGGCCATCGTCTGGCGCTGGGCGCTGTCGGGCGAAAGCGGCATGTTGAATTCGGCGCTGATGGGCTTGGGGATCATCGGCACCAACATTCAGTGGCTGGCGGATGCCTCGACCGCTTTCCCCATGCAGATCTTCATCGCCATCATCGTGACCGTGCCCTTCACGGTCACGATCCTGCTGGGCGGATTGTCGGCGATCCCGGACGATCTCTACGAGGCGGCGGCGCTGGAAGGGGCGGGGCGCTGGACGATGTTCCGCACCATCACGCTGCCCTTGCTGAAACCCTTCCTCAATATCGCGATGATCCTGAACACGATCTACGTGTTCAACTCCTTCCCGATCATCTGGGCGACGACGCAGGGTGGGCCGGCGAACTCGACCGATATTCTCGTGACCTATCTCTACAAGATGGGCTTCCGGCTGGGAAAGCTGGGCGAGGCCTCGGCCGTGTCGCTGGTGATGTTCGCGATCCTGCTCGTGTTCACGCTGATCTATGTCCGGCTGTCGATGCGGCGGGAGGCGTGAGATGGGCTCGAAGCTGAAACGCAGCCTCGTCTGCTGGCTGATCCTCCTGCCCTTCGTGGTGGCGGGCCTCTTTCCCTTCGCGGTCATGATCATCACCGCGCTGAAGACGCCGGACGAGGTGCTGAACCCGACCTGGTGGCCCACGCGGCTCGCCTTCGAAAACTTCGTGACCATGTGGCAGGCGACGAATTTCGGACCGGCGCTGTTGAATTCGGTGATCGTGTCCGTGGTCTCGACGCTGGTGGCGCTGGTCGTTTCCATTCCGGCGGCTTATGCGCTCGGCCGTTTCCGCTTTCGCGGGCAGGGGGCGTTTCGCGTGTTCCTGATCGTGACGCAGATGCTGTCGCCCATCGTGCTCGTCATCGGCCTCTTCCGCTTGGTGGCCTGGGCCGGGCTGATCGATAAGGTGAGCGCCGTCGCCTTCGTCTATGGCGCGTTCAACATCGCCTTCACGGTCTGGATGCTCCAGAGCTATTTCGCGACCATCCCGCGCGATCTGGAAGAGGCCTCCTGGATGGAGGGGGCGAGCCGCTGGCGCACGCTGGTCTCGGTCTTTCTCCCGCTCGCCGTGCCGGCCATCGTGGTGACGGCGATCTTCGCCTTCATCAACGCCTGGAACGAGTTCGTCATCGCGCTCACCATGCTGCGCACGCAGGAGAGCTACACGCTGCCGATCCAGATCTTCTCGCTGGTGGCCGGGCGCTACACCGTGGAATGGCACCATGTGATGGCGGCGACCTTCGTCGCGACCATTCCCGTGGCCATCGCCTTCGCCTGGCTGCAACGCTATCTCGTGCGCGGCCTGTCGGTCGGCGCGGTGAAGTGAGGGGACGAGCATGAGCGAGGCGAGCACCACCACCTTCATGCGGCGCGAAACGGACGAGGCGGCCGAGGTCGTTGCGCGCCTTCTGGAGCGCGAGGGCCGGGCCATCGCCGATCTCGGCGCGCGACTTCGCATGATGCCACCGGCCGCCATCGTCACGTCCGCGCGCGGCTCGTCGGACCATGCGGCGAGCTATCTCAAATATGCCGTCGAGATTTCCCTGGGATTGCCCGTGGCCTCGATCGGCCCCTCGGTCGCCTCGGTCTATGGCGCGCAACTGCGCCTGCCGGGCGGTGTCGTCTTCAGCGTCTCGCAATCGGGCCAGAGCCCGGACATTCTCGCCCTTCAGGCCAATGCGCGGCGGGGCGGGGCGCTGGCCGTCGCGCTTCTCAACCGAACGGACTCGCCCCTGGCCGAAGGCGCCGACATCGTGATCCCGCTCCATGCGGGTGAGGAAAAGAGCGTCGCGGCCACCAAGAGCTTCGTCGCGTCCGTCGCGGCGGCGGCCGCCATCACGGCCGTCTGGACCGGCGACGAGGCGTTGGAGTGCGCCGTGCGCGACCTGCCGGCCGCGATTTTGCGCAGCGCGCGGATGGACTGGACGCCGGCACTGGAGCGGCTCGTGACGGCCCGCTCGCTGTTCACGGTCGGGCGCGGCCCGGCCTTTGCGATCGCGCTGGAAGCGGCGCTGAAATGCAAGGAAACGGCGGGGCTTCATGCCGAGGCCTTCTCGGCTGCCGAGGTCGCGCATGGGCCGATGCAGATCGTCGGGCCGGATGTGCCCATTCTGGCCTTCGTGCCGGCGGACGCGGCCGAAGCCTCGAGCCTCGCCGCATTGGAGCGCTTGCGCGCTTTCGGGGGCGCGGTTTTCGCGGTGGGCGAAGGACACGACCTGCCCTCTGCCGCCACGGGCCATGGGCTCACCGATTCGATCCCGATGATTGTCGCCTTCTACGTCATGGCCGAGGCGCTGGCGCGCCGGCGCGGGTACGACCCGGATCGCCCCGCCAAGCTGCGCAAGGTGACGGAAACGCTGTGAGCGAGGGCGAGCCTGCCCAGCCTGGGCGAGTTCGCGGCCTGTGGGCCGACCACTTGGCTGCGGACAAGGCGCCCAACCCGGCGCGCCGGCTCGAAGTCTGCGTGGACGATCCGGCCGGCTTGGACGCGGCGCTGCGCGGCGGAGCGGACCGCATCGAGCTGTGTTCGGCGCTGGCGCTGGGCGGCCTGACGCCTTCGCTTGGCTTCATGCAGATGGCCGGCGCGTTGGCGTTGCCTGTCTATGCGATGATCCGCCCGCGCGCCGGGGATTTCTATTTCTCGCCTGCCGAGGCGGATCTGATGGAGCGCGAAATCGCGGCCGCGCGGGAGGCGGGGCTGGCGGGTGTCGTGCTGGGCGCGGGCCTGCCGGATGGGCGGCTCGATATTAGATTGCTGGAGCGTCTCCTGCGCGCGGCTGACGGGCTCGGAACGACGCTGCACCGCGCCTTCGATCTCGCCGGGCCGGATTTCGACGCGGCCCTGGATCACGCGATCGGCCTCGGTTTCGAGCGGGTTCTCACCTCAGGCGGCGCGCGCACCGCGCCCGACGGCCTGCCCGTCCTCGCCCGCCTGATGGAGCGAGCCGAGGGGCGCATCACCGTCATGCCGGGCTCAGGCATCACGGCCGCAACGTTGCCCGGTCTGATAGCAAGCCTGCCGATCACCGAGGTTCACGCGTCCTGTTCCAAGCCGTTGCCGGTTCGCAGTCCCGCAGCCGAGCGGCTGGGTTTTGCGAGCCCTACGGAGCGGCGCACCGACGAAGGGGCGGTGCGTGCGCTGAAGGCGCTGCTCGCAGGTTGAGATACTACGGGGCGATGTTTGGCTCGCCCGGTCGCCTCAGTTCAAGCGAGCCCCACCTTCCGCCGCAAACAGATGCAGATGGTCGGTGGCAAGGCGGATCGGGATGCGGTCGCCGGCGCGCAGCCGGCTGACGCCCGGCGTGAAGGCCTTCATCGAGACGCCGCCGAGATCGCAATGGACGATCGTGCCCATGCCCGTCGGCTCCACCAGTTCCACCGGGCATTCGAGGCCTGAGCCTTCGGCGACCAGCACGTGCTCGGGCCGGATGCCGAGCGTCACGGGCGTGCCGTCGGTGGCCGCCGTGGAGGCGGGAAGGGGCACCCGGCGGTTCTCGCCGAGGTCCAGAAAGGTCTCGCCGCCCGCACGCCGCACGCGGCCGTCGAGGAAGTTCATGGCGGGCGATCCGATGAAGCCGGCGACGAAGCGGTTAGCCGGGCGCTCGTAGAGATCGAGCGGCGAGCCGATCTGCTGGATTTCGCCCCCTTCCATGGCGACGATCCGGTCGGCCAGGGTCATGGCCTCGATCTGGTCGTGCGTGACATAGATTGACGTGGCGTTGAGCGACTGGTGCAGTTTCTTGATCTCGGCGCGCATGTGCTCGCGCAGGCGCGCGTCGAGATTGGACAGGGGCTCGTCGAAGAGGAACGCCTGCGGCTGGCGCACGATGGCGCGGCCCATGGCGACGCGCTGGCGCTGCCCGCCCGAGAGCGCCTTGGGGCGGCGGTCGATCAGCTTGGTCAGGCCGAGCTTGTCGGCCGCACCGGACACGGCCGAGGCGATGCGCTCCTTCGGCGTCTTCTTCAGGCGCAGGGCGTAGCTCATGTTTCCGGCGACGCTCATATGCGGATAGAGCGCGTAGGACTGAAACACCATCGCCAGATTCCGGTCCTTGGGCGCGAGTTCGTTGACGCGCTGGCCGGCGATGGCGATCTCGCCGTCCGTCACCTCTTCCAGACCCGCGATCATGCGCAGCAGGGTGGACTTGCCGCAGCCGGAGGGGCCGACCAGAACGATGAACTCGCCCGAACGGATGGACAGATCGACCGAGCGCAGGATGGTGAGCGGGCCATAGGCCTTGTAGACGGAGCGGATGTCGATGGCAGCCATGACGAGACCTTTCAGCCCTTGACCGCGCCGGCCGTCAGGCCCTGCACGAGGAAACGCTGGATGAGAAGGAAGAACAGGACGGCGGGGATGAGCGCGAGCACGCCGGCCGCCATCATCTGCCCGAAATCGACGCCGAACTTCGATACGAAGGACAGAAGCCCGACCGGGAAGGTGGAGGCGTCCACTTTCGACACGAGCATCAGCGCGAAGAGCAACTCGCTCCAGGCGGCGGTGAAGACGAAGCCGAGCGTCGCGGCCATGCCGGGCAGGGTGAGCGGCACGATGATCTCGCGGAAGGCCTGAAACCGGCTGGCCCCGTCGATCTGCGCGGCCTCTTCCAGATCCTTCGGAATGCCGTCGAAGAAGCTCTGCATCAGGAAGATGGCGAAGGGTACGTTGAAGGCGGTGTAGACGACGATCAGGCCGGTCAGCGAATTGGTGAGGCCGAGCGGCGAAAGCATCTTGAAGATCGGCGCGATCAGCATCACCAGCGGGAACATCTGCGTCACCAGCAGAAGCCCGGTCATCCAGAGCTTGCCGCGGAACTCGAAGCGCGAGAACGCATAGCCGCCGAAGGCCGCGATGACAGTCACGATTGCCGCCGTCGAAAGCGACACGATCAGGCTGTTGCGGAAGAAGAGCGGGAAGTTCGAGTTCTTCAGGACGAAGCGGAAATGCTCGAAGCTCGTGCGCGAGGGCCATAGGCGGACCCCTTCCGAATACATGAGGTCGTTCGGCGTCACCGAGACCTTCACCAGCCAGAAGAGCGGAAACAGCGCGAAGACGATGAAGGCGAGGAGCGCGAGGCGATGGGCGACGGTACTGAGCGAGAAGGCGCGGCGCATGGGGTTCAGCCCTTCCGCAGGAGCATCTGGCGCAGCGACACCAGCGCGAGGGAATAAAGGAGGAGAAGCGCCAAGAGCACCAGCGAGATCGCCGAGGCATAGCCGAAATCGAGCTTTCGGAAGGCGGTGGTGAAGATGTAGCTCGCCACGATCTGCGTCCGGTCGGCCGGGCCGCCGCCCGTCATGACGACGATCAGATCGGCGAAATTGGCGACCCAGACGGTGCGCAGGAGAATGGTGATCGCCATGGTCGGTGCCAGAAACGGCAGCGTGATCGAAAAGAACTGCTGCACCGGATTGGCCCCATCGATCGACGCGGCTTCATAGATATCGCGCGGGATCGACTGGAGAGCCGCCAGCATGGTGATGGCGAAGAAGGGAATGCCCCACCAGACATTGGCGATGATCGGCCCGATCAGCGCGAGCTGGGGGTCGGCCAGGATGTTGGTCGGCGCGTCCATGATGCCCAGCGCCACCAGCCAATGCGGGATCGGGCCAACCACGGGGTTGAAAAGCCAGGCCCAGTTGAGGCCGGACAGAAAGGTCGGCACCGCCCAGGGCAAGAAGCAGAGCGCCTGCGCGAGACCCCGGCCGGGGAAGGGCCGGTTCAGAAGCAGCGCCAGCGTCAGCCCGAGCACGAACTGGAGCAGCACGGAGACGGACGTCCAGACCAGCGTGTTGTTGAGCGCCAGCCAGAAATTGCGGTCGGTCCAGAGCGTGTTGAAATGCTTCAGGCCCACGAAGCCGCCGCTGAACGGGTTGAGCAGGCGCATGTCGCGAAAGGCGTAGGACACGCCGATCGCGAGCGGCACCAGCATCACGGCCAGGATCAGGATCAGCGCCGGCGCGCTGTAGAGATAGGGCTCGGCCCGCTGCAGGAAGCGCTGGCCCGGCGTGCGGCGGTCCCTCGGGGGGGCGAGGCTGGCGGCGGTGTGGGTCAAGTCTGGTCATCCCTTGGGGAGGGGTGAAGGAGGCGCGGCGGCGCGATGGCCGCCGCCGCGCGAGAGAAGGGAAACGGTCAGTTCTTGTTGGCCAGGAACTTCTGCTGGGCCGTGGTGAGGTAGTCGGCCCATTCCTTCGCCATCTCTTCGGGCGTGATCTCGCCCAAAAGCGCGCGCTGCGAGGAGGCGGGCACGAGGCTATCCTTGAAGAAGGCGAACTCTTCGAGATAGCTCGGCAGCGAGGTCGGGACGGTGTTGGCGTCCTTCAACTCGTCGAACCAGCCCTTGAACTTGTCGCCGGCATAGAACGGGTCTTTTTCGGCCGACTTCAGCGCCGGCAGCGCGCCGGTCTTCTTGTTCCAGGCGACATTGCCTTCGGTGCCTTCCAGCGTCTCGATCAGCTTCCAGGCGAGATCCTTGTGCTCGGAGGCCTGGAACATCGACCAGCCGGCATAGCCGATGACCGGGAAAGCCTTGCCGGCTTCGCCCTTGGGCAGCGGCACAACGCCGTAATCCTCAGGCTTCATGCGCTCGGAAATCGCGATCAGCGCGTCCGGGTCCTGGTTCAGCATCGCGCAGGTGCCGGAATAGAAGCCGGCCACCGTCTCGTTGAAGCCCCAGGAGATAGAGTCCTTCGGCGCGAGACCCTTCTTGTAATAGTCGATGTACCAAGCGAGCCCCTTCACCTTGTCCGGGTCGGCGAAGGTCGAGGTGCCGTCGTCCTTGAAGAAGGTGTTGTTGCCGGCGATGGCGTTCATGAACACCGTCCAGTCGTTCAGGCCGCCGCGCGCGCCGCGCAGGCAGTAGCCGTACTTGCCCGGCAGTTTGGAAACCTTCTCGGAGGCCGCCTGGAACTCGGCGATGGTCTTGGGCGGGCCTTCGACGCCGGCCTCGGCGAAGAGCTTCTTGTTGTAGAACATGGCGCCGAGATAGAAGCCGTAGGGCAGCATATAGGCGGTCTTGCCGTCCACCTGACGGCCGAACTCCAGCGCGCGCTCGTTCAGATCGGCCGTGCCGCTCCACTTGGCGAGATAGGGCTCGAGGTTTTCCAGCGCGCCGTTGTTGGCATAGAGCGCGACCCAGGTGTCCGGCATTTCCATGACATCGGGCGTTTCGCCGGCCGAGACCATGGTCGCGAACTTCTCGAAGGCTTCGCCCCAGGGCAGCGAGGTGATCTCGACCTTGGTGCCGGGATTGGCCTTCTCGAACTGGGCGACGATCTCCTTCAGCGTCTCGGTGCGTGAAGGGCTGGTGATCACTTCGGTGAGCTTCAGCGTCGTGTCGGCCATCGCCGTTCCGGTCAGGAGAAAGGAGGCGAGGGACGCGGTGAGGATGGTGCGTTTCATGTCTGCGATGTCTCCTGAGATAGCGGTTTCGATAGGGATCAGGCGGCGAGAGCGGCGGCGACGGCCGCGTCGAGATCGGCCTTCAGCGCGCCTGCGCCTTCGAGGCCGACATGGAGGCGCACGGAGCGCGGCGAGATGCCGAAGGCATGGCCGGAATTCGGCCCCTGGTTCTGCGACAGGACGACCTGCCCCGGCACGCAAAGGCTCTCATGCCCGCCCCAGGACACGCCGAGCTTGAACAGCCTCAGCGTGTCGGCAAAGCGCGGCACGTTCACGCCGTCCTTGAAGGTGAAGGAGAAGAGGCCGGATGTGCCCGTGAGCCCCGCCGGCAGCGCATTGGCGAGCGCGGGATGCTGGACGGAGTCCACGCAATCCATCGCCTTCAGGTGATGGGCGACGCTGAGCGCGTCCGCCTCATGCGCCTTCATGCGGATCGGCAGGGTGCGCAGGCCCCGGATCAGGAGCCAGGCGTCGAAGGGCGAGAGCTTGCCCCCAAGATAGGGATAGGTCTGCGCTCGGATTTCGCGGATCATCGCCTTGGAGCCGGCGACGACGCCCGCCACGACGTCCGAGTGGCCGCCGAGATATTTCGAGGCGGAATGGATGACGAGATCGACGCCCAGCGAAATCGGCCGCTGGAAGACCGGCGTCGCCCAGGAATTGTCGATCATGGTGAGGACGCCGTGCGCCTTAGCGAGCGCCGCCAGCGCGCCGACATCATGGGCTTCCATCACCCAGCTCGTCGGGCTTTCCATGTAGAAGAGCTTGGCGCCCGGCAGCGCCTTGGCGACGGCCTCCTCGTCGCGCCCATCGACATAGGTCACCTCGATGCGCATCCGCTTCAAGAGGATTTCGAAAAGGCGATAGGCGTCCGGGTAGACATGGCGCACCGCGACGATCCGGTCTCCCGGCTGCGCGAAGGCCAGAACCGTCGAGGAGATGGCCGCCATGCCGCTGGCAAAGCCCATCGCGTCTTCCGCGCCTTCCATGGCGGCCAGCTTTTCCTCGAACAGGCGCACGGTCGGGTTGAGGCCGCGCGTGTAGGTCGGGCGCACGCGCTGGCCGAGATAGGTCTCTTCCATCTCGGCGAAGGAGTTGAAGGTGAAGAGCGAGGTCTGCGCGATCGGCGGCACCACGGCGTCGAAGGCGTGGCGCTCGTCATGGGCCGCGATCAGCGAGAATGGGTCGAGCCCGGCGGCATCGGTCATTGCGACATGTCCTTGATGTCCTCCTCGACGATGTCGAGAATGGCGAGGGTCTTTTCCCGCGCGACGCCGGGATCGCGCGCGGCGATCGCGTCGAACATCTCGCGGTGAAGCGGAAAGGAGCGGCCGGCGAAATCCGGCCGGTCGAAGGGCTTGGTGAAGAAGCGCTCGAAGGCCTCGCGCATCTGCTCCAGAAGCTGGCGGAAGAGCGGGTTCTGGGCCGCGTCGTAGATCGACAGGTGGAAGAGAAGGTCTTCCGGCCCGGCCGTGCCGTTGAGCCGATGGACGCGCTCCATCTCGACCAGACGCTCGCTCATGCGGGCGAGATCATCCGCCGTGTGCCGGATGGCGGCCAGCGCGCTGGCTTCCGCTTCCAGCCCGCGCCGGATGTCGAGCGTCTGAAGCAGGGCTTCGCGCAGACCCGTCGCGGTGATCGACAGCGGCATGTGGATGGTGGCGGCCGAGATCGGACGCAGGAGATAGGAGCCGCTTCCCTTGCGGGTTTCCACAACACCCAGCGCCTGAAGCTGGCGCGCGGCCTCGCGAATGGTGGAGCGCCCGACCCCCAGCGCCTGCATCAGTTCGCGCTCGGCCGGCAGACGGTCACCGGCTTTGAGGCCCGACCCTTCCACGAAGCGGCCGAGCGCATCCAGCGTGTCGCGCAGCCGATCCATCGGGGGGAGGGGAAGAAGACCGTCCAAATCAGCCGTCCAAACGGAGGGTAATTGGTCTGACATCTTACGGCTTGAACGGGTCTGGTCAATCCTTATTCAAGGTCAAAGTTTGTGCAATGCAAAACAAAAAACGCCCCGAACATAAGTTCGAGGCGCTGGAAAGAGGCAGACTGGAGAGAGCGCGGATCAGTCGATCCGAACCATGGCCTTGATAACGCCGGCTGCCGGATCGAGAAGCCCGGCGAAACGCTCCGGCACTTCGGACAGCGACATGCCATGCGTCAGCAGCGCGTCGGAGGGCACGTCGCCCGCGCGCAGCGCCGCGACCACGGTCTCGAAGTCTTCGGGCGTGGCGTTGCGGCTGCCGAGCAGCGTCGTTTCGCGCTTGTGAAATTCCGGGTCGTTGAAGCTGATGTCGCTGGCGACGATCGAGACCAGCACATAGGCCCCGCCATGGCCGACCAGGCTGAAGCCGCGTTCCATGGCCTTGGGGCTGCCCGTCGCGTCGAACACCACGTCGAAGAAATCGCCTGAGGTCAGCTCCGACAGGCGCTCGCGGTCGCCCTCACCGGCCTTCACGGTCTCGGCGACGCCGAGATTCGCCCTAGCGAAGGCCAGGCGATCCTCGCGCGTGTCGAGCATGATGACGCGCGCGCCGCGCAGGCGGGCGAAGATCGCCACGGCGATGCCGATCGGCCCTGCGCCGACGACGAGCACGGCCTGACCGTTTTCGACCGCGCCGCGCCGGACGGCATGAGCGCCGATGGCCAGAAACTCCACCATCGCCGCCTGATCCAGCGAAATGCCCTCGGCCTTGCAGACGAAGCGCTCCGGCAGGCTCAGATATTCCGTCATGCCGCCGTCGCGATGAACGCCGAGCACCTGGATGCGCGAGCAGCAATTGGTCTTGCCCTTGCGGCAGGCATGGCACTCGCCGCAGGACAGATAGGGGATGATGTAGACCGCATCCCCGGTGGAAAGCGTCGAACCTTCCGGTGCTTCCTCCACCGTGCCGGCCAGCTCATGGCCCATGACGCGGGGATAGGCGAGATAGGGCTGGTTGCCGGAGAAGATGTGAAGGTCGGTGCCGCACACGCCGATGCGACGCACCCGCACCAGAACCTCGCCCTCGGCCCGCGCGGGCTTCTCGCGGGTCTCGGTGATCAGGCGGCCGGGCGTTTCGCAGGTGATCGTCAGCATGGCGGCGGGCTCGTTCGGAATGCGGGGAAGGGGAGGCGAAACGGCGCGTTAAAGCATTTCCCGCGAAAGCCGAGTCGGCTTTCGCGCCCGGACAATGCGAAAACAAAAATCTTAGAGCCTGTCTGGCGAACCTATGTTCGACGGAAAGGCTCTAGGCCGCGAGACCGGGAAGCGGCGTGCCCTCGGCCACGAGGCCGCGTTCGCGCAGCGCCTGCCAGAAGGCGGCCGGGATGTCGGCTTCGAACCACTCGACATTGGAGCGGATCTGCCGCGCGTTGCGAGCGCCCGACACGCAGGACACGACGGCCGGATGGGCCATGCCGAACTGGAGGGCGGCGGCCTGGATCGCGACGCCGAATTCCTCGGCCACCGAGCGCAGCGTCTGCACGCGGGCGATGATCTCCGCCGGCGCATCGCCGTAGTTGAAATTGTTGGTGCCGGCCAGAACGCCCGAGTTGAACGCGCCGGCCACGACGATGCGGGCACCGCGATCGAGGCACTTCTGAAGGAGGCCAAGGCTTTCCTGCTCAAGCAGCGTGTAGCGCCCCGCCAGCATGGAGACGTCGAGGTCGCACTCGTCCAGCGCTTCGCTAACGGCTTCCCATTCGTTGACGCCGAGGCCGAAGCCGCCGATGCGCCCGTCCTGCCGAAGTTCGCTCAGCGCCTTGAAGCCGCCGCCCTTGGTCAGCTGGTTCCAATGATGCTCGTGCTTCTCGCCATGCGTCACGCGGCCGATATCGTGCACGTAGAGAATGTCGAAGCGCACCATGCCGAGCCGCTGCTGGCTCGCGTCGAAGGAGCGCAGGATCGCGTCGTAGCTGTAGTCGTAGACCTGATGGAACGGGCAAGGGTTGACGTAGCCCTCGGCCTCCGCGCCGACATCGGCGTCCGGCACCATGAGCCGGCCGACCTTGGTGCTGATGGTGAAGTCGGAGCGCTGGCGCTCGTCCAGGATCGCGCCGAGGCGGCGCTCGGAGCGCGTGAACCCGTAGAAGGGCGCGGTGTCGAAATAGCGGATACCGGCGTCCCACGCCGCGTCGGCGGTGTCGCGCGCGTCGGCGAAGGGCATGAGCTTCAGGAGGTTGCCCATCTGCGCGCAGCCCAGGCCGAGGGCGGTGAGGCTGACCTTGCCGTTCGGCAGTTCGCGGCGATCCGTCGTCTTCATCACGTCAGGCTTTCGATCGAAGAGAAGAAAGGGTCCGCCGGCGGCATGGGGAGCCGCCGGCGGGAGATCGGCTTAGTAAAGAACGTTCTTGGCTTCCGGCTTGTCGATGTTCTCCTTGGTCACGAGCACGACGCCCGTGTCCTGGAACTTCTCGACCTTCTCTTTCTTGAGAAGCTTGGCGATGGTCTGGGTGCCGAGTTCGCCCATCTGGAACGAGCCCTGAACCGCGATGGCGGCGAGCGTGCCGTCCTTGACGAACTTCTGAAGGTCCTCGTTGCCGTCGAAGCCGATGCCGACGACCTTGCCGGCCTTGCCGGACTGTTCGAGCGCGCGGGCCATGCCGATGGCGGTCGGCTCGTTGGCGCCGAAAATGCCCTTGAGGTCCGGGTTCGAGGCGAGAACGTCCGTCGTCTGGTTCAGCGCGGTCGCCATCTGCGACTGCGAATAGAACGGGCCGACGATCTGAAGCTTCGAATGGGCCTTGATGTAGTCGATGAAGCCGCCCACGCGGCCGATCTCGGAGCCCGCGCCCGCGACATAGGACATGACGGCGATCTTGCCTTCGGTGCCGACCTTGGCGATCATTTCCTTGGCGCAGAGCTCACCGGCGGCCTTGTTGTCGGTCGCCAGGAACGATTGGTAGTACTGCTCGCCGCTCTTGGCGATCTGGCTGTCGATGAGGACGACCGGGATGCGCGCTTCCCAGGCCTTCTTGACGGCGGGCACCAGAGCGTCGGGGTCGGACGGGGCGAGAATGATGCCGGCGACCTGACGGTTCACGGCGTTCTCGACCATGTTCACTTCGTCGGCGATGGCCGATTCCGAAGCCGGGCCGTTGAAGGTCGTGGTGGTGCCTTCCGGCAGATCCTTCTTGGCGGCGTCGACACCCTTCTGGACGTTCTGCCAGAAGGTCGAGTTCACCGTCTTGACGATGACCGCGACTTCCTTCTCGGCCGCCTGGGCGGAGAAGGCGACGAGTGCGATGGCCGAGCCGGCGAGAATGGCGGCGAATTTGCGCATGAATGTTCCTCCCTTTGGGTTTTGGATAGAGCCCGGCGCGCGCTGCTTGGATCTCCCGCGTGCGCCGGGAATTCGTGCCTATCGGCGGTTGCGAAGCTGATCGATCCAGACGGTCGCCAGGATCACGAGGCCGATGATGATCTGCTGCGTGAAGGCCGAGACACCGTTCATGTTCAGGCCGTTGCGCAGGATGCCTATGACGAAGGCGCCGATCATGGTGCCGGAAATCGTGCCGACGCCGCCGATGAGCGAGGTGCCGCCGATCACGGCGCTGGCGATGGCGTCGAGTTCGTACATCACGCCTTCGTTCGGCTGGGCGGTGACGAGGCGGGACATCAGAACGCAGCCCGTGAGACCGGCCAGCGTGCCCGATAGCACATAGGTGAAGAGCGTGACGCGGGCGACGTTGACGCCCGAAAGCCGCGCGGCCTCCGCGTTGGAGCCGACCGAGTAGATGTGCCGGCCGAGCACCGTGCGGCGGAGCATGATGGCCACCGCGATGGCGATGACGATCATCAGGATCACGGGATAGGGAATGCCGGGGAAGGTGACGGACGGGAAGCCGTCGTCGCCGATCGACACCATCCGCAAAAACGCGCCATTGCCAAGCTCGCCGAAACTGTCGCCGAGCCCCGAGACGGCGCGCGCGCCGGTGATTTCGAGCGCGACGCCGCGCGCCACCATCATCATGCCGAGCGTGGCGATGAAGGGCGGCAGCTTGGCGCGGGTGATGGCTAGACCGTTGATCACGCCGCAGAGCGTGCCGACCAGAATGCCGAGCAGCATTCCGATCGGAACCGGCATTCCGAGTTCCTTCACCGCCAGCGCGGCGCAGACGCCGGCGAGCGCCAGGACCGAGCCGACCGACAGGTCGATGCCGCCCGTGATGATGACGCAGGTCGCGCCGATGCCGAGCAAGGCGATCGACGTCACCTGAAGCGCCACGGTCATGGCGTTGTTGACGGTGAGGAAGGCGTTGGACGTGGCGGAGAAGACGACGGCGAGGGCAAAAAGGCTGCCCAGCGCCGCGAACTTCTGGATCATGTCCTTCTGCCGATCGCTGAGGAGCGGCCCGCGGGTCTTGTCCTGGGGAATGGTGGTCATGGCGTCCTCAATGCGCAAGGCTGGGCGCGCGGCGGGCATGGCCCGAGGCGTAGTGCATGATCTCTTCCTGCGAGGTCTGCTTGGTTTCCAGAACGCCGGTGATGCGGCCCTCGTGGAACACGGCGACGCGATCGGTCAGGCCGAGGATTTCGGGAAGTTCGGACGAGATCAGGATGACGCCGATGCCCTGCGAGGCCAGTTCGTCCATGATCTTGTAGATCTGGAACTTAGCCCCGACATCGATGCCGCGTGTCGGCTCGTCGAAGAACAGGATGCGCGACTGGCGGAACAGCCACTTGCCGATGATGATCTTCTGCTGATTGCCGCCCGAGAGAAGCCGCGTCACCTGATGGACCGACGGCGTGCGGATGCTCAGGAGATCGACATAGCGCTGGGCGACCTTCTCTTCTTCCGGGAAGTCGATGAAGCCGCCCTTCGACACGCCGTCCAGATGCGCCAGAGTCATGTTGGCGGCGACCGGCATCTTCACAGCGAGCCCGTGGCTCTTGCGGTCTTCCGAGAGATAGGCGAGCCCTTCGCGGATCGCATCCTGAGGCGACTGGATCGAGACCTTGCGGCCGAAGAGTTCGACCGTACCCGAATCCAAGGGGTCGGCCCCGAAGATGGCGCGCGCGACTTCCGTGCGGCCCGCACCCATCAGTCCGGCGAAGCCAAGAATTTCGCCACGCCGCAGCGTGAAGTCGATATCGCGAAACACCCCGGCGCGGGTCAGTCCCTCGACGCGCATCAACACGTCCTCGGTCGGCACCGAGATACGGTCGGGGAACTTCTCTTCCAGCGAGCGGCCGACCATACGCGCGACGATGTCGTCCACCGTCAGGGAAGCGAAATCGTCGGTCGAGACATAGCGCCCGTCGCGCAGGATCGTGACGCGATCGACGATCTCGGCCATCTCGTCCAGGCGGTGCGAGATATAGACGATGCCGACGCCGGAGGCCTTCAGATCGCGGATCACGTCGAACAGAACCGCCGTCTCGCTTTCGGTGAGCGACGAGGTCGGCTCGTCCATGATGAGCACTTCGGCGTTCAGCGACAGGGCCTTGGCGATTTCCACCATCTGGCACTGCGCGACCGAGAGACCGCGCACCTGCGTGTCCGGGTCGAGCGAGAGGCCGAGGCGATCCAGGCAGGCGCGTGCATCGCGGCGCAACTTGGCGCGATCCACGAAGAGGCCGGCGACGCGTGGCTCGCGCGCCAGATAGATGTTTTCGGCGATCGACAGGTGCGGAACGAGGTTCAGCTCCTGATGGATGATGGCGATGCCGGCCGCTTCCGACTCCGTGGTCGAGGCGAAATGGCGCTCCTCGCCCTTGTAGATGATGCGGCCGGAGGTCGGCTGATACAGGCCGCTGATGATCTTCATCAGCGTGGACTTGCCGGCGCCATTTTCGCCGCACACGGCATGAACCTCGCCCCGACGCAGATCGAAGGAGACGCCGCCGAGCGCCTTCACGCCGGGAAATTCCTTGGTGATGTCCTGAAGCTGCAGAATGGTTTCGCCGGCCGGCGCCGCGCCGACGCCGTGACCTGCGCGCGCCATGGGGGCGCGGCCCGCCACGCCGGCGGGGCTGGAAGTCATGTCCTGCATTTTGGTCCTCCCGCCTCGCAAAGGAAGCGTCGCGCGGCCCGTGCCTCCCGGTCCGCCGTCAGGCCATCGGCCCGTTGGGAGTAGGGTTAGGCTGCTCTTTAAAATTGGTCAAGCCAGTTTTCGCTCTTCGGGAAATCCCGGTGGAGTTTTCGACGGAGAAGGCGACTGCCGGGTCGTGGCAGGCGTACGGCAGGGCCAAACGGCCTTTTCAGTCAGCCATGATCGGCGCTATGGTCAGGCCAATCTGGGAGGGATTGATGTCAGAAGCCATCAAGATCGTGGATGGGCGACGGCTCTATCAGCAAGTGGCCGATCAGATTCGCGGTCTGATCCGCGAGGGGCAGTTTCCGCCGGGCTCACGCCTTCCCGCCGAACGGGAATTGGCGGGCCAGCTGGGCGTATCGCGCCCTTCGTTGCGCGAGGCGCTGATCGCGCTGGAGATCGACGGCAGCGTCGAAATCCGTATGGGGTCGGGCGTTTATGTCTGCGCGCCGGGCGCGGCGGCGGACGAGCCGACGCGCCCGCTCGGCGAGAGCCCGTCCGAGCTGATGCGCGCGCGCGCCGCCGTGGAAAGCACGGTCGCCTTTCTGGCGGTCGGTCGCATGACGCCGGAGGCCCTGGCGCAGCTTCGGCGGGTTCTCGATGGTATGGCGGCGGATATCGAAGCCGGCCGCAAGCCGCTGGAGCAGGACCGGATGTTTCACCTCACCATCGCCGCGCAGACCGGCAATGCCGTTCTGGCGCGCATCGTGCGCGAACTCTTCGACGATCGCCACAGCCCGATTTCGGCGCAGCTCAGCGTGCGCTTCGAAACGCCGGAAACCTGGCGCGTAGCGCTCGCCGAGCACGAGACGATCCTCGATGCGCTGGCCTCGGGCGATCCGCTTCTGGCGCAATCGGCCATGCGGATGCATCTCGAAGCCTCGCGCGAGCGATGGACGCGGGATTAGAGGCTCCCGCGCCCGAAAGGCGTCAGCCCTGGCGGCAGGTCTGGCGCTGGGTGCCGAGGCCTTCGATGCCGAGTTCGATCACGTCGCCGGCCTTCAGGAAGACGTTGGGCTTCTGGCCGAGGCCGACGCCCGGAGGGGTGCCGGTGGAGATGATGTCGCCCGGCTGCAGGCTCATGAACTGCGACAGGTAGGAGACGAGATGGGCGACGCCGTAGACCATGGTGCGGCTCGAGCCGTCCTGGTAGCGATGGCCGTTCACCGTCAGCCACATGCCGAGATTCTGCGGGTCGGCCACTTCGTCCTTCGTCACCAGCCAGGGGCCGGTCGGGCCGAACGTGTCGCAGCTCTTGCCCTTGGTCCACTGGCCCTGGCGCTCGGTCTGGAAGGCGCGCTCCGACACGTCGTTGATGACGCAATAGCCGGCCACGTGATCCAGCGCCTCGGCTTCGGAGACGTATTTCGCGGTCTTGCCGATGACGACGCCCAGCTCGACTTCCCAATCGGTCTTCTCGGAGCCGCGCGGGATTTCGATGTCGTCGTTCGGGCCGACGATGGCCGAGGTCGCCTTCATGAAGATGATCGGCTCGGACGGCACGCTCGCGCCCGTCTCGGCCGCGTGGTCGGAATAGTTGAGGCCGATGCAGATGAACTTGCCGGTGCCCGCGACGCAGGCGCCAAGGCGCGGGTTGCCGTCCACGAGCGGCAGGGACGAGACGTCGAGCGCGGCGATCTCGGCCAGACCCTCGGGCGTCAGCCAGCGTCCGGCGAGGTCGCTCACATGGGCCGACAGGTCGCGAATGTGGCCGTCAGCGTCCAGAAGGCCGGGCTTTTCCGCGCCGGGCGCGCCGTGGCGAAGCAGTTTCATGGCAGTCTCCCTTTGAAAATCGTATCGCGATCAGACGTTGGACCAGCCGCCGTCCACCACGAGCGCCTGACCCGTCATGAAGCCGGACTCGTCGGAAGCGAGGAAGGTAGCGAGCTTGGCCATTTCCTCGGGCGTGCCGAGCCGGCCCATGGGCTGGCGCGCGATGAAGGCGGCCCGCGCCGTCTCGTAGTCGCCGAGCGCGCGCATCCGGTCGCCGAGCGATGGGCTTTCCACCGTGCCGGGGCAGATGCAGTTGCAGCGAATGCCCTTGGTCACGAAATCGGCGGCGACCGACTTGGTCAGGCCGACCACGGCGGCCTTGGTCGTGCCGTAGATGAAGCGGTTGGGCGCGGCGATGACGCTGGAGGCGACGGACGCCATGTTGACGATGGACGCGCCGCCCCGGTCGATCATCCCCGGCAGGAAGCCCTTGATGAGCCGGTACATGGAGCGCACGTTGAGCGCGACCGAGAAGTCGAAATCCTTTTCCTCGCATTCGAGGATCGTGCCGGCGTGGACATAGCCCGCGCAGTTGAACAGGATGTCGGGCGCGGGGTGCGCTGCGCAGAAGGCTTTCACGGCCTCGGCGTCGGTCACGTCGAGAACGCTGGTCTCGATCCCATGGGCCTTCAGCTCTTCGAGCGCGGCGGCGTTGATGTCGGTCGCCAGAACCTTGGCGCCCTCGGCCGCGAATTCCAGCGCCGCGGCGCGTCCCATTCCCTGCGCGGCGGCCGTCACCACCGCCGTCTTGCCTGCGAGCCGTCCGGCCATCGTTTCTCTCCTGCGTCTGGTGTTTCAAGGGTACATCACGGATGCGCGGGTAAATCAATCCTGCTGCAGCGCGAGGCCCTGTCCGATCCGGCCGGCGGCCTGGGTCAGCTCCGCGATCAGCGCGTCCGGCTCCCATGGGTTGAGGCGAATGCGCAGATAAGGGCAGGTGAGGGCCGCGATCGCGCCGCCCTCATGCGCTTCCGACACCGGCACGGAAAGATCCACCACCGCTTCCGTCGATCCGCTCGGGCGCGCCACATGGCCGGCCGCGCGAATGGCGGCGAGTTCCGGCTCCAGCGCGTCCAGATCGAAGGCGGGCTCCTCGCGGTGAATGTCGAGCAGCGTCCGGTGGCGGCGGCGCGCGCTCATGAAGGCGAGGAGGCAGCGGCCCGAACCGGTCAGCGTCAGGGGCTGGCGATAGCCGATGCGCACGGTGAAGCCGATATGGCTGGTGCTTTCCACGCGCGCGATCACCACCATCTGCGTTTCGCTCGGCACCGCCAGATGGCAGGCATAGCCCGTCGCATCCGAGAAGGCGTTCATGAAGGGCAGGGCGGTTTCCACCAGCGACCGGTTCACCGGGCGGTTGAGCCCGAGGCGAAACAGCCGGTCGGTGACGCGGAAGCGATCCTCGCTTTCGGTGCGCTCGATATAGAGCCGGTCCTGAAGCACGCTCACCATGCGAAAGATTTCGCCCTTGGTGCGGCCTACCCCGTCGCCGATCTGCTGCAGGGTCAGCGCCTCGCGCGAGGCCGACAGAAGCTCCAGAATATCCAGCCCTTTTTCCAGCGCGGGGGCGGTGTAGCGCCGCTCGCGATCGGGGCGGCCGGTGCCGTCATCGGCGTCCTCGTCTGCCATCCGCTCGCTCCCTGTCGCTTGACGATCCGTTTCACTCATGATTACCCATTTCATATCAGAAACCAAGAGCGCGTCCATTGGCCGGGCGCTCGGGAGGAACCATGGTTCAGGACTGGACGATCCAAACGCATCGCTCCTACGACATCCGCTTTCCGACGTCCCTGCAGAAGGACGGGTCGGACGCGATGAACCCGGACCCGGACTATTCGGCCGCCTATGTCGCCTTCGAGACCGATGGCGGGCCGGAAGGGCACGGCCTGACCTTCACGATCGGCCGGGGCAACGATCTCTGCCGCGCGGCGATCGATCTTCTCGCGCCCAAGCTCCACGGGCTGAAGCTCTCCGAGATCACCCAGAACATGGGCGAGTTCTGGCGCTTCGTGACGGGTGATTCGCAGCTGCGCTGGGTCGGCCCGGACAAGGGCGTCATGCATCTGGCGACGGGCGCCGTGGTCAACGCCGTCTGGGACCTCTACGCCAAGGCCGAAGGCAAGCCGGTCTGGCAGCTCGTGTCCGACATGCAGCCCGAGGAGATCGTCCGCCTCGTCGATTTCCGCTACCTGTCCAACGCGCTGACGCAAGCCGAAGCCCTGGAAATCCTGAAGCGCGCCAAGGACGGGCAGGCCGCCCGCCGCGAAAAGCTGATGGCACAGGGCTATCCCAGCTACACGACCTCGGCCGGCTGGCTCGGCTATGACGACGACAAGATCCGTCGCCTCTGCCGCGAGGGCATTGCCGAGGGCTGGTCGCATTTCAAACTCAAGGTCGGGCGTGATCTTGAGGATGACAAGCGCCGCTGCCGCATCCTGCGCGAGGAAATCGGCCCGGATCGGATGCTGATGATCGACGCCAACCAGATCTGGGAAGTCGGCGAGGCGATCGACTGGGTGAAGGAACTCGCCCAGTTCAATCCCTGGTTCATCGAGGAGCCGACCTCGCCCGACGACGTGCTGGGCCATCAGGCGATCCGGCGCGGCGTCGCCCCTGTCAAGGTCGCAACCGGCGAGATGTGCCAGAACCGCATTCTCTTCAAGCAGTTCCTCCAGGCGGAGGCGATCGACGTGGTGCAGATCGACGCCGCGCGCGTCGGCGGTCTCAACGAGAATCTGGCGATCATGCTGATGGCCGCCAAGTTCGGGAAGCCGGTCTGCCCTCATGCCGGCGGCGTCGGCCTGTGCGAATATGTTCAGCATCTCTCCATGATCGACTATCTCTCGATCTCGGGAAGATGGGACGGGCGAGTCGCCGAATATGTCGATCATCTGCACGAGCACTTCTTCGAGCCCTGCGATGTCCGTGGCGGCCGCTACTTCCCGCCCCAGGCGCCCGGCTTCTCCATCGAGATGAAGCCGGCGTCCATCGAAGCGCATCTGTTCCGTTCCTAAAGGGAAACGATCATGCTGAAGACACTCGACCCCATTCTGACGCCGGACCTCCTTTGGGTTTTGGCGGCCATGGGCCATGGCGACGACATCGCGCTGGTGGACGGCAACTTCCCGGCGGAATCCGTCGCGGCCGAAACCATCTCGGGCGAACTCGTCAATCTCGGCGCCGTGCCGATCGACCGCGCCGCGCGCGCGATTCTGAGCCTTCTGCCGCTCGACGGGTTCGTGGACGATCCCGTGCGCTGCATGGAAGTGGTCGGCAAGCCGGACGAGGTGCCCGAGCCGCGCGCGGCCGTGCGCGCCGAGATCGAGGCGGCCGGCGAGACCGTGCCGATCGTCGCGATCGAGCGCTATGCCTTCTATGAGGCGGCCAAGCAGAGCTTCGCCGTGGTGAAGGTCGCCGACCCGCGCTTCTACGGCTGCTTCCTTCTGCGCAAGGGCGTGATCGCTGGCGGGCGTCCGACCTACTGACCTGCCGCGCCGCTTGAAGCTTCGCGCCGCCTGACGAATCGCGCCGCTTGACGGAGCGACGGCAAAGTGGAATGACCTTTGTCAGCAAAAGTCATTTTCTTCGAAAAGGGCCGCTGCCTCTGGCGCGGCCCTTTTGCGTTCCCGGGAGGGTGCATGTCCGTCGTCTCAGAGGTTTCTCCCATCATCGTCCTGAACGGCGAGGACAATGTCGCCGTGGCGCGGCGGCCGGTGAAGGCTGGCGATCCGCTGCCGGGCGGTCTGCGCGCGGCCGTGGACATCGCGAGCGGCCACAAGGTGGCGCTGCGCGCCATCGCCGAAGGGCAGCCCGTCCTGAAATATGGTCAGGTGATCGGCACCGCCTCGCGCCGGATCGAGCCCGGCGAGCATGTCCACCTGCACAATCTCGCCATGCAGGAATCGCACGCCGACCATCACTTTGCCTCCGACGCGCGGGAGACGCCGCTGCTCCCGCAAGCCGAGCGCCGCACCTTCATGGGCTATGCGCGCGCGGACGGGCAGGTCGGAACGCGCAACTATATCGGCATCGTCTCCTCGGTGAACTGTTCGGCCACCGTGTCGCGCGCCATTGCCGACCACTTCAACAACAAGGGTGGGCTCGACGGCTTCCCCAATGTGGACGGCGTGGTCGCGCTGACGCATGGCCAGGGCTGCGCCGTTTCCGTCAAGACCGAGGGCTACGAGGTTCTGACGCGCACGCTTTCGGGCTATGCGCGGCACCCCAATTTCGGCGCCATCCTGATGATCGGCCTCGGCTGCGAGACCAACCAGATCTCGCTCATCACCGACAAATACGGCCTCACCGAAGGCCCGCTGCTGCGCACCATGACCATTCAGGACCTCGGCGGCACACGGCGCACGGTGGAGGAAGCGGCCTCCATCATCCGCGAGATGCTGCCGACCGTGAACGCCGCCGAGCGCACCGAGCAGCCTCTGTCGGGCCTCAAGCTCGCGCTCGAATGCGGCGGGTCGGACGGCTATAGCGGCATCTCGGCCAACCCGGCACTCGGCTACGCCTCGGACCTTCTGGTGCGCCATGGCGGCACGACATGCTTGGCCGAAACGCCCGAAATCTACGGCGCGGAGCATCTTCTCACCCGCCGCGCGGTGACGCCGGCCGTGGCCGAAAAGCTGATGGCGCGCATCGAATGGTGGCGCGGCTACACGGCGCGCCATGGGGCGGAGCTAAACAACAACCCCTCGCACGGCAACAAGGCCGGCGGCCTCACCACGATCCTCGAAAAGTCGCTGGGTGCGGTCGCCAAGGGCGGCACCATGCCGCTCGAAGCGGTTTATGAATATGCCGAGACGATCGACAAGCCGGGCTTCGTGTTCATGGACACGCCAGGATACGACCCCGTCGCCGTGACCGGGCAGATCGCGGGCGGCTGCAACATGCTGGTCTTCACCACCGGGCGCGGCTCCGTGTCGGGCTGGAAGCCGGTGCCGACCATCAAGGTTGCGACGAACACCGAGATGTTCGACCGGATGAAGGAGGACATGGACATCAATTGCGGCGGCATCGTCACCGGCGAGGAAACGATCGAGGAATCCGGCCAGCGCATGTTCGACTTCATCCTCGACGTCGCCTCGGGCAAGCAGACGCTGAGCGAAATCTACGACTACGGCGACAACGAGTTCGTGCCTTGGCAGATCGGCGCGATCACCTGAGCGAGCCCGAGATGAGGGGCGTGGCCGGAGACACAGGCGGAGCCGAGGCCGCCGCGCGCCGGCCCGCCTATCGACGCATCGTCGAGGCGCTGAGCGACAGTCTAGCGAGCGGCGCGCTGCCGGAGGGCGCCGTGTTGCTCGAAGGGCCGCTGGCCGCATTGTTCGGCTCCAGCCGCCAGCCCGTGCGCCAAGCCTTGAGCGAGTTGGAGCAGCAAGGGCTCGTGCGCCGCTTCGACGGGCGCGGCGTTCTGGCGGGCCAGGCGGGTGAGCCGCTGCGGCTCGATCTCTCGCGCGCTCAAGTCGGTGCCGATCGCACGGCCGAGGCGAGCGCCCGGCCGAGCGACGATCTGTATTACCAGATGGAGCGCGAGCTTCTGGAGCGCGCCATGTTCGGGCGCTTTCGCGTGAGCGAGCTGGCGCTGGCCCGGGCCTTTTCCATCGGCCGCCTGCCGGCGCGCGAGTTGCTTCTGCGCGCCAAGGCGGCGGGTCTCACCGAAAAGCGCGACGCGCATTGGTGGACGGTCCCGCTGGACGAGCGTCGCCTGGCCGACCTTTACGACCTGCGCCTTCTCCTGGAGCCCGCCGCGCTGCGTCTGGCGGCGGAGCGCCTGCCCGACCCCGTGCTTCAACAGGCGCAGGCGCGCCTCAGGGCGGCCGAGCGCCGGTTTCCGCGTCTGCTCAAGCGCGAGTTGGACATGCTGGAGGAAGACCTGCACGTCACGCTCCTGCGCTTCTGCCCCAATGGCGAGTTCGTGGAAGCGCTCGGGCGCGCGCGCGCTTCCTTCGTCTGCGGTAAGCATCTCCAGCAGTTTCTCTGCGGGCCGGGCACGACCGATCCGTTTCTGGGCGAACATGCCGCGATCCTCGGCGCGCTGGCGGCTGGCGACGGCTCGGTGGCCGCCGAGGCGCTGGCGGAGCATCTGGCCGCCTCGCGCGAAAAAGGCTGCGAGCGCTTGGCCACTCACCGCCGCAACGCCCGCCCGCCCGCGCTCGCCTATGTCGCGGATTGAAGCCGCCCGGCCCTTCGCCTTTTTCGAAACATCGCTCCCGCGGAACCCCTCGCGGGCACCGGAAACCGGCCTTAACCGGCTGGCGGGAATCGGACATTCGCTGTGCGCAAAGACAATTCGCTGCTCGTCGGCATTCTTCTCACGCTTCTGGCTGGCGCGCTGCTCGCCTGCATGGATGGGATCGGCAAGCGGCTGACACTGCTTCTGCCGGTGATCCAGGTCATCTGGTTTCGCTATTTCGTGCAGACCATTCTGGTCGGCGCCTATCTCTCCTGGCGCACCGGGACCGGCTTCCTGCGCACGCGCCATCCCGGGCTTCAGATCCTGCGCGGGCTCTGCCTGCTTGCCACGACCTTTCTTATGTACGAGGCGTTCAAGCGCGTGCCGCTGGCGGATGCGACGGCCATGCTCTTCTTCTCGCCGATCATGGTGACGCTCCTGTCCGTCCTGTTCCTGCGCGAGCGCATCGGGCCGCATCGCATCCTAGCGGTCCTCGTGGGCTTTGGGGGCATGCTCCTGATTCTCGGGCCGGGCTTCGGCCGGTTCGAGCCAGCGCTCGGGCTGGCGCTTCTGGCCTCCGTCTCCAATGCGCTGTTCCTGCTTCTGACGCGCCATCTGGCGGGGCGGGAGGATGCGGCGGCGACGCAGTTCAACACCACGGTCTCGGGCGCGGTGATCCTCTCCTTCGCCGTCGTGCCGAGCTGGCAGACGCCCGATGCGGGCACGGGTCTGCTTCTGGCCGCTATCGGGCTCTTCGGCACGCTCGGCCATTTCACGCTGGTGCGCGCCTTCGCTCACGCACCGGCCTCGCTCCTATCACCTTTCCTTTATTCGCAGGTGCTCATCGCCGGTCTTCTCAGCGTCGTGCTCTTCGGCGATCCGCTGCGCCCCAGCATGGTGGCCGGCACCGCGCTTCTGGTCGCGAGCGGCGTCTATATCTGGTGGCGCGAGAATCGCCGGCGGCTGGAGGCGATGGTCTAAAGCCCCGTCGCTGCACCTGGATTCGGGGCGATGACCTTGCGGCAGGTCGCGGCTTGGCCCGGCTCGGGGGCGAGCGACATCGCATTGCGGGCCGCTGCGGCCGCGCCTCTCTTCACGACAGTTTTGAGGCGGACGCCTCACCCATTGCGTCGCCCGGCGTAGACAGTGTGTCACGCTGGCGGGGATTTCGCAGCCGCGAAACCACCCGTAGGTTCGCCCCACTTCCGATCCCGGAACCTAAGGAAAACCTGATGTCGCTTCTGAAATCCGTCCTCACCGTTAGCGCTCTTCTCGTCGGTCTCGGCACGGCCTCCGCCCAGACGATCGGCGTGCCGGCCGGCACCTATGTCGCCGACCGCACCCACACCAACGTTCTCTGGTCGGTGAGCCATTTCGGCACGTCGAACTATATCGGCCGCTTCAGCGACATCAACGCCACGCTGACCCTCGACCCGACCGACCCGGACAAGTCCAAGCTCACCGCGACGATCAATCCGAAGTCGGTGGACACGAACTATCCGGCCAAGGACAAGGACTTCAACGCCGAGATCGCCGGTGAGATGTTCTTGGACGCCGCGAAGTTCGACACGATCAAGTTCGTCTCGACCAAGATCGAGACCACCGGCAAGGACACGGGCAAGGTGACGGGTGACCTGACCCTGCACGGCGTGACCAAGCCCGTCACGCTCGACGTCAAGCTGAACGCCGCCTTGAACCCGCACCCGATGTCGCAGAAGCCCGTCGTCGGCTTCTCGGCCACCGGCATGATCAAGCGCTCCGACTTTGGCATCAACGCGCTGGTCGGCCCGGTCAGCGACGACGTGAAGCTCACGATCGAGACCGAGTTCGTTCCGCAGTCGTAATCGGCTCTCCCCTTTCAAGACGATCCATCGAGGCCCGGCGCACCCCGCCGGGCCTTCTTTCTCTCCCGACATGAAAACAGGCTGACACCATGCGGACCGGATCGGACGGCGTGAAGGGCTACAATGCCGGCGCCATGCTCCTCCATTGGGCGATTGCGCTCGCCATTCTTTTCCAGCTCGCCGGCGGCTTCGTCATGATGCGGCTGAACCTCCTGCCCGATGGCAGCCGCTTTGCCTTCTTCCAATGGCATAAGACGGTCGGCCTCATGGTGCTGACGCTCACGCTGGCGCGCATCGCTTGGCGTCTGCTCAACCCGCCGCCGGCCCATGCGCCCATGGGCGCGATCGAGGCGGGCGCGGCTCACCTCGTCCATGGGCTTCTCTATGCGGTGATGCTGCTCGTGCCGCTGTCCGGCTGGCTCGTCGTCTCGGCCTCGCCGACCGCGATCCCGACGCTTCTATTCCTGTCCGAGCACCTGCCCTGGCCGAACCTGACGATCCCGGCCGGCTGGCGCGGGGAGGGGGGCGAGGCTTTGGCCGCGACGCTTCACACCTGGCTTGCCTATTCCACGCTGGCGCTTCTTGGTCTGCACGTTGCGGGCGCGCTGAAACACTCGGTCCTCGACCGGCAACCCTCGCTGTCGCGCATTCTTCCGGTCGGCCATCTGCCGCGCCAGTCCACCGCGCTTCTGGCCATTCCGCTGGCAGCGGGTCTGGCGGCGCTGTTTCTGGGCGGCGGCTTGGCCGTCGGGCAGAGCGAAGGCGCGGCGCCTTCTGTCCAGTCCGCTGCCGTGGCGAATGCCCCGGTTCCTGCCGCGCTTGGCGGCTGGGCAATCGATAAAGCCGCCTCCAGCTTCACCTACGAGGCGACCTTCTCCGGCAAGCCGATGACGGGCACGATCGGCGCGTGGAACGCCGACATCGCGTTCGACCCGGCTCATCTCGATCAAGCCTCCGCCCGGATCGACATCGACGCGGCCTCGATCACGGTCGGCGATCCGTTCGTGCGCTCCAGCGCGCCGGGGCCGGATGGCTTGGACGTGACGTCCCATCCGAATGTCACCGTCGCGCTCGACCGTTTCGCCATGACGGATGCCGGCTACATCGCCGAGGGCACCGCGACGATCAAGGGCAAGAGCGCGCCCATCTCCGTCCCGTTCACCTTCGAGCCCGGCGCGGACGGCACGGCGCATGTCGTGGGGTCCGCCAAGATCGATCGCCTCGCCTTCGATCTGGGCGCCAAGAACGATCCGGCCGCGCAATGGCTCGGCCGTGACATTCTCGTTCGCTTCGACCTGAAAGCCGCCCGCGCGCCCGCGCCGGCGGCCTGAAGGGATCAGGTGACGGTCGGCGCGAGCTTCACGTCGTCCGCCTGGAAGCGCTCCAACACGCTGAACAGGATGGCGCTGCGCGTCGAATAGGCCTGGCGGGGCGAGGCGACGAAGGCGAAGCAGTTGAAGTTCACCTTGCCGTCCGCGATCGAGTCGATGAACACGTTCGGCTTGGGGTCTTCCAGTACAGCCGGGTGCTCGTCGAAAATCTCCATGACCGCCTTGCGGATCGCCAGCGGATCGGCGGACGGATGCACTGAGAAGGCGATCTGCACACGGCCGACCGGGTCCGCCAGCGTCATGTTGCGGATCGGCTTGGTGATGAACTCGGAGTTCGGCACGATCAGCGTCGAGCGGTCGGGCAGCTGGATTTCGGTGGAGCGCACGCTGATGCGTCGGACATCCCCTTCGTCGGTGCCGATGCGCACGCTGTCTCCGAGCTTCACCGGCCGCTCGGCCAGAAGGATGAGGCCCGAGACGAAGTTCTGCGTGATCGCCTGAAGGCCGAAGCCGATGCCGACCGACAGCGCGCTGACGACCAGCGCGATACGCTCCAGCCCGATGCCGAGCGAGGTCAGGCCCCAGAAGCCGGCGAGAATGATGCCGGCATAGGAGACGATCATCGAGACGGAGTTGCGCGCGCCGGCATCCAGCTCCGTCGTCGGCAGATAGGTCTCGTTCAGCCAGCGCCGGACGAGGCGCATGGCGGCGATGCCCAGCGCCAGCGCGATCAACGCCCGCAGGACCGCGCCCGGCTCCAGCGTGAAGCCGCCGACCGTGATCATCAGAGGGTCGCCGAGCTGGCTGAAGATCGCATCCGTGCCCGGCCCGAAGGGCGCGAAGATCATGGCGAGCGCCAGCAGCACCACGCCGATGCGCAGAAGCGCCGACAGCGCCACGCCGAGCTGGCCGACGGTGGAGGGCTTGAGCCCCAGCGCCTCGTAGGCGGCGCGCCCGGTCCAGGCTTCGGGCGAGAAGATCGTGGTGCAGAGATCGTCCACCACGACCAGAAGCAGATAGGCCGAGGCGCAGACGACGGTGATCCAGACCGTCTGCCGCCCGATGAAGAGCGACAGGTTCACATAGCCCTGAAGCGCGGCGAGCACGCTGACGATCAGCGCCAGCCAGCAGACGAGCGTCGTCAGCGTCACGACGCTGCGCAGCGCCGTCGGCGTCGTGTTCTCGACCTGCGCGCGCCGCAGCCGGCGCAGCGTCAGCAGAACCGAGCCGATCAGGATCATATAGGCGACCGCGATGGCGAGATTGGCGGCGACGGTGGAGGAGGGGCTGGCACCGACGATGCGGTTGAAGGCGACCACCGTGATGCCGATCGTCACCAGGATCGCGGCGAGCGACGGGTAAGGCCGCAGTCGGGCCGCCGCGTCGTTGGAGAGTGGCAGGAGGCGCCAGGAGGGTTGGTCCACCAGAAGAAGCCCGCCGCCGAGCGACACGATGAACGCCCCGAAAGAGGCCGCGCCGATGAAGGAGGTCAGGAGCGCATCGGCTTCTTCGGTGAGAACGCCCGCCCAGCGCAGGCCCTGCCCGAACAGGAGAAAGCTGAGGCTCGCCGTCAGCGTGCCGACGAGGATGAACCAGAGCGCCAGCCCTGAGCGCCGCGCCCGCGTGCCCGGTGCCTGGGCAATGGCGAAGCGCCGACCGACCGCACGCAGCCGCCGCCGCACGGGATATAGGAGGACGAGGCTGACGCCGAGGCTGGCCGCGAAGACGAGCGCCCCCGATCCGCTGAAGCCCTCGGTGACGCCTTCCAGCGTGTCCCGCCCGAAGGACGTGGCGCGCAGGATGTCGAAGCGCATGGAGAGCGCGATCGAGTTCCAGAACCGGCCGGTGAGCGGCGAGGACACGCGCTCGAAGGTCGAGCGGTTGAATTCCTCGGCGAGCATCCGGTTGATCGTTTCGACCGAGTCGCGGGCGTTGGTGGCGAGAAGCCGGGCACGCTTGATCGCGGAGTCGAGATCGGTGCGCTCCTTTTTCAGCGCCTCGCGCTGGGCCTTGATGTCGGGCGCTTCCGTTTCGCTGGCTTCGCCAAGATCGGCGATGCGCTTGTCCATGGCGTCCAGCATGGGGGTCAGCGCCGTGACGGCCTGTTCGGCGGAGCCTTGGATCGCCAGAACGCGCTCGCGTAGCGCCGCGCGATCCTCGCTCGGCAGGGTCTGGGCGACGCTCGCCTTGGCGGCCTCGTAGTCCGCGCCCTTGGTGTCGAGATCGGCTATGATCTGCGCGCTCGTGGCATTGGCGCTGGGCGGGTCCTGCGCCTGCGCCGCGCCGGCGGCGAAGCAAACCATGGCCAGGATCAAAAGGAATCGGCGCACAAACCCTGTCATCAGCACTCTTCGACCTTTGCCCCCGTTCTCGTCATACCGTGTCATGGGCCGGCGTGGACCACAGCACTGTGGCATGGGAAGGACGCTGGCCTTCCCAATCGTCACTTTGGCCTTTGCGCGATTCCGGCAAAAGAAAAAAGGCCCATGCGGAGACAGGGGCCTTTCCTTGGTCATAGGGGCTGCGCGAAGCCTTAGCGGCTCATGCGCTCGAATCCGCCGCCGTCGAGATCCAGCGAGAAGCCGCCGCTGCTCGCCGGCTTGGCCGCCGCAAAGCCCGCCGCCTGCGCTTGAAGCGAATGGACGGGATTGGCGGCCGGGCCGCTCTCGAACAGAGCGTCATCGACGGATGCCAGTTTTACCGGTGCCTTGGCGTGGCGCGCGGGCTTGGACGCTGCGGCGGAGGCCGATGCGGCAGGCGCAGCCGTCGCCTTGGTCACCGTCGTGACCGGGGCTGCCGGCTTGCGCGCGGTCTTGCGCGCTTCGGTCTCGCGGTTGGTGGCTTCGATCTCCAGCGCTTCGGCCTGGATCAGCGCGTCGCGCTCGGCATCCGTCATGCGGAAGTAGCCCGCGCGCTCTTCGAGGCGACCCGCTTCCGAGGCCAGCTGCTCGGCCGTCGCGGTCATCTCGTTGGCCGCGCCCGCATTGGCCTGTGTGACCTGATCCAACTGCTGGATCGCCTGATTGATCTGTTCCACCCCAACCGACTGTTCGCGGCAGGCCGCCGAGATTTCCGAGACCAGTTCGGCCGTCTTTCTGATATCGGGCACCAGCTTCTCCAGACGCGAGCCGGCATCCTCGGCGACGATCAGTGTGCGCGAGGAAAGTTCGCCGATCTCGGTCGCCGCCGCCTGGCTGCGCTCGGCGAGCTTGCGCACTTCCGAGGCGACGACGGCGAAGCCCTTGCCGTGCTGCCCGGCGCGCGCCGCTTCGATGGCGGCGTTCAGCGCCAGAAGGTCCGTCTGACGGGCGATCTCCTGCACCACCGCGATCTTCTCGGCGATCTCGCGCATGGCCTTGGTGGACTGCGTCACCGCTTCGCCCGTCGTGCCGGCATGGGTCGCCGCCTGCGCTGCGATCTTCTCGGTGGTCGAAGCGTTGTCGGCATTCTGACGGATGTTGGCGGTCATCTCCTCGATCGCCGCCGAGGCCTGTTCGGAAGCTGCGGCCTGTTCGGTCGAGCCCGACGACAGCTTCTCGGCGGTGGACGCGGAGCGGGCGGAACCGGCCGCGACCAGCGAGGACGAAGCGCGCACGCCCGAGACGATCTCGGAGAGCTTGACCGTCATGTCGCTCATGGCGCGCTGGAGGTCGGCCAGCTCGTCGCGGCCCTTCACTTCGATACGCTGCGTCAGGTCGCCCGATCCGATGCGGCGCGCCAGATCCACGGCGCGCTGCATCGGGCGCACGATGGTAAAATGACTGACCAGCGCCACCGCCAGAAGGATCACGACGAAGATGGCGGAAAAGCCGATGGCCAAGAGCGTCAACTGCTCTCGCATGGGGCCGGCAATCGTGGCTTCGGGCACATCCACCACCGCGATCCAGGTCGTGTGCAGACCCGGAAGCTCGAAGGGGTAGAAGATACGGCGAACGACGTGGCCGTCGAGATCGGTGATGCCCGCGACGCTGTGCGGCTTCTTGTCCGCTATCGCGGCGTCGAGTTCGGTGCGGCCCAGCGTGTTGCGATAGGGCGTCGTCAGTCGGGCGGGGTCGGGATGCGACAGCCAGGTCCCATCGGCGCCCAGCAGCTTCACGTTGCCGGTTCCCAGCGGCTTGATGTCCTTCAGAAACTCCGCAATCTGGCTCACCTGGATGTCGAGACCCACGACGCCGATGAACTGGCCGGCCGAGAAGACGGGGTGCACGACACTGGCGAGCAGGTTCTTGTTGCCGGTGTCAGTTTCGATATAGGCCGGTGTCACGCCGGATGTGCCGCTATCGGCTGCGAGCGTCCACCAGGGTGCCTGATAATCTTCATCGAAGATCTGGAATGTCGGCATTGGCGTAGCGCCGCGATGCCACCACGGGGCGAAGATGCCGTTCTTGTTGGCCCCCTGCGCCATATTACTCTTCATCCGGTCCTGCTCGCCGTCGAACGCCTTGGGCGCTTCCAGAAACCAGGCGCCATAGGCGAGAGGGTTGGGCTCGAAGCTCAGGCGCAGCGCTTCGATGACATCCTTGCGCGTGATGTCCAGCCGGGCATGGCGCTCGCCGATGCCGCCGGCGGTGAGGCGCGCCGCCGTGTCGAGCCCGGCGATTCCGCTTTCGACGATCTTGGCCGCGCGTCCCGCCTCGCTGGTCATCAGCCGCTCGGCCGTCTCGTCCGACTGTGTCTGGGTCTCATAGGCCAGGAGCCCGGCCACTGGCAGTAGCGCCAGAAGGAGGCCGGCGCCGATCCCGCCGATGATCTTGGTTTTCAAACTTACGCGCGCGCGACGGAACATCAGATTCGGTCTCGTTTGTTGCACCGCGAAGGAGAAGCCACGCACGAACTTAATGCTCGGTTCGAAACCACCCCGCGTCGCCTTCGGCGCGGGGCTTCCTCTCATTGTGGTTATCCCCGTCTTTAGCCGGCGACGGAAACTGTCCAGACATAGAAGCGCGCTTCGCCGGGGCTCAGATGCTCGTTGCCCGGCTTGTCCGCGAACTCGCCATCCCAGCCCAGCGGCGGCGTGGTGCCGGCCCAGGGCTCGATGCACAGGAAGGGTGCGCCCTGCGGCTTCGACCAGACGCCTAGATCGCGGAAGCCCTGCCAGGAAACGCGAAGAGAGGGGGCTTCGGCACCCGGCGCCTCGAAACGCACCGCGCCCTCGCCAATGCCGCCGAAGACCAGCGCATCGCCCGCGAACAGCTCGGGGGAGAGTTCGAGCATCTCGCCCACGGCCGGAACCGACCGCTCGCCCTTCAGGAAGCCGCCCTCCAGCGCGCAGGCGCTCACAGGCGCCGCGCCTTCGAAGCGAAGCTCATGGGCCTCCTTCGCGATGCCCTCCGCCAGCGGCCAGCGAAAGGCGGGATGCGCGCCGACGGCATAGGGCAGGGACACCGTGCCGGGATTGCGCACGGTGGTGGTGACGGTCAGCGTGTCCTCGCTCACCTCGTAGGCAAGTTCCAGCTCGAAGGCGAAAGGGAAGCGCGCACGGCTCTCTTCGCTGTCGCGCAGCACGAGGCGCGCGCGCGTCTCGCCCTTCTCCAGCCATTCGAACCGGCTGTCGCGCGCGAAACCATGCTGCGTCAGCGGGTAGGACTGGCCATCGACGATCAGCCGGTCGCCCGGCAGGCGGCCGACGATGGGAAAGAGAACCGGCGCATGGCGCGGCCATTCCGGGCCGGCCTGCCAGAGAAATTCCCGGCCTTCGCGGTCACGAAGCGAGGTCAGTTCCGCGCCATCCTCCTTGATGCGGGCGGACAGGCCGATGGTGCCGATGCGATGCGGTTCCGACATGGAAAGCTCCGGGTGGGGACAGATCGCTCCCTTCTACCGGAACGGCGTTTCGTTTTCCCCTCCCGTTCAAACCGCGCTGCTGAAGCCCCGCTCGCCTTCGCTGCGAAAGCGATCGAACACGGCCGAGACCAGCCGCACGAAGGGGCGTCCCTTCTCGGTCAGGGCAATGACGTCATGGCGCATGTCCACGAGCCCCTGCAGGGCGAGCGGGCGCAGAAGCGCCAATTCTTCGGCATAGTGCCGCGCGCGCCGGCCGAGATCGACGCGGAAGTCGCACATGAGGCGCTCGATGATGCGGGCGCGCTCGCGGTCGTCCCCCTCGAAGGCATGGCCGCGTCGGGTCGGCAGTTCTCCCGCCAGGACCCTCGCCTTATAGGCTTCGATGCCGCTTTCGTTCTGCGCGAAGCCCCCGGCCAGACGCGAAATGGAGGACGCGCCGAAGCCGATCAGCACCTCCTGCGCATCGTCCGTATAGCCCTGGAAGTTGCGGTGGAGACGATGGGCGCGGGCGGCCGCCGCCAGCGGATCGCAGAACAGGGCGAAATGATCGATGCCGATGCTCTGGTAGCCATGGGCGAGGAAGCTCGCCGCCACCGCCTCCTGCTGGCGCACCCGCTCCGGCGCTCCCGGCAGAAGCGCGGCGTCGATCAGTCGCTGGTTGGCGCGGCGCGCGGGCAGATGCGCGTAGCCATAGCAGGCGACGCGATCGGGCCCGAGCAGGATGACCTCCCGGCACGTGCGCTTCAGGCTGTCCACGCTCTGTCGCGGCAGGCCATAGACGAGGTCGAAGTTCAACTTCGCGATGCCGGCACGGCGCAGCATGGCGACTGCCGCGCGCACGGTCTCGGCCGGCTGCACCCGGCCGATCGCCTGTTGAACCTCGGGGTCGAGATCCTGCACCCCGAGGCTCGCGCGGTTGACGCCTAGCACGGCGAGCCCGTCCACCAGCGCCTGATCCACGCGGCGCGGGTCGAGTTCCATCGCATGTTCGAACCCGGTTTCGAAATCGAAATGGCGCTCCAGCACGCGCAGGACCGAGGCCACGCCGGCGATGCCGAGGATCGAGGGCGTGCCGCCGCCCCAAGCGATGCGCGCGATGCGAAGCCGGGCGGGCAGATGGCGGGCGACGAGCGCGATCTCCGCTTCCAGGCCCGAGCGATAGCTGGCCACGACATCGTCCCGCAGCGCCGCCTTGGCGTGGCAGCCGCAATAATGGCAGATCTCCCGGCAATAGGGCACATGGAGATAGATCGAGACGGGCTGGCCCGCATCGCTCGCAGCGAGCCAGGCGGCCGTTTCCGCCGGGCCGATGGCCGACGAGAAGTCCGCCGCCGTGGGATAGGAGGTGTAGCGTGGCACGGTGAGGCTCGCGAGCTGTTCGGTGAGATCGTCGCTCATATCAGGCCCCATCCAGAGCCGTTCCGGGCCGCCCTTCGGGCTCGATCGCGAGGGCCGACAACCGGCGATCCTCCTTCATCTCGAACCACATGGCGTTGAGAATGGCGAAGGCGCAGGCGAGGCCGAGGCCCAGAACCCAGGAAAAATACCACATGGTGTCGGCTCCTCAGTAGGCGTTGGGATTGCGGCCGATGGACGTGGCCGTCACCGGCCCGCGCATCACGCGGTAGACCCAGGTCGTGTAGGCCAGGACGATCGGCAGGAAGACGAGCGTCGCGATCAGCATGACGAACAGTGTCAGATGGCTGGACGAGGCGTCCCAGACGGTGAGGCTGACGTTCGGGTCGAGATTGGAGGGCAGGAGGAACGGGAAGAGCGAGAGCCCGGCGGTGGAGACGATGCCGAACACGGCCGCCGCCGACGCCAGGATCGCCACCACGCCGCCGCGCTTCCCGAGCGCCAGCAAAGCCAGCGCCGAACCGAGGAAGCCAAGGGCCGGGGCGATCAGCATCCAGGGATGACGTGCGTAATTACCGATCCAGGCGCCCGTTTCGCTCACCACGCTCTTGGCCAGCGGATTGGAGGCCGCCGCGCCGATCTGCCGGCTGGTGACGACATAACCATCGAGTCCGAAGGCGACCCAGAGCCCACCAAGCGCGAAGAGCGCGAGCGTGGCGATGGCCGCCATGCGGCCATAGGACCGCGCCCGGTCGGAGACCTCGCCGAGGCAGCGGGCAGCGATGACGCTCGCGCCGAGCGTGATCACCATGGACACCGACACGAGACCGCAGAGAAGCGCGAAGGGGCGAAGCAAGCCGAAGACATTGCCGGTATAGTGCGGGCGCAGCGTCGCATCGAGGCCGAAGGGCACGCCGAGCAGGACATTGCCCACCGCGACGCCCATGATCAGCGCCGGCACGAAGCCGCCGACGAACAGCGCCCAGTCCCAGGTCTCGCGCCAGCGTGCGTCCTTCACCTTGCCCCGGAACTTGAAGCCCACGGGCCGCAGGATCAGCGCCAGCAGGATCACGATCATCGCGAGGTAGAAGCCGGAGAAGCTCGCCGCATAGAGCGCCGGCCAAGCGGCGAAGATCGCCCCGCCCCCTAAGATCAGCCAGACCTGATTGCCTTCCCAGGTCGGGCCGATGAGGTTGATGAGAATGCGCCGCTCCTCGTCAGATCGGGCGACGAAGGGCAGGAGCGCGCCGACGCCGAGATCGACGCCGTCCATGATCGCAAAGCCGATGAGAAGCGTGCCGAGGAGCACCCACCAGACCAGCCGGAGCGTTTCGTAGTCGAGGGGAAGTTGGGTCATGGGTTCAGCTTTCAGCGATGGTCGGGGAATGCGGCGGCGCCCTCGGGCACGAAGCGCGAGCCGCCCGCGCCGTCGATCCAGTCGGCTGCCGCCTTCGGGCCGGCCTTGATCGTCTTCAGCATGAGGAAGATCATGACGACGGCGAGCGTGGTGTAGAGCGTCAGGAAGAAGGCGAGGCTGATGGAGAGGTCCGTCAGCGTCAGGCCGGAGGCCGCGTAAAAGGTCGGCAGCACGCCTTCCACCACCCAGGGCTGGCGGCCATATTCGGCGATGAACCAGCCCGCCTCGATGGCGATCCAGGGCGTCGGCAGGGAGAGAAGCGCGATCCAGAGAAGGGCGCGATTGGTGCCGATCCGGTGCTTCGAGGCGCGCCAGAAGGCGGTGGCGAAGAAGGCGATCAGATAGAAGCCGATCACCACCATGAGGCGGAAGCTCCAGAAGAGCGGGGCCACGCCCGGCACCGTGTCGAAGGCGGCCTGCGTGATCTCTTCAGGCGTCGCGTTCACCACATCCTCGCGGTAGCGCTTGAGAAGCAGTGCGTAGCCGAGATCCTTCCAGGTGGCCGCGAAGGTCTCTCTCGCCTTGGCGTCGGACGGGTCGGCGCGCACGGCTTCCATCGCCGCATAGGCGATCTGGCCGTTGCGGATGCGCTGGCCGGCCGTCTGCACGAGCTCGAGAATGCCGGGAATTTCGCCTGAGATGGAGCGCGTGGCGATGAGGCCGAGCGCATAGGGCACCTGCACCTCGAAGGAATTTTCCTTGTCGCCCGGAATGGCGAAGAGGTTGAAACCGGCCGGCGCGGGCTCGGTATGCCACATGGCCTCCATGGCCGCGAGCTTCATCTTCTGATGCTCGGTCGCGGTGTAGCCGCTCTCGTCGCCGAGCACGACGACCGACAGGGCGGAGGCGAGGCCGAAGCTCGCCGCCACCGCGATCGAGCGCTTGGCGAGGTCGACATGCCGGCCGCGAAGCAGAAACCACGCGCTGATGCTGATCACGAACATTGCGCCCGTGACATAGCCGGCCGACACGGTGTGGACGAACTTCGCCTGCGCCACCGGGTTGAACACCACGGCCATGAAGTCCGTGATCTCCATGCGCATCGTCTCGGGATTGAAGGTCGAGCCGACCGGGTTCTGCATCCAGCCATTGGCGATCAGAATCCAGAGCGCGGAGAAATTGGCCCCGAGCGCCGTCAGCCAGGTCACTGCGAGATGCCCGACGCGCGACAGGCGATCCCAGCCGAAGAAGAAGAGGCCGATGAAGGTCGCTTCCAGAAAGAAGGCCATCAGGCCCTCGATCGCCAGCGGCGCGCCGAACACGTCGCCGACATAATGGCTGTAATAGCTCCAGTTCATGCCGAACTGGAATTCCATGACGATGCCCGTGGCGACGCCCATGGCGAAGTTGACGCCGAACAGCGTACCCCAGAACAGCGTCATGCGCCGCCAGACCTCGCGGCCGGTCATCACATAGACGCTCTCCATGACGGCCATCAGAACCGACAGGCCCAGCGTCAGGGGTACGAAAAGGAAATGGTACATCGCCGTCGCCGCGAACTGGAGTCGCGACAGGTCGACGACCGTCATGTCGATCATGGGTCTGCCCGCCTTTGGAAAGTGCCGGAACCGTCCGGTTCGCAATGAGGCCTAGACCCGGCGCGCCGGGCGCGCCTTGATTTGAATCAATGCCGCCGCGCCGCGCCTCGCCTAGTCCTTTCCACGAACAGGCGAGAGGACAGGGCGATGGGCGCGGATCGGGTGGGCGGGGGGCGCGGGCGCGATGGCGAGCGGCGTTGGCTGGGAGGCCTTCGCACTAGTGGCGGTTGGCCGCTGGCACTCGCCGTCGCGCTGCCGCTTGTCTCGGGCGTGCTCGTCGTCGCTCAGGCCTGGGTTCTGGCTCATCTCCTGGGCGGAGCCGCGTCCGGCACGCTTGCACCCGAAGCGGAGACGAAGGGCGCGCTGGCGCTGGCCGGCCTGTTTCTGGCGCGGGCGGGGCTTGCCTATGGCATGGAGCGCGCGGGATCGGCCGGGGCCGAGCGCATCAAGGCGCGCCTGCGTCTCGCCCTGTTCGATGATTGGATGGCGCGCCGGCCGGATTGGGCCACGGGTCGCGCCTCGGGCGCGCTGGCCTCGGCGCTTCTCGAACAGGTGGAGGCGCTGGACGGGTTCTTCGCGCGTTTCCTGCCGGCCATGGTGGCCGCCACCGTTCTGCCGATCGGCTTCGCCGCCTGTGTCTTCCCGGTGGATTGGGTCGTCGGACTCCTGCTTCTCGTCACCGCGCCGCTGATCCCGCTTTTCATGGCGCTGGTCGGTTGGGGCGCGGAGGCGGCCGGCGAGGCGCAGGCCTCTGCCTTGTCGCGCCTGTCCGGCTTTTTCGGGGATCGGCTGCGCGGCCTCTCGACCCTCGTCCTGTTCGGGCAGGCCGAGCGGGAGAAGGCGGCCATGGCGCAGGCCGGCGAGGAATGGCGGCTGCGCACCCTGAAAGTCCTGCGCATCGCCTTTCTGTCGTCGGCGGTTCTCGAATTCTTCGCCGCGCTCGGCGTCGCCGGCGTGGCGCTCTATGTCGGCCTGTCGTTTCTGGGCTTCGTGACGCTCGGCTCCGCGCCGCTGACGCTGGAAGCCGGCCTCTTCTGCCTGCTCATGGCACCCGAAATCTATGCGCCGCTGCGCCAGCTCGCCGCCCATTATCACGACCGGGCCAGCGCCAAGGCGGCGGTCGGTGAGATCGCCGCGCAGTTCGGCACGCTGCCGGCTCTCGTTTCTCCCAAGCCGGCGCAGGAGCCGGACCTCGCCACACCTTTGAGCGATCCGGCCGGCGTCGAGGTCTCCGCGCTGACGCTGCGCACGCCCGATGGGGCGCGGCCCGTTCTGGACGCGGCCGATCTTCGGCTCGCGCCCGGCAGCCATGTCGCCATTCTGGGGGCCAGCGGCTCGGGCAAGTCCACGCTTCTGGAAGCCTTGGCGGGCCTGCGCGCGGCGCAAGGCACGATCCGGCTGGCCGGCCGGCCGCTGGAAGAGATCGCCGAGCCGGCCCTGCGCCAGGCCGTCGCCCTGCTGCCGCAGCGGCCGCATCTCTTCGCCGGCACGATCGCGCAGAATATCCGCCTTGCCGATCCGCTGGCGGGCGACGCGGTGGTGATCGAAGCGGCCGAGCGCGCCCGCGTGCTCGATTTCGCCTGGGATTTGCCCGACGGACTGGAAACGCGCATCGGCGAAGGCGGCTTCGGTCTGTCGGGCGGTGAGCGGCACCGCGTGGCGCTGGCCCGCCTTTATCTGCGCCAGCCCTCGATCCTGCTTCTGGACGAGCCGACCGCGCATCTGGATCGCCAGACCGAGCGGGAGGTGCTGGACGATATCCTGCGCTTTGCCGCTGAGCGGGATCGCACGCTCATCGCCGCCACCCATTCGCTTGAAGTCGCCCAGCGCATGGACCTCGTCTTGCGCATCGAGAACCGCCGGCTGATCCCGCTATCGGGCCGGCCCCGCCCCATCCTCGCCAGCCGGGAGAATGCCGCATGAGCGCGCTTCGCCGCTTCGCCCCCGTCTTCGCACAGAGCAAGGGCCGCTTTGCCCTGACGCTCGCGCTCTCACTTCTGACGCTGCTCTCCGGCGCGGCGCTTCTGGCGCTCTCGGGCTGGTTCCTCACCAGCGCCTTCCTCGCAACGGCCGCCGTGAGCTTCAATCTCTTTGGCCCGTCCTCGGCGGTGCGCGGCCTGTCGCTTCTGCGCATCCTCCCGCGCTATGGCGAGAAGCTCATCGGCCATGACGCGACCCTGCGCACGCTCAGCCATATTCGCGCCGAGACGTTTCGCACCGCCATTCCGCGCTTCGGCACGTTGCGCAAGGAACTGACGCGGGGCGATCTCGTGCAGCGCCTCACCGCCGATATCGAGGCGCTGGACGTGGTCTTCCTGCTGGCGATCGGCCCCATGGTGACGGGGCTCCTCGCGGGCGGTGCGCTCGCCTTGGCGCTGGTGTTTCTCTTGCCGGGTGCGGCGCTGGCCTATGCCCTGGCCTTCGGTCTCGCCACCATTGCCGTGCCCCTGGCTCTGGCCTGTGCCTCTCGGGAACCGGGCGCGCAAGGAATCGAGGCGCTGGCTTCGTTGCGCGGCACCGTGATCGACGCGATCGACGGTCAGGCGGACCTTCGCCTCTTCGGAGCCATCGGAGAGGCTCGCCAGCGCCTGGAAAGCGGCGCGCGGCACCTGTCCGCCTCGCGGCGTTGGCTCGCCGCGCAGAGCGCATTGGCGGCGGGCGCGATCCATCTCCTGTCCGGCGCGGCGCTGATCGGCGTGCTCATGCCGGGCCTCGCCGCGCTGCGGGGTGGGCAGATCGGCGGGCCTGTTCTGGTCGGCCTGGTGCTCGCCGTTCTCGGCAGTTTCGAGGCGGTGGCCGGGACCGTGCGCAGCGTCGCGCGGCTCGGCACGTCCCGCGCGGCGGCCGAGCGGCTGGATGCGCTCGCGCATTTGCCGCAGACGCTGGCCACGCCGGCCCGGCCTGCCGCGCTTCCGGCTGGCGCGTCTTTGAGCCTGCAAGGCGTGTTTTTCGCACCGCGCGGCGCGCGGCCCATTCTGGATGGCGCGAGTCTGGCGTTGAAAGCGGGTGAGCGGATCGCGCTCACTGGCCCCAGCGGCTGCGGCAAGTCCACGCTTCTGGCGCTCGCCATGGGGCTGCTGCGTCCCGACCGGGGCCGCGTGGAGATCGCCGGGCAGGATATGGCCCGCATACCCTTCGAAACCCTGCGCCAGCGTGTGACGCTGCTCGAACAGGACGCGCCGGTCTTTCTGGGCACGATCGCGGAGAATCTGAGGATCGGCCGCAGCGATGCGACAGACGACGAACTCTGGGACGCGCTGCGCCGCGCGCGGCTCCGCAGCTTCGTCGCCACCCTGCCGCAAGGGCTGGAGACGCCGCTTGGCGAGGGCGGGCGCACGCTCTCAGCCGGTCAGGCACGCCGGCTGGTTCTCGCCCGCGCGCTGCTCTCACCCGCACCCATCCTGCTTCTGGACGAGCCGACCAGCGGGCTCGACCCCGAAACCGAACAGGCGTTTCTCCTGGATTTGGCCGAGGCGACGGAGGGCCGCAGTGTGATCCTCGCTACCCATGCCAACCTGCCAGATGGCGTGATGGACCGGGTGCTGCACCTCCATCACGGCCATCTCACTTCGATCTAAGATGGAAGGGCGGAGTCAGAACAGATCGCCCTGCACCACGTCCATCTGCTCGCGCTTGGCGCGTTTTGCGCCCTTGGCCGGCTTGGCGGTCGGCACGGCATCGGCGTCCGGCGCTGCTGCGATGGCGGCGCGGCGGTGGCCGCGCGCGAACTCGATCTCGAAGCTCGAGCCCGGCACGAGGTCTTCCGCGCGCGTGATCGGCACGTCGTTCTCGCCGCGAATAATGGCGTAGCCCCGCTCCAGAACCTGCCTGGGGTCGAGGCTGGAGGCGACGCGCCATGCCCCTGCCAGCGAGGCGCGGCGGCGCTCCTGCACGGCCGAGAAAGCCCGGTCCATCCGGTCCGACGCGGTGGCCAACCGGTGGCGCGCTTCGCCACTGCGCTGCGTCACGATATGGGGGCGCAAGGACGAGCCGAGCCGATCGAGATCGTGGCGAAGCTCGCGTAGTGCCGAGTCCAGCCGGTGGATCAGGATGGAATCGAGATGCCGCAGATCGGCCCGCTTGTCGCGGATCGAGGATTCCAGCCGCGCCGGGGAAAGGAGAAGGCCGGACTCCGAAAGCCGCCGCCGCCGTTCGCCGATCAGAAGCCGCTGGTTGCGCTCCAGCGCCGCGTCCGCCTCGTCCAGCCGTCGGCGGGGCAGGGCGAGCAGCGCGTCGGCAGAAGGGAGTGCGCGGGCAAGATTGGCGACGGCCCGCCGCTCGGCCTGAAGCGTGCGCGAGATCGCCGCGCCGCTGCGCGCCTCGATGGCGGCCAGCATGGCGACGAGATCGGCCCGCACGGGGACGGCCATTTCGGCCGCGCCCGTGGGCGTCGGGGCGCGCCGGTCGGCGGCGTGGTCGATCAGGGTCCAGTCCGTCTCGTGCCCGACCGCCGAGATCAGCGGAACGTCGGAGGCCGCCGCCGCGCGCACCACGGCCTCGTCGTTGAAGCCCCAGAGGTCTTCCAGACTGCCGCCGCCGCGCGCCACGATGATCACGTCGGGCCGGGGAATCTTGCCGCCGGGCGGAATGGCGTTGAAGCCCTCGATCGCGGCCGAGACCTCCGAGCCACAGGTCTCTCCCTGCACGCGCACCGGCCAGACCAGGACATGCAGCGGAAAACGATCGGCGATGCGGTGCCGGATATCGCGGATCACCGCGCCGGTCGGCGAGGTGACGACGCCGATCACGCGGGGCAGGAAGGGCAGGGGGCGCTTGCGCTCGGCGGCGAAGAGCCCTTCGGCTTCGAGCTTCAGCCGCCGCTCGTTGAGCAGCGCCATGAGCGCGCCCGCGCCCGCCGGCTCCATCGCCTCAATGACGATCTGATATTTGGAGGAGCCGGGAAAGGTCGTGAGCTTGCCGGTCGCGATGACCTCCAGCCCTTCTTCCGGCTTGAAGGCGAGCTTGCCGAAGCTGCCGCGCCAGACCACGGCCTCCAGCCGCGCCTTGTCGTCCTTCAGCGCGAAATAGGCGTGGCCCGAGGAGTGCGGCCCGCGATAGCCCGAGATTTCGCCGCGCACGCGTACATGGCCGAACGCATCTTCGACCGTGCGCTTGAGCGCGCCGGAGAGTTCCGAAACCGAATATTCCGCGACATTGCTGGCAGTAGCCTGCTCCATCAGATCGCTCATGCGCTTACCAGCCCGCCACGCCGACGCTCGGGCGCAGCCGCTGCGTGCGGATCATGCGCGTTTCGGGCAGGCGGCTTTGCGCCTGCGGCGGCAGGGCGGGCGTCAAATTGTGCAGGCTCTCTCGGATATGATCGACCAGGGCGGAGATGACGGGCGAATCCGTGTTGCGCCCGCGCATGACGGCGATCTGCGCGTCGGGCAGGCGCGGGAAACCGTCCGTCTCGTTCAAAACGCGCATTCCCGGCCGCAGCGCGCATTCGGGCAGGACGCTGACGGCCAGACCCGCCAAGACGGCCGAGGTGACGATCTGCGCCGACCAGGAGGTGAAAAGGATGCGATGCGTTCGCCCGATCCGGTTCAGCGCGTCGATCCCCTGCTGGCGCCAGTTGCAGTCGGCGCGCCCGATGGCGAGCGGCAGGATCGGCTCCTCGTGGATATTGTGCGCGGCCGAGGTTACGAAATGCAGCGGCTCGGTGCGCACGATCTCGGACCAGGCATGGGTCTTGGAGGGGCAGACGAGCGCGACGTCGAGATGACCCTTGTCCACATGTTCGATCAGGCTGGAGGTCGTCTCGCAGGCGATCTGCAATTCGACGCGCGGATTGGAGCGCACGAAGCGCGCCATGATCTCCGGCAGAAAGCGCTCGGCGTAATCATCGGGCAGGCCGATGCGCACATGGCCCTCGATCGTCTGCTCGTCGAAGGCGGCGAGCGTTTCCTGGCTGAGCGCGAGCATCCGGCGGGCATAGGTCAGGAGGCGACCGCCCGCTTCCGTCAGCTTCACAGCGCGGCCCGAGCGCTCGAACAGCTCGGTTCCCAGCCGCTCTTCCAGGCGGCGCACCTGCATGGAAACGGCGGACTGCGTCTTGAACACTTCCTCCGCCGCGCGGGTGAAACTGCCCGTGTCCACGATCGCGGCGAAGGTGCGAAGCTGGTCAAGATCGAGGGGAGTCGCCATGGTCGCCACCCATAATGATCGGTGATGCTGGGCATAAGAAACATTCGTTGGTCTGATCCGTCAAGCCGGACTATCTCCATTCTCGACAGCCAGAGACGAGACCGCGAAATCGGGTGGCTTGAGCCCTCGACACAGCGGAAAGTGTGAACCGGCCCAGCCGGGACATGCTGCCTTTCAACGCGCGGACGACCGTCCTGCGTGATGGATGGCGCTTTGCCTGCCGCGCCAGGATTGGCTTTCGAAAGGAGAAACGGCCATGACGCTCGCATCGAAGACTCCCGCTCCCTCCGTGGAAACCCTCGCCCAGTCGATCCGCATCGGCTTTGTGGCGCTTCGAGCGATCGTCCGCACCATGCGCAACCGCCGGGCCGCCTATCGAATGTCGGAACTGCCGGATTACCTCCTGAACGATATCGGCCTGAAACGCGATGACGTTCACGAGGCGCTCCATGCCGACTGGCGCGAAGACCCGACCTACCGGCTCGCCGTGCGGGCCAGCGAGCGCCGCCGCTCGCTCTGATCCCGCGCCATCGTCCGCTTGAATGCAAAAGACCCGCCGCGAGCCTCTCGCGGCGGGTCTTTTCGTATCTGATCCAAGCGTCGAGGCGATCAAGCCTCTTCGCGCGCGGGCTCCAACTCGCCGAGCTGCGTGGCGAGAATCTTGTCGACCCTCCGCCCGTCGAGATCCACGACCTCGAAGCGCCATGAACCGTACTGGATGAACTCGCCGACCTCGGGGATATGGCCGAACTGGTCGAGGATGAAGCCGGCCAGCGTCTCGTAGTCGCGCTCCTTGGGCAGGCTGCCCGAGCCCAGACGCCGCTCCACATCGTCGATCGGCATTCCGGCGTCGATGAGGTAGGAGCCGTCCTCGCGCTGAACGACGGAATAATCCTCCTCAGCCCCTTCCGGCAGCGAGCCGGAAATCGAGGCGAGAATGTCGGTCGGCGTCACCACGCCTTCGAAGGAGCCGTATTCGTCGATCACGATGGCCATGTGGATGTTCACGGAGCGGAAGCGGTCGAGCAGCTTCAGAACCGGCATGGTCTCGTTGACATAGAGCGGCTCGCGCACGACCGCCTTCACATCGATCGTGCCGGTGCGGCGATATTGCTCCAAGAGATCCTTGGCCTGAACGACGCCGACGAGATCGTCCACGTCTTCCTTGGCGACGGGAAAGCGCGAGTGGCCGCTCGAATGAATCTCGTCCAGAATGGCGTTCGGGTCGTCGGCCAGCGAAATCCAGGCCACATCCGGGCGGGGCACCATGATGGAGCGCACGTTCCGGTCGGCGATGCGAAGGACGCCTTCCAGCATCTCGCGTTCTTTTTCCTCGAAGACGCCCGACTCGGTGCCTTCGGCGATCATCGCCTTCACTTCTTCTTCCGTCACCGAGTTCTCGCTGGCGGCGCGCGCGCCCACCAGCTTGCTGACGGTCTCGGTGGAGAAGCGCAGGAACCAGACCACCGGCGCGCCGATCATGGCGATCAGGCGCATGGACGGGGCGACGAAAGCGGCGATCGATTCGGAATGGGCGAGCGCGAATCGCTTGGGAACCAGCTCGCCCAGAATCAGCGAGAAATAGGTGATGAGCACGACCACAAGCGCGAAGGCGATCGTATCGGCGTGGTTGGCGATCAGTGGCAGCGGGCGCAGGATTTCGGCCACGGGCTCGGAAAAGGCCGAGGCGCCGAACGCACCCGCGAAAATGCCGACAAGGGTAATGCCGACCTGAACGGTGGACAGGAAGCCGGTGGGATCGTCCACCAGCTTGAGAGCGGCGGCCGCCCCTTTGCTGCCATTCTGCGCCATTTGCTGGAGCCGGATTCGGCGGGCCGACACAACGGCCAATTCCGACATTGCAAAGAACCCGTTCAAAAAGATCAGGAAAACGACGATCAGAAGGTTGACGATCAGCATCCGGTGTCCGTGGGGGCCAAGCGCCCCCCATTGAAGATGCCGGATTATAGGGGGCAGCCGTGTTCCGATCCAAGGGACCGGGGCGAAACTTTTGCCCGCCGGCCCTGGAAAACCTGCGCTTGTGCTCTTCGCCTTCGCCCCGATCAGCCCTGCGAGCGGGGTTTTTGATCGAAAAGTCTGGCCATGGCGCTGAAATAGTCGGCCTGCATCGATTGCGCATTCGTGATCATGTCGAGCACGGGATCGCGGCGCGGAGCCTGCGAATCAGGAATCGGGGTGGGTTGCGGCGGCGCGCTCTGCGGCGTGAAGGCCCGCGTCATCGCCGCCATCATGCCGAACGGATCGACTGGGAAAGAGGCCGGGGCGGCGGGGCTCGGCTGCGTCGGCGCGCTGGCGGCCGGCATCACCCATGGGAAGGCCGTGCGCCATGCGTCGGAAAACAGCGCCGTCATCGCGGCTGGGGAGCCGGGCATGGGAGCGGGGGCCGAGGGGCGGTGGAAGGCCTCCACCGCATTGGCCGAGCGGCGCATCGCTTCCGCGAGGGTCTGGCCGGCCGTGTCGCTCGGGAAGTTCTTGGTCCAGTTGCCGGCCCCGGCCGCCATGGTCTGGAGCGCCGCGTTGAAGACCAGCGCGCCGAACTGGGGCATGAACTGCTGAAGCATGTCGGGCGCCTGGCCCGTCAGAAGCGAGGCCTGCCGCGCCACGGCGCTCATCAGATCGGGGCCGAACAGCGTCTTCGTGACCATTTCGCCGGCCTGGCCGGAGAGGAAGCCGCCGGGGCCGAGCCCGCCCATGGCGCCGAAGCGCTCGGCCAGATCGGACCAGCTCTTGGGGTCGATCATCGCCCGCTGCATTCCCAGGATATAGGCCGGCACCAGCGCGTCGGTCGTGGCGCGCATTTCCTCGTGGCTCAGGCGAAACCGGGCGGCCAGCGTGTCGGCCGCTTCACCCGCGCCCGCCGCCTTCAGCCAGTCGAAGAAGTCCGTCATCGCATTGTTCCTTCGCGCGTACCGGCCGGTCTCTCGGATCGGCCCAGCATGGGCCAGCAAGCCGGCTCTGCCAAGGCAAAGGCTTCACGGGCGTGCCGTCATCCGCAGGCGCGTCAGCTTCGATCCCGGCTCAATAGGTGAGGTGAGCGAACAGCGCCTCGAAACGCCCGCCCCATTCGCCTTCGAAGCGCGCCAGCAAATCGTCGGCCGCCGTGCGCCCGCTGTCGATTCGCGCGCGCAAGGGAGCCAGATACATCGCCTCGCTGCGACCGGCCGAATCGAGCCGGGCGCGTCGCTCCAGCCCCGCCTCGGCGATCGGCACCACGCGGCGCGCGATGGAGAGCATGGTCTCCTCGCGGAAGGGCGCATGGAGGCCGAGACGCGGCACGGCCGAGCGCAGCCGATCGACCTCTTCGAAGCTCCAGTCGGCGGTGAGCGCCTCGGCCTCGTCCAGCGCCTGATCGTCGTAGAGAAGGCCACACCAGAAGGCGGGTAGCGCGACGATATCCTCCAGCGGACCGCCGTCGGCCCCGCGCATTTCGAGGAAGCGCTTGAGGCGCACATCCGGGAAGACGGTGGAAAGATGGTTGGCCCAGTCGCCCATATTGGGCTCGGGGTCGGGCACGCGGCCCTTCAGCGCGCCGTCCAGCATCTGGCGGAAGGTGATGTCGGTCACGTCATGATAGCGCCCTTCGCGCATCACGAAATACATGGGCACGTCGAGCGCCCATTCCACGTAGTCCTTGTAGCCGAAGCCGCCTTCGAAGGCGAAGGGCAGGAGGCCGGAGCGCTGGTTGTCGACATCCAGCCAGACACCGGAGCGCCAGGAGAGAAGCCCGTTCGGCTTGCCCTCGGTGAAGGGGGAATTCGCGAAGAGAGCCGAGGCGAGCGGCTGGAGCTTGAGGCCGACGCGCATCTTGCGCGCCATGTCCCGCTCGTCGGAGAAGTCGAGATTGACCTGGATGGTGGAGGTGCGGAACATCATGTCGAGGCCGCGCGTGCCGACCTTCGGCATGTAACGCTTCATAATGTTGTAGCGCGACTTCGGCATGACGGGCGTTTCGGCCAGCGTCCAGAGAGGGCTTGCGCCGATTCCGAGGAAGCCGATGCCGAGCGGCCCGGCGATCTGCTTCACATGGTCGAGATGGTCCTCAGTTTCCGCCAGCGTCTGGTGCAGCGTTTCGAGCGGCGCGCCCGACAGCTCGAACTGCCCGCCGGGCTCCAGCGAGATCGCGCCTTCGCCGCTGCCGCCGGCGAGCCCAATGATGCGCCCGTCATCGACGATCGCCTCCCAGCCTGTGCGCGCCTGCAACTCGTCCAGAATGCGGCGGATGCCGTCCTCGCCCTCGTAAGGCACAGGCGAGAGATCGGCCAAACGAAAGCCGAATTTCTCGTGCTCCGTGCCGAGGCGGAAGGCCGAAGCCGGCTTCTCGCCCGCGCGGATATGGTCCACCAGCTCGTCCAGCGAGCGGATGGGGGTGAGATCGGTCGTGTCGCGCGCCATGAGAAGCTCCGGGACGAAGTCGATTCTAGGGAGCCGGCGCGGAAGCCGGCGCAACATCTGCGTGTCTGTCCGCTTTCCCGGCAAGGCGCAAGAGCCAGACGGTGAACGCTGCGGACGCCGGAAGGGTCATGAAGACGCGGGGCTACGCCAGTCTCCCGCCACGGCCTGCACCACGGCCAGCGCCGCGACGGCGGCCGTGTCGGCGCGCAGGATGCGCGGCCCCAGCGAAATCGGCTTGACGAAGGGGAGGGCCAGCAGCGTCTCGCGCTCCTCTCGCGAGAAGCCGCCCTCGGGGCCGATGAGAAGGGCGAGCGGCCCGCCGCCCAAGGCCGAGAGCGCCTCCACGGGGCTTTGCGCGCCCGCCCGCTCGTCGCAGAAGAGCAGCGTGCGCGCCCCGTCCCACTCCGCCAGAACCTTGTCGAGCTTCTGGATGTCGCGGCATTCGGGCACGGAAAGAACGCCGCATTGCTCGGCCGCCTCCACGGCATTGGCTTCGGCGCGCTGACGGTTGAAGCGCGGGGCCTGGCAATGCTGCGTCATGACGGGCTGGATCAGGCCCGCGCCCATCTCCACCGCCTTCTGGATCATGTAGTCGAGCCGGGCGCTTTTGAGCGGCGCGAAGAGCCAGGTGAGATCGGGGCGCGGCGTCTGGTCGCGCAGCTTTTCCTCCGGCACCAGAAACAGGCGCTTCTTGCTTTCGCGCTTCAGGCTGGCGCGCCATTCGCCGTCCCGCCCGTTGAAGACAAGGATCGACGCGCCGTCCTCCAAACGCAGAACATTCAGGAGATAATTGACCTGTTCGGGCGTCGCTTCCACGCTGAGGCCGGGCGAGAGGTCATGGTCCAGAAAGAGGCGCTGACCGGAAAAATCGTAATCGGGCATCGGTCCTCGCGGCCGCTGGCTCCGAGCAGGGCGAAACCAACCTGCGGAGCATTCGTTGTCGCCGACATGATGCCGGCCTGTCCCTCGCGTTTTAGCGAACATGGCCGGTCTTTCCAGCCGTCCCCTTGGTCCGGTCACAGGATCCAAGGGCCGGCGCTTTTTCTGGGAGTTTCTTGCGACATGGACCTGATGATCAAGGGGCGCGTCGCGCTCATCACCGGCGCGGATGGCGGCATGGGCTTTGCCGTCGCAAAACTCCTGGCCGAGGAGGGCGTGAAGCTCGTTCTGGCCGACAAGAAGCTGGACGAGGCGAATGCGCGCCGGGGCGAGTTGCCGCAGGACACGGTTCTCGTTCAAGCCGATCTGACGAAGCAGGGTGATGCCGACGCCATCGTGGCCGAGGCTGTCAGGCGGTTCGGCAAGCTGGACATCGCCGTTCATACGGCCGGCATCACCGGCGCCAAGGGCGATCCGCTGGAACTGTCCGACGCCGATTACGAAGAGGCGTGGCAGACCGATTTCATGTCGGCGGTGCGAGTCGCCCGCGCGGCGATCCCGGAAATGAAGAAGGGCCGTTGGGGCCGCTTCGTCTGCATCACCTCCGAAAACGCCGTCCAGCCCTATTGGGAAGAGGCGACCTACAATGTCGCGAAGGCGGGCGTTGCGGCCTTCGCCAAGGGCCTGTCCTATAGGCTGGCGGCAGACGGTATTCTCGTCAACACGGTCGCCCCCGCCTTTATCGAGACGGCGATGACGGACGAGATGATGGAAAAACGCGCCGAGGAGCGCGGCACCTCGAAGGACGAAGCGATCCAGTCCTTTCTGGAGGAGGAGCGGCCGGGCATCGTGCAGAAGCGCCGGGGCCGGGTGGACGAGGTGGCAGCGGCCGTCGCGCTTCTCGTGTCCGAGCGGGCCTCCTTCATCAATGGCGCCAATCTGCGGGTCGATGGCGGCTCGGTTCAGGCGGTTCAGAACTGACAGCCCGAAGCAAAACGGGCGGCCCGAAAGCCGCCCGTTCTACCTGTGACATCGTGTCAGAGATGTTTGCCGGGGTCGATCTTGGGTCCGTCGATGCGGCTGGGGGAGATCGGGTCGGACGCGGGGAAGGTCTCGTCCAGCGCCTCGTCCAGTTCCTCTTCCTCCGTCATCGGGCGTTCCTGCCCACCCGGCGTCACGCCGTCGGGCTCGACGGCACGGGGCGTCTCTTCCGGGGCGGTCGGCTTGTGGCGTTCGTCCGTCTGGCTCATCGGATATCTCCATTGTTCTGAGATCAACGGGGGGGCCGGACGGGTCGTTCCCGGCATTCCGCCCGGCAATGGACTTTGGAGCTGGGCTTCCTTAGCATCGTTCCAGATCCGCCGGCCGGCCTGTCCGCGTCCGTGTCGGCAGACTTCATGTCGTGGAGGACGGGAGGAAACCATGACGATCGCCATGCCCAAACCCAGCCCGGAGATTCTGGGCCGGCGGGCCGAGATCGTGTCGGCGCTGCGCGCCATCGTGCCGGGTGAAGGCGTGGTGGATGCGAGCGTGGAAATGCGCGTGTTCGAAACCGACGCGCTGACCGCCTATCGGCAATTGCCGCTCGCCGTCGTGCTGCCCGAGACCGTGCCGCAGGTCGCCGCGATCCTGCGCTATTGCCACGCCAATCGCATTCCCGTCGTCCCGCGCGGCTCAGGCACTTCTCTCTCGGGCGGCTCGCTGCCGCTCGAAGACGGCGTGCTTCTGGTCCTGTCGCGCTTCAACCGCATTCTAGATGTCGATTTCGACAATCGCTGCGCCGTGGTGCAGCCGGGCGTCACCAATCTCGGCATCACCAAGGCCGTGGAACATGCCGGCTTCTACTATGCGCCCGATCCGTCCTCGCAGATCGCCTGTTCCATCGGCGGCAATGTGGCCGAAAATTCCGGCGGCGTGCATTGCCTCAAATACGGGCTGACGGCCAACAATGTGCTGGGCGTCGAATTCGTCACCATGGAAGGCGACGTAATCCGCCTGGGCGGCAAGCATCTGGATGCGGAGGGCTACGATCTCTTGGGTCTGATGACGGGCTCGGAAGGTCTGCTCGGCGTCGTGACCGAAGTCACCGTGCGCATTCTCCAGGCGCCCGAAACCGCACGCGCCGTGTTGATCGGTTTCCCGACCTCGGAACAGGCGGGGGCCTGTGTCGCCGAGATCATCGCGCAGGGCATCATTCCCGGCGGCATGGAGATGATGGATCGACCGGCGATCCTCGCGGCGGAGGCCTTCGTTCACGCGGGCTATCCGCTCGATGTCGAAGCGCTTTTGATCGTTGAACTCGACGGCGTGAAGGCCGAGGTCGATCATCTCCTCTCGGAAGTCGAGGGCATCGCCACGAAGAACGGCGCGACCACCGCGCGCGTGTCGCAATCGGCCGAGGAGCGGATGCGCTTCTGGGCGGGGCGCAAGGCGGCCTTTCCGGCGGTCGGGCGCATCTCGCCCGATTATCTCTGCATGGACGGCACCATCCCGCGCAAGGAGTTGCCCCGCGTGCTCGCCGGCATGAAGGCTCTTTCGGAAAAATACGGGCTGGGGGTCGCCAATGTCTTCCACGCCGGAGACGGCAATCTCCATCCGCTCATTCTCTACGATGCGTCGAAGGATGACGAGCTTCAGCGGGCCGAGGATTTTGGCGCCGACATCCTGCGCCTGTGCGTCGAGGTCGGCGGCGTGCTGACGGGCGAGCATGGCGTCGGCATCGAGAAGCGCGATCTCATGCCCGAAATGTTCGCCGAGGACGATCTGAAGCATCAGATCCGCGTCAAATGCGCCTTCGACGATCGGCATCTGCTCAATCCCGGCAAGGTCTTCCCCGTTTTGCATCGCTGCGCCGAACTTGGCCGGCTCCATGTCCATGCCGGCAAGCTGCCGTTCCCCGACCTGCCGAGGTTCTGAGAGTACATGTCCCTTTCCCCGAACGCGCCGGCTGTGCCGGACCCGTTCCGTCCCGAAAGCGTCGAGGCGCTGCGCGATGTCGTGGCCGAGGCGCTGGCCCGCAAGGAGCCGCTCGCCGTCGAGGGCCGTGGCTCCAAGGCGGGGCTCGGCCGCCCGGTGCAGGCCGCGCACACGCTGTCTCTCGCCGGTCTCTCCGGCGTCAATTTCTACGAGCCGGAAGAACTCGTCATCTCCGCCAGGGCCGGTACCCCGATCGCCGAGATCGAGGCGCTGCTCTCCGAGCGCGGCCAGCGCTTCGATTTCGAGCCGATGGATTACGGCCCCTTGCACGGCCGCCCGGCCGGCGAGGGGACGATCGGCGGCGTGCTCGCCTGCAACCTGTCAGGCCCGCGCCGGCTGAAGCAGGGCGCGGCGCGCGATCATATTCTGGGCGTCATCGCCGTGTCGGGCCGGGGCGAAATCTTCCGCTCCGGCGGGCGCGTGGTGAAGAACGTCACGGGCTACGATCTGTCCAAGGGCATGGCCGGTTCCTACGGCACGCTCGCCGTCATGGCCGATGTCATCTTCAAGACCATGCCGCGCCCCCCGGCCGAGACGACGCTGCTCCTGCGCGGCCTGTCGGACGGCGAGGCGGCGCAGGCCATGAGCGCGGCGCTCGGCTCCTCGGTCGAGGCTTCGGGCGCGTCGCATCTGCCCTATGGCGTGGCGGCGCGCGTGATCAGTGGCGAGCTGGGCCGTGAGGCCGCGACCGCCATCCGGCTCGACGGGTTCGGCCCCTCCGTGGCCGCGCGCGCGCAGCATCTGAGCGCCGGCCTCTCCCGCGTCGGCCCGCTGGAGCGTCTGGAGGGCGAGGCGTCGGAGCGCTTCTGGCGCGACATCCGGGACGTCGCACCCTTTGCCGACGGCACCGAAAGCCCGGTCTGGCGCGTCTCCCTGCCGCCGATGCAGGGGCATGATTTCGTCATGGCGCTGCGGATGCAGGCGGCAGCCGACGCCTTCTACGATTGGCAGGGCGGCCTCGTCTGGCTGCGCATGGATGGCGGGCGCAGCGAGGCCGATCTCGTGCGCGGGCTGCTTGCGCGCCATGGCGGCGGCCATGCGACGCTGGTGCGCGCGCCCGAGGCCGAGCGGCTGAGCCTTCCCGTCTTCCAGCCGCAGCCGGCCCCGCTCGCCGCCCTGTCCCGTCGCCTCAAGGATCAGTTCGATCCCGCCGGCATCCTCAATCCTGGCCGGATGGCTTGACCCGATGCAAACCGCATTCACCCCGACGGCGCTTCAAAACCCGGACACGGCCGAGAGCGCCTCGATCATCCGCAAATGCGTCCATTGCGGCTTCTGCACGGCGACCTGCCCGACCTATGTGACGCTCGGCAACGAGCTCGACAGTCCGCGCGGGCGCATCTACCTCGTCAAGGAGATGCTGGAAAACGGCCGCCCGGCCGACGAGAAGACGGTCACGCATATCGACCGCTGCCTGTCCTGCCTGTCCTGCATGACGACCTGCCCCTCGGGCGTGAACTACATGCATCTGGTGGACCATGCGCGCGCCCATATCGAGCGCACCTACAAGCGGCCCTTTGCAGACCGCATGATCCGCGAAGTGCTCGCCCGCGTCCTGCCCTATCCCGAGCGCTTCCGCTGGAGCTTGAAGCTCGCGCGCCTGGCGCGGCCCTTCGCGGACGCGCTCGCGGGCGTCAAGCCTCTGAAGCCGCTGGGTGCCATGCTGAAGCTCGCGCCGGCCCATGTGCCTGTGGCGTCCGCCAATGACCGGCCGGGCCTGCGCGCGCCCGCCGGCGCGGTGCAGAAGCGCGTGGCCTTGCTGCGCGGCTGCGCCCAATCCGTGCTCGACCCCGGCATCAACGAATCCACCGTCAGGCTTCTCAACCGGCTCGGCGTCGAAATCGTCTTGCCGAAGGGGGAGGGGTGCTGCGGCGCGCTGACCCACCATATGGGCCGCGAGGAAGAGGCGCTGGATTTTGCCCGGCGCAATGTCGATGTCTGGGCGGCGGAAGCCGAGCGCTCGGGGCTCGACGCCATCGTCATCACCGCGTCGGGCTGCGGCACCGTGATCAAGGATTACGGTCATATGCTGCGCCTCGACCCCGCCTATGCCGAAAAGGCCGCGCGCGTTTCGGCATTGGCCAAGGACGTCACGGAATTCCTGTCCAGCCTCGACCTGCCGCTGCCGGCGAACCCGGTCGAGGCCATTGTCGCCTATCACTCCGCCTGCTCCATGCAGCACGGGCAGAAGATCACACAGGCGCCCAAAGTGCTCCTCGCGCAGGCCGGCTTCACCGTCCGCGACGTGCCGGAAGGGCATTTGTGCTGCGGTTCGGCCGGCACCTACAACATCCTTCAGCCCGAGATTTCGGCCAAGCTGCGCGACCGCAAGGTCGCCAATATCGAGCGCGTGAAGCCCGACCTGATCGCCACCGGCAATATCGGCTGCATGACGCAGATTGGCTCGGCCACGGGCATTCCGATCCTGCACACGATCGAACTGCTCGACTGGGCCTTCGGCGGAGAGAAGCCCGCCAAGCTCGCCGGCCGCGACTTTCGCCGGGTCGAACGCAAGGTTGCAGCCGAATAGGCAGAGACGCCAAGCGCAACAAAAAAGGCCCGCCAACGAGCGGGCCTTTTTTCATGGAACTTAAAGCCGGATCAGCCGCCGAAGACCGAGGCCAGCAGGCCGCGGCCGGGCTGGCGAACCGTGCCGGCTTCCGCATAGACGCCGCTGCCGGACTGACCGGGGCCGAGCACGATGACCTTGGTGCCGCGATCGGCACGCGAGTAGAGATGGGTCACGTCCTCGTTCATCATGCGGATGCAGCCCGACGACATGTTGAGGCCGATCGTCCAGGGCTGGTTGGTGCCATGGATGCGGAACATGGAATCGCCGCCGCCGCGATAGAGATACATGGCGCGCGCGCCGAGCGGATTGTCCGGGCCGCCGGCCATATAGGCGGGCAGGATATGGCCCTTGGCGCGCTCGCGGGCGACCATCGTGGCCGGCGGGGTCCAGCCCGGCCATTCGGCCTTGCGGCCGATCTTCATCGTGCCGCCCCAGGCGAAGCCTTCCTTGCCGACGCCAACGCCATAGCGCGTCGCCATGCCGCCCGGCTCGACGAAATACAGGAACTTGCGGTCCGTATCGATGATGATCGTGCCGGGCTTCTCTTGGGTGGAGATGCGCACGGTCTGGCGCTTGAAGCGCGGATCGACCGGGCGCATGGCCTGCGGCTGGCGCGCCACGCGCACCGGAGCCCGGCCGAGTGTGGCGCCCGCGCTCGGCACCGTGGCATTCGCGCCGCCGCCGCGCACAACCCATTGCTGGGTGCTGTGGTCGAAATAGCGCGTTTCCGCGCTGGCGCTTCCCATCAGGACGAGGCTGGCGAGCCCCGCGAGCATGGCCGTTTTGGACGAGATGATACGCATCGAACAATCCTTCGAAACGGGCGAAAACTTGAATTAAAACAATCCGGTCGCGAGACTCTTCGCCGGCCTTATCGTGTCAGGGAAGATGGGGCGCGGGCAGGTGAGGAAACCGCCCTCGCGCGCGATTGTCCCGACCTGTTGCCGTTAGAGCACAATCACGCGCGCACCGACCGGCACGCGGTCATAGAGATCGACGACATCCTCGTTCCGCATTCGAATGCAGCCGGAGGACACCGCCTGACCGATGGTCCAGGGCTGGTTGGTGCCGTGAATTCGATAGAGCGAGGAGCCGAGATAAAGCGCGCGGGCGCCGAGCGGGTTCTCGATGCCGCCTTCCATGCGCGCCGGCAGGATGCGCCCCTTGGCGCGCTCGCGCGCGACCATCTCGGAGGGCGGGGTCCAATCCGGCCATTCCGCCTTACGGCTGACGCGGTGCGTGCCGGCCCATTCGAAGCCCGGCTTGCCGACGCCCACGCCATAGCGCGTGGCCCGTCCATTGGCTTCCACGAGGTAAAGGAAGCGGGCGTTGGTATCGATCACCACCGTACCCGGCGCATAATCGGAATAGGCGACCTCCTGCGGCAGGAAGGCCGGCGCGAGCGCGCGCGGGGCGGTGTTGCGCTGGCCCAAGCGTCGGGTCGCAGGCTCGGGTGCCATATGGCGGGCAGGGGCGCTCGCGCTGGCAAAAAGCGGCTGGCGCTCGCGACGGCGCTCCACATGGCGGCGCGCGACCGGCGGCGGGGATGCGCCCAGAACCACAGGGTCGGCTGACTGGTAGGAGCCAAGCGGCTCCACCGGCCCACCATCGCGGCGGACGACGCCCACGGGGATGTTGCCCCGGAAGATCACCGTGCCGGCCGGATAGGCCTGCGTCAAAGTCTGCGCCTGATAGCCCGGCACGACGCCGCTGCCCGGCGAAAGCTGGAGCACGCGCTCGGCCGCCTCGCGCCGGTCGAGGCTCAAGGGGCGGCGCTCCTGCGCCTGCACGGCGGTCAGAGTCGTGACGATAAGGGAAAACGCCAGAAGAGGGCGAGCGAACATCAGCGGACACCTCGGGGGTCGCGAAAGGCTCGGGAACGAGCCGCTTGGCGCGAGGATGCCGCCGTAAATTTGAGCGATTGGTGAATCGATGACGTTTGGTCACCTGTTCCCCCCGCTCGGGTGCGATCATGGTGAAGAGTGTGCTAACGACCCTTCACAGGCGCAGACGCCGCTTAACCTCTTTCAGAATGGTCGGCAGAAGGGGCGCGGCGTCGCCTCGACTCATGCCGGGCGTTAGACGCTCGTCATAAAGCATGTTCATGAGAACCCGGTCATAGGGCGTGAATCGGGTCAGCTTCGACGTGTCGTTGAAGACGCTTTGCGGCGCGTCGGAATTATCGTTGAGCGGGCCGAGCCCTTGCAGCACCTCCTCGATCAGGCAGCGGCGAAACAGAAGGTCGCCATCGTCCGACACGATGATCGCGTCCGCCCGCGTGATGCCGGAGCGCCCGTAGCTGGCGCGCGCGATGCAATTGCCCGGCGTGGTGCCGAAGGGGCGGTGATAGACCTCCCGCCCGACGCGCTGGTAATCGTCGCGATCCACCACATGCACCACGAAATTCGCCGCCTCGCCCCGCTTGGCCATCGTGATGTCGAGCCCATCCACCTGCCGGTTGATCTCCCGTACGAAGCTGGCCACGGCCGGCTCGCGGTCGATCTCGGAGTCGTTTTCGACCCGCACGCGGACAGGGCCGGGAAATTTCTTGAGATAGCTCGAATCGCTGAACGCTCCGGTGATCTCGGCGCTGAAGACCACCGCGTCGAAGCCCTCGATCATCTTGGCGTCGGAGGGCAGGGCTTGCGCCAGCGCCGGATCGGCGAAGGCCAAAAGGAGAAGTGCGAGCGCCAGTAGCCGTCGATGGCCGGACGCAAGGTGGGAGAGGGGACGCGGGGCAGGCATGGCGGCGGACTCGGGAGGAGCGGACGGGAGGCCCCTGTTTGTGCGGCGCTGCGCGGGCCAAGGCAAGTCGCCTTGCGGTGATCACGGGGAATAGCTCGCTTGCTCGGCTCTCTGCGGGGATGCAAATTCAGCCCATGAGCGAACGCACCGACTCCGCACCCGAATCGCCCCTCGCGCCCGGCCTTCTTCTGGGTGCCGATGGTCAGCCGCGCTGCGCCTGGGCCGGCGCGGGCGAGGATTATGTGCGCTATCACGACGAGGAATGGGGGCGGCCGAGCGCCGACGATACCAGGCTCTTCGAAAAGCTCTGCCTCGAAGGCTTTCAGTCCGGCCTGTCCTGGATCACCATCCTGCGCAAGCGCGCGCATTTCCGCGAGCGTTTCGATGGGTTCGAGATCGAGCGCGTGGCCGCCTTCGACGAGGCTGACATCGATTCCATCGTCGCCGATCCCGGCGTCATCCGCCATCGCGGCAAGATCGTCTCCACGATCAACAATGCCCGCCGCGCCCTGGCGCTGCGCGAGAAGACGGGCGCAAGCCTCGCCGCCTTTCTCTGGCGTTTCGAGCCGCCGGCGAGCGAGCGGCCCGAGCGCATGACGCTCGAATGGGCGCGGGCGAATCCGCAGACGCCGGCTTCCCAGCGCCTGTCCAAGGCGCTGCGGGCGGAAGGCTTCAGCTTCGTCGGCCCGACCACGGCCTATGCCTTCATGCAGTCCATGGGCTTCGTGAACGACCATATGGAGGGCTGCTGCATCCGGGCCGAATGCGAGGCGGCGCGGCAAAACTTCGTCCGGCCGCGCTGAACATGGCGTCAGCCTTGCCGCTCCGGCGTTCCATGGGCTAGGACGCGGGGTAACTCAGTCCTTACTTATCTCGCAGGCAATCCCATGGCCCCCAAGAAGCCCTCCCGCGTGAAGGCCCGCCAGCCGCGCGGCTTCGTGGATCGCACATCCGCCGATCTCCTGGCGCAGGAGCGGATGCTCGGCATCATCCGCCGCGTCTACGAGACCTATGGGTTCGAGCCCGTGGAAACGCCGTTCTTCGAATATACGGACGCGCTCGGCAAGTTCCTGCCCGATTCGGACCGGCCCAACGAAGGCGTCTTCTCGCTGCAGGACGACGACGAGGAATGGCTGAGCTTGCGCTACGACCTGACCGCGCCGCTCGCCCGCCATGTCGCGGAGAATTTCGAGGACCTGCCCAAGCCCTACCGCTCCTACCGGGCAGGCTATGTCTTCCGCAACGAGAAGCCCGGCCCCGGCCGCTTCCGCCAGTTCATGCAGTTCGACGCCGATATCGTAGGCGCGCCGAACGTCTCGGCCGATGCCGAGATGGCCATGATGATGGCCGACACGATGGAGGCGCTCGGCATCGAGCGCGGCCAGTATGTGATCCGCGTCAACAACCGCAAGGTTCTGGACGGCATTCTCGACGCGATCGGGCTGGAGGGCGACGCCCCGCGCCGGCTCACCGTGCTGCGCGCGCTCGACAAGTTCGACAAGTTCGGCGCGGAGGGCGTGCGCCTGCTGCTCGGCCCCGGCCGCCTGGACGAGGGCGGCGGCAAGGGCGACTTCACCAAGGGTGCCGAACTGCCCGACGAGGCGATCACCCGCGTCCTGCGCATTTTCGAACTGGCGGACGCTTCGGGCGAGGCGCGTCTCGACGCCGTTCGCGCGGCCTTCGGCGGGCATCCAGTGGTGGACGAGGGCCTCGGCGAACTCGACCAGATCCGCGCCTTCGCGGTGGCGGCCGGCTATGGCGACGAGCGGGTGCTGATCGACCCCTCCGTCGTGCGCGGCCTCGAATATTACACCGGCCCCGTTTTCGAGGCCGAGCTTCTGTTCGATGTCGTGAACGAGAAGGGGCAGAAGGTGCAGTTCGGCTCGGTCGGCGGCGGCGGGCGCTATGACGGGCTCGTCTCGCGCTTCATGTCGACGCCCGTTCCCGCCACCGGCTTTTCCATCGGCGTCTCGCGCCTCCAGACCGCGCTGAAGAATCTCGGCCGCCTCGGCAACGAATCCCTGCCCGGCCCCGTCGTCGTCACCGTCATGGACCGCGACCGGATGGCCGATTACCAGCGCATGGCGACGCTGCTGCGCCGCGAGCTGAACGGCGAAGGCCGGCCGCTCGTGCCGGTCGAGGTCTTCCAGGGCAATCCCAAGCAGTTCGGCAAGCAGCTGCAATATGCCGACCGGCGCGGCGCTCCCGTCGTCGTCATCCAGGGCGGCGATGAAAAGGCGGCCGGCAAGGTGCAGGTCAAGGATCTCGTGGAAGGCAAGCGCCTCGCCGCCGGGATCGAGGACAATGCCGAATGGCGCGAGGCGCGCGCGGGGCAGGAACTCGTGGACGAGGCCGATCTCGTGGCGGCCGTGCGCCGCATCCTCGACCGCCACGCCGGGCGCTCGTGAGGGCGAATCCATGAGCCGGCTTTTTCCGGCGGCCGAAACCGGCACGCCCTTCGACGGCGCGCTGGCGCGTTTCTTCGCCTCGGTCGGCGCTTCGCTGGTTTCGACGCCGCTCCTGCAGCGCGCCGAGCCCTATCTCGACACGGCCGGCGAGGATCTGCGCCGGCGCATCTTCCTGACGCGGGGCGAGGGCGGCGAAACGCTGTGCCTGCGCCCCGACTTCACCATTCCCGTCTGCCTCGCCCATATCGAGGGCGACGAGGCTCTCCCGCGCCGCTACGCCTATAACGGGCTCGTCTTCCGCCAGCGGCGAGGCGAGGCGGCGGAGTTCCGCCAGGCCGGCATCGAGAATCTGGGCGACACCGACCGCGCCCGCGCCGACGCGGCGACGCTCGCCGAAGCGCTGACGGCGCTCGCCGCCTGCGGTCTAGCCGAGGCTGAGCGCCTGTCAATCACCATCGGCGATCAGGGCCTGTTCGAGGCGGTGTTGAAGGCGCTGGACCTCCCAGTCGGCTGGCAGCGGCGGCTGATCCGCACCTTCGGCCAGAACGATCTCTTGGCGCGGGCGCTCGAAACGCTGGCGTCCGACCGATCGGGCGAGGTCGAGAATATCGCGCCGGACGCCTTGGCCCTCGCCCGCGAAGACCGGCTCGCGGAGCTGGAAGCCTTGGTGCAGGCGCGCATGGACGACGCGGGCCTGCCCCCCAATCGCAGCCGATCTCCGGCCGAGATCGCGGCGCGGCTGGCGGAGAAAGTACGCCTGTCCGACACGCGCCTGCGCGGCGCGGCACTGGAGCGCCTGCGTGCTTTCCTGTCGCTCGACTGCGCGGTGTCAGAGGCCTCCGAGCGTCTGCGCGCGCTGGCGGACGAGCATGGGCTCGACCTTGCGGGCGCGCTCGCCTTTTTCGACGCGCGGGCCGAGGCGCTGGCGGCGGCCGGCGTCGATCTTTCGACCCTGCGCTATCGCGCGGCCTTCGGGCGCACGCTCGACTATTATACGGGCTTCGTCTTCGAGATCGGTGCGCCGGGTTTGGGCGAGCCGCTGGCGGGCGGCGGCCGCTATGACCGCCTCGTGTCCTATCTCGGCGCGCGTGAGCCCATTCCGGCCGTCGGCTTTGCCCTGTATCTCGACCGCCTGCCCAAGGCCCAGAAGGAGGCGCGGCCATGACGCTGACGCTCGCCATCCCGTCCAAGGGCCGGCTCAAGGAGCAATGCGTGGCCTCGCTGGCCTCGGCCGGCATCACGGTTCACCCGAGCGACGACGCGCGCTCCTATCGCACCCGCACGGAGGGCATGGAGGGGCTGGACGTGCTTCTGCTTTCGGCCTCCGAGATCGCGCGCGAGCTGCGCGACGGGGCGATCGATCTGGGCGTGACGGGCGAAGACTTGCTTCGCGAGACCATGCCCGATTTCGACGAGCGCGGCCGCATCGTCTCCCGCCTCGGCTTCGGCCATGCCGATGTCGTGGTCGCCGTGCCCGATAGCTGGCTCGATGTGGAAACGATGGAAGACCTCGGCGATGTCGCGGCCGGCTACCGCGCCGCCCATGGCCGACGCCTGCGCATCGCCACGAAATACTGGCGTCTGACGCAGGGCTTCTTCACCAAGAGCCACGGCATCCAGAGCTATCGCATCGTGGAAAGCTTGGGCGCGACGGAAGGCGCGCCGGCGGCGGGCTCGGCCGATATCATCGTGGACATCACCTCCACGGGCTCGACGCTGACGGCCAATCACCTGCGCGTTCTCAAAGACGGCACGATCCTTCGCTCGGAGGCCTGCTTGGCGCTGGCGACCAAGCCGCGCGAGGCTTTGGACGAAGCGGCGCTGGCCGAGCTTGTCAGGCGTTTCGAGAGCTGAAACGCCAAGCGGCCGCCCGAAGGCGGCCGCCGCGAATGCTCAACGGTTAGAGGCTCAGGCGCGGCGCGAGCGTGCGTCCACCGAGTAAGCGCCGGCACCAGCCGTTCCCAGGATCAAGAAACCTCCGACGATCGTGAGGTTTTTCAACGAAGCCTGCATATCGCCGTAATGGCCAAAGTAAATCGTGCCTAGCGTGAAGACGGCCAACACGTAAGCGACGATGCGGGTCTGAAAGCCGAGAAGAATGGCGAGACCGCCAAAAAACTCGAGAGCGCCTACTACATAGGCCGCTGCTATTCCACCGGGCACGCCAACGTTGGCGAAGTAAGTCGCTGTGCCCGCTGCGTCGCTCAGTTTTCCGAAGCCAGCATAAATGAAGAGAAGCGATAGAAGAATTCGTCCGGCAAGAACGACTGCAGGGTTCATATTTCGTGGCTCCGTCATGGCTGTTTTGGTGATGTGGAATGTGATCCAAGGTGTTCGGCTAACATAGCCTGCTGCAGCGCGACTGATCGTCAACGAAAAACGCCCCAATCGCGGGATTGGGGCGTTTCATCAAACCAATCGTCTGAAGGGCGATCAGCCCGGACGGGTCATCGCGGCAGGATCGACGATCCGGTCATAGTCTTCGCCCGAGACGAGGCCGGAGGCGAGGGCTTCCTCGCGCAGCGTCGTGCCCTTCTTGTGCGCCGTCTTGGCAATGGTCGCGGCATTGTCGTAGCCGATGGTGGGGGCGAGCGCCGTCACCAGCATGAGCGACTGCTGCATCAGATCCTTGATGCGGTCCTCGTTGGCCTTGATACCATCGACGCAATGTTCGCGGAACGAATCCATACCGTCGGCGAGAAGCCGGATCGAGGAGATCACCGCATTGGCGATCACGGGCTTGAAGACGTTCAACTCGAAATGGCCCTGAGAGGCCGCGACCGTCACGGTCGTCTCGTGGCCGAAGACCTCGGCGGCGACCATGGTCAGCGCTTCGCACTGGGTCGGGTTGACCTTGCCCGGCATGATCGAGGAGCCCGGCTCGTTCTCGGGCAGCGAGAGTTCGCCCAGGCCCGAACGCGGGCCGGAGCCGAGGAAGCGGATGTCGTTGGCGATCTTGAAAAGATCGGTCGCGAGCGCGTTGAGCGAGCCGTGGAAAAAGGCCAGCGCACCGTGCGAGGCGAGCGCCTCGAACTTGTTCTCGGCCGTGCGGAAGGGCAGGCCGGTGAGTGAAGCGATCTCGTCGGCGATCTTCACGTCGAAGCCGACCGGGGCGTTCAGCCCGGTCCCGACTGCCGTGCCGCCCTGCGCGAGGGCATAGACGTCTTCGATCGCCTGTTCGATGCGGCGCTTGCCCAGCTTCAGCGCGGCGGCATAGCCCGAGAATTCCTGGCCGAGCGTGATCGGGGTGGCATCCTGCGTGTGCGTGCGGCCGATCTTGATGATGTGATCGAACTCGCGGGCCTTCTTGTCGAGCGAGGCGTAGAGCGCGTCGATCGCCGGCAGGATGCGCTTGGTCGCCTCGATGGCAACGGCCACGTGAATGGCCGTCGGGAACACGTCGTTCGAGGACTGGCCCATATTGACGTGGTCGTTCGGGTGGATCGGCTTCTTGGAGCCCTGCTCGCCGCCGAGCATCTCGATGCCCCGGTTCGAGATCACCTCGTTGACGTTCATGTTGGTCTGCGTGCCCGAGCCGGTCTGATAGACCACGAGCGGGAAATGATCGTCGAGCTTGCCGGAGAGGACCTCATCGGCGGCCGCTTCGATCGTCTCGGCGATCTGGCCGTCCAGCTTGCCCATGGCGCGGTTGACGCGCGCGGCAGCCTTCTTGACCGTGGCGAGGGCGTGGATCACGGCGATCGGCTGCTTGTCGGTGCCGATGCGGAAATTGTTGAGGGAGCGCTCGGTCTGCGCGCCCCAGTAGCGGTCGCTCGCGACGTCGATCGCGCCGATCGAATCCGTTTCGCGTCTGGTGCTGGTCATCGGTCTTCCCCTCGCGACAAGGCGCCCGTCGTCCCGCGTGTGGGAGCGGCGCTTCCGCGCGGTTATCACGACAAGGGAAGGGGAGAAACCCTTTGGCCCAACGAAAAGAGCCAGCCTTTCGGCTGGCTCCTAACTCAAACGATTGAACTCGAAACTTAGTGCTTGGAGCCCAGGGTGTCTTTCACGGCGTCCTTGACCTTGCCGTAGTTTTTCTCGGTCTTGCCTTCGGCCTGATCGGCGAGGCCTTCGGCCTGCAGGCTATCGTTGCCGACCAGCTTGCCGAGGCCTTCCTTGACCTTGCCACCGAGTTCCTTGGCGCCGCCCGAGATCTCGTTCTTGTCGACCATAACCTGTCTCCTCAAGGTGTATCGGACGCCGTGTCCGATTTTCGAAAAGGAGAACAGCGGAGCGCAGCGATCCGTTCCCGGCTCAAGATTACATTTTCGACAGGATCGTGACGATCTGCTGGAGCGCGAGTGCGCAGATCAACAGGCCCACGATACGCAGGAGCCAGCGTTCGGGAATGCGTTTCACGGCGTAGCCCGCCAAGGGCGCGGCCAGAATGCCTCCCGCGATCAGGCCCAGCACCGAGAGGGCGTGGTCGGTCAGATCGCCCGCTTCTTCCCAATGGCCGGTGACGAGCGCCAGAAGGAACGCCAGCGAAACCGAGAGCGTGACAAGGAATTCGGCGGCGTTCACCGTGCCGATGACGTAGCGCGGCTGGCCGCCGGCCCCGAGCAGGCCCGAGGTCACGACCGGCCCCCAGCCGCCGCCGCCGATCGAATCCAGAAAGCCGCCGGCCGCGCCCAGCGGCGGCACCAGCGCCATGGGCGTCTGGGCTCGCGGGATCGTGCGAAAGGAGCGCAGCGTCAGCATGATGCCGATCGCGGCGAGATAGGCCGCGACGAAGGGACGGATCGTGCCGCCATCGATCGAGGTCAGCACATAGGTGCCGAGCACCGCGCCGATCACGCCGAAGGGCACGAGGCGCCAGAACAGCTTCCAGTCGATATTGCGGTTGACGATATGGGCCGTGCCCGAAGCGGCCGTGGTGAAAAGCTCCGCCGTGTGGACCGAGGCCGAGGCGACCGAAGGCGGCACGCCGAAGCTCATGAGAACGGTCGAAGAAATGACGCCATAGGCCATGCCCAGCGCGCCATCCACCAATTGCGCTAAGGCACCGACGAAAAAGAAGATGAAGAATTCGCTCATGCACCGTCCAGACAGGGGGGCGAGCGCCCCGTTTCGGCCCTGTCATAGACGCGAAATCGCCGCGATGCGCCAGCGCGCGAAGGGTCAACTCTTCCGAAGGGCGGCTTGAACAGAGGGCATCGATCCGAACGGCAGGCACGAAAAAGGGGCCCGCTTGCGCGAGCCCCCTTATGACTAGGCCTATCGGCCTTCCTTGCCCTGTCGGGCTTGGAAGTCCATGCCGCCACCTGAAACCGGCCTTGCCCGGTTTCAGCATCCTTGAGGATGGGCGGCTTGATGGGCTTCTTCGCCCTGTTGGGCTTAGAAGTCCATGCCGCCCATGCCGCCCATGCCGCCGCCGGGCATGGAAGGAGCGCCGGAGTCCTTCTTCGGAGCTTCGGAGATCATGGCTTCGGTGGTGACGAGCAGGCCGGCGACGGAAGCCGCGTCCTGCAGAGCCGAGCGAACGACCTTCACCGGATCGACGATACCGGCCTGGATCATGTCGCCATACTCGCCCGTCTGGGCGTTGTAGCCGAAGGTCAGCGAGCCGTTGTCGAGGATCTTGCCGACCACGATCGAGCCTTCGCCACCGGCGTTCTGGACGATCTGACGGATCGGAGCCTGCAGCGCCTTGCGGACGATCGCGATGCCGGCATCCTGATCGGCGTTCTCGCCCTTCAGGTCGACCGCGTTGGAAGCGCGCAGCAGAGCCACGCCGCCGCCGGGGACGATGCCTTCTTCCACGGCCGCGCGGGTCGCGTTGAGCGCGTCGTCAACGCGGTCCTTCTTTTCCTTGACTTCGACTTCCGTCGAGCCGCCGACGCGGATCACCGCGACGCCGCCGGCGAGCTTGGCCAGGCGCTCCTGGAGCTTCTCGCGGTCGTAGTCCGAAGAGGTCTCTTCGATCTGCTGCTTGATCTGGGCGACGCGCGCCTTGATGCCGTCGGCTTCACCGTTGCCGTCGACGATCGTGGTGTTCTCCTTGGTGATGGAGACCTTCTTGGCGCGGCCGAGCATGTCGAGCGTGACGCTCTCGAGCTTGATGCCGAGGTCTTCGGAGATGACCTGACCGCCCGTGAGAATCGCGATGTCCTCGAGCATGGCCTTGCGGCGATCGCCGAAGCCAGGAGCCTTGACGGCCGCGATCTTCAGGCCGCCACGCAGCTTGTTGACGACGAGCGTGGCCAGAGCCTCGCCTTCCACGTCCTCGGCGATGATGACGAGCGGACGGCCCGACTGCACGACGGCTTCGAGAACCGGCAGCATCGCCTGGAGGTTGGAGAGCTTCTTCTCGTGCAGGAGGATGTAGGCGTCCTCGAGCTCGGCGACCATCTTCTCGGCGTTGGTCACGAAGTAGGGCGAGAGGTAGCCGCGGTCGAACTGCATGCCTTCGACGACTTCGAGCTCGGTCTCGGCGGTCTTAGCTTCTTCGACGGTGATGACACCCTCGTTGCCGACCTTCTGCATCGCGGACGCGATCATCTGGCCGATTTCCTTCTCGCCATTCGCGGAGATGGTGCCGACCTGAGCGACCTCGTCGGAGGTCTCGATCTTGCGAGCCGAGGAGACGAGCGTCTCGACGACCTTGGAGACGGCCGCGTCGATGCCGCGCTTGACGTCCATCGGGTTCATGCCGGCGGCAACCGCCTTGGCGCCCTCGCGGACGATGGCCTGGGCCAGAACCGTCGCGGTGGTGGTGCCGTCACCGGCCTTGTCGTTGGTCTTCGAGGCCACTTCGCGCACCATCTGGGCGCCCATGTTCTCGAACTTGTCCTCGAGCTCGATCTCCTTGGCGACGGACACGCCGTCCTTGGTGATGCGAGGCGCGCCGAACGACTTGTCGATCACGACGTTGCGGCCCTTGGGGCCGAGCGTGACCTTCACCGCGTCGGCAAGAATGTCGACGCCGCGCAGCATGCGCTCGCGGGCGTCACGACCGAATTTTACGTCCTTGGCAGCCATGTTTTCGTCTCCTGGGCGCGCCGGGGGCCGGTCCGCGCCGTGTCGAATGGAAGGGGAAGGAAACGGACCGAACGATCAGTCCGGACGATGGGTCAGCCGACGATCCCGAGGATGTCGGATTCCTTCATGATGAGCAGGTCTTCGCCGCCGAGCTTGATCTCGGTGCCCGACCACTTGCCGAACAGGATGCGGTCGCCGGCCTTGACTTCGAGCGGGTTGACCTTGCCGGTCTCGTCGCGAGCGCCCGCGCCGACGGCGACGATCTCGCCTTCCTGCGGCTTTTCCTTCGCGGTGTCCGGGATGATGATGCCGCCAGCCGTCTTGCTCTCGGACTCGACGCGCCGCACCACGACACGATCGTGCAGGGGGCGGAAATTCACGTTGGCCATCTCAGTCGAACCTTCTTGGCTATGGGGGGACCGACCAGCGAAGCGATCGATCCGAGGATTCTGGCACTCACTAAAGCGGAGTGCTAACGCGGCCTAGATAGGGGAGGGCATCCCTCCCTGTCAAGATTCGTCGTCGCGCCGCAAGGTGGCGAGTATCGCAGATGGCGTTAAGGTTAACGCCACACCAGTCTGACCGGCAAAAATGATGACCCGATACGGAAGGATTGGAAAGATTCCGCCCTTAACTATGCATGATGGCTTAGCGAATCGCCTGTTCGGGGTGCCACCCGGGGTTTGAAGCGCTGCGACCGGAGTGCGTTCTGAGATGTTCGAAACACAGACCCCGCCGCCGGCTGATCGGCCGTTCCGACGCGCCCTGCTGCGGGACCGGGGCGGCAACTTCACCATCATGGCGGCGGTTCTTCTCTTCCCGATCCTGATGGGGATCGCGGCGGCGGCCGACATCAGCCTCTTCTACAGCGGCCGAACGGCCGTTCAGTCCGCCACCGACGCAGCCGCGCTCGCGGCGGCCAAACAGTTCAGCGTGGACCAGGACGCGGGCCGGCTTCAGACGCTGGCCGAAAACGTGTTCGCCGCGAACATGGCCGGCGTTGCGCAGACGACCGGGACCCTGACCTATGAGGGGACGGACTGGACGCCGGAGGGAACGCGCGAACTGAAGATTTCCGTCTGCTCCACCTACGATCCCTTCTTTCTCCCGGCGCTGAATATCTCGTTCACGGGATTGAAGGGAAAGGATTGCGCGCGGACGCAGAGCGTCGTCGCGGTCGGCTCCACCACGGTGGAAGTGGCCTTCGTGCTCGATACGTCGGGCTCCATGAACGACAGTCCGGCCAAAGGCGGCCCCGCCAAGATCTCCACCCTCAAAACCCAGGCCGCGAAGGCGATTGACACCCTTTTCGGATCGGGTTCGTCCGCTGGGCCCCAGGACCCGGTGCGCGTCGGCATCGTGCCCTTTTCGGGTGGGGTGAATGTTGGGCCCGAGCACCTGAACGACTGGTGGATGGACCCCAAGGGCTTGTCGCCGCTCCACAACGAAAATCTCGACTGGAGAACGTATCACGGCGCGACAGGCCTTGATCAGCCGCTCGCCGTCAAGGTCAACGGATACTCCACTTCGACATCGCTTCTGAATCCGACGACCTATCTAACCCGGCAACTCATTTACGCTTCGCTTGGGGCGAAGAATTCCAACTGGGCTTATCGAGGATGTGTGGAGTCGCGGGCGGCCAAATATGCACTGACGGACGCCCCGCCCTCCGAACTGGAGCCTGCGACCTTGTTTGTCCCTTACCTCGCGCCCGACGAGCCGGATAATTATTTGTATGGTTCCTGGACAAACAGTTATCTCGTGGACAGTTCGAAAGGCAATTACAGGCAGCGCCTGATGAATGTCGATAAATACTTCTCCAACGTTCGCCAGGATGGTCCGGTGGCGAATAACTTTCGCAACACGCCGAGCTTCATGTGCGACTCGGCCAAGCTGACGCCTTTGACGAACAGCAAGTCCCAAGCGCTCGCGGCGGTCGATAAACTCGTGGCGACGGGGGCGACCAATGTGCCGCAAGGGGTCGAATGGGGATGGAAGGTCTTGTCCAAAAACGAACCTTTTTCCGAGGGTCGAGCCGCCGGCGATGAAAATAACATCAAGGCGATGATCGTCATGACGGATGGTCAGAACACCTACTACAATTCTTACAGCGACGCGGTTTCTACCTTCGGCGCCTATGGCTATGCGGGTCCGGACTATAACGAGCCCGGCCAGAGCGTGGCTCGCCTCTTCGATTACAAGAGCGGTGTGTCCACGGCCAACACCGACAGCAATTACACCGCCGCGTTGAACGGCAGGCTCGCTGCCATTTGCGAAAATTCCAAGAACGATGGCCGGATCAAGCTCAAGGATGGCTCGGGCACGCAGCTCAACGACGAGAAAGGGCCCGTCACGCGCGACGGCGTGTTGATCTACACGATCGCCTTCGACATTCCGGCCCAGTACCAGACTATGGTCAACGGTCTCCTGAAAGGCTGCGCCTCCTACAAGATCGGCGACCTCCGAAAGACCGAGCTGCCCTACAGGGACAAGGCGAAGTATTTCTACAGCGCCGCCAACGCGAAGGATCTGGAAAACGCCTTCAGCGACATCATGGCCTCGCTCACCAACCTTCGCATCGCGCGCTGAGGCTGCGACGCGCCTTGACCCGTCCCGCCGCCCTCCAGTATCGCCAGACCCACAAAAGGGCGAAGTGGAAAGACGAGATGGTTCAGGCATTGCAAGCGATCGATCGTCTGGCCGACATCGCGGGCGCTTACGGCGCCATCTTCTGCGACGTCTGGGGCGTGGTGCACGATGGCGAGGCGCGCAACCCGCCGGCCGTCGCCGCGCTGGCCGAGGCACGCCGGGCCGGGGCTCATGTAGTTCTGCTCACCAATTCGCCGCGCCCGGCCGAGGGCGTGCGCGAGCAGCTCAATGCGCTCGGCGTATCGCGCGACAGCTATGACGCGATCGTCACCTCGGGCGACGCCACACGCGCGCTGATCTCGGCCGGTTCTCGCCGTGTCTTTCATATCGGCACGGAGCGCAACGAAGACCTGTTCGAGGGCCTCGGTCTCGAACTCCTGGCCCCCGAAGAGGCCGATCTCGTGGTGGCGACGGGCCTCTTCGACGACGAACGCGAGACGCCGGACGATTACGTCGCTCTTCTCGACCGGATGGCGGCGCGCAACCTGCCGATGATCTGCGCCAATCCCGACATCGTGGTGCATCGCGGCGAGCGGCTGATCTACTGCGCGGGGGCGGTCGCGCGCGCCTATGCCGAGCGGGGGCAGGTCGTGCATCTGGCCGGCAAGCCGCATCCCCCGATCTATGACGTGGCGAGTTCCCTCCTGCCCAAGGCCGGCGTTCCGATCCTGTGCATCGGCGACGGCATGTTCACCGACGTGAAGGGCGCCAATACGTTCGGCGCCGACTGTCTCTTCATCTCCGACGGCATCCATCGCGACGAACTGGCGGACGCAAACGGCGATCCGGCGCGTCTGGCTGAGGCGCTGGACGGGCGTGGCCTGACGGCTCGTTTCGTCCAGCCGTTCCTGCGCTGACCATGGAAGCGGCACCCAAGCCCATTCTGCGCATCGGCTCGGCCGCAGCGCTTCCCGCGCCTTTGCGCGGCGGCGTCGTGGCCATCGGCAATTTCGACGGGGTGCATCGCGGCCATCAGGCTGTGATCGACACCGCGCGCGCGATCGCCGAGGCCGAAGGGCGGCCGCTGATCTGCCTGACCTTCGAACCCCATCCACGCACCGTCTTCCGCCCGCAGGCTCCCGTCGCCCGGCTGACGCCCGCGCCGATGAAGGCGCGGCTTCTCTCCGCGCTCGGCGTCGAGGCCGTTGTGGAACAGCCATTCGACCTCGAATACGCCTCGCACCCGGCCGAGACTTTCGTGGAAGAAACGCTCCATCGCGATCTCGGCGCGGCGCATGTCGTGGCCGGCTTCGACTTTCGCTTCGGCGCGCGCCGCCATGGCGATCTGCCTTTCCTGCGCGAGGCCTCCGTGCGGATGGGCTTTGCGGTCACGGCGGTGGAGGCGTTCGCCGACGAGGGCGCGCTGGTCGTCTCCTCCTCGCGCATTCGCGAAGACCTGATGAACGGCGATGTTGCGGCCGCCGCCGGGCTGCTCGGCTATCGCTGGACCTTCGAGGGCGTGATCGGCCACGGCGCGAAACTCGGGCGCACGCTCGGCTATCCCACGGCCAATATGGTGCTGGGCGAGGACTGCGTGCTGGCCCATGGCATCTACGCGGTGCGCCTGCGCCGTGCCGACGGCTCGCTGCATGACGGCGTGGCGAGCTTCGGCCGCCGCCCGACCTTCGACAATGGCGCGGCCCTGTTCGAAACCTATCTCTTCGATTTCTCGGGCGATCTTTACGGCGAGGCGGCCAGCGTCTCGCTGTTCGGCTTCATCCGGGGCGAGGAGAAGTTCGACAGCGTCGAGGCGCTGGTGAAGCGCATGGATCGCGACGCGGAGGAGGCGAGGGCGCTTCTCTCCGGCGCACGCCCGCTTTCGGCGCTGGATGGCGCGATCGCCTTTTGAACGGGCTTTATTCCGACGGGCGCGGTTGATAGAGAGGGCGCATGGGAACCTCGACCGCTCTTTCTGGCGCGCGAAACCGTATCGGTGCGCGAATTAGACGCCCGGCTTGCGCCGCTCGCTGACACGACGCGAGCGCGGAGGCCGGGATGTGCCTGAACGGCCCGCCGAGCCGGGCCGAATCCTCCCCCTTTTCCCGTTGCAACACGCCTTTCCGGGTGTCTCCCGCCCGATGCAGGCCCGTTCGAAACCGGACCGATGACCGAAGCCCAAGACTATTCCAAGACGCTCTATCTCCCCGAGACCGAGTTCCCGATGCGCGCCGGCCTGCCGCAGGCCGAGCCGCAATGGCTCCAGCGCTGGGAGGACATGGACCTCTACGGCACGCTGCGCCGCGAATCCGCCGGCCGGCCCAAATACGTGCTGCATGACGGCCCGCCCTATGCCAACGGCCATCTCCATATCGGCCACGCGCTGAACAAGGTGCTGAAGGACGCCATCACCCGCTCCTTCCAGATGCGCGGCTATGACTCGAACTATGTGCCGGGCTGGGACTGCCACGGCCTGCCGATCGAATGGAAGATCGAGGAAGAGAACTACCGCGCCAAGGGCAAGCCCAAGCCCGACCTTCTCGACTCCACCGCCATGCTCGCGTTCCGGCGCGAGTGCCGCGCCTATGCCGAGCATTGGGTCGGCGTGCAGTCGGGCGAGTTCCGTCGCCTGGGCGTCGAGGGCGATTTCAAGAACCCCTATCTAACGATGAACTACGAGGCCGAGTCGGTGATCGCCGGCGAACTTCTGAAATTCGCCATGTCGGGCCAGCTTTATCGCGGCTCCAAGCCGATCATGTGGTCGGTGGTCGAGAAGACCGCGCTCGCCGAAGCCGAGGTCGAGTATCACGACCACGAGTCCGACACGATCTGGGTGAAGTTCCCCGTGCGCCCGGCCGCGACCGGCTATGCTGCGGCCTTCGGCGGCGCCTTGTCGAGCTTCCCCAAGGCCGGCGCGCCCGATGTCGGGCCGCTGGACGGCGCGCGGATCGTCATCTGGACGACCACGCCCTGGACCATCCCCGGCAACCGCGCCGTCGCCTATTCGGATCGCGTCGCCTACGGCCTCTACGAGGTGACGGCGCCGGACGACGCCGAGAACCCGCGCTGGGCGCGCCATGGCGAGCGGCTGGTTCTGGCCGATGCGTTGGCCGCCGACGCTTTCGCAAAGGCGCGCGTGCCGGAGGGCGGCTTCCGCAAGCTGCGCGATGTCTCACCCGCCGATCTCGCCGGGCTCCTGTGCGACCATCCGCTGAAAGGCCTGGCCGGCGGTTACGAGTTCGCCGTTCCACTCCTGTCGGGCGATCATGTGACCGACGATGCGGGCACGGGCTTCGTCCACACCGCGCCGAGCCATGGTCGCGAGGATTTCGACGTCTGGATTGCCTCGCGCCGCGACCTCGAAGCGCGCGGCATCGATCCCACGATCCCGTTTCCGGTGGATGACGAGGGCTTCTACACCAAGGACGCGCCGGGTTTCGGGCCGGACGCCGAGGGTGGCGCGGCGCGCGTCATCGACGACAAGGGCAAGAAGGGCGACGCCAACAAGCGCGTGATGGACGCGCTGGTGGCGGCCGGCCATCTTCTGGCGCGCGGGCGCTTGAAGCATTCCTATCCGCATTCCTGGCGCTCCAAGAAGCCGGTGATCTTCCGCAACACGCCGCAATGGTTCGTCCATATGGACAAGGATCTGAACGGCTACGGCTCGGACGCGTCCGCGCCGGGGCAGGACACGCTGCGCGAGCGCGCCCTCAAGGCCATCTCGAAAACGCGTTTCGTGCCGGCCGCCGGCCAGAACCGCCTCCATGCCATGATCGCGGATCGGCCCGACTGGGTTCTGTCGCGCCAGCGTGCCTGGGGCGTGCCGATCTGCGTCTTCGTGGACGAGAACGGCGAGGTGCTGAAGGACGAGGCGGTCAACGCGCGCATCCTGGAGGCTTTCGCGGCCGAAGGCGCGGACGCCTGGTTCGCCGCCGGGGCCAAGGAGCGCTTCCTCGGCAACGCCCATGACGGCCAGAAATGGTCCATGGTCCGCGACATCCTGGACGTCTGGTTCGATTCGGGCAGCACCCACGCCTTCTGCCTGGAGAAGCGCTCCGACCTGAAATGGCCGGCCGATCTTTATCTCGAAGGTTCGGACCAGCATCGCGGCTGGTTCCATTCCTCGCTTCTGGAAGCCTGTGGCACACGCGGCCGCGCGCCCTACGATGCGGTGCTGACGCACGGCTTCGTCATGGACGAGGAAGGCCGCAAGATGTCGAAGTCGCTCGGCAATGTCGTGACGCCGCAGGAGGTGATCCAGCAATCGGGCGCCGATATTCTGCGCCTCTGGGTGGTCTCCTCGGATTATTCGGAAGACCTGCGCCTCGGTAAGACGATCCTCCAGACCAATATCGACAGCTATCGCAAGCTGCGCAACACGATCCGCTGGATGCTCGGCACGCTGGCTCATGACGACGGCACGGACGTCGCGCTGCGTGAGATGCCCGAGCTGGAGCGGCTGATGCTGCACCGTCTCTCGGAGATCGAAGAGGTGGTGTTGAAGGCCTATGACGCTTTCGACTTCAAGCGCATCACCCGCACGCTGCTCGACTTCATGGTCGTGGAACTCTCGGCCTTCTATTTCGACATCCGCAAGGACGCGCTCTATTGCGACGCGCCGTCCTCGGTTCGTCGCAAGGCGGCGCTGCAGGTCGTGCGCATCCTGTTCGACCGGCTGGTGACGTGGCTCGCGCCGCTTCTGCCCTTCACCATGGAGGAAGCTTGGCTGTCGCGCCACACGGACGCCCGCTCGGTGCATCTGGAGCAGTTCCGCGCCTGCGATGCGCAATGGCGCGATGCGGCTCTGGCCGAACGCTGGGCGAAGATCCGCCGTGCGCGCCGCGTCGTCACCGGTGCGCTGGAAGAGGAGCGCCGCGCCAAGCGCATCGGCTCATCGCTGGAGGCGGCACCTGTCGTCCATGTCGAGGACGAGGCCTTGCGCCAGCTTCTGGCTTCGGTGGACTTTGCCGAAATCTGCATCACGAGCGATCTGACCGTCTCAGCCGACGCTGCGCCGGACGGCGCGTTCCGTCTTGCCGACACGGCTGGAATTGCGGTCGTGCCGGCCAAGGCCGACGGGCGCAAGTGTCAGCGGTCCTGGAAGATCTCGCCTCTCGTCGGCACGGATGCGGACTATCCCGATGTGACGCCGCGCGACGCCGAGGCGCTGCGCGAACTGGGCGTTGCGCGCGCAGCGGCCTGATCCAAAGTCTGTTCACGAGAATTTAAGCTTTGTGGACGGCGAAGCGGCTTTGAGCTAAAGCCGCTTCTCAAAATCGCCGGAATGTCGTGGGATCGCGCGAAATAAGGCTTCGAAGCCGCTTGTCGAGCGCGGGCGGCTTCGAGCGTGAGGGGAAGAATCCAGCATGACGTCTGCAACGACCCGCCTGCGGGTTCTCGCGCTGATCGGCTGCACCACGGCCCTTTCGGGCTGCATGGGGCCGACCTACGGCACCGGCGTCAGCCAGGGGCAGCAGCTGTTCAACGACATCGACAATGCCGTGTCTCTGGGCGGCTCCAACAAGCCGCGCGTCGATTATTCGCCGCGCGCCGAACTGGTGAAGCCCAAGAGCATCGGCGCCCTGCCGCCGCCGCGCGATGCGGTGGTCGATCCCAACCTGCCCGAATCGCCCGAGATGCGCCGTGGCCGGCTTCACGCCGCCGCGCCCAATCCGGACGGGGTTCTTCCGGTCGGCTTCATGACCTCGAAGAAGGATGGCATGGACGTCGAAACGCCCGCCGCCTCCTTCCGCCGCCAGCAGGACGACGACAATAGCTGGATCGACCCGCGCACCATGGCGGGCCAGCGCACGCAGGCCTCGGCCGCGCGAACCGTCGGCCAGCAGGGCAGCCCCGACCAGCGCAAATATCTCTCCGAGCCGCCGCTGACCTATCGCCAGCCCGCCGCCACCGCTCCCGTGGGCGACCCCGGCGAGGACGAGGAGGTCAAGGAGCGCCGCGCCAAGGGCACCACCAGCGTCGCCAGCAAGCTCGGCAGCCTCTGGCCGTTCTGATCCGCGCCTGCCGCGCCGAGCGCTGGAATGTTACCCCCGTTTGGCGCGGAAGAAATCGCGAAGGAGTTCGGCGGACGCCTGTTCGCCGATTCCCGAATACACCTCCGGCGCATGATGGCAGGTGGGTTGCGCATAGAAGCGCGGTCCGTTTTCCACAGCGCCGCCTTTGGGGTCCGACGCCCCGAAATAGAGCCGCCGGATGCGCGCGAAGGAAATCGCCGCCGCGCACATCGCACAGGGCTCCAACGTGACATACAGATCGAATCCGGGCAGGCGTTCCTCGCCCACGGCCGCGCAGGCGCGGCGGATCGCCAGGACTTCCGCATGCGCCGTCGGGTCGTGCAGGGCGCGGGTTTCGTTTCCCGCGCGGGCGATGATTCGATCCTCGAACACGATCACGGCGCCGACCGGCGTCTCGTCCCGGCCGGCGGCCAGACGGGCCTCGATCAGCGCTTCATCCATGGAACTCATGCGGGACACGCGGTTTCCCTCGTTTCAACGACGGGTTTTTGATATGCGTCGCGCGAAACAAGGCATAGCGAAAAGATGAGCGACGAGACGGACGGCCCTTCGGGCGGCAAAGGCAAGGGTGGAGTTGGGCGCGGCGGACGCGGCACGGGCGGCTCCGGCCGCAGCCGTGGCGCATCCGGCGAAGGCCGGCCCGCGCGCGGCGACAAGCCGGCGCGCGCGCGCGGTGAGGGCGAAGGACGCCCGGCCCGCGCGAAGGCTGAGGGCCAGGGTGAGCGCTCCGGCGCGCGCGGCGACAAGCCCTTCCGGCCCCGCGGCGAGGGCACCGGCGCCCGCTCGGCGGCGTCTGGCGACAAGCCGTTCCGTGGGCGCTCCGAGCGCAGCGGCGGCGGCGAGGGACGCTCGTTCCGTCCGCGCGGCGAAGGCCAGGGTGAGCGCAGCGGCGCACCGCGCGGCGACCGACCCTTCCGGGCGCGCACCGAGGGCGAGGGTCGCTCCGAGCGTCCGCGCAATGAGGGCGAAGGCCGTCCGTTCCGCTCCCGCGAAGGCGGCGGCGAGCGCGGTGCCTCGCGTGGCGACAAGCCGTTCCGGGGTCGTTCCGAACGGGGCGAGGGCGAAGCGCGCTCCTTCCGCCCGCGCGGCGAGGGCAAGCCTTTCGGGCGTCGCTCCTCCGAAGGCGGGCAGGGCGAGGGCGGCGACAAGCCCTTCGTTCCGCGTTCGCGCGGCATGTACAGTCATGGCGGCGCGCGCACCGGGGCAGACGGCAAGGTCGAAAAGCCCCGCTCCTATGGCCGCCTGTCGCATGGCGCGACCGGCGATCGCAAGCCGCGCGATCTGGAGGGCGGAGATCGTCCGCGCCGCTTCGAGCCGCGTTCGGCGCAGGGCGACCGCCCGCAACGCTCCGCCAGCCGCGAGGTCGGCACAGGCGGCGACGACATGATGCGCATTGCCAAGCGTTTGGCCCGCGCCGGCATCGCCTCGCGTCGTGACGCGGAAGGCATGATCGCCGATGGCCGCGTGACGCTGAACGGCAAGCGCCTGGATTCGCCCGCGATCGACGTGCGCATGAGCGACCAGATCGAGATCGACGGTCGCCCGCTGCCGGCCATCGAGCGCACCCGCCTCTGGCTGTTCCACAAGCCCGCCGGGCTCGTCACCACCAATCGCGACCCCGAAGGCCGGCCGACCGTGTTCGACCGCCTTCCGGCGGACATGCCGCGCGTGCTGACCATCGGCCGCCTCGACATCAACACGGAAGGGCTTCTGCTCCTGACCAATGATGGTGGCCTCGCGCGCACGCTCGAACTGCCGGCGACCGGCTGGATGCGGCGCTACCGCGTGCGCGCCCATGGCGAGATCGATCAGGCGCGGCTCGACGATCTGCGCAACGGCGTGGCGGTGGACGGCGTGTTCTACGGTGCGATCGAGGCGACGCTCGACCGCACGCAGGGCTCCAATGTCTGGCTGACGCTCGGCCTGCGCGAGGGCAAGAACCGCGAAGTGAAGCGCGTTCTGGGCCATCTGGGGCTGGAGGTGAACCGCCTGATCCGCCTGTCCTTCGGCCCGTTCCAGCTCGGCGAACTCGCCGAGGGCGCGGTGCTGGAGGTCAACGGTCGGACCCTGCGCGAGCAGCTCGGGCCGACCTTGATCGAGGAATCGGGCGCCGATTTCGATGCGCCCATCGTCAATCCCTTCTCCAACAAGCCTGTCGTGGCCGAGCGTCGCTCGTCGCCCGCCTCGACCGAGAGCGAAGAGCGCCCGAAACGTTCGGGCAGCGAATGGATCTCGGCCTCCGACACCACGCCCAACCGCAAGAAGTTCGGCGCGGCCAAGCGCGAGGACGCTTTGTCGCGCATGGATACCCGAGCTCCGCGCGGCCCCCGCACGAGCCGTGACGGAGACGGCGAGCGCGCGGCGCGTCCGTTCCGCTCCAAGCGCGAGGATGGCGGGCAGGGCGGCGAGCGCCGGCCCTTCCGCCCGCGCGCCGAAGAGGGCGCGGATGCCGGCGAGCGTCCCGCCCGCCGGCCGAGCGCGGCGCCGACCAAGCGCTCGTCCAATGTCTGGATGGCCCCCGGCGCGCGCGCCATGGGCGAAAAGAAGAAGCGCGAGCGCGAGGAGCGCTTGCTGGAGCGCGACGGCAAGCCCCGCTCGTTCCGCCCGCGCAGCGAGTCTGGAGACCGCCCGCGCACGGGAGATCGGCCCCGTGGAGACCGTCCGGGTGGCGACCGACCTCGTGGCCCGCGTCCCGGCGGCTCGCGTCCGCCGCGCGGCGACCGGTCGTAACGCTCCATGGCCATGCGTATCGTGGCGGGCGCCCTGAAAGGGCGTCCGCTGGCCACGCCCAAGGGGGAGGGCATCCGCCCGACCTCGGAGCGCCATCGCGGCGCGCTGTTCGACATTCTCCAGCACGGGCAGGGCTTCCGCTTCGACGGCGGCCGGGTGCTTGATCTTTTCGCCGGTACGGGCGCGCTCGGGCTGGAGGCGATCTCGCGCGGCTGCCGCTTCGGCACGTTCGTGGAGGAAAGCGCCGAGGGGCGCGGGCTGATCCGCACCAATATCGAGGCCTTCGGCCTCGGCGGCTGCACCAAGATCCTGCGCCGCGACGCCACCAAGCTCGGCGATGCCGGGACCATCGAGCCTTTCGATCTCGTGCTGCTCGACCCACCCTATGGCAAGCGACTCGGCGAGGCGGCGCTCTCCGGCGCGCTCGCGGGCGGCTGGCTGAAGGGCGAGAGCCTGATCGTTCTCGAAGAAGCCTTGAACGCGCCCTTCGAGTCGGTGGCGGGGCTGGAGCTTCTGGACGAGCGCGCCATGGGCGAGACGCGCCTGCGTTTCCTCAAGCCGATCAGCGTCTGACGGCAGGCCCGCCCGGCCGCGTCCGGCGTGCCGGACGCACCTCCCGCGCGGCGGGGCCAAAACGCCTTTCGTCGTCAGCCCTTACAAAAACGTAATTGGTGCCTTCTCTTCCCAGACGGCATATCGGCCCCAAGCCCCGACGAAGTTCCGAACGCGAGGACCCACTCCCACATGACGTTTCCTCTTCGCCGCCTCAGCGCAGGCTGTCTGGCCATCGCCATGGCCGGCGCCATGCTCTCTCCCGCCTTCGCCCAAGCCCCCCAGCCCGCCAAGAGCCAGGCGGCCGCCGAAGCGGAGGCCAAGCGGCCGAAGATCGAGAGCTTCACGCTGGAGAACGGCTTGCAGGTCGTCGTCCTGCCCGACCATCGCGCGCCCATCGCCACGCAGATGGTCTGGTACAAGGTCGGCTCGGCCGACGAGACGCCAGGCGTCAGCGGCATCGCGCATTTTCTCGAACATCTGATGTTCAAGGGCACGAAGACGCACAAGGAGGGCGAGTTCTCCAACGCCGTGTCGGCCATCGGCGGCGAGGAAAACGCCTTCACCTCCTACGACTACACCGCCTATTACCAGCAGGTGCCGGTCGAGCAGCTGAAGGAGATGATGGGCTTCGAGGCGGACCGGATGGAAAATCTGGTGCTGACCGACGAGGTCGTCCTGCCTGAGCGCGACGTCATTCTCGAAGAACGCCGGATGCGCATCGACAACGACCCCGGCGCGCAATTGTCGGAAGCCGTGGACGCCGCCCTGTTCCAGAATTCGCACTATGGCATTCCGGTGATCGGCTGGCGCCACGAGATGGAGAAGCTCTCGCGCGACGACGCGATCGCCTTCTACAACAAATATTATACGCCCAATAACGCGACGCTTCTGGTGGCCGGCGACGTGACGCTGGATCAGGTCCGCGCCATGGCGGAGGAGACCTTCGGCAAGGTGAAGCGCCGCGCCGAGCCCGGCGAGCGCCACCGCCCGCAGGAGCCCGAGCCGCGCGCCGAGCGCACAGTGACCCTCTCCGACCCGCGCGTGACGCAGCCGAGCGTGCAGACGACCTATCTCGTGCCGTCCGAGAATACGGCCAAGCCGAGCGAGGCGGAATCGCTCGATCTGCTGGCCGATATTCTGGGCGGCGGCGCGACCAGCCGGCTCTATCGCGCGCTGGTCGTGGACCAGGGCATCGCGGCCGGCACCGGCGCTTATTACCAGGGCACGGCCTTGGATGACGGCCAGTTCATGACCTACGGCACGCCGCGCGGCGAGGCGACGCTGGAGCAGGTCGAGAAGGCCGTCGATGCCGAGGTCGCAAAGATCGTGCGCGAGGGCGTGACGCCGGCCGAGCTGGAAGCGGCCAAGAACCGCGTGCGCAAGGCGCTGATCTATCAGCGCGACAATCAGGCCTCCATGGCGCGGCGCTACGGCGCGGCGCTTTCGACGGGGCAGACGATCGCCGAGATCGAAAGCTGGCCGGATCGAATCGAGGCCGTCACGGTGGATCAGGTGAACGCCGCCGCGCGCACCTATCTCCAGAAGAAGCGCTCCGTCACCGGCACGCTCCTGCCGGCCTCCGTCGAGTCCAGTGCCGAGGCCAAGGCCCCGGATGGCTCGCCCGCAGCCGCCGGCGCGGTGGACCCGACCGCCGGCGCGCCGGTTTCCGGCGACACCCGCTCCTGATTCTGGCCAAGGGAACACGCTCATGAACGCTTTCACCGCGCCCCTGCGCCGCGCCGCCTCGCTTCTCGGCCTCACCGCCCTCGGCTTCCTGTCGCTCGCCTCCGCCGCCGAGGCGGTGGACATTCAGGAGGTCACGAGCCCCGGCGGCATCCATGCCCTTCTGGTCGAGGACTACACCAACCCGCTGATCGCCATGCGTTTCGCCTTCAAGGGCGCGGGCTCGACGCAGGACCCAGCCGGCAAGGAGGGCACCGCCAATCTCCTGTCCGGCCTGCTCGACGAGGGCGCGGGCGACATCAAGAGCCAGGATTTCCAGGCCAAGCTGGACGAGCTCGGCGTCGCGCTCTCCTATGACGCGGGCATGGACAATTTCTCCGGCAATTTCCGCACCATCGTGGAAAACGAGGACGAGGCCTTCCGTCTTCTGAAGCTTTCGCTCAACGAGCCGCGCTTCGACGAGGAGCCGGTGGCGCGCATTCGCGGCCAGATCGCCGCCAATATCCGCGCCAACGAGCAGGACCCCGGCACGCTGGCCTCGCGCGCCTTCCGCCGCACCGTCTTCCCGGATCATCCCTATGCGCGCCCGGTCGAGGGCACGCAGGAAAGCCTGGCCGCCGTCTCGGCCGACGATCTGAAGAGCTTCCGCTCGAAGGTCTTCGCCAAGGACAATCTCTATGTCGGCGTGGTCGGCGCCATCGATGCCGAAACCTTGAAGCGGCGGCTGGACGAAACCTTCGGCCCCTTGCGCGACAAGGCCGAACTCACGGCCATCCCCGATATCCAGCCGGTGACCGGCAAGGTCGAGGCTGTCGCCCTCGACGTGCCGCAGACGCAGATTCAGTTTGCGTTGCCGGGCGTCAAGCGCAAGGACCCGGACTTCTTCGCCGCCTATCTCGTGAACCACGTTCTGGGCGGAGGCACCTTCTCCTCGCGCCTCTATCAGGAAATCCGCGAGAAGCGGGGTCTGGCCTATGGTGTGGGCACCGGGCTTTCGAGCTTCGACCATGCGGCCATGCTGGCGGGCTCCACCGCGACGCGCGCCGACAAGGCTAAGGAAAGCGTCTCGATCATCCGCGCCGAGTTGAAGCGGATGGCCGAGAACGGGCCGACAGCAGACGAACTGGCCAAGGCGAAAGCCTATGTGAAGGGCTCTTATGCCGTTCAGAACCTTTCGTCCTCGCTTTCCATCGCTTCGACACTGGTCGGCATCCAGCTGGAAGACCTCGGCATCGACTATATCCAGAAGCGCCAGGGCCTGATCGACGCCGTGACGCTGGATGACACCAAGCGTGTCGCCAAGCAGTTGCTCGCCACCGACCCGAGTTTCGTGACGGTCGGTCAGGCCGGTAGCTAAGAGCCGGGGCCAAAACCCTGCGGGTCGATCCGCCGGGTCCTTCCGCCCCCGATCATCGTTGCCGATGCTTGACCCTGCGCTGCATCGTCTGCGCTCGGCGCCTCGTCGGGAACGCAAGTCCCTCGCCGGCTTTCTGCCTCAGGGTTCTGTCCCTGGCTCTAAGTCCAGGCCTTGGCGAACCGGGCGCGGCGTTCCATCTTGAGTGCGCCGAACCCAAGCGAGGCACCGTCAGCCATGAACCAGCATACGATCCCGTCTCTCGTTTCCGCCGAGCCGCGCCTCGGGCTGGCGCTCGGCGGGGGAGGGGCGCGGGGGATCGCGCATATCCATGTCCTGAAGGCGCTGGACGATCTCGGCCTGCGCCCGTCCCACATCGCGGGCACCTCGATCGGCGCGCTGATGGGCGCGGCCTATGCGGCCGGTCTCACTGGGCTCGAGATCGAAGACCATGTTCTGCAGTCGCTCGCCCATCGCCGGCTCGTGATGGGCAAGCTCTGGCGCACGCGCCCGGCCAATATCAGCGAGTTCCTGGCCGACGGCGGCTTCCGCTTCGGGCAGTTGAACGCCGAAAAGGTCGTGGCGGTGTTTCTGCCCGATATCGTTCCCAAGACTTTCGCTGACCTTCGCATTCCGCTGACCGTCATGGCGACGAGCTTCTTTGCCGGCTGCGAGCGTCCCTTGCGCGAGGGAGACCTCGCCAGCGCCGTCGGCGCGTCCGTCGCCCTGCCGGCGGTGTTCCGCCCCGTGCGGCGGGACGAGGAGGTGCTGATCGACGGTGGCATCAGCAATCCCATGCCCTTCGATATCGTGTCGCAGAATACGGATTTCGTGGTCGCCTCCGACGTGACCGGCGGCCCGGTCAATACGGGAACGGTTCTGCCGTCACCGATGGAGGCCATGTTCGGCGCGTCGCAGCTGATGATGCACGCCATCATCCGCGCCAAGCTCGCCTGCGTGTCGCCCGATGTGCTGATCCAGCCCGAGGTTTCGACCTACAAGGTGCTCGATTTCATGCGCGCGCGCGTGATCATCGAAGAGACCGCTCCGGTGCGGGAAGACGCCAAGCGGCGGATCGGCGAGGCGCTGGAGGCGCGGCTGCGGCTGGCGGGTTAGGCCGGTTTGGTCGCATCGTCTTGTTTGGGCGGGTGCGTCGCGTTTTCCTCGAGAAACCGCATGAGCCCGCTTTCCGCCTTGGTCAGCCCTTCGCGGCAGCGCCCCTTCAGGAGATCGCGCGGCAGCTTGTCGGCTTCGAAAGCTGAGACGATCTCGGGGTGGACGTAGGACGCGCGGGCGACGGCCGGCGTGTTGCGCAGCACCTCGCTCACCGCCCGCATGGCCTTGGCGATCACGCGGCGGCGCTTGGCATCCGTATCGGCCTCGGCCGGCGTCACCTCTTCCACCAGAAAGCGCAGTGCCTCGGCCGAGCCGTGGAAGGTGCGGAAATCCTTGGCCGAGATTTTCGCGTGGGCGGCGTCCTTCAGATAGTCGTTGAGCAGCGTCGCGGTGAGATCGCGCGGGCGCGCATCCTCGCCCTGAAAGCGGAACAGGCGCTTGCCGCGCTGCGCGCGCATCTTTTCGAGCGAGCGTACGAGATTGCGATCTTCGATCTCGACCGTGTTCAGCTTGCGCGACTTGCCGATGAATTTCAGGACGGCTCGGCTTTTCTTCAGCGTCAGATTGCCCTTGCGCAGCGAAGCGACGCCGCGACCCCCATCCTCGGCATATTTCTCGTGACCCGGCCGCATGGCGGACACGTCGATCAGCCGCGCCGCGACGGCCGAGGTCGTGCGCCGATCCAGTGCCTTGCGGCGCAGATCCTTTTCGATGCGTCCGCGCAGCTTGGGCAGGGCGCGGCCGAAGCGCAGGAGCCGCTCTGTCTTCACCGCATTGCGCACATTCACCCAATCGTCATGATAGCGATACTGGATGCGGCCCTTCTCGTCGCGTCCGACCGCCTGGATATGGCCGTTCTCTTCCACGCAAATGCGCACATTCGTCCAGGCCGGGGGGAGCACCAGCGCCTTGACCCGCGCCTTCAGCCGCTTGTCGGTGATCGCCTCGCCGGACGAGAAGCAGATGCGCCGCCCCTTGCCATGCTTGCGCTGCTCCACTTCGAAGCTGGCGGGATCGACCATGACGAGGCCGAGACGATCGGCGTGGAACTGAAGGCGCTTGTTCATGGGATTGGTTCGAGCAGGAGGGACGAGAAGCGATCTGCTTAAACCGTATCTCGCACTCCCGGTTCCGCTTCGTTAGCTGGGCTCTGCGTTCCCCCCGTTCCCGGCCTCGGCCGCCTCCCGGAGGTAACGCGGCGGCGCGCCACGGGGCTGGCGCTCCGTGCCATCGCCACGCTGGGGCCGCGACAGAGGTTCGGGTGTGACGCGTGAGGGGGCGAGCACGCTGCCGCCGACGCCCGCGCCCCGCGCCTGCTGCAGCGCCAGCCGCTCGGCGTCGCGCTGGCGCACATCGTCCACGATCTCGGCGATGCGGGAGGGCTCCAGCCCTAGTTCGCGCAGCGTCTCGCCGCCGAAGCGCAGCGCCGATTCCAGGGTTTCGCGCAGCTCGAAGGTCACGCCGCGCTCGCGCAGAGTGAGCGAGTGGTTGCGGTCGTAGGAACGCACATAGAGCCGCGTCTCTGGAAATTCCGAGCGGATAAGATCGACGATCCCGTTCGTCACCTCCGGCTTGTTGGTGCAGACCAGGACGACCTTGGCCTGCCGCACGCCCGCCGCCAGAAGCACGTCGCGCCGCAGCCCCGAGCCGAAATAGATGCGGAAGCCGAAGCGCCCGGCCGATTTGATGCGCTCGGCCGAGGAATCGATGATCGTCATGTCGTGGCCGCTGGAAAGCAGCACCTGCGCCGCCATCTGCCCGAAGCGCGAAAAGCCGATCATCAGGATATCGGCGCCCGCGCCCGCAAAGTCCTCCTCCAGCTCTTCCAGTTCCGCGTCCTCACCCGACAGGCGACGGCCAAGATAGTCGGCCAGCGGCGTCAGGGCCATGGAGAGCGTGACGACCGATACGAGAAGCGAGCCGATCTGCCCATCGAAGATCGCGGCCGAGGAGGCCGCCGAGAAGAGCACGAAGGCGAACTCCCCGCCCTGCGGCAGGATCAGCGCCGTGCGCAGCGCCGTCTGCCGGCTTTCGCCGAAGAGAAGGCACAGCGGAAACAGGATCGCCGCCTTGATCAGAAGCAGCGCGGGCGCGGCCAGAAGAATGATCCACCAGTTCGCGGCGATCACGTTGATGTCGAGCGACAGACCGACCGCGATGAAGAAGAGGCCGAGAAGCAGGCCGCGAAACGGGTCGATATTGGCTTCCAGCTCGTGCCGGTAGTTGGATTCGGCCAGAAGCACGCCGGCGATGAAAGCGCCCATGGCCATGGAGAAGCCGGCCAGCGCCATGAGCAGCGCCGAGGCGAGCACCACGAAAAGCGCGGCCGCGATCATCACCTCGCGCGCGCCGGCATTGGCGAGAATTCGAAACAGCGGGTTCAGGAGATAGCGGCCCGAAAGCACGAGCGCGCCGAGCGCGGCGAAGCTCATGGCGACCTCGCGCACGTCAATCCCCGTGCCTTCGCTCCCGCCCGGCGCCAGAAGCGGCAGCGCGGCCAGAAGCGGCACGATGGCGAGATCCTGAAATAGGAGAACGGAGAAGGACGTCTGCCCGAAGCGCGTGTTGAGTTCGCCCGCTTCCTCCAGCAGCTGAAGCGCGAAGGCGGTGGAGGACAGGGCGAAGCCGAAGCCGATCACCGTCGCCGCCCGCCAGCCGAGCGGCAGGAAGGAGAGGGCGAGCGACAGCGCCGCGCCGGTCAGCACGACCTGCGCGAGGCCGAGGCCGAAGATCTGCCGACGCAGCGCCCAGAGGCGGGAGGGCTTGAGTTCCAGCCCGATGATGAACAAAAGGAAGACGACGCCAAGTTCGCCGATATGCAGGATTTCGTTCTGCCCGCTTTCCACCACGCGGAAAATCGGGCCGAGCACGATCCCGGCGAAGAGATAGCCGAGCACCGTACCGAGGCCGATGCGCTTGAACAGCGTGCCGGCGACGATCCCTCCGCCCAGGATCAGGAGAATTTCCAGGAATAGCGGAACGGTCTCTTCCACGGGAATCCTCCGGGGCGGGCGGATGAAGTCGGCTTGAAGGCAGCGAATGACATAATAGATGGTGCAAGTGCAAAAGTTTCGGCGGTTTTCCCATGAATGACGATTTCCCGCGCCTTCTCGAACTCGGCGGACGGCTGGTGGACGCCGCCCGGCGCGCCGGCGCGGACGCGTGCGACGCGGCGGTGGTCAGCTCGCGCTCGCGCTCGGCGCAGGTGCGCATGGGCCGCGTCGAGGAACTGGAATCGAGCGAAAGCGACGAGGTCTCGCTGCGGGTCTTCGTGGGCGGACGCGTGGCGACCGTCTCCTCCGACCTGCGCTCGGACGCCGCGCGGCTGGCCGAGCGGGCCGTCGCCATGGCCCGCGTCTCGCCGGTCGATCCCTATGCGGGCCTCGCCGACGCCGCGCTCCTGTCGGACGGCGCGGACGGGCTCGACCTCTACGATCCGACCGAGCCTGACGGCGAGGCGCTCTTGGAAGAGGCCAAGGCGCTGGAAGCGGCCGCGCTCGGCGTGTCCGGCGTCTCGAATTCCAGCGGCGCGACGGCCGGCTTCGGCACGACGGGCCTCGTACTCGTGACCTCCACGGGCTTTGCCGGCCAGCGCCGGCGCTCGGGCTTCTCGCGCTCCGTCAGCGTTCTGGCGGGCGAGGGGACGGGCATGGAGCGCGACTATGATTTCGATTCGCGCATCCACGCGGGCGATCTCGACGCGGCGGAGGCGATCGGCCGGCGCGCGGGCGAGCGCGCGGTGCGCCGTCTCAACCCGGCCAAGGTCGCGACGGGCCGCTATGCGATCGTGCTTGATCCTCGCGTGTCGCGCGGGCTGATCGGCGGGCTGATCGGCGCGCTCAACGGCGCTGCCATCGCGCGGCGCACGAGCTTCATCAAGGACCGCATGAACGAGCTGGTTCTGCCCGAGGGCATCGACCTCATCGATGATCCGCAGCTGCCGCGCCGCGCGGGCTCGCGCCCCTTCGACGGCGAAGGCGTGCGCGGCGAACGGTTGATGCTGGTCGAGAACGGCATCCTGCGTCATTGGACGCTGGACAGCGCCACGGCGCGCGAACTCGGCCTCCGGTCCAACGGGCGCGCCGCGCGCTCCTCGGGCGGCGTATCGCCCACCTCGACCAACGTCACGATGACCCATGGCGCGCGCTCGGCGGCAGAACTCATCGCCGACACGCATCAGGGCATCTACGTCACCGAGACGATCGGCCATGGGGCCAATCTCGTGACCGGCGATTACAGCTGCGGCGCATCGGGTTTCCTGATCGAGAACGGCCAGCTCGCCGGCCCCGTGTCGGAATTCACCATCGCGGGCCATCTCACCGACATGTTCATGGCAGTCGAGCCGGCCAATGACGGAGACGCCCGCTTCTCGCTCGTGGTGCCGACCCTGCGCATTGGCGAGATGACGGTGGCGGGCCGCTAGGGATGCACACGTCGGACGAAGACCTCGCGCTGATCAGGCAGGCGGCCGCCGAGGCCGGGCGCATCGCGCTCGGCTTCTGGAAGCGCGAGCCGGAAGTCTGGTGGAAGGGCTCGTCCCCGGTCTCGGAGGCGGACTTCGCCTCCGACGCGCATCTGCGCCGCGTGCTTCTGGACGCGCGCCCGCATTACGGCTGGATTTCGGAGGAGACGGCCGCGCAGGCCGCCGATGCCGGCGAGCAGCGCTTTTTCGTGGTGGACCCGATCGACGGCACGCGCGCCTTTCTGCGCGGCGAGACGACCTGGTGCATCTCGGTCGCCGTGATAGGGTCGGGGCGGCCTGTGGCGGGCGTGCTCGACGCGCCGGCGCTCGGCGAAGTGTTCACCGCGACGGCCGATGGCCCGGCCCGGATGAACGGCGCGCCGATCGCCGTTTCCGCCCACGAGAACAAACGCAAGCTGCTCCTCTCGATGCCCGATTCCATGCGCCGCAAGCTGGAGAGGCTGCATGGCGAGCGGATCGATTTTGCGCCCAATGTTCCCTCGCTCGCCTATCGTCTTGCTATGGTCGCAAGCGGCCGGCTCGACGGAACGCTGGTGGGCGCACGCGCCAATGACTGGGACATCGCGGCCGGCGATCTCATTCTGGAGCGCGCGGGCGGGCAGCTCGTGCGCGCCGATGGGTCGTCCCACCTTTACAATCCCGCGCCGGAAAGGCATGGCGTCCTCGTGGCGGGGGCGCAAGGCACCGTGCGCCGCCTGCTCGACTATGGCGCCGAGGCCGTCTGAGCCCTTGTCCGCCCCGCTTTTGGTTTCAGTCTGGAGATCGTTCCTATGGTCAGCGAAGAAAAGCCCAAGCAGCTGCTTCATCTCGTGTTCGGCGGCGAGCTGACCAGCCTTGATCATGTCGATTTCCGCGATCTGTCGCAGCTCGACATCGTCGGCATCTTTCCCGATTACGCCTCGGCCCTGACGGCGTGGCGCGGCAAGGCGCAGGCGACGGTCGACAATGCGGCCATGCGCTATTTCATCGTCCACATGCACCGGCTCCTCGACCCGCAGGGCCAGTGAGCAAGGCCGAAGGGCCGGGCTCGCCGGACGACAGCCAGCAGATCGCCGAGCCCGCCGCGCGGCCCAAACGCCGCAAATGGCGGGTGCGTCTGAAACGACGCCTCAAGGCGGCTTCGCGCTCGCCCGGCGCCGTGCGCGTGGTCGGCCGGCTGATCTTCGAGGGCCTGCGCGCCATCCGCGCCTCGCAGCGCGAGGCGGCGGGCTCCAGCGACTACAATGCCATTCTGCACGAGCACCATCCGGCCATCGTGGCGCTGTGGCATGGGCAGCACCTGCTTGCGCCCTTCTTCCGGCCCCGCGATCTGCCCTATCTCGCGCTCCTGTCGCGCAGCGCCGATGCGGAGATCAACGCCGCCGTGGTGGAGCGCTTCGGGATCGAGACGGTGCGCGGCTCGGGCGGGCGCGTGCGCGAGGCCGCCTCGCAGAAGGGCGGCGTGCGCGCGCTGATCCGCATGAAGCGGGCGCTGGACGATGGGTTCGGCATCTGCATGATCGCGGACGTGCCCAAGGGCGTGCCGCGCGAAGCGGGGCTCGGCATCGTCACGCTGGCGCGCCTGTCGGGCCGGCCCATCGTGCCGAGCGCCGCGATCACGAGTCGCAGACGGGTATTGGAAAAAACCTGGGACAAAACCACCCTCCCGCTGCCCTTCGGCCGCATTGCCGTGATCATGGAGGAACCGATCTTCGTTCCGCCTCACGCGAGCGCGGACGAGCTGGAAGAGATTCGCGCCCGCCTGACGCTCGCCATCGAACGGGCGAACCGGCGGGCCGCGGACCTGGCGGACCGAAAGACAAGCCATTGAACGACAGATGGGCCAAGGCGGCCTTGACCGCCTATCGCGTCGCCGGCTCTCTCGCCTATCCGGCGGTCGGCTCCTATGTGAGCTGGCGGGCCTCGAAGGGCAAGGAAGACAAGGAGCGCCGACGCGAGCGCTACGGTATCCCGAGCGAGATTCGCCCGCCGGGCGTCCCGCTCGTCTGGGTCCATGCGGCCTCGATGGGGGAGAGCGCGGCCGTCTCGCCGCTCGTCTCAGAAATCGCGGCGGACGGCATCACCATCGTGATGACGACGGGCACGGTCACCTCGGCGGCCACCGTCGCCGAGCGGCTCGGCGACCGCGTGATCCATCAATATGTGCCGCTCGATCTCAAGCCCTGCGTGTCGCGTTTTCTCGACCATTGGCAGCCGGAACTCGCCATCGTGGCGGAAAGCGAGATCTGGCCGACCACCATGTCGGAGCTGGCCGCGCGCCGCATTCCGCAGGTTCTGGTCAACGCCCGCCTGTCCGACCGCTCCTTCAAGCGCTGGAAATCCGCGCCGGGCGTCGCCGAAGCCCTCCTGTCGAAGCTGGCTCATGTCGTGGCGCAGTCCGAGATCGACGGCGAGCGCTACCATCTCTTGGGCGCGCGGGCCGTCAGCGTCGCCGGCAATCTGAAGGCCGATGTGGAAGCGCCTCCCGCCCATCTTCTCGATCTCGAAGCCGCGCGCCAGGGCATCGGGATGCGTCCCGTCTGGGCCGCCTTGTCCACGCATGAGGGCGAGGAGGAGATGGCCGCCAACATCCATTTGCGCCTCATGGAGGAGCGCGGGCGCGTTCTGACCATCATCGTGCCGCGCCACGTGGAACGGGCGGACGCCATCCAGCGCGACTTCGAAGCCAAGGGGCTTCAGGTGGCGCGCTGGAGCCGGGGCGAATTGCCGACACCCACGACCGACATTTTTCTCGGCGACACGATGGGCGACATGGGCTTCTATCTTCGCCTCACCGAGGTTGCCTTCATCGGCAAATCGATCCGGGGCGAGGGCGGGCAGAACCCGCTGGAAGCGGCGATGCTCGGCACGGCCATTCTTTCGGGACGCTATGTCCAGAATTTCCGCGAGGTCTATCACCGCCTGATCGAGCGGGGCGCGGCGTGGATCGTGCAGGACGAAGCCGAACTCGGCGCAGCCGTGTCGGAACTGTTCGACCGCCCCGCCGCGCGCCGGCAGATGATGGACGCCGCGCGCGACAGCGTGGCCGATATGGGCGGCGCGCTGAAGCGCACCATGGCCGCGCTCGATCCGTTCCTCCTGCCGCTGCGCCTGTCCTGCCGGATGGACTGGGGCAACTGACATGGCGCTGCTGGGCACCGCCCCCCGCTTCTGGTGGCGTGAGCCTGGCCTTGCCTCCCGCGCGCTGGCCGCGCCGGCGCTCGCCTATGGCTGGGTCGCACAGCGCAATCTGGAGCGCGGCGCGCGGGTGCGCGTGCCGCTGCCGGTGCTCTGCGTCGGCAATTGGACGGTCGGGGGCGGGGGCAAGACGCCGACCGCGCAGGCGCTGGGCCGTGCCGCGCTCGCGATGGGCCATCGTCCGGGCTTCTTGTCGCGCGGCCATGGGGGCGCGGCGCGCAGCCCGCTTCTGGTCGATCCCTCGCAGCATTCGGCCGATCTCGTCGGCGACGAGCCTCTGCTTCTGGCCGGAGTCGCGCCGACCGCCATTGCCCCCGACCGCGCCAAGGGGGCCGAGCTTCTGCGCCAAGCCGGCTGCGATCTGATCATCATGGATGACGGGTTTCAGAGCGCGCGGCTGCATGTCGATGTTGCGCTTCTCGTGGCCGATGCGCGCCGGGGCCTCGGCAATGGGCGCGTGTTGCCGGCCGGCCCCTTACGCGCGCCGCTGGGGTCGCAGCTGGCCCATGCCGATGCCGCGATTCTGATCGGAGTGGGCGCGCCGGGCGAGGCTTTGGCGCAGCAATTGCGAGATGCCGGCCTGCCGCTCTATCGCGCCACGCTTGGCTCCCCCAATGCCGGCGATTTCGCCGGCCGCCGCGTCCTCGCCTTTGCCGGCATCGCGGACCCGGAAAAGTTCTATGCGTCCTTGAAGGCTGCCGGGGCCGAGATAGTCGCCACCCGCAGCTTTCCCGACCATCATATGTTCAAGCCGGACGACGCGCGCGAGCTGCTGGCCGAGGCCGACAGTCTCGGCCTCGATCTCGTCACCACGGCCAAGGACCGCGCGCGCTTCCAAGGACGGCAGGATGGGCCGATGCGCGGTCTCAGCCGCCTCGCTCGCGTGCTCGATGTCGAGGTTCAGTGGATCGAAGCAGAGACCGCCGAAGCTCTCTTGCGGCAGGCGTTCGCGCGCTTTTCCGCGCGCTGAGCCGTCAGAGCTTGTCAGAGCACCCGCGCTTGGCGAAGTGTCAGCGCTTGCGCGCGGGCGCCAGTTCCAACTCGCGCCGAAGCGAGGCTTCGGCGTCGCGATAGGGCTCCTGCCGCTCCACGTTCCAGTAGCGCAGGAGGTCGAGCGCGATGGGCTCGCCCGTCACGGCGCAGCGCACATAGGCGCCGGGGCGGATCACCTCGAAATCGCCATCGCCATACTGCAGCTTGGCCTCGCCGCCGCTATCCATCCGGTTCATCATCCGTTTTCTCTTGTATTGGGCCGGTCGCCGCGCGCCGGTGTCATGCGTCTCTGTTCGGCTTGACGGGGGAACTTGTCAACGCCGGCCGAACAGGCGCTCGATATCCACGAGCTTCAGTTCGATGAAGGTCGGCCGCCCATGGTTGCACTGGCCCGAGCCAGGGGTCCGTTCCATCTGGCGCAGCAGCGCGTTCATCTCGGCCGGCTGAAGCCGTCGCCCCGAGCGCACCGAGCCATGGCAGGCCATGGTCGCGGCCACATGGTCGATCCGCGCCTTGAGGCCCACTTGCCCGCCTTCGAACAGCTCGTCCGCGAGATCGCGCACCAGCGCCTTGGCGTCCACTTCGCCCAGAATAGCCGGCGTCCCGCGCACCATGATCGCGCCGGGGCCGAAGCGTTCGATCACGAGGCCGAAGCGCGATAGCGTCTCCGCTTCCTCAGCCAGCCGCTCGGCCTCGCTTTCCGAGCAGTCCACGACATCGGGGATGAGAAGCATCTGCGCGGGGATGGCATCGGCATGAAGCGCCTCTTTCAGCGCCTCATAGACCAGCCGCTCATGCGCGGCGTGCTGATCAACGATCACCAGACTGTCGCTCGTCTCGGCGACGATGAAGGCCTTGTCGATCTGCGCTCGCGCCGCGCCGAGCGGAAACTCCGCGCTGGCGGGCGCGGGGGCTTGCTCGCTTTCACGCACCGGGCGGGCTTGCGGCTCGAAGCCGCTCATGCGCGGTGCGGGCTCGCGCGGACCGGGGGGCGTTTCCAGCGGTCGGAAGAAGCTGGTCTCGGCGTCGAACGGCGTCTCTCCCCGCTCGCGAAAGCCACTCGCGCGCCGGCCGAGTACGGCGGAGGCGGCTCGCGCGCCGATACCGGAGGGCATGGCGGGTGCGGGTCGGGTGGTGGAAGGAGCTCGCGGGCTCGCCGCGCCCGGTCTCGCCGCGTGGAGATCCGCCGTGTGAGATTCGCGGGCGGGCGCTTCCGCCATGCCGCCGCCCATGCCGCCGGGGCGAAAGCGCGCCATCAGCCCGTCCGCGCCTTCGGTCGAAGCGCGCAGGCTCATGCCACCGAGCGCCTGCCGGATCGCGCCGACGATGAGGCCGCGCACCAGAGCGGGGTCGCGAAAGCGCACATCGGCCTTGGCGGGATGCACGTTCACATCGACATCGCGCGGGTCCACATCGAAGAAGAGCACGCAGACCGGATAGCGGTCGCGCGGCACGAAATCGACATAGGCCCCGCGAATGGCCGAAAGAATCATCTTGTCGCGCACCGGCCGCCCGTTCACATAGGCATATTGATGCTGCGCATTGCCGCGATGATAGGTCGGCAGGCCCGCCCATCCGGTGAGCCGCACGCCTTCGCGCAGGGCATCCAGCTCCACCGCGTTGTCGATGAACTCCGCACCGACGATCTGCGCGATGCGCGCCTCCGGGCTGCCGGCTGCCAGCACGGTCTCGGTTCGGTCCTCGCCGGCGAGTTCGAAGCGCACGGCGGGAAAGGCGATGGCGATGCGCTTGACCGTCTCGGTGATGGCCGCGCTTTCCGCGCGGTCGCTTTTCAGGAATTTCAGTCGGGCGGGCACGCAGTGGAAGAGATCGCGCACCTCCACCATCGTGCCGGCCGAGAGCGGCGCCGGGCGCGGCCCGTCCTGCACGCCGTTGTCGACGCGAATCTCATGCGCCCCGTCCGTACCGCGCGCGCGGGACCGTAAGGTCAGCCGCGCCACCGAGCCGATCGAGGGCAGGGCTTCACCGCGAAAGCCGAGCGTGTCGATCGCCTCCAACCCACCGGACATTTTGGACGTGCAATGGCGGCGGATGGCAAGCGGCAGTTCGCTCACGGGAATGCCGCAGCCATCGTCGCTGATGCGCAGCAGGCTCTTGCCCCCGCCCGCCGTGACGATCTCGACGCGGCGCGAGCCGGCGTCGAGCGCGTTTTCCAGAAGTTCCTTCACCACGCTTGCCGGCCGCTCGACCACTTCGCCAGCGGCGATCTGGTCGATCAGGTTTTCGGGCAAAAGCTGAATGGGCATGAAGGGGTATCCGACGCGGCGACCCCCTGGATTTAGGGTCTCGCACGGGATGGCGCAAAGGGGGCAGGCCGCCTATCCCCTGCTTCCCCTTGCGGTGTCGTTCGTCGAGGTCGTGGACGCGCCGACTTATCCCTCGCGCAGAATGGCGACGGAGCGTGCGCCAAGCGTCAAAACCTGCCCGATGTCGAAGGGGCGTGGCTCGGCCTCGGGGCGGTCCGATAGAAGCTCCAGCCAGACGCTGCGCCCGGATGCCGGCTCGGGCACGTGGATGTCGAGGGGCTGCCAGCCGCGATTGAAATAAACGAGCGCCGCCTCGCTCCCGCCCGCCAGCCGCAGGCCGAGCAGCGCGCGGTTCCCGTCCGCCCAGTCTTCCGGCCGCATCTCGCCGCCATCGGCGCGCAGCCATACGACGTCCATCTCGCCCTCGACCGTCTCGCCCGTCAGAAAGCGATCGAGCGAAAGGGATGGCAGGGCGCGGCGCAGGCGCTGGAGCCGCGCGGTGAAGGCGATCAACTCGTCGTCGGCCGCCGGCCAGTCGATCCAGAAGGTCTCGTTGTCCTGCGCATAGGCATTGTTGTTGCCCCCTTGCGTGCGGCCCAGCTCGTCACCCGCCACGATCATCGGATTGCCGCGCGCGACGAACAGCGTCGCCAGAAGCGCGCGCACGTCGCGTCGGCGGCGCTCCAAAATGCCGGGATCGCGCGTCAGCCCTTCCGCGCCATTGTTCCAGGAATGATTGTCGCCATGGCCATCGCGATTGCCTTCGCCATTGGCGCCATTGTGCTTGGTCTCGTAGCTGACGAGATCGCGCAGCGTGAACCCGTCATGGGCATCGATGAAATTGACGCCGTCGGACGGCACGCGCGTTTTCGGGTCGAACAGATCGGGCGAGCCCGACAGGCGCGTCGCCAGCGCCGAGACCGTGCCGGCATCGCCGCGCCAGAAGCGCCGGATATCGTCCCGGAACCGATCCTGCCATTCCAGAAAGGGCTTGGGAAAGGCGCCGACCTGATAGCCGCCGGGGCCGATGTCCCAGGGCTCGGCGACGTGCACGCGATCCTTCAGCACCGCATCTGCAGCGATCATCTGAAGTAGCGGCGCGTCGGGGCGGAAGCCCTCCGGCGTGCGGCCGAGGACGGTGCCGAGATCATAGCGAAACCCGTCTATGCCGCCGATTTCGACCCAGTTCTTGAGTGCGTCCAGCGCCATTCTGGCGACCGGCTCGCGCCAAAGCGCGAACGTGTTGCCGGTGCCGGTGTCGTTCACCAGAGCGTCCGGATCATCCGGCGAGGCGGCATAGTAGCTCTTGTTGTCCAGCCCGCGATAGGACAGCGTCGGACCATAGCGGTCGCTTTCGCCCGAATGGTTCAGCACCACGTCCAGGAGAACGCGGATGCCGCGCGCGTGAAGCGCGTCCACCACGCGGCGCACCTCCGGCCAGCCGCCGGGCACGAGGCGCGGATCGGGTGCGCCGTGGGGAATGGGGTTGTAGCCCCAGGCATTGGTGAGGCCGAGTGCCGACAGGTGCCGCTCGTCGATTGCGGCGGCCAGCGGCATGAGTTCCACCGTCTCGACGCCAAGCCGCGTCAGATGGTCGAGCGAGGCGGGCTCGGCCAGCGCCGCCAGCGTGCCACGAAGGCGCTGGGGCAAATCGGGGCGCATCTGCGAAAAGGCGCGCACGGGCAGTTCATAGGTGAAGCCCGGCTTGGCGAAGGGGAGGGGGCGTGCGTCGCGGCTGAGGTCCTCCACCACTGCGCGAGGCACGAGCGGAGCGGTATCGATCCGGCGTTCGGGCGGTGCGGCGAGCCAGGGATGGTAGAGGAAGGGGCGGTCGAGCCGCGTTGCATAGGGGTCGACCAAGAGCTTCGAGGCGTCGAAGCGATGGCCTTCGTGAGGGGCGAACGGCCCATGCGCGCGCAGGCCGTAGAGCGCGCCGGGGGCAAGGTCCGGCACGAAGCCGAAATGCACGCCGCCCTCCGTGCGGCCGGGCAAGGGAAGCCGCTGGCTTTCCTGGATGCCGGCCGGGTCGAACAGGCATAGCTCGATCCGATCCGCATGGGCGGAGAAGACGGCGAAGTGCACGCCGTCCGCCTCGACGCTGGCGCCGAGCCGGATGGGCGCGCCGCGCTCCCTGGTGATGCTGAACAAGCCCGTCGTCTCCCGGTCCCGAAGCGCCGATCAGGCGCCGCCCTGCCACGCCTTCACGGCGTCCAGCGGATAAAGAAGCATGAGGACGTTCAAGGTGAGGTTATCGCGGATCAGCCAGCCGGTGAGAATCTCGAAGCCGAGTGCGATCACGATAGTGAGCCAGATGGGCAAGCGCGCGGCCAGAAGAAAGCCCAGGATCATGAAGCCGATATCGGAGACGGAATTGAGAACGCTGTCGCCGAAGTAATCGAGCGAGATGGTCGTCTCGCGATAATGGCGGATCACCGCATCGGTGTTCTCGACGATCTCCCAGGCGGCTTCGATGAGCGTGGCGAGAACGAGCCTGCGCCCCATCGGCCAGCGCCGCGCCGCGAGCCAGAGCCCGCTATAGAACAGGAAACCGTGGATCAGGTGGGAGGGGGAATACCAGTCGGCGATATGCTGCGAGTTTTCCGAACTCTGCACCGCGCCATGCCAGAGTTTGACATATCCGCATTCGCAGATCGGCACGCGGCCCATCAGAAGAAGGGTCGCGGCCGCGAGCGCCACGACCCCGAAGGTCAGACCCCAATGAAGGGGGCGGATCGCCCGCAGCCGCGAGGCGACGGGCGATCGGTCCAGAGCGCTCACGTGCGAACGTCGGGCTCCGCACGGCCCGTGCGCTTGGTGATCTCGCCGATCGCGTCGGCTGTCCGCACGAGTTCGCCCAAAGCCTCTTCGATCGAGAGATCGTGTTTGGCCGGGTCCGGCTCGAAACGCTCGATATAGACGCGCAGCGTCGCGCCAACCGTGCCTGTGCCCGACAGGCGGAAGACGATGCGCGAGCCGCCGGAGAAGACGATGCGCACGCCCTGGCTGGTCGAGACCGAACCGTCGATCGGGTCCTTGTAGGAAAAGTCGTCGGCTTCCGAAACGACGAGCGTGCCGAAGCGTTGACCTGCCATGGAGGCCAGACGATCGCGCAGGCTTTCCATCAGTCCTTCGGCCGCCGCCTTGTCCACTTCCTCATAGTCGTGGCGCTGGTAGTAGTTGCGGCCGAACTCGGCCCAGTGCGACTTCACGATCTCTGCGACCGACTCCTTGCTCACGGCGAGGATGTTCAGCCAGAGCAGAACGGCCCAGAGCCCGTCCTTCTCGCGCACATGGTCCGAGCCCGTGCCCGCGCTTTCCTCGCCGCAGATCGTCACCTTGCCGGCGTCGAGCAGATTGCCGAAGAACTTCCAGCCGGTCGGCGTCTCGTAAATGCCGATGCCCCGCTTCTGCGCCACGCGGTCGGCCGCGCCGCTGGTGGGCATGGAGCGGGCGATGCCGGCGATGCCGCGCTTATAGCCCGGCGCCAGATGCGCGTTGGCGGCCAGAACCGCGAGCGAGTCCGAGGGCGTCACGACGATGCCGCGCCCGAGGATCATATTGCGGTCGCCGTCGCCATCCGACGCCGCGCCGAAATCAGGGGCGGTGGGGCCAAGCAGAAGATCGACCAGAGGCGCGGCCCAGACGACATTGGGATCGGGATGGCCGCCGCCGAAATCCTCCGAGGGCACGCCGTTCAGAACGGTGCCGTCAGGCGCGCCCAGACGCTTCTCCAGGATTTCCTTGGCATAGGGGCCGGTGACGGCGTGCATCGCGTCGAAGCGCAGCGTCAGGCCGCCGGCAATCGCCTCGCGGATCGCCGCGAAGTCGAACAGCTCTTCCATCAGCGTGGCATAGTCGGCCACGGGATCGACGATCTCGACCTCTGTCTCGCCGAGGCGCGAGGTGCCGATGACCGAGAGGTCCGGCGCGTCCTCGTCCACGATCTTGTATTCGCTGATCTCGCGCGTGCGCTTATAGATCGCGTCGGTCACGCCTTCGGGAGCCGGGCCGCCGTTTGAGATGTTGTACTTGATACCGAAATCGCCGTCCGGCCCGCCGGGATTGTGCGAGGCCGAAAGAATGATGCCGCCCGCCGCCTTGCGCTGGCGGATGAGGTTGGAGGCGGCCGGCGTCGAGAGAAGGCCGTTCTGGCCGACGATGACCTTGGCGACGCCGTTGGCGGCGGCCATGCGGATCGCCTTGCGGATAACCTCGGCGTTGAAGAAGCGGCCGTCGCCGCCGATCACCAGCGACGAGCCGGCCGGGCGCTCCGTGGCGTCGAAGATCGCCTGAAGGAAGTTCTCGGCATAGTTCGGCTGGCTGAAATGCGGCACCTTCTTGCGCAGGCCCGATGTGCCGGGCTTCTGGTCGGAAAAGGGCGTCGTCGCGACGGTGCGGATCATCGGGTGCTTTCCTCGGAAAGGCTCGAGTAGAGGTCGGCGTAACGGCGCGCGCTGGCGGTCCAGGACACGTCGCTCGACATGGCGGAGCGCTGGATGTCGCGCCAGGTCGGCGCGTCGGCATAAAGGCGGGTGAGGCGGGTCAGTCCGTCGAGAAGCGCCTCGCGCGTCACGGGCGCAAAGACGATGCCGGTGGCTGCGCTCGCGGCGAGGGCTGCGAAATTCGCGTCGATCACCGTGTCGGCCAATCCGCCGACGCGGCTGACCACGGGCAGGCAACCATAGCGGAGCGCGTAGAGCTGGGTCAGGCCGCAGGGCTCGAAGCGCGAGGGTACGAGCAGGGCATCGGCGCCCGCCTGCACCCGGTGCGACAGAAGCTCGTCATAGCCGATGCGCACGCCCACGCGCCCGGAATGGCGCGCCGCGCCGGACAGGAACGCGCCCTCCAGAAGCCGGTCGCCCGAGCCGACGACGACAAGCCGGCAGCCGGCCGCCACCACGTCGTCCACGCAGTCGGCCAGGATGTCGAGGCCCTTTTGCCAGGTCAGGCGGCTGACAACGGCCAGAAGCGGCGACTCGTCCTCCTCCAGCGAGAACTCCGCCTCCAGCGCCCGCTTGTTCAGGCTGCGGCGGAACAGATCGTCGCGCGTGAAGCTCGCCGCGATATGCGGATCGGTGGCGGGGTCCCAAACGGATGTGTCGATGCCGTTGACGATGCCAACCAGCCGGTTGGCGCGCCCCCGTAGCAACCCGTCGAGGCCCATGCCCCCGGCGGGTTGAAGGATTTCGCCCGCATAGTTGGGGCTGACTGTCGTGATCCGGTCGGCCGCCCGCAGGCCGCCTTTGAGGAAGCCGACCGAGCCGTAATACTCGACCCCGTCGATGCCCCAGAAAGTCTCCGGTAGGCCGAGTTCGGGAAAGATCGTCTGCGGAAAGGCGCCCTGAAAGGCGAGATTGTGGATGGTGATGATGCTGCGCGGTCGCTCGCCGCCCGCCGCGTCGAGATAGACGGGCGCGAGCGCAGCCTGCCAGTCATGAGCGTGGACGATGTCGGGCCTGTAGCCCGCGATCAGCCCAAGCCCGATCTCGGCCGCGGCCTTGCCGAGCGCGGCGAAGCGCGCCCAGTTGTCGGGATGGTCGTATCCGTTCGGCCCCACATAGGGGCCGCCCGGCCGATCGAAGAGGTGAGGCGCGTCCAGCAGCAACAGATCGAGCCCGGCGTGGTGCACCGACAGGATACGCGCAGGGCCGCCGAACAGATCGGGAAGCGCGGCGACGGGCTCGGCGTCGCCGAGTTCCGCCATCACGCTGGGATAGGCGGGCATCAGCGTGCGCACCGAGACACCGAGCGGCTCGAGCGCGAGGGGCAAAGCGCCTGTCACGTCCGCGAGGCCGCCCGTCTTCACCAGCGGGAAGACTTCCGATGCAACGGAAAGGACCGAAGTCATCTGTAGTTGAGCCGGTCGATCATCGGCTTGGTGACGAGGCACACGCCGCTCGACGTGCGTCGGAAGCGCTGCGCGTCGAGTTCCGGGTCCTCGCCGATCACGAGACCATCCGGGATATGAACGCCGCGATCCACCACGGCGCGGGTGATGCGCGCGCCGCGCCCGATATGGCAGCCCGGCAGGATCACCGCTTCGTCCAGCTTGGAATAGGAGTTCTGACGAACGCCCGTGAACAGGAGCGAGCGATGCAGCGTGCCGCCGGAGATGATGCAGTCGCCCGAAACGAGCGAGGAGATCGCCATGCCCCGACGTCCGTCCTCGTCATGCACGAACTTGGCGGGCGGCGTCACGTCTGCATAGGTCCAGATCGGCCAGTCGCGGTCGTAGATGTCGAGCTGCGGCACCACGTCGGTCAGGTCGATATTGGCCTGCCAATAGGCGTCCACCGTGCCGACGTCGCGCCAGTAAGCGCCGTATTCGGCGGCCGAGCGCACGACGGACGTGTTGAACGAATGCGCCCAGGCCGTGCCGTGCTTGACGATATGGGGAATGATGTCCTTGCCGAAGTCGCGGCTCGACTTCGGATCGGCCGCGTCACGGCGCAACTGGTCGGCGAGGAAGGCCGTGTTGAAGACATAGATGCCCATGGAGGCCAGCGCCGTGTCCGGCCGGCCGGGGATCGACGGCGGATCGGCGGGCTTCTCGATGAAGTCGGTGATCTGGCCCTTCTCGTCCACATGCATGACGCCGAAACCGACCGCTTCCATGCGCGGGACTTCGAGACAGCCGACGGTCACGTCGGCCCCCGTGTCCACATGCTGCTGGAGCATGATCTCGTAGTCCATCTTATAGATGTGGTCGCCCGCCAGAATGATGATGTATTTGGGGGCGTAGGCCTCGATGATGTCGATGTTCTGATACACGGCATCGGCCGTGCCGGCATACCATTGGTCTTCCGATACGCGCTGCGAGGCGGGAAGAACGTCGAAGCTCTCGTTGCGGCCGGGGCGCAGGAAGTTCCAGCCCCGATGCAGGTGGCGGATCAGCGAATGGGCCTTGTATTGCGTCGCGACGCCGATTCGGCGGATGCCCGAATTGACCGCGTTCGACAGGGCGAAGTCGATGATGCGCGACTTGCCGCCGAAATAGACGGCGGGCTTGGCCCGGTCGTCGGTCAGTTCCATCAGACGCGAACCGCGACCACCGGCTAGAACATAAGCCATGGTGTCGCGCGCAATCGGTGCCAGTCGCCGGCTATCGGCCATCCCGTTTCTCCCCCCAGAGATCGCTGCTCGACCGGCTTGGCCCGCGATCCCCCCTAGTGTCTTGATGCGTTTCTATCTCGTCAAGATAGCGTGAGCGGGCAGACCTTCCAGCGAGGGGAAGGCCATGCCCACACGTTTTTTCGCCGCGAACTAGTCGCGGCGAAAGAATTTTGGGCCAAGGGGGAATTACCGGCCCTTGGGGCCGGCGTGCCAAATGTCGTGCGCGTATTCGTCGATCGAGCGGTCGGAGGAGAACCAGCTCATCCGGGCCGTGTTGCGCACTGCAATCGCGTCCCACTTCGCGCGGTCCTTCCAGAGCACGTCGAGCTGGCGCTGCGTGTCCCAATAGGCGCGGAAGTCGGCGGCGATCATCCACCAGTCGCGGTCGCGGATCGAGTTCATGAGATTGGCGTAACGGTTCGGATCGTCCTGGCTGAAGACGCCCGCCGAGATCGAGTCGATCGCCGAGCGCAGCATGGGCTGCTGATCGATGACACCCTGTCCGCGATGGCCCTCGGCGCGCTTGCGCGCGACCTCGTCGGCCTTCAGCCCGAAGATGAAGATGTTCTCTTCGCCCAGGTGCTCCAGCATCTCGACATTGGCGCCGTCGAGCGTGCCGATCGTCAGCGCACCGTTGAGGGCGAACTTCATGTTGCCCGTGCCGGAAGCTTCAAGGCCGGCGGTCGAGATCTGCTCCGACACATCGGCGGCCGGCATGATGATCTCGGCGAGGCTGACATTGTAGTTCGGAATGAACACGACCTTGAGGAGGCCGCGCACCGTCGGGTCGGAGTTGATCACCCGCGCCACGTCGCCGGCGAGATGGATGATCTCCTTCGCCTGGACATAGGAGGGAGCCGCCTTGCCGGCGAAGACCTTGACGCGCGGCGTCCAGTCGAGATGGGGCAGGGAGCGGATCTGCTCATAGAGCGCGACCGTCTCCAGAATGTTCAGGAGCTGACGCTTGTACTCGTGGATGCGCTTGACCTGAATATCGAAGATCGCATTCGGGTCGAGATGGATCGCGAGGCGCTCTTCCACGAGATGAGCGAGGCGCTGCTTGTTCTGCCGCTTGATGGCGACGAACTTCTCACGGAAGCCCGCGTCCTCGGCATGAGGGTCGAGCTTGGCGAGCTGGGTGATGTCGTCCTTGAAGCCGGGGCCGATCGCCTCTTCGATCAGCTGGGTCAGGCCGGGATTGGCCTGGAACAGCCAGCGGCGCGGCGTCACGCCGTTGGTCTTGTTCTCGATGCGCGTCGGGAAGACCTTGTGCAGGTCGTGGAACACGGTTTCCTTCATCAGCTCGGTGTGCAGCGCCGACACGCCGTTGACGGCATGGCTGCCCACGAAGGCGAGCTGGCCCATGCGCACGCGCCGACCGTTGTTCTCGTCGATCAGGGAGATCGCCGAGATGGTGCCGTCGTCGAGCTGCTTGCCAGCGGTCGCCTCGCGCAGAACCTCGGCGTTGATCTGGTAGATGATCTGCATCTGGCGCGGGAGCAGGCGCTCGAACAGATGGATCGGCCAGGTTTCGAGGGCTTCCGGCAGAAGCGTATGGTTGGTGTAGGAGAAGGTGTCGCGCGTGACCTTCCAGGCGGCGTCCCACTCCATCCCGTGCACGTCCACGAGAAGACGCATCAGCTCGGCGACCGAGACCGCCGGATGCGTGTCGTTCAGCTGGATCGCGACCTTGTCGGCCAGATTCGTCAAGTCGTCATGCTGCGCCAGATGGCGGCGGATGATGTCCTGCAGCGAGGCGGAGGAGAAGAAATACTCCTGCCGCAGGCGCAGTTCCTGGCCGGCCTGATGCGAGTCGGCAGGGTAGAGGACGCGGGTGATCGCCTCCGCCTTGTTGGATTCCAGAAGCGCGCCGATATGGTCGCCCGCGTTGAAGGCGTCGAGCAGGATCGGATCGAGCGACTGCGCGCTCCACAGACGCAGCGTGTTGACGTGCTGGCCGCGCCAGCCGACGACCGGCGTATCGTAGGCGACGGCGAGCACGCGCTCGCCCGGGCGCCAGACGGAGCGCAGCTTGCCGTTTTCCTCGATGGCCGAGACCTTGCCGCCGAAGCCGATCTCGTAGGAGCTTTCGCGGCGCTCGAACTCCCAGGGATTGCCGTGCTTCAGCCAGGTTTCGGGCAGCTCGACCTGCGCGCCATCGACCACTTCCTGACGGAAGAAGCCATGGACATAGCGGATGCCGTAGCCAAAGCCCGGAACGCCGGTCGTGGCCATGGATTCCATGAAGCAGGCGGCGAGGCGGCCGAGACCGCCATTGCCGAGCGCCGCATCCGGCTCCAGAAGCTCCACGAGGTTGAGATCGACATCATAGCGGGCCAGCGCCTCGCGCACGGTCTCGGTCAGACCGAGATTGCTGATCGCATCGCGCAGGAGGCGGCCGATCAGAAATTCCATCGAAAGATAGCAGACGCGCTTGTCCTGCCGCTCGTAGGTCTTGATGGTCGATTCGAACCAATTGTCGATGATGCGGTCGCGCACGACGAGGGTCGTGGCTTCCAGCCAGTCGTGAATGCGCGCGGCCTTCACGGTCTTGCCGATCGAGTAGGTGAGCTTCTCCACGATCTCGGTGGCGATCGTGTCCGCGTCGTTGAGGCGGGGCTCGGGTTTCTCCACGGTGGTGGAGCGGGCGAGGCTGCTGGCAGACGTCATCAGTTCAGCTCCGGAGTTCGGCGATCGCGGCCACGAGGCCGGCGGTGGAGGAATCGCGCGATTGAGGGGACTGGGTGCCCTGGATCACGGGAAGGAGGCCGGTGGCCAGTTCCTTGCCGAGTTCCACGCCCCATTGGTCGAAAGCGTTGATCCCGAAAAGCTGCGCCTCGACGAAGACCCGGTGCTCGTAGAGCGCCACGAGGCGGCCGAAGGCGAAAGGCGTCAGCTTGTCGTAGAGAAGGGTGATGGACGGGCGGTCGCCCGAGAATTCGCGATGCGGCGCGATCTGCTCGGCCTCTTCCGGTGAACGGCCGGCTTTCAGCAACTGCTCGCGCGCTTCCTCCAGCGTGCGGCCCTTCATCAGGGCTTCGGACTGCGCGAGGCAATTGGCGAGAAGCAGATCCTGATGGATGCGCAGCTCCGGGGCGCTCTCATGCGGATTGGCGCCGACGATGAATTCGACCGGCACGATGTCCGTGCCCTGATGCAGCAGCTGGAAGAAGGCGTGCTGGCCGTTGGTGCCGGGCTCGCCCCAGACGACGGGGCCGGTCGCGGTCGGCGTCTTCAAGCCGTCAAGACCGACATGCTTGCCGTTGGATTCCATGTCCAACTGCTGGAGATAGGCGGGCAGGCGGGCGAGGCGCTGGTCGTATGGGATGATGGCGCGGGACGGATGGTTCTGCGCCACACGGTGCCACCAACCGGCCAAGCCGAGCAGGATCGGCAGATTCTCGCGCGCCGGGGCCGACTTGAAATGCCGGTCGAGATCGCGCGCGCCGTCGAGAAAGGCGCGGAAATTCTGCGGGCCGATGGCGATCATCAAGGGGAGGCCGATCGCGGACCAGACGGAATACCGACCGCCCACCCAGTCCCAGAAGCCGAAGGTGCGGTCTTCGCCGATGCCGAAGGCCGAGACCTTATCGAGCGCGGTCGAGACGGCGCAGAAATGCGCGCCGACCGCCGCCTCGCCCAACGCCCCCGCGATGAAGCGCCGCGCCGTCTGCGCGTTGGTCATGGTCTCGATCGTGGTGAAGGTCTTGGACGCCACGATGAAGAGCGTCGTCGCGGGATCGACGAGCTTCAGCGTGTCCGCCATATGCGCGCCGTCGATATTGGACACGAAATGCGTGCGCGGCCCATCGTGATAGGGGCTCAGCGCGATCGCCGCCATGACCGGGCCGAGATCGGAGCCGCCAATGCCGATATTGACGATATCGGTGATCCGCGCACCCGTCGCGCCGGCGATCGATCCGTCGCGGATGCCGCTCGCAAAGCGCGACATGGCTTGGAGCACGCTCTCGACGGCCTCGCCCACCGGCTCGCCATCGGCCTTGAACCCGTCTTCGGCATGGGCACGCAGCGCGACATGCAGCACCGAGCGGTTCTCGGTCGTGTTGATGCGCGCGCCATCGAACATGGCATCACGCCGCGCCTCGACGCCGACCGTCCTGGCATAGGCCAGAAGCGCGGAAAGATCGTCCTGTGATAGAGCGCATTTCGACAGGTCGAGCAGAAGATCGTCGTGTCGGAAGGAGAGATGGGCGAAACGATCGGGATCGGCGGCAAAGAGCGCCCGGATGCCGGTTTTCAGGGCTTGCGCGCCCCGCGCCTGAAGCTGGTCGAGAGTGATGTCGGCATTGGGCTGGCTGGTCACGCTGATCGATCCGTCGCTGGGCCGACTTCGCGAACGAGGCCGGCAGGTCTCAAGGTCTGTCGGGAGATAGACCAAACGGATGCGAAGCAAACCGGCCCGCTCCATCCGGGTCAAGTCCCAGGGCATCCATGCGTTAGATGCATGTCTAACATCTGAGTCTTTCGAATTTACATCAAAATCGAGAGTCCCATGCGGCATGGTGGACGAAGCGCAAACGAAAAAAGCCGCCCGGGGGGCGGCTTGTCCGATGCGGTCAGACTTTGGCGTGAAAGCGGAGACCGGGCTTACGTGCCCAGGCCGGCCAAACGCTCGATGGCGCGATCCAACTCGTGATCCATCGTCTGGATGCCGTCGGCACGGTTGTGCGCGGCGACCCGGCGCTTCCATTCTTCGAGGATCGATTTCTTCTGGCCATGGGGCAGGCCGTCGTCATGGATCACGTCCATGGGGGAGGCGTAGCTCTTGCCGCCGTCATGGTCGAATTTGGCGTATTTCAGGGATTCCGTGCTCATGGCCTTCGCTCCTCTTGTGAGCGGGCGGCCGGCTCCATGGGCCGACCGTCCGTGTTTAGCCATAAAATGATCGGCCGCGCTGAATGTTGCAACGCCCGATCAATATTCCTTTTCGTAGAAAATGCCGACTTCGCCGCCGCCATTGGCCGTCACCGCGCCGCGAGCCTTCACGTTGGCTCCGAGATCGAGATCGATCGAAACGCGCCCGGTCGAATCGACGCCGACATAGGTGTTCTCGTTGAGATAGCGGCCGACGCCAACCGCCGCCTGTCCATCGGCCGTGGTGCGGATATCGAGATCGTCGACGCCCAGTTGCGAGCGCAGATTGTCGAGAAGCCCTGTCGAGCCGCCGACGCCGGCCAGCTGCGCCGCCGCGCTGGCGAGCTGCGCGATCTGCACCGGGGACAGGTCCGAGGTGCCCTGACCGAAGATGAGCCGCGCCAAAACCTCGTCCTGCGGCAGGGCAGGGGAGGAGGTGAAGGAGAAGCTCGGGCTCGCGGCCGGCCCGGTGATGGCGACATAGACCGTCGCCTCGCCCGTGTCGGAGGATGCCAGGAGATCCAGCGTCGGCACGAGATTGCCATCGAAGGTCAGCGTGGCGCGCTCGAAGTTGAGCCGCCGCGACAGGAGCTGGAAGCGTCCGCGCCGAAGGTCGAAGCCGCCGTCGATGCCGAGATTGGAGACCGGTCCGGTGATGCGGATCGTCCCGCCGAGTTCCAGATCGAGACCGCGACCGCGCACATAAACGCGGTTGGGCGCGTTGAGCGTGATGTTCAGGCTGATGCCGCCCGAACCCGACGTGCCGCTCGACCCGCTGTTGGGATCGATTTCGCGCAGCTGCTTGAGCACGGCCGGCGGCGTGTTGCGCCGCTCCAGATCGATGCGCGAGATCGAGGTCGGCAGATTGTCCGGCACGAGGATCGCGATTTCGGAGGCGTTGATCGTGCCCGCCAGAACCGCCGCGCCGGTCAGCGGGCCGGTGAGGGTCAGCCCGGCATTGAGGCGGATGGTGACGAGCTCGCCGTCGCTATAGCGCCCGTCCTGCACGCGGATCGCGAGATCGGCCGGGAAGCCGGAGCCGAGCCCGATCGTGCCGGACACCGACACCGTACCGCCGCCGCCGAGCTGGGCGGTCACGCCTTGGAGCGTCGCCGTCTGCCCGTTCAGCGCCACCGTGGCGTTGATGTTGTTGACCGCGAGATTGGCGCCCGTATCCACGAAGCTCGCCCCCGCCGTCGAAACCGTGCCGACCACGTTCGGATTGGCGGCGGTGCCGGTGACCGTGGCGTTGATGCGCGCCGTGCCGTTCACCGAGCGGCCGTTCTCGGCGAGAATCCGGTTGGCAAGCGAGAGCGGCGCGGTGCCGTCGAGGCGCAGGTCGAAGCTCGGCGTACCCGCGACGTTGACCGAGCCATTGGCCGCGAACTGGAGACCGGAGCCCGAGAGCGTGGAATTGAGGGTCACCTGATTGTCGGCGAACCGGCCATTGGCGGCGATGGCGAGCGCGCCGACGCCGGCATCGCGCGTCGGCTGCACCGAGAAGCCAGCCAGCGAGAGATCGTACTGGACATCGGGCGCGGCGATCGTCCCGCCGGCGCGAACGCGCCCGTCCAGCGTGCCCTGAGGGGCGAGATCGGGCGCGGCGGCCGCCGCGATCGAGGCCGGGATGTTGTTCAAGGCGACGTCGAGATCGAGCCGTTCGCCGACCGTGCCGGTCGCGGTCAGCGAACCCGAGCCCAGATCGATCCGAGCGGTGCGCAGCGTGGCGCTGCCATTGGCGAAGGTCCCCGCCGCCACGGCGTCGATCTCCGGCGCGCCGACCTGGCGCGTCTGCGCCACCGAGACATTCTCGGCGCGAAGGTCGAACTCGGCCGAGGGGGCGGAGAGCGAGCCGGTGGCCCGCGCGGTGCCCGACAGCGTGCCGCGAGCGCCAAGGTCCTCGCGCACGGCATTGGCCAGCGCGAGCGGCAGGCGGTCCAGCGTCACCGAGAGGTCAAGCTGGCGGCCCAGTGTGCCGGAGAGGTCGAGCGAACCATCCCCGACATTCACCCGCGCCCGCTCGAAGCGCGCCGTGCCGTCCGCATAAGTGCCGGCGACATCGAGCGCAACCGGGCGAAGGCCGGACTGGCGCAGCGGCGCGGCGGTCAGGTCACGACCCGTCAGCGCGAACTGCGCGTTGGGATTGCTGATCGAGCCGGTTGCCGTCGCGGTGCCGTTGAGCGTGCCCGAAGCGCCGAGGCCGGGGCGCACGCCGTTTGCGAGCGCGGCCGGCAGATCGACGATCTCTACCTGCAGGTTCAGGTCGCGCCCAACGCTGCCCGTGGCTTCCAGCCGACCCGTGCCGACGTCGATCCGGGCCGTGTCCAGCCGCACGGTCGCGGCGCGATAGGTGCCGGAGACATCCAGCGACAGGGGCTGAACGCCCGCGCGCCGCACCTCGGCCGCGCTGATGCCCGAGCCGGCGATGTCGAAGGTCACGGCCGGGTTCTGCAGGGAGCCCGTCGCCTTCGCCGTGCCGTTCAACAAGCCTTCGGCATCCAGCCCCGACACGAAGCCATTGGCGAGCGCAACGGGAATGTCGGTCAGGTTCAGATCAAGCGCCAGCGATTGGCCGACCGTCCCGGTGGCGGCGATCGAGCCTTGACCCAGATCGACGCGGGCCGTTCGCAGCGTCGCTGTTCCGTCGCGATACTGGCCGGCAAGGGCGGCATCGACGCTGTCGAGCTTAGCGGCGCGGGTCTGGCTGGTGCGAACCGCGGCGGCGCTGAGGTCGAAGTCGAGGTCGGGCGCGGAGGCGAGACCTCCGGCGCGAACCGTGCCGGTCAGCGTGCCGGAGGCGTCGAGCCCCTGCACGAAGGGATTGGCGACGGCCAGCGGCAGACGCTCCAGGGCGAGATTCAGGTCCAGGCGATCGGCCAGCGAACCCGACGCCGTGAGCGAACCGGCGCCCACATCGAAGCGCAGCGTGCCGAGCGTGGTGCGAACCGAGCCAAGCGTGACGGTGGCCGGCTCGGCGAGCGACAGGCGCGCGTTCGGAATATCGGCTGTCAGCGTGCGAAGCTGCACCACGGTGCCGGCATCGGTGAAGGCGACATCGCCCGACAGCCGTGTCGGCACGTCGTTGAGCGCGGCGCTGGCATTGATGGCCGTGGCGTTGTTGACCGTTTCGAGCGCCGCGTCGAGGCGCTGGATGCGTTGGCCACCGGCCTCCAGACGCTCCGCGCGCACCGTGCCGGAGGCGAGCGGGGCCTGCAGGAAGTTCTGGACGCGCAGGTCGATCCGCGCGTTGCGCAGCTGGTTCTGGCCAAGCGTCACCCCGCCGGAGGTGAGGTCCACATCCGCCACCGGCGTTCCGCCATTGCCGATGGCAAAGGCGAGATTGCCCTTGAGATCGCCCGAACCGGACTGCCCGGCCAACGCCAGAAGCGTCGAGGCATCCGGGATGTCCAGCGCCAGATTGCCGGAAGGACGGTTGCCACTATCGATCGCCAGCGTGCCGGACACGGAGTTGCGGCCCTGACGCAGGAGGAGATTGCGTAACGAGCGCACGTCGCCCTCGCTGGCGAGATCGGCCGTCAGCGCCAGCGGCGCGCCATTATAGGTGCCGTTGACCGCAATCGTTCCGTTGGGCGCGTCGGCCGCGAAGGTGCCGGCGATGCGCGCGTCCAGCGTTTCCAGCCGGCGGCCGGCGACCTCCAACTCCTGCGCGCTGGCCGTCAGGTTCACCTGCGGCGCGCTGAGCGTGCCTGCGGCGTTCAGCGTGAAATTCGCCTTGCCCTTGAGGGCGGAATTGGCGATCGCGGTTTGATCGAGCCGGCCGGTGATGGCGGCGGCGAGGGTCTCGCCCGTCAGGCTGGCGGAACCGGAAATCTCCAGCGCATCGCCATCCACCACGAGATCGCTGACGCCGAGGCTGCCATCGGCCGCGCGCCGAGCTTGGCCGTTGATCGCCACGCGCTGCCCGACATAGGGCACGGCCTCGGGCGACAGTGCCACCGTTTGGAAGCTCGACTGGATGTTGAGCAGGAAGGTCGAGAAGTTGAGCGCGGCTTGCCCGCTCAGCGTCAGATCGGCCGCGCCTGTCGTCAGCGTGGCGCGGTTGAAGGTGAGACCGTCGCTTGTCAACGCGCCATCGGCGTCGAGCGCGATCGGCCCCTCCAGAACGCGCGAGGCGGTGAGGGCGACCTGCGAGTTGCTTGTGCCGGAGACGGTCGCGTTGCGCGCCTTGGCGTTCAGTGTGACGGGGCCGACGAGATTGTTGAGATCGAAGCCGGGCGAGCGTGCCGTCGCTTCCACTTCGTTGAGGACATAGCCTTCGAAGCCGGCGGTGCGGGCCTTGGCCGCCACGTCCAGTCCGGCCGAGGCGAAAGCGCCCGTCAGCTTGGCGTCGAGCGAGGTGATTTCGAGCGCCGTGCGCGAGCCCTGCGACCCGAAGGCCAGCGGGATCGGGTCGCCCGAGCCGGTGCGCAGCGCGACCGTCAGATCGTTGGTCGAGCCGCTGCGGTCGAGCGCGCCGGCGGCGGTGAGATCGAGCGGGCCCGATTGCAGCCGGCCGCTGTCGATGCGGATCACGCCGTCGCTGCGCAGAAACACATTGGCGTTCAGCGAGAGGTTGTCGCCGACCGAGCCGAGATAGGCCTCGGGCACGAAGGGCTTGGTCAGCGCGGTCAGTTCGGCCGTGACGCGCCGTCCCTCCGCCGAATTCTGCGTCGCCGCGTTCAGCGTCGCGGCACGCTCCGAGCCCAGGTCCAGCGCGCCGCTGGCGCTGAGATTGTCGAAGGGACCGGAGCCTTGGATCGTCAGGTTGACGGGCGGCGCGCCCGGCAGTTTCAGGAGATTGGCGACGAGGCCGCCCGCCGGTTCGCTGGCCGCGACATTCAATTCCAGCCGGTTGGCGTTCGGCTGGAAGCCGAGCTTCAGGTTGATCTCGCCGCCTTGATCCAACCGGCGGATCGCGAGCTGTGCGTCGAGCTGGGTCGGGTCTGCGGCCAGCGTCAGCGCGCCCTCGGCAGACAGGCGCGCTGCGACGCCAGCGACGGCCTGATCCAGAATGAATTCATTGATGGCGATACGCTTCACATCCGCCGTGATGTCGGGCAGCGAAAAACCGCCCGACGACGTGTCCTCGGTCTGCGTCGAGGCGCGGGGCAGGCGGGCCAGCGTGATCGAAGCGGCCGAGAGATTCTGGATCTGGACGTTCTTGCGGATTAGCGCCAAGGGCGACCAGTCGAGCGCGAGGTCGCGCGCCGTGAGCCAGACGCCGTCCCGGTCGGCGACCGTGACGGTCTCAATGCGGACATTGCCGCTCAGCGCGCCGGACAGACCCTCGATCTTGACCTGTCGATCTTCGGTGGAAAGCAGGTTCTCCAGCTGGCCGGCGAGAAACTGCGCGCGGGCCGGCTGGGTGGCGGCGAGCGAGGCGAGAACGCAGGCCAGCAGCATGAGCCCAGCGCGCAGGCGGACCATCGCGCGCAGGCGAAGCACACGGTCGAGAAAAAAGCGCATGATCACCATCAGAAGGCCTGCCCGATGCCGGCATAGATCTGGAAATCGCTATCGCGCCGGCCGGGGTCGAGCGGCACGCCGACATCGACGCGGATCGGGCCGAAGCTCGTCATGTAGCGCGCGCCGACGCCCGCACCGATCTTGAGATTGCTGAAGTCGGGCGCGAAATCGTCGCCCACCGTGCCGACATCCACGAAGGGCACGATCTGGATATTGTCCGTCACCTTGAAGCGCAGCTCGGCTGACGCCTCGAATACCGAGAGCCCACCGATCGGCGTGTCCACGAAGCGCCGATTGGTGCCGGGAAGCGCGAAGCTCGGATAATAGGGGCCGATGGACTGGAACACATAGCCGCGCACCGATCCGCCGCCGCCGGCATAGAAGCGCCGATCGTTCGGCACGTCCTGAAGATCGGCGCCCGCCACGATGCCGTAGCCCACGCGCCCGGCGAGCACGAAGCGGCTTTCGTCGTCGAAGGACAGATAGGCCGAGGCGTCGGCGCGCGCCTTTACGAAGGGCACCGAATTGTTGAACTCATAGGTCGGTTCGGCCATGAGCGAGGCGTAGAAGCCCTTGGTCGGGTTCAGCTTGTTGTCGCGCCCGTCGAACGTATAGGTCACCGGCACGGAGGCGAGGATGAATTCCTCGTCGGTTCGCAGATAGTCGGTGATCGTCTCGTACTCCGCCTTGACCGCGACGCTGAGGCGCTGCTGGTCGTCGATCGAATATTCGACGCCGTTCGACAACGAGATCGAGGAGCGGTCATAGGCGAGCGGTTGCTCGGTCAACGCCGTGAGCGAGCCGATATAGACGGAGTCGGGGCCGAGAACGCCGGGCTTCTTGAAGGTCGCAGACGCCTTGTAGTCGAACCCGTCGAGTTCGCGCCCCGTGGTGCTGATCGCCTCCGCGCCGATGCGCGAGACCGCGCCTTCGAGCCGCAGGCTCTCGGCCCGGCCGAACAGGTTGCGGTCTTCCCAATAGACATTCGCGCCGCCGCCTTCGGTGTTGGAGAAGGTCGCGCCCGCCCCGAAGACATGGCGCTTGCGCTCGGCCACCGTCACCTGAACGGGCAGCGTGCCGTCCGCAACCTGCGCGTCGCCGGCCTTCACCGAGGCCGTGGAGAAGACGCCGAGATCGACCAGCCGCTTGCGCGCCTTCTCCAGCGTCTTGGTGGAGAAGGTCGAGCCCGGCTCGATGCCGGCCATGAAGGCCACGAAGCCCGGCTCCATGCGGTCCGTGCCGGTGACATAGGTCTGGCCGAAGGGAACCGGCGGGCCGGGCGAGACGGTCAGGTCGATATCGATGCGATCGGTGGCGCTGTCGGCGACGATATTGCGGTTGGTCACCGCGACGAAGGGCCGGCCCTCGTTACGCAAATCTTCCAGAAGCCGCGCTTCGGACGCCAGAATGCGGGTCGAATCGGCCGAGGCTCCGGCCGTCAGATCATAGGGCGCGGGGTCCACCGGCACGCCATTGGCGGTGATGCGCACGGTGCCGAGCGTGAAGAGAGGGCCGGGTTGAACAGTGATCTCGACCGGGACAGGTTTGGACGTGTCGAAACTCGCGTCGGGCGCGAGGGTCGCGATGTCGCGCCCCTCGATGCGGATCGTGACGAGCCCGTCATAGCGCGAGTTCTCGTAGAGCGTCGCGACCAGCCGGCGGCGGTCGTTGCGCGCCTTGGCGAGCAGCCCGAGCGAGCCCGACACGGCTTCCTTTTCGTCGGCGACCAGCGAGGAGGCTTTGGTCAGCACCTTCTGCAGATCATCGGCATCGGGTGTGACCGTCAGCGTCGCGGTGTAGCGCACGGGGTCGGGGAGGTCGCTCGTGTCTTCCTCGTCCCGGCTGCCGAAGAGGTTGAACGGATCGAGAAATTTCGGCAGCGCTTGGGCGGGCTCCAGCCCGGTCAGGCCGAGGCCGAGGGCCAGAGCGGGCAGGCCGAAGGCCGTACCGGCCCAACGCTTCAATCCTGACATCAACGCGGAACGCTCTCTTGGCCGGACGTCTCGGTATCGGGAGCCGAATGGCCGAGAGGGCGCGGAGCGCCGTCGCAGTCATGATCGCCGCGCAGGCCCTGGCTAGGCCTGCGCTCCCCCGAGCTTGCTCTTCAAAATGCCGGTCTCGCCGGAAATAACAACCGCGAGCGGGCGAGCGCGGGAGATTCCCCGAAGCTTTTGTGGGACTTGCGCCACACATTGTTAACGCCTTGAACTCACGCGCCTTAACACCTCGTCCGACAGTGAGGCCGATCGTCGCATGAGGCGGAGAATGCGTCTGGAATGGTTCCAGAAATCGCTTGCCGACCGCGCCGCGCCGTAGCAGTCTCCGCTCAGCCGAGAGGCCGAGAACAGCGCGACGAAACCTCACGAGGAGATCGAACGCGCGCCGGCTGCGCAGAGGCTGCTGCGCTTCGTTTCGGGTGATGGTTTCGGGAGGAACGAATGGCCGAAATTTCTGTCGTGGTGAATGGTCGCAAGGTGAGCGGGCAGGCGGAGGGGCGTGTGCTCCTCGTGCAGTTCCTGCGCGAGACGGTCGGGCTCACGGGCACCCATGTCGGCTGCGACACGTCGCAATGCGGCGCTTGCGTCGTGCATGTGGACGGGCAGGCCGTGAAGTCCTGCACCATGCTGGCCGCGCAAGCCAATGGCAGCACGATCACGACGATCGAGGGCATCGCCAGCGGACAGGACCTGCATCCCGTCCAGGCCGCCTTCCGCGAGCATCACGGGCTCCAGTGCGGTTATTGCACGCCCGGCATGATCATGACCGCCGTGGACATGATCCGTCGTCATGAGGGCGTTCTCGACGAGAAGACGGTGCGCGACGAACTGGACGGCAATATCTGTCGCTGCACCGGCTACCACAATATCGTGAAGGCGATCCTTTCGGCGGCAGAGGCCATGCGCGCGCCCGCTGCCGATCAGCGCGCCGCCGCCGAATAGGCAGCCCGGCCCCGGCCGGGGCCGCC
>NZ_LDQA01000046.1 GCF_001475935.1 Aureimonas ureilytica
GTTCAGCATCCAGAAGCCCAGATCCTGCATGATGGCGCCGACGCGGAAGATGTTGTGGTAGGAGCCGATCACCCAGATCGTGCCGTTGGGCTTGAGCAAGCGGCGGGCGGCGAGCAGCCAGGCCCGCGTGAAGGCGTCGTAGGCCTCGAAGCTCTCGAAGCGGTCCCACTCCTCGGTGACGGCATCGACGCGGGACTGATCGGGGCGGGTGAGATCGCCGCCGAGCTGGAGATTGTAGGGCGGGTCGGCGAAGATGGCGTCGACGCTGCCGGCGGGCAGCGCGGCCATGCGGGACACGCAATCGCCCTTGATGATCGTGTCCAGCCATTCGGGCTGGCTTGGCGAGAGGGCCGGAGCCCCCGCACCGGCAAAGCCCAGCGGCGCACCTGCGCCCAAGCGCTCCGCTCCGGGCGCGGCCTTCGACGCTGGCACTGCACGAGACACGCGAACCGCACCGGACCTGGACATAGCGCCACCACCACCCACTCAACGCGACAACACCGCGGGATCACACCGGGCTCCGGCTCCAAATCACCGCCGCCCCTCATGCGCTTATGGTTACCGAAGAGGGTTAAAAGATAGTTCCGTTTAAGACATCGGTGACTCTTGCAGCGTCACGAGAGGCGACCTCACAGCCTTGCGGAAACCGTGCGGGTTCACGGCGATCGGCCGCACCCGCTCGAAAACGGGGCAGATTGACCCGAAATGCAAGACACGAGCCGCAAGGCTGCGGAAGGCTTCCATTCGGCTCCCGATGTCGAAACAGGCGCCAGCGCGTTAGAAAGCGCAGCGGAGACGCGCAGACCGTTTGAAGAAAGGAACAGGATGGCTTTGGGAGACAATGTTCGCCGCTTGCGGACGACGGATGGAGAAACGATCGAGACTTTGGCGCGCGCCACGAACCTGCCGGTTCAGATGCTGAAAGCCGTGGAAGATGGAAGGCGCGATATTCCGCCAAAGGCGCTCTTGCGTCTGGCCCAACATTTTCGTGTCAAGCCAGACGATCTCCTAGGCTGACGTTCGACCGCAACTCGGCCGCATGTTTCACGTGAAACAGAAAAGGGTTGAAAACCCTTTAACGCCACCGCTAATTTTTGACCCACCCCTTCTCAGAACGCTCGGCTTACGGCTCCCGTCGGTGCGGCCCACAAGATTTCGCCATTGGAAAGGCCCGCATTCCCCAAAGGCAGAAACGCAGGCTAGTGGCGATCGGCCACGCGCAGACGTAACGGCTCATGAACCAATACAGGCTATCCTGATCGATATTCCAGGGATCCTTGGAATTTCACTCAGTATCACCTCCTCCTATATTAGCCAGACTCGCCATGATCCGACAGATATCGCCCCATGATGCCAGATTGGGAATGTATATTGTGGGCTTCGATGGCAGTTGGACGGATCACCCGTTTTGGAAAACGCAGTTCCTGCTGACCAAGCCAAGGGATTTGGCTCGGCTTCAAGCCAGCCGTGTGGCGTCCGTTATCATTGACGACAGCAGAAGCACGCCGGTTCGACCATCGGCCGTCGACGGGCAAAAGGCAGCCGCCACCGGCGCGGACGCGCCCTCGAAACTCACGCTGTCGCAGCTCACCTTCCAACAACGCCGGGCCGAGCGAACGCTGCGCAACTGCAAGCAGGCGATGAGCCGGCTGATGGGCGACGCGCGCATGGGCAGGAAGGTCGATCCGCATGTCGCGCTCAGCGTGACCAAGGAAATCATCGCCTCGCTCAACAGCAACCCCACCGCCCTAATCGGCCTCACGCGCATCAAGTCCACCGATTCCTACACATTCCTCCATTCCATCGCGGTCAGCGCGCTGATGGTGCGCTTCGGCCGCCATCTCGGCATGGATGAAGGGGAACTGCATCTCATCGGCATGGCGGGCCTCGTTCACGACGTGGGCAAGGTCGCGATCCCCTCCTCCATCCTTCTGAAGCCCTCGGGCTTGACCGAGGCCGAGATGGACCTGATCCGCACGCATCCGGAGGAGGGATGCCGCATCTTGAGCGCCCATCCCGACATGCCCGAGCTTGTTCTCGATGTCTGCCGCCATCATCACGAACGCCTCGACGGCACGGGATACCCGGACGGGCTGGCGGGCGAGGAGATCAGCCATCATGCGCGGATCGCGGCGATCTGCGATATCTACGACGCGGTGACATCGGTGCGCCCCTATCGCAAGGCTTGGCATGCGGACGAGGCGCTTTCGCGCATGTTCCAGTGGCGTGGGCATCTCGACCCTGCCCTTCTGGCCGAGTTCGCGCGGTGCCTGGGATATGATGAGGCGATTCCGCCGGAGTTCCGCGAGGCTGGGGAACCAAACGCGGCGCAAGCGGTCAACGGCTATTCCGACCCCCGCCTTTGATCCGAGCCTGCCGATCAACGGGGCGGGCTCTGCCTTTGAAGCCGGCTCAGTCGAGATGAAACGCTGGCTTGCACCAAGCCTTCCGCGCGTTCCCGATCCGCGCAGACGCCTTGCCGAACGGTTTCCCGAATACCTTCGCTCACGAAGAGATCGGCATCGTCAAGACTTGAAAGATCGCGCTGGCGCGGAAACTTCCCCTCCGGGCCGCGTTTGGTCCTTCCGCATCAGGACGACACGAGGGCCGCCAGCGATATGCCGATGAACGAGACCATTGAAGCGCTTGTCGAAATGTCGATGCTGCGTCAGGCCAAGTCCGCCGCCGAGAAATATGGTGGCCAGGGCCGGCTGTGGCAGCGCCCCTACGCCGAAACGCGCCCGCGCGTGGCCTCGGCCGTCGCGCCCGTCTGGTTCACCGCCTATCCCGCCTCCATCGTGACGCGCGACGGAAACAGCGTCCTGTCCATGCTGGGCGAACAGCGGCTCTGGTCGGCGCTCTCCTCGATCGGCGTGCGCGGCATCCACACCGGCCCGATGAAGCGCGCCGGCGGCTACAAGGACGGGCGCTATTCGCCCACGATCGACGGGAATTTCGACCGGATCAGCTTCGACATCGATCCCGCCTTCGGCACGAGCGAGGAATATGTCGCCCTCAGCCGCATGGCGGCGGCGCATAATGCCGTCGTGATCGATGACGTCGTGCCGGCGCATACCGGCAAGGGCGCCGATTTCCGCCTCGCGGAAATGAAATATGGCGACTATCCCGGCCTGTATCACATGGTCGAAATTCAGGAGGAAGACTGGGCTCTCCTGCCGGACGTGCCCGAAGGGCGCGATGCCGTGAATCTACCCCCGCCAATCGTCGATACGCTGCGCGAGAAGGGCTATATCGTCGGCCAGCTTCAGCGCGTCATCTTCTTCGAGCCGGGCGTCAAGGAAACCGACTGGAGCGCCACGGGGCCGATCGTCGGCGTCGATGGCGTCTCGCGCCGCTGGGTCTATCTCCACTACTTCAAGGAGGGCCAGCCGAGCCTCAACTGGCTGGATCCGTCCTTCGCGGCCCAGCAGATGATCACGGGCGATGCGCTCCACTCCATCGACCAGATGGGCGCGCGCGGCCTGCGCCTCGACGCCAACGGCTTCCTCGGCGTCGAAAAGCGCACGGACGGGCCGGCCTGGTCGGAGGGCCATCCGCTGTCGGTGGTCGGCAACCAGCTTCTGGCAGGCATGATCCGCAAGGCCGGCGGCTTCTCGTTCCAGGAATTGAATCTGACGGTGGACGACATCGCCGTCATGTCCAAGGGCGGGGCGGACCTGTCCTACGACTTCATCACGCGGCCCGCCTATCAGCACGCCCTGCTCACCGGCGACACCGAGTTCCTGCGCATGATGCTGCGCACGGTGCATGAATACGGGATCGACCCGGCCTCGCTCATCCATGCGCTCCAGAACCATGACGAGCTGACGCTCGAACTCGTGCATTTCTGGACCCTGCACGCCAACGACATCTACACGTTCCAGGGCCAGACCTGGCAGGGCCGCACGCTGCGCACGCATATCCGCGAGACCATGTACGAGAAGCTGAGCGGCCCTTCGGCCCCCTATAATCTGCGCTTCGTCACCAATGGCGTCGCCTGCACCACGGCGAGCGTGGTGGCGGCCGCGCTCGGGATCAGCGACCTCTCGACCATCGGCGACGAGGAGATCGCCGCGATCCAGAAGGCCCATCTCCTGCTCGCCATGTACAATGCCTATCAGCCGGGCGTCTTCGCGCTGTCGGGATGGGATCTCGTGGGGGCCCTGCCGCTCGAGCCCGAACAGGTCGCCGACTTCATGCGCGACGGCGACACGCGCTGGATCGAGCGCGGGGCCTACGACCTGACGAACGCCGCGCCCGGCTCGCGTTATTCGGCGGGCGGAATGCCACGCGCCCGCTCGCTCTACGGCTCGCTCTACGAGCAGTTGGAGAATCCGGACTCCTTCGCCTCGCGCCTCAAGCGCCTGCTCCAAGTCCGCGACGCCTATGGCATCGCCGCCGCGCGCCAGACTGCCATTCCCGACGTCACCAGCCCCGGCCTACTCGTGATGGTGCACGAGTTGCCGGACGGGCGCGGCACGCAGCTGACGGCGCTGAACTTCAGCCTGAACCCGGTGGAAGAGGTGATCGAACTCTCCAACGTGCGCCCGGGCCCGGTGGTGGACATGATCGCCGAAACGATCGAAGGCGATCTGGGCGAGGACGGCAAGTTGAAGATCTCGCTCGACCCGCACGAAGGGCTGTCGCTGCGCATCGTCGGCGCGCTGCCGACGCTCTGACACCGTCTCCCCCGGCTTTGAAAGCCGGCGCGCCATGGCGAAACCGCCGCGCCCGCGATAGGCTCGCGAGTGCGGCACAAGGGGGGGATGGGCCTATGAGGAACGCGATGGGAGTACGGGCCGGTCAGGCTCTGGCCGGGGCACTGCTTTTCGCGCTGCCGCTCGACCTCGCGCTCGCCAACGACACGATGGCCCAGCTCGGCACGCAGGGCCTGACCTTCGTGCGATCCGACCGGATCGAGATGCGCTCGGAAGATCTCTTCGTCTCGCCCGACGAAATCCGCATCACCTATCAATTCCACAATAATGGCCCCGACGACGAGGACGTGCTGGTCGCCTTTCCGATGCCCGACATCGAAGGCAGCATGGATTTCATGACCAGCGTGCCGACGGACGATCCGCAGAATCTCTTCGGCTTCACGACGACATTCGAGGGAAAGCCGGTTTCGGCGACCTTCCACCCTTACGCCTTCGCGGCCGGGATCGAGCGGACGCAGGTTCTCCTGGATCATAAGATTCCGCTGGCCCCGCATCTCGCCGCCACGCACGACGCGGTCCAGGCGTTGGACGAGCCGACCAAGCGCACCCTGCGCGGGCTCGGCCTCGTGATGCCGACCGAATACGAGGAGGACGGGAAGACCCGCATCGACGATATTCCGATCTGGCTCCTGCGCTCGACCTATAGCTGGCACGCGACCTTCCCGGCGGGGAAAACCGTCACCGTCGAGCATCGCTACAAGCCGAGCCTCGGCGCGACCGCGGGCGTGACCTTCCTGAACGAGACGGAGGACGGGCCGGCTCGCTTGGCCGCCACCCGCCAGAAATATTGTCTGGGCGATGACATCGTCACCCGCCTCAAGGCCTCCGGCGTCAAGGACGGCGCCTGGACGAGCTATCCCTATGTCGAGAACTGGATTTCCTACATCTGGTCCACGGGTGCCAACTGGGCCGGGACGGTCGGCCATTTCACGCTGACGGTGGACAAGGGCGACCCGAAGAACCTCGTGTCCTTCTGTGGCGAGAACGTCCGCAAGATCGGCCCCACCCTTTTTCGCATGGAAGCCGAGAACTGGTCGCCACCTTGGGACCGCGAACTCGAAATCCTGCTTCTGGTACCGCAGAGGCCCTGACGAGCCGGTCAACGCCGCTCCGGCAATGCGTTCGCGCCGGACAAGATTTTGCGGGTTCGGCTTGTGCGACCTCTTCGGACTACCGCTCAGGTTCGGCCCCACGCTCATCCCCTCATAGAATGCTCGCCCAAAGCCTTTAGGCATGCGCATAGCGAAGCCCCAAGACTTGCGTTGACCGCATGGGACAGATGCCGCTACGCCGGCTTGTCTGGCTTGGGCCGAAGCGCGATCTTGGCCGCCATCCGGCGCTGCGCCCGTCCAGCGAAAGCCGGGCGCTCCACGCTGGTTTCCCGACAATCCCGAAGGCGGATCATGCTCTACGGCCTCTTTGTTCTTCTCACCTGCCAATTGCTGGGAGAAGCCATCCGCCACGTAACCTCAGGCCCGGTGCCCGGCCCGGTGATCGGCATTCTCCTGCTGATCGTCTATCTCGCGCTGTCGGAGCGGTTTTCGAACGAACGCGTCCAGGCCCGGACACGATCGGTGGAGGAAGCGGGGGACGGGTTACTGCTGTATCTCGGCGTGCTCTTCGTGCCGGCCGGTGTCGGCGTCGCCGGCAAGCTCGATCTGATCCTGCAGAACGGGTTCGGCATCGTGCTGACGCTGGTCGGCTCGACGGCGATCACGATGCTGGTCACGGTCGCCACCTTCCGTCTCGTGCGCCTCGCCTCGGAGCGGCGCTCGTGAACGCCGCACCCGCTCCCGCGCCCGTCAGCCTGTTCGAGCTTTGGGTCTATCTTTCGGCCAGCCCCCTTCTCTGGCTGACCGTGACGCTCGGCGCCTTTCTTCTGGCCCGGCGTCTGGCCGCTTTCACCGGCTTCCATCCTCTGGCGAACCCGGTGCTTCTGGCCATCATCCTCGTGGTCGCCGTTCTGGAGGCGAGCGACACGCCCTATGTCACGTACTTTCAAGGGGCGCAGTTCATCCATTTCGCGCTCGGGCCGGCCACCGTCGCGCTCGGCGTTCCGCTTTATCGCAACCGACGCGTCATTGCCGAAACGCTGGCCCCCATCCTTGTGGCGCTCTTCGTCGGCGCGTCTGCGGGCATTGCTTCCACTGTCGCGCTCGCGTCTCTCCTCCATCTCCCCTCGTCACTGGTCCTGGCGCTGGCACCCAAATCCGTGACGGCCGGCATTGCCATGGGCATCTCGCAAGGGCTCGGCGCGGACCCGACACTGACCGCCGTCTTCGTGATCGCGACCGGGGTGATCGGCGCGATCATCGTGACGCCCTTGATGAACGCGCTCGGCATCCGCGACTATGCGGCGCGCGGCTTCGCGGCGGGCCTCGCTTCGCATGGTATCGGCACGGCGCGCGCCTTTCAGGTGGACAATGTGGCCGGGGCCTTCGCCGGCCTCGCCATGGCGCTGAACGGCCTCGTCACCGCCCTTCTTGCGCCGCTTCTTCTGAGCTGGCTTCTGTAACGCGAAGGGCAAGGCATCGCCGCCCACGCTCGGCGCTTCACCCTTCCTCCATGCGCTGTGAACACCACGTCCGACGGCGACAGCCTTCAACGGCGGACGCCCAAACTCCTTCCCCCTCCGTTCAGCGGGAGCCCGAAGCCAGCTCGAAGCGTTGAGGGTAAGGCAGCCATAAGCCCATCCGGCGAGAGACCGGCACCGTGCCTGCCTTTTTGGTCGGCGCCTCCGGCCTCCGCCTCAATTCGGATCGGATCGGCGGCAAGATCGGCCCGAGCCCCGCGAAGGAGATTCGCAACCATGACTGCGCGCAGCATCCCATCCCTTCTGGCCGCCTCGGTGGCCTTTGCCCTCCTGTCGGGCGCGGCCTTCGCGCAGGTGCCGCCCCCCGCCCCGCCCGTTCAGGCGCCGCAAGCTCCTCAGGCCGCAGCGCCCGACGAAGAGGCTCCTTCGCCGGCCGAAAGCTGCACGGTCGATCCCGCCACCCCATCGGCCGGGACCACATCGGACGAGCAGATGCTGACCGATCAGCTCGATGATTGCGAAAGCGTCCTCATGCCCCAGATGGATGGCGATCCCGACATGGCTGCCCCGGTGCCCGATCCCGATCCGAACACGACGCCGGTGATCCCGCCCGGTGCCGTCGCGCCGCAAAGCGCCAAGTAGCAGCTTCCAGATCAGGAAAGCTCGGCTGGGCAGGTCATAGGATCGAGCGACTCTTCGCTTGATCCTCGCACGATCGTCACTCGTCCCAGCCGGACCTCGTCTCGAACCCGGCAAGCCTACGAGAGCCGCCCTTGAGTCAAAGGGCCGCGGGGGCGCAAGCGGAACGCTCGGCCCCGCCCGCAAATTTCCCGGATATGCGCCCGAACGATCCAGCCCCTGCCCTTTTCAAGCCTGCGCCAGCGCGGCGGCCGCGCGCAAAGGCTTCCACCGCCTCTTTGCGGGAGCCCGCTCCCGCCGCCGAGCCGGCATGGGCTCCACCTGACGAGGCCGTGCGGGAGAAGGCGCTGGAGTTGCATCGCCGGCTCTGCCAGACCTATGAATGCCCGATCCCCTATTTCCACTCGCTCGATCCGGTCAGCGAGTTGATCTCCTCGCTCCTGTCGCATCGCACGCGCAACGCAGATTCCGGGCGCGCCTTCAAGGCTCTGCGGGCTCGCTTCCCGGATTGGGATGCGATGATCGAGGCCGAGACGGGAGAAGTGGAAGAGCTGATCCAGGGCGTGCGCTGGCCGGAACTCAAGGCGCCCCGGCTTCAGGAGGTCCTGCGAGCCCTGCGCGATCGCCAAGGAAAGCTCGACCTCGATTTCCTGGCCGGCATGGAAGTCGAGCCCGCGCGGCGCTGGCTGGAAGCCCTGCCCGGCGTCGGGCCGAAGACGAGCGCGGCGGTTCTGTCCTTTTCGGTGCTGCGAATGCCGGCCCTGCCGGTGGACAGCCATCACCACCGCGTCGCCCAGCGCCTCGCACTGATCGGGCCGAAGGTGGATGTCGGCCCGTCCCATGCCATCCTGCGGGCGCAGCTGCCGGCGGACTGGAGCGCGCAGGCGCTCTATGACAACCACGAAATCCTGATGCTGCATGGGCAGAAAATCTGCCACTATCGGCGACCGGCCTGCGACCGCTGCCCGCTCACCGACCTTTGCCCGAGCGCCTTCAAGGTCTGAGCGCTTCTTTCCGCACACGACGAGGGCAAGAGCCTCGAAGAGGAGAGGACCGGCAAGACGTCATGGGAGCGAAGGCCCCAAGGACAGGATGTCGGCATCCCGCGCTTTCCCCTGAAGGCGCAAACGGGTGAAGGCGTAAACGGGCGTCTCGGGCAAAGAAGAGCAAAACTGGCGAGCGCATCTTTGCGCGGTCCGCATACGCGCCGATCAGGCGAGTTCGGCCTTACGCGTCGCGCCCTTCGGTGCCAGCATGGTCTTGCCCTCGTGCAGGAACTTCCAAGCCGCCGCGTTCTGCGGCAAGCCGGCTACCAGCGAGGCGAGTTCGCCCTCCTGAAGGCGATCGACGGCTTCGACGAGCGTGACCCATTCGAACTCACGCTGCGCCTTTTCCTTCCACTTCTTCTTCTGCTCCCGCACCTGCATGACGAAGGTCGTCACCGCGACATAGCGAAAATGGGTGCGGGTGCGCTGCCAATAATGATAGGTGCCGATCGGCTCGCGCAGCATCTTGCCGCGCAGGCCGGCTTCCTCCTTGGCCTCGATGCCGGCCGCCTCGTCGTCGCGCAAGCCCTGCATGGGCCAGCCCTTGGGAACGATCCAACGGCGCGTCTCGCGCGATGTGACCAACCCGACGCGCACGCGCCCTTCCGGGGTGACATACACCGGCAAGGCCGCGACCTGCCGCGTCTCAGTCTCCTCAACTCGTTTCACGATGCCCCCCAACAGCCCGCATCCCCACACTGGCTGAGTGAAAGGTAGTCGATTACGTTCAAGGAGGAACTGACGAAGCGGAAGGAACTCGAAAGCTGGCTATCGATCAGTAAAGATCGTTGCCGAAGAGCGACATTTCGTCACGGCTTTTCATGAGGATGCCGAACAACGATACGGACATCCAATCCTTTACGCGCCAAATACAGTTCGACGCCGGTTCGCGTCAGAAGCGAGGCGAGGCCGATCAGAATAGCGACGATTCGAACCCGGCTCTCGTCCTCGTCCACCTCGGCCGAGCGGATGGATAGGAGGCTTTTCTCCCCTTCGGTGATCGCGCCGATCACCGCGCGGATCTGGTCCATCGTCGCGCGTTCCATCATGGCGATCTCGCGTCGGCGCGCCGCCTCGAAGCCGACCTCGTCGTGCAGCGCGATGGAGTCCTTCATCTCGGCGAGCTTGAGATCGATCAACCCGCCCAAGCCATCCACACGCGAGACCTGCTCGCCATTGTCGGAGATTTGCTGGCGCAAGCGCGATCTCAGATCCCCAAAACGCTCCAGCGCCCTGTCATAGGGTTCGAGGTAACGTCGGTCGCCGCTGAGAAGATAGCCGCGCTGGCCGGTCTCGGCATCGTCGAGACCGATCAGCACATCCTTGGTGGTCTCGATCACCTCATGCGTGTGGACCACGAGGTCGCGCTGCTGATTCAGGAGCGAATGGGTCCAGGTCGTCGCCACGATCCCGGTCAGCAGCACCGCGCCCGTCGGCACGACGCGCAAAAGCGTCGGCCGGGTCAGATAGGTGCGCCGGATATAGGACCAGGAGAGCAGCGACATGCCCGCGCCTCAGGCGCGCGGGTCGATGATGGCGATGCCGTCCGGTGCCTGACGGTCCATCGCCATCAGGGCCGGCACGGCAGCTTCCAGGCTCAGCGTCTCGCCGATCAGCCGCTGCGGGGCGAGCTTGCCCGACGTGATCATGCCCATCATCGCCTCGTAGCGCCAGGATTGCATCCCATGGCTGCCGTAGATCTCGAGTTCGTGCGCGATCACCTGCGCCATTGGGATTTGCGGCGTCGTATGCTCGCCCAGCATCAATCCGACCTGCACATGCCGCCCGCGCCGACGCAGGCAGCGGATCGAGTTGAAGCAGGTCTGCGAATGGCCGAGCGCGTCGAGCGAGACATGCGCACCGCCGCCCGTGATCTCGCGCACGGCTTCGGGCACGTCGGCCACCTCGCTCGCATCGATCACCGCCTCCGCGCCCATGGCGCGGGCAAGCGCCAGCTTGGAGGGCGCGATGTCGATGGCCACGACCCGCGCGCCGAGCGCGGCCGAGATCATGATGGCCGAGAGGCCGACGCCGCCGCTTCCATGCACGGCCACCCATTCCCCGCCCTTGACCCGCCCTTGGTCCACCACGGCACGGAAGGAGGTGGCGAAGCGGCAACCCAGACTCGCGGCGGTGGCGAAGTCGAGCTGCTCGGGCAGGCTCACGAGATTGGCGTCGGCACGCTCGATGGCGACGAATTCGGCAAAGGAGCCCCAATGGGTGAAGCCCGGCTGAAACTGCGTTTCGCAGACCTGCTGATGCCCCGCGCGGCACTCGCCGCAATGGCCGCAAGCGGCGATGAAGGGCACCGTCACGCGCTCGCCGACGCGAAAGCGCCTGACGTCCCCGCCCACGGCCGAGATCACCCCGGCGAACTCGTGCCCCGGCACATGCGGCAGGTGGATGTCGCTGTCATGGCCCTTCCAGCCGTGCCAGTCGCTGCGGCACAGGCCCGTCGCCTTGACCTCGATCACCACGCCATCGGGGGCGGGGGTCGGGTCCGGCACGGCGCGAATGCCGGGCGCCTCGCCGAAACGTTCGAAGATCATGGCTCGCATCGCAACACCCCATCCATGGATGGCCGATCCCCTATCGCGATCCAACCGGGGCGACAACGCCCGGACGCCCGTCCGGTGCCGCCCATCCGGCGAAAATGCGTTTCGGTTTGTCCGGGGATGCTGTAGGCGACGGGGCGATGAATCCTTGCCCCGCGCCGCGTGGGGCCTTCGCCTTGGAGTTCCCGCGTCATGACCATTCGCGTCCATAAGGGCGATCTGCCCGACCTGTCCCGCTACACCGGCTCCGTCGCCATCGACACCGAAACGCTCGGCCTCGACACACGCCGCGATCGGCTCTGCGTCGTGCAGCTTTCGCCGGGCGACGGCACGGCGGATGTGGTGCAGATCGCCAAGGGCCAGCGCGAAGCGCCCAATCTCTGCAAGCTTCTGGCCGACACGTCGAAGGTCAAAATCTTCCACTACGCCCGCTTCGACATCGCCGCGCTCTATCATGCGTTCGGCGTCATGACGCAGCCGGTCTTCTGCACCAAGATCGCCTCGCGCCTCGTGCGCACCTACACGGACCGGCACGGGCTGAAGGATCTCGCCAAGGAGCTGATCGGCGTCGATCTGTCGAAGCAGCAGCAATCCTCGGACTGGGCGGCCGAAACGCTCACCCAAGCGCAGCTCGACTATGCCGCCTCGGACGTTCTCTATCTCCACGATCTGATGGGCGTCCTTCTCCAGCGCCTGGAGCGCGAGGACCGCATGGAGCTCGCCAAGGCCGCCTTCGACTTCCTGCCGACCCGCGCCAAGCTCGATCTTCTCGGCTGGGACGAGGAGGACATCTTCTCCCATTCGGTGGCCCGTTCGTAAACCTCAGGCGAACCGATCGACGCCTCCCTCGTTTCTTCTTCTGAACCCGAGGAGACACGATATGAGCGACCATCCGATCGCAGCGCTCGGCAAGCGCATCGGCGGCACCGCCAAGGAAATCGTCGCCGAAATCACCGGCGACGCCCGCCTTCAGGAGGACGGGCGTTGCGACATCGCGGAAGGGCGCGCGCCCCTGCCCGATCAGCGGCCGGACCTGCGCGCGACGCCGCGCGCCGTGCGCGAGGGCATCCAGCGATGAACGAGGACGGCAACGAGGCCGTGCGCGAGGCCCTCTTGGCCGAACTCCAGCGACAGGCCGAGACCAGCGCCGACGCGGGCGACAGGCTGACCGTCGAGCCCGGTCCTGACAAGGTGGTGATCCATGGCCCGGTCGATCTCGACGACCTTGCCATGGTCGTGATGGGCTCGCTCGCCGGCGGCCCGTAACATCGCCTGCATCGCCTTGCCCCCAGCCGGAGGACGCCCCAGCATGTCGAACATTCCCCATAGCCCGGAGCGCAATGCGCCCGACCCGATCCTGCCCGACCCGATCGGCGAGGACGGCTTCATCCAGCCGCGCGAGCCGGACGAAACACCAGGAGGCGGAGGTGGCGCAGGCACACCCGCCCGCCGCTCGCCGGAGCTGCCCGACCAGCCGTCGGAGGGCTGAGAGCCTCGAAGCCTTCGGGTGCTGGGGACAGAACCCTCCACGGTTCTATCCTCGGGCATCAGTCGTTTTCGACGGGATCGCGGACCTTGACCTCCGCATCGGCGCTGAGGCGCTGATAGATGCCGAGACCGACAATGAGCGTTGCGCCGGCCAGAAGCAGGAAGGTCGGGTAGATCATCAGGCGGGGGTCCTGCTTGCCCGCCTCGAAGACGGCGACCAGCGCTTCCAGAAGAACTGCGATGATGATCGTGGAGATGAACTTCGTCAGGCTGCGGCGCGCCTCGCCGGCATTGCGCATTTCCCGCCCTCGGATCGCCTCTTCCTCCAGAAGATACTTGCCGACATCGAAGACGGCCGTGGCGATCACGGTATAGCCCACCGCCTGGAGGGCCGTCGTGCCGATGTCGCGGTCGGGGACGAGGAAACTGTCCCAAACGCCGATCCCGGCATAGGCGATCAGCGCCCCGGCAAGGGCCATGAGCGTAAGGCTGGCGATGCCGAAGGCGACGCGCGTCAGAATTTCGAAGGCACGCAAGCGGTGGGTCCCCGGCCAGATGATGTGCCAGCCGATATGACGCTGCATCCCTGTGGTGCAAGGTGGCGGGCGGTCTGCAAACGGCAGGGCCGAACATCTTGTCGGCATCTGCCGACCTTGGCCACGAAACGGAGGCGAAAGGTCCCGGTCGGGCTGCCCTTCAAGCCTCCCAGCTTTTCACGGAATGGACAGTCAGGAACTGGCCCTCGGCGTCCCCCTGCGACTGGGGGAAGAACAGGGCAGCGGGATTGCCGCTTGCCAGCGAGCCGCAGGCGAGATTGATCCCGAGTTGATGGGGATAGGTCACGTTGAGCGGCCATTGGCTGAGGCAGATCGGCCGGTCATCCATGTAATGAACCACGCTGTCGCGCGTCCACAGCACGCTGAAGGAATGGCGTTTCCCGTCCGTGATGGGCTTGGGCATCAGAAGCGAGGCGGCGTCGGGCGTCAGAAACCTCTTGTCGGCTGGCTGCGAGCGCCAGGTTCCACCGAGCGGCGAAGGCACCGTCTGGCGCTCGAAGGGCTGATCGTGGAGATTGCCGGTCCAGACCGAGGGGCCGGTGCCGAGCCGCGTGAAGATTTCCAGAATGTCCACCTCTGCCCAGCCATTGCGCCCGTTCGGCTGGATGCGCTGGCCGAGCCCGTTCGGGCCGGGGCGCCAAGTGAAGAGCCAGAGCGCCGGCCAATAGCCCCAGAGAATACCCGCGCCGGCTTTCAGCCGGACCTCGACATCGGCCCGCTTGTAAGCCGGCATCCCGCGATCGTCCGGCATGGCGGGAAAGCTCACTTCCACACGGATGGCCTGCGCCGACAAGCCGTCGCGCTGCGGTCCGTAGGAGCGCTTCGACCAAATTTGACCGGACCAGAGACCGGGCTGGAACAGAAGCCCGTCCCCGTCCGCCGCCTGGAGGACCGCGCCGAAGCGCAAGGGCCGGTCGAACCGAACCGTTCGTCGGTCGTCCGAGATCGTGGCGACCACGGCCTGCGCCATGCTGCGCGGATCGTTCACCGGCTGGGGGCCGCGCTTGACCCCACGCACGAGACAGCCGGGCACGACGCTTGTCGGCAGCGGGCGCGCCAAACGCACCTCCTGCGTCTTTCCTTCTTCGATCGCGGCCGGGGCCTCGAGCGGCGCGAAGCCGAAGCGCGTGAAGGTCAGATGAAAATTGCCGCCGTAGTTCGCCCGCGCGCCGCCCGACAGCGCATCGAAGGTGATGGTGCCGGCCGCGCGGTCCATGGCCGCCACGGCGGCAAGACCCACCGGGCCGTTGGTCGTGACATCGCCCACTTGGATCCGGTCGAGATCGCTGGGCTTCAGGCCGATATCCGACAGGCGCGTAGGCACCGCGCCGCCCGGCGCGTTGCTGGTAAAGCCGCCTTGGGCGCGCGTGAGGTCGCCGCGCAGATAGCTGTCGAAGCGGCCGGCCTCGACCTTGGCCTGAAGGCGCAGGCCGTCCGGCTCGAAGACATGGTTCCCCGTGCCGAAATCGCCGCGATAGTTCTGCACCTCGGCGTTGATCGTGGTGGTTCCCGTGCCGCCGACCGGGCGGCCGCGCGGATCGGCCTCGCCCTGAAACGGGTTGAAGAAGCGGGCGAGATCGCCGGCATCGCGGATCGCAGCGCCTCCCGGTCCCTTTGCCTCGGCCGAGGTGCCGAAGCTGATCGCCTCGACCTGCGGCAGCGTGCGCACGGCGTCGGCAAAGCTCTGGCGCAGGAGAGCGGGGCCGGGGGGCCCACCGCGCCGCATGGCCGCGCCATGAGCGAGACCCGGCGAGGCGAAGGGTGCGGGCGGCTTCGAATCAGGCATGGCGTCGGCTTCCCAAGGGCTCGGTCAGGCTGTTTCACCCAAAGGTCGGGCAAAGCTGTGGCCGCGTTGGGCAGAAGTCGATCGAGTGGTTTGGCTGGGCTTCAAAACCAAACGCAGCCTCTGCGGCGGTGAAGGCCAAGTTCTGCCGCAACGCCATGGAGCCAAAGCGGCCACGGCGAGACCGCGCGAGGCACGCTTAAACGAGCGAGACGAGAGACCTGAGCACGGCGACAGCGAGAAGCGCGTTCATGGACCACCCGAACAAGCGCAGCGCGGCGGCGATGTCCTGCGGGTTCGCTTCGCACCGCCCCTCCGCGCCGAGGCAGGGCGCATCCACCACCAGCGCGCCATAGCGGCGCGGGCCGCCGAGCGACAGGGCGAGCGCGCCGGCCATGGCCGCTTCCGGCCAGCCGGCATTGGGCGAGCGATGGGTGGAGGCGTCCCGCCATGCAGTTTTCCAGGCCCTCCGCCCAGCCGTGCCATTCCTGCCCATCCAAGCCATGCCGGCAAAGAGGAGCGCGGTCAGTCGGGCGGGCACGAGGTTCAGGACATCGTCGAGCCGCGCCGCGCCCCAGCCGAAGGCGAGATGGCGCTCGGAGCGATGGCCGATCATGGAATCGGCGGTGTTCACCATTTTGTAGACCAAGAGCCCCGGCAGGCCGAACAGGGCGAGCGCCAGCCAGGGCGCAACGACTCCGTCCGACGCGTTCTCGGCCAGACTCTCGATCGCCGCGCGGCAGACGCCGGCCTCGTCGAGTTCGTTCGGATCGCGCCCGACGATCATGGACACGGCCCGCCGCCCCGCGTCCAGCCCGCCGCGCTCCAGCGCCGCGCGCACGGCCTCGACGTGATCGCTGAGACTCTTCTGCGCTAGAAACACCGAAGCGATCAGGGCTTCTGCCAGCAGCCCGGCCCAGCCGAGCGGGACAAGCGCGCGCTGGATCAGAAGCCCGGCGCCGAGCGCGAGGCCCGCCAGCGCCAGAATGGACATGAGCCCAAGAGCGCGCCGCCCAGCGAAGGAGAACGCCGCGCGATTGAGCCCGCGATCCGCCGCCCCGATCAGCGCGCCGAACCAGACGACCGGATGCGGCCAGCGCCGCCAGAGCCAATCGGGGTCCCCGATCAGTCGATCGATCAGGGTCGCGAGAAGAAGCACCATCAGATCAGCCGTCCACGTCGGCCAGCGCCGCGCGCAGAGCCCTTGTCAGCCGCGTGGCCTCCCGCTCGTCCCGCACCGTGCCGAGGCGCAGCCAGTCGGGCCGATAGGCAAAGGGCCGAGTCAGGATGTGCCGGCGCGCAAGCCCCTCGAAGAGCTTCGCGGCATCGGGCACCGACAGAAGCGAGAACAGCGCCGTGCCGCCAACCGGCGCAAGGCCCGCTGCGGTCAGAGCTTGCCGAGTCCACTCAGCACGTTGCCCGATCCCATCGCGCAGCGCGGCGGTGCCCACCTCGTCCTTCATCAGGGCAGCTGCGATCGCGAGCGCAGGGCCGGACACGGCCCAGGGTCCGAAGCGCGCCTCGATCCGCGCGGTCAGCGCCGGCTCGCCCAGCGCCGCGCCAAAGCGCAAGCCGGCTAAACCAAAGAATTTGCCGAAGGAGCGCAGGATAAGAAGACCCGGCCGCCCGGCCTCGGCTGCAAGGCTTGCCCCCGGCTCGGCATCGGCAAAAGCCTCGTCGAGGACGAGAAGCCCACCCTGAGCCGCCAGCCGATCCGCCAGCGCCAGAGCTGCCGCCGGGGCAAAGCGCCGCCCGTCCGGATTGTTGGGCGAGACCAGCGTGACGAGCCGGGCCCCGGCTGGGATGTCGCTGAGGTCCGCAAAGCGTGTGACGGCATGGCCCGCCTGCGCCAGCGCCCGGCCGTGCTCCTCGTAGCTCGGAAACAGCACCGCCGCCGGACCGGGCGGCAGGAGATGGGGCAGAAGCGCGATCAGCGCCTGCGTGCCAGGGGCCAGCGCAATCCCCGCCCCCTCGCCCGCGCCGGCAAAGCGCCGGAGCGCGCTGCGCGCCCGCTCCTCCAACGCGCGTTCGGGTAGGCGCGCCCAGAGCGCGGCGTCGATCTCCGGCAAGGGCGGGGGCACGGGGTTGATGCCGGTGGACAGATCCAGCCAATCCGCCCGAGCGCCGCCATAGCGCGCGACGGCCGCATCCAACGCGCCGCCATGATGCAGCGCCTCCTTCACGGCACCACTCCGTCGATGACATGGGCGAACGAGCCCATGACGCGACCGCGCCTCAGGCCCATCGCGCCGAGATCGGAGCCCACGGCATCGCGCGCCTCGAACAGGCGCTCGGCCGCGCCCTCCCTGACGATCGTCGCATAATGAAACTCGTGCCCGGTCAGCGGGTGAGCCCAGGGCGCGCCGGGCAGAGGGGCGAGACGACGATAGCCGAGATGGCGCTTCCGCTGCGCGAAAGAGGTCTCGAGCGGCAGGAGGCCGAGCATTCCGTGCCGGATGCCGTCCGCATCCACCAGCCCCTCGCCCAGCGCCATGTAGCCCCCGCACTCGCCATAGATCAGCGCTCCGAGCCGGGCTGCGTCCATCATTCCCTCGCGAAAACGGCTCGCCGCCGCCAGCCGGCCCGCATGAAGCTCGGGATAGCCGCCCGGCAGGAACACGGCATCGGCCTCCGCCGCCGGCCCTTCGTCCGCCAGCGGCGAGAAGAAGGAGAGCGCCGCACCGGCCTGCCGCCAGCCTTCCAGAAGATGCGGGTAGCTGAAGGCGAAGGCGGTATCGCGCGCCACCGCGATATGCGCTCCAAGTGGCGCCAAAGGCTTGGGGGGAGCTGGCGCTCGCCGGCTTTCGCCAAGCAGCCCATCCAACGCGCCGGGCTGGAGCCCTTGCGCCATCCAGTCGGCTGCGCACTCGAGAAAGCCGGTGAGGTCCGCCCGCTCGCCGGCCTGCACCAAACCGAGATGGCGTTCTGGCAGGGCCAGGGCGGGGTCGGCCGGGAGAACGGCGAGGATCGGCAAGCCGAGCGGCGAGAGCGCGTCTCGCAACAGCGCCTCGTGGCGGAGAGAGCCGACGCGGTTCAGCATCAAGCCGGCAAAGCGGAGGGACGGTCGGTGGTCGCGAAAGCCGCGCACAAGCGCCGCTATGGAATGGGATTGTTTGGCACAATCCACCAGAAACACGACCGGCAGGCCCAGCATCTCGGCCAAATCGGCCGCCGAGCCCGACCCATCCGCCGCGCCGTCGTAGAGCCCCATCATGGCCTCGACCGCGAGCGGGCGCGTGTCGGCAAAGGCCAGCGAGCGCAGGAAGTCCGGACGCATGGCGAACGGATCGAGATTGACCGACGGGCGGCCGGTGGCCGCCGCGTGAAAGGCCGGGTCGATATAGTCCGGCCCCGCCTTGGCCGAGCGCAGTGCCACGCCCTCACGTGTGAGGTGCCGCAGCAGCGCCAGCGTCGTCAGCGTCTTGCCGCTGCCCGATTGCGGCGCGGCGAGAAGGAAGCCGGCGGAATGGGTTTGCTCCATCCCGCCTCGCGATGCTTCGCCTTGTCTCTCGACGCCCTCTCCTTCGCCCAAAATCCGCCCCATCGCACGCGCCGCTTCGCGCCCGGTCTACCAACCTTGCCGCCGCCCCATCAACTGTGCCGCCGCCCGATGGCGCAATAAGAGCCGAGAACAAAACCTCCGGGTGGAGGGGGCAAGGGATTTTCGTTCGCTACGAGCCGCGAAGCCCTGCCGATGCGCGGGCTCCCGGCCAAGCATTCCCGACAGTTGGAAGGACCGACGAGACACGCGGCCCGCTGGCCGGCCACACGCGAAGCAGAACCGGCGTTGCGAACAAGCCAACCTTCGTGGCGAAACACTGGTTTGGTAAAAAGCGGGGTTGGCACCGCCTCCTGGATCAACCCTGTGTGGCCCACCCGGTCCAGCAGAATGCGGCAACGGATCGGCCTGCCCAGCAACGCGACCCGAAAGAGCGAAATTCAGGCCTGACAGCGCTCCCGTGGGTCCGAAGCGAGTGGCCCGAAGCGACCGGTCAAGCAACATCATCTTCGCTCCGATCCGCCCGGTCACGATCATCGCTCGTAACCGTTCGCGCCGTCTTGCGGCCCGTTCGGCGCTGGCCTAGCCCCAACGGCTTGAGCGTTCGACCCACGCCATGGCCTGCCGCGTTCAGCCGGCAAAGGCCGGCGCAAGGACTGCGCGCTCACCGCTCAACGTGCCGACCGCTTGCGCCTCTAAGCAGCCGGCCTATAAGCCCTCCCATGAGCTTCAATCTCGGCAAGCGGCGGGAGACGAGCGCGCCCCGGCGGGACGGCGCGGCGCTCCGGCGCGGCTGGACGACAGGAGCCTGCGCCACGGCCGCCACCAAGGCTGCGCTGGAAGCCCTTCTGACGGGCCATTTCCCCGATCCCGTTGAGATTACCTTGCCCAAAGGCGAGCGACCCGCCTTCGCCTTGGCGCGCACGCGGCTGGGTGAAGGCTCGGCCATGGCGAGCATCATCAAGGATGCGGGCGACGACCCGGATGTGACGCATCTGGCCGAAATCGTCTCCACCGTTCGCCTCACCGCCCCCGGCTCCGGTCTCGTGTTTCGGGCCGGCGAGGGCGTCGGGACGGTGACGCGGCCCGGCCTGCCGATCCCGCCCGGTGAGCCGGCGATCAATCCCGTGCCGCGCCGGATGATGGGTGAGGTGGTGGAGGCCCTTTGCGCTGCGCAGGGGCGCGCTGATAATGTCGAGATCACGATTTCCGTCACGAACGGCGTGGCGCTCGCCGAGAAGACCTGGAACGGGCGGCTCGGCATTCTCGGGGGGCTGTCGATCCTCGGCACGACGGGCGTCGTTCATCCCTTCTCCTGCTCGGCCTGGATTCACTCCATCCATCGCGGCATCGACGTCGCGCGCGCCGCCAACCTCCCCCGCGTCATCGCCGCGACGGGATCGGCCAGCGAAGACGCCGCGCGCCGGCTCCACCCCGAACTGCCTGACATTGCCTGTCTCGACATGGGCGACTTTGCCGGCGGCGTCCTCAAATATCTGCGCCGCCACCCGGTGCCGAACCTGACGCTGGCGGGGGGCTTCGCCAAGCTCACCAAGCTCGCCCAGGGCTCGCTCGACCTTCATTCCGGCCGCAGCCAGGTGGACTTCGCCTTTCTGGCGGACCTCACCGGCACCCCGGCCCTGACGCCGCGCATCCTCATCGCCAACACGGCCAAGGAAGTGCTCGACCTCTGCCAGGAAGCCGGCATCGATCTGGCCGAAGCCGTGGCGCGCCGCGCGCTCGCAACCATCCGCGAGACGCTGGGCGATGCCTCGGTTGCCGTGGAAGTGCTGGCGGTGGACAGGGCGGGCGCGGTGATCGCCCGGATCGGCGGCTGAGATGGAGGAAGCGCCCTTCGTCCTTCTTCTCGGTGGCACGGCGGAGGCCTCGGTTCTGGCGCGGCGCCTGCGGACGACTAGGCCGGACATCCAACTTCTCCTGTCGCTGGCGGGACGAACCAAAGCGCCCGCACTGCCGGACGGAGTGGAGACGCGCATCGGCGGCTTCGGAGGGGCGGCTGGCTTGGCCCGCTTCATGCGCGAGCACGGCGTCACGCGCCTGCTCGACACGACCCATCCTTACGCCGTCGGCATGTCGCGCAACGCGGGCGAGGCGGCCCGCTTAGCCGGCATTCCCCGAGCGACATTCCTGCGCGCGCCTTGGGAGCCGGTCGATGGCGATCGCTGGCAGGAGGTGGCTTGTCTGCGCACCGCGCGCGATGCGTTACCCTCGGGCGCGCGGCCCTTTCTGGCGCTGGGCAGCCAGCATATCGCGCCCTTTCGCCACCGCCCAGACCTTTGCCCGGTGTTGCGGCAGGTGGATGCGCCCGCCGAACCGCTGCCCTTCGCGGCGACGCTCGTCACCGGCAAGCCATCGCAGGACGTCGCGGAGGAAGCCGAGCTATTTCGCGAGCACGGTATCACCCATCTCGTCTGCCGGAATTCGGGCGGCGCGCGCGGCTATGCCAAGATCGCGGCGGCCCGAAATCTGCAACTTCCGGTTATCCTGATTCAGCGCCCGCCCGAACCGGACGGGCCGATCCTGCGAGACCTCGACGCCGCGCTTAGCTGGCTGACTTCGCCTTCCTGACCGGGCGCAGGATATGGGGGTGGCTGGCGTCGTAGAGCTTGGAATCCACGAAGTCCTTAGCCCCCAGGGCGCGCCCGACGAAGACGAGCGCCGTGCGCGTCAGCTTCGCCTCGCGCACCGCCCGCGCAACCGTCGAGAGCGTTGCACGGATGAACTGCTCGTCCGGCCAGCCGACGCGGTAGGCAACGATCACAGGACAGTCCGGCCCGTAAGCCGGAAGCGGCCCCAGCTCACGCTCGATATGAGCGAGGTTGCGGATGGAGAGGTGGATCGCCAGCGTCGCGCCGCTTTGGCCGAGCGTCGCCAGATCTTCGCCCTCGGGCATGGCCGAAGACTTCATCGCCGTGCGGGTGACCACGATGGTCTGACAGACTTCCGGCACGGTGAGTTCGGTCTTGAGCGCGGCGGCCGCCGCCGCGAAGGCCGGCACGCCCGGCGTCACGTCATAGGAAATGCCGAGCGCATCCAGCCGGCGCATCTGCTCGGCCGTCGCCCCGTAGATCGAGGGATCGCCGGAATGAACGCGCGCGACATCCTCGCCCCGCTCGTGGGCCGCCTGCATTTCCGCGATGATCTCGTCGAGATGCATCGGCGCGGTGTCGAGCACGCGCGCGCCCTCCGGCGCGGCCTTGACGATCTCTTCTGGCACGAGCGAGCCGGCATAGAGGCAGACCGGGCAGCGCTCGATGAGGCGCAGGCCGCGCAGCGTGATGAGATCGGCCGCGCCGGGGCCGGCCCCAATGAAATGAACGGTCATGGCGCCTCCGAAATGCTGGTGCCGGGCTTGGCGGCGTAGCCGCGCGGCGTATAGGCGAAGCGGCGGCCCTCGCCCGAGGTGAAGGCGCGCGTGTTGGACGAGCCGACCACGACGACGGTCAGCATGTCCACCTCGTCCACGTCGAGGGCCGACAGGTCCACGATGCGCACGCTCTCGCCCGGCCGGCCGAGATTGGTGGCGAGCACGACGGGCGTATCAGAGGGGCGATGCTGGAGAAGCACGCCCCGCGCATGAGCGAGCTGCGTGCGCCGGCGCTTGGAGACGGGATTGTAGAAGGCGATCACGAAATCGCCTTCGGCCGCCGCCTTCACACGGCGCTGGATGTCGTCCCAGGGCGTCAGGAGATCGGACAGCGAAATGGTGCAGAAGTCGTGGCCGAGCGGCGCGCCGGCCCGCGCGGCGGCGGCCTGGAGCGCCGAAATGCCGGGCGAGACCTGAACCTCGATCCGCCGCGCCGCGTCCGACACGCCGCCCCGGTCCATCAGCTCGAAGACCAGCGTCGCCATGGCATAGATGCCGGCATCGCCCGAACAGACCAGCGCGACGTGGCGGCCCTCGGCGGCGAGTTCCATCGCGTGACGCACGCGCGCCTCTTCCGCGCCAAGGTCGAAATCATGCCGCGCCTTGCCGCGCGCAAGCGGTCCCAAAAGGTCGAGATAAAGCGAATAGCCGACAAGATCGGTGCTCGCGGCCACCATGCGCGAGACCTCCGGCGAGCGCCAGCCCTCCGAGCCCGGACCGATACCGACGACGAAAAGCGTGCCCCGCGCCCGGCCGGTGCTCCGAGTGTCGAGCGGCTGCGGCGCGCGGGCGAGCGCGGCCGTGGTGCGGGCGGATTTGCGCTTGGGGAGGATCAGCGCACCGCCCTCGCCCGCCCCGGCGAGCGCCGCGCCCTCGGCAACGCCATGGCAGCCCGTTTCGCGGAACACGATGTCGGACGGGTTGGCGAGGCGGGGCGCTTGTGCCTCCAGCGTCGCGGCATCGAAAAAGCGGGCGGGAACGCGGAAATGGCTTGCCACGGCATGAACTGCCGGTTCGTCGGCTTTCAGGTCCAGCGAGGCGACAGCGGCGAGCGACAGCGGTGAGACGCCGGCTTCCGCCAGCGCGGCCTTCGCCAGCGCAATCGCTTCATCAGCGGGCGCGCCGCGCTCGGCCCCGATGCCGAGGACGAGGGTCTTCGGGCGGTAGAGAAGCTCGGTCTCAGTCGGTTCGCGCGCGGCGTCCGAGACGGTGAGCGCGATGCGAGCGTCGTCCGATACGGGGATGGAGGAGCCCGTCAGCCAGGGCGCATCGCCCTCGATCCAGGCGAACTCGCCCGCGACAAGATCGGCCATGACGGGTTTGGCGTCGCCGGGATTTTCGAGCACGTAGCCCACCGGCGGCGCATCCAGCGCCACGCCGAAGCGCAGGTCCCCGGCGGTGGTGACGGCGGCAAAACCGCCCGTAATGGCGGCGACCCGCCGCGCCCAGTCGTTCGCGCCATGGTGGCCGCCCAGCAGCGGCACCACGGCCGAGCCGTCCTCCGCGATGGCGAGAACCGGCGGCTCGGCGTGCTTGTCGGCAAGATGAGGCGCGAGAAGACGGATCAGCGCGCCCGTCGCCATCAGCGCCAGGATGGGCCGCCCCTCGGCAAAGAGAGTGGCCAGATGCGCGCCGACATCCCCGAAGCTCCGGTCGGCGTTGAAAACGCGCGGCGCAAAGCCATGGGTCTCGCCCCCCAGCGCATCGCGCAGACGCTCGGCCAGCGCGAGCGAGGCGGGCGTGAGGCAGACATAAGCCGGCTCATTCATCGATCATGCCCAAGAATGGCGGGCTCCCGGCCCTTGTAGAGAAGGATCAGCGCAAAATAGGGGGCCGTGTCGCCGGTCTCGGCCAGCGGCCGCACCTGCTCGCCGGCTTGTGTCACGCGCTCGGCATAAAGCGCGCCGTTCGTCAGGCCCATCTCCGCGATCAGGCGTTTCACCCGCGCAAAATGGCGGCCGAGCTTCAGAATGGCGACACTCTCCGCCGCTTCGATGCCGGCGCGCAACGCTTCGTCGGGGAGCGTTGCCGGGAGCACGGCGAAGCGATCGTTGCGCACCACGAGCGGACGCCGAGCGCAGGCGGCAGCGGCCATGACGGAGGAGACGCCCGGCACGATCTCGGTCGCGAAGTCGGCGCCCAGCCGCGCGAAGAGATGCAGGAAGGAGCCGTAGAAGAACGGATCGCCTTCGCAGAGAACCGCGACGTCTCGCCCGGCTTGCAAATGCGCGGCGATCTCGGGCGCGGCGGCGTCATAGCCGCCCTGCCCCGGCGCGCGCTCGACCGCCATGCAGAGGCCGATCGGCAGTTCGACCTGTCCGCCCGGAAGATGCGGCGCGGCGATGCTGCGCGCGAGCGAGGGCGCGCCATCGGGCGCGGGATAGGCGATGACGGGCACGGTTTGCAGGATGCGATGGGCCTTCAGCGTCAGAAGCTCGGGGTCGCCGGGGCCGAGGCCGATCCCGTACAGCGTGCCGGTCATGCGCCCGCCTCTTTCGTCAGATGCCAATGGAGAACGGGCATGGAGGCCCGCCAGCCGCGAAACGGACCGACGGGCGAGGCATGGTCCACCGAGACCCTCATCAGATCGCCGCCGTGCTCTGCGTGCAGGCTCAAGAGGATGGCTTCCGATTCCAGCGTCACGGCATGGGCGACGAGCCGACCGCCGGGTTTCAGAGCGTGGTAAGCCGGCGCGAAGACGCTTTCCGTCAGCCCGCCGCCGATGAACACGGCGTCCGGCGCGGCCAGCCCGTCGAAGGCTTCCGGCGCGCGCGCGGGGACGATGGTGATGCCCGGCGCGGCGAGCCGGAGGCGGTTTTCGCGGATGAAAGCCAGACGCTCCGGGTTCGGCTCGATGGCGAGTGCCCGCGCAGCCGACGCCGCGCGGCACCATTCCACCGCGATCGCGCCGGAGCCGGAGCCGACATCCCACAGGAGTTCGCCCGCGCGGGGCGACAGCGCGGAAAGGGCCAGTGCGCGCAAGACCCGCTTGGTCATCTTGCCGTCATGGCGAAACGCCTCGTCCGGCAAGCCGGGGCCGGGCGGCCAGACCTTGCCGCCCTCTGCGGCCACGCATTCCACGGCGACGGTGTTGAGCGCGGCGATGTCCGTGAGATCGAAGCCTTCCGCCAGCGCCGCGCGGATGCGCTCATGCGGACCGCCGAGATGTTCGAGAACATGGACGGGGCTCGCGCCATAGCCGGCCTGCGTCAGCAGCGCGGCGAGCGCAGCGGGCGAAGCGCCGTCTTCGGAGAGGATGAGGAGTTTTCGCCCCTCAGCGAAATCCGCCGCCGCATTCTCCAGCGCGCGGCCATGCACGGTGAGGCAACGGCAATCCTCCAGCGCCCATCCGAGCCTGGCGGCTGCGAGCGAGAAGGCGGAGGGTGTGGGCCAGACGCGGAACTCCGCCGCATCGAGCACGCCGCGCAGCCATTTCGCCGGCCCGAACCAGGACGGATCGCCCGTCCCCAGCACCACGGCCCGCCGCCCGCGCGCGGCGAGAATGTCGGTGGCGCTCTCCGCGAAGGGCGAGCGCCAGGGCTGACGCTCGGCTGGGTGCGCGGCGGGCAGCATGGCGAGATGCCGATGCCCGCCGAAGACGATCTCGGCGCGGTCGAGGCGCGCCGCAGCCTCCGGTGAAAGCGTCTCGAGGCCGCCCTCGCCGACGCCGATCAGATCGAGCCAGGGCGCCGTCACGCGAGCCCACCCCGCAGCCCGGCGGCCAGCGCATTGACCGCCGCCGCCGCCATGGCGCTGCCGCCGCGCCGGCCGAGAAGCGTCGCGAAGGGGACGCCGCGCGGGCGAGCGAAGAGTTCGTCCTTGGATTCGGCCGCGCCGACGAAGCCGACCGGAAAGGCGAGGATCGCGGCCGGCGGCGCGGCCCCCTCGTCCAGCCGCTCCAGAAGATGGAACAGCGCAGTCGGCGCATTGCCGATGGCGACAACCGCGCCCGCCAACTCGCCGCGCTCGATCCAGAGATCGACCTGCGCGGCCGAGCGCGTCGTGCCAAGGCGCGCGGCGAGAGGGGCAATCTCGGGCTCGCTCAGCCGGCAAACCACACTATTGCCGGTCGGCAGATGCCGGGCGATCACGCCATGCGCCACCATCTGCGCATCCACCAGAACCGGCGCGCCGGCTAGCAGCGCCGCGCGGCCAGCCGCAACGAGATCGGCGGACAATCGCAAGTCCGCGATCGCATCCACCATGCCGCAGCTATGAGCGACGCGGATGGTCAGCTCCCGCGCCTCCTCCGGCAGGCGCTCCAGCAAAGGCGCACCCTCGCGCCGGATCGTGGCGAAGCTCGCCTCGTAGATCGCGGCGGGGTCCTTCAGATAGTTCAGCCCCACGAACTTACCCCCGCTTCAGCGAGCGCGGCCCGAGCGGGTGATCGGCATGGGGATAGGGGTGGTGGGTATGCGTGTGGCCGTGGCCGTGAGAATGGTCATGACCATGGGAATGGCCGTGATCGTGCGCATGGCCGTGCGTGTGACCACCCGCATGATCATGAGAATGATCCGCCGAATGCGCGTGCTCATGCGTGTGAGCATGGTCATGCCCGTGGTCGTGGCTGTGCCCATGGTCATGGCCGTGGTGGTCGTGCCCATGGTGGTGATCGCCATGGTGATGATGCCCGTGGTCATGCCCGTGCCCATGGCTGTGATCGTGCCCATGATCGTGCGCCGGTTCCGCCGGCCCCGTGCCGATGCCCTCGACATGGTGGTGGTGGCTTTCCTGCGGCAGGCCGACTTCCGTTTCGAAGCCGAGCACCTGCTCGCGGTACTTGCACATCTGGCAGTTCATGTTGTTCGTGCCTTCGAGGATCTCGGTCAGGCGATCCACGAAGGTTTCGACCACGAGGTCATGCGCGCCGAGATAGGAGGCTTTCAGGAACTTCACGTCCGGCTGCTCGGCGGCCACCGTGTCGGTCGAGGAATAGATGCGGTCCACCAGAATGCCGGTGAACAGGAAATAGGGAAACACGACGATGCGCTTGTAGCCGAGGCGCGAGACATGGCGCAGCGCCGGCTCGACCAGCGGAAAGGTGACGCCGGAATAGGCCGTCTCGCCCCAGCCGAAGCCGAGCCCTTCCCAGAGCATGCGCATGACCTTGGCGACATTGGAATTGGCGTCGGGGTCCGACGCGCCGCGCCCGACCACCACCAGCATCGTGTCGTGCAGCGGCTCGCCGTCGCGCCATCCATCCAGCCGCAGCGCCTCGCGAATCCGCTCGCCGGCGGCGCGGATCATCTTGGGGTCGATGCCGAGTTCGCGGCCATAGGTGATGGAAACGTCGTTCGAGGCGGCATAGGTGTTGAGAACCGACGGAATGTCGTTCTTTGCGTGGCCGGCGGCGAACAACATGCCCGGCAGGGCCAGAATCTCCCGCGCGCCCTTTTCGCGCAGCGCGTCGAGCCCGGTGCGGATGATGGGCGTGGCAAATTCCAGATAGCCGTATTCCACCGTCCAGTCCGGCAGGCGGCGGGCCATCTTTTCGGAGAGGCCGCGAAATTCCTCTACCGCGCCGCGGTCGCGCGAGCCGTGGCCGCACAGCATGAGAGCCTTCATGGACGCATGTCCTCCGTCGTCAGGTTGCGCCGGAGAACGGACCTCGCCCATCAGCGAAGCGCCGCGTCCGACAGTTTCCGCTTCGAGCCCCCGGTTTGGGTCGGCCGTCCCGGAATCGTTTTTGCAAGAGCCCGGGCGGAATCGATCCACCCAAAGGCACCGTCAGGCCCCCGCCTTAAAGCCGGGATGAGGGCGCGCGTCAAACCGGGTGTCCGGCCAAGGCGCCCCCTCGCCGTCCCCCAGGCCGGCGGGCGGGCGACGAATGCCCAACCCGTAAGCCCTGCTCTTGCGCGCCCTTGCCACTCGACGCGCCTCTGCCCAACAGGCCTCGACGCTCAGTCTCGGCACGATCCCTCGGTCCGGAAAAACGCCCCTTTCCGCTCAACAGCGCGCACCCCGCGCTCCATCGTCGCGCGCGGGCTGCTAAAGCGAACGCCACGACCGAATCAACGGAAGGCCGCCCGTGCCCGCCTTGTCCTTTCTGACCCGCAACGCGCGCTGGCTGGCGGGCGGCTTTCTTCTGCTGTTCGCCTCGTCCTTCGGGCAAAGCTTCTTCGTGGCTCTGTCCGGGGGTGACATCCGGCGCGAGTTCGCGCTGTCGAATGGCGATTTCGGGCTGCTTTATATGGGCGTGACGATCGCCTCGGCCTTCGCGCTCGCCTGGATCGGTCCGGTGGTGGATCGCTGGCCGGCCCGGCGCTCAGGTATGCTCGCGCTTGCTGCCCTCGGGCTCGGCGCGCTCGCCTTTGCTCTGTCGCGCCATGGGCTCGGGCTCGTCGCGGCGCTTTTTGCCTTGCGCCTGTTCGGGCAGGGTTTCGCCGTCCACGCCGCTTATACGCTTCTCGGCCGCTGGTTCGGGCCGAGCCGCGAGGGCGGGCGGGGGCGGGCCGGCTCCCTGCCTCGTATACACATCTCCGAGGCCACGAGCCCGGACATGTACGCGTATGTCGTCTTCTGCTTTAAGAGAAAACTAGACTACAGCGAACATCGACATCGGCTCCACG
>NZ_LDQA01000047.1 GCF_001475935.1 Aureimonas ureilytica
CGACCCCGCCGCCGACGCGGAGGACCGCAAGGCCGGCCGTCGTCTTGCCTGCCCGACCCTCGTCCTCTGGGGTACGGATGGCACGCCGGCCAAGAAGGGCGATCCGCTGACTATCTGGCGGGATTGGGCGGACGATGTGGAGGGCCAGGCCATCGACGCCGGCCATTTCCTCGTGGAGGAAGCGCCGGAGGAGACGCTGGCGGCGCTGATCCGGTTCTTCGACGCCTGAGCGCGTCGATCGCCCCCAAGCGAAACCGCTTGCGAATCAGATAAGTCGATGCTTATGTATTGACATGATCGAAGACGATATCTTCAAGGCTCTCGCCGACCCCACCCGCCGCGCGATCTTCGAAAAGCTGGCGGAAGGGCGCAGGAATGCCAGCGCCCTGCGCGAGGGCATGGGGATCAGCCAGCCCGCCATGTCGCAGCATCTCTCGGTGCTGCGCGGCGCGGGTCTGGTGCGCGAGGAGCGGGAGGGCCGTTTCGTGCAATACGAGGTGGACCCGGCGGGTCTCCAATGCGTGGCATCCTGGCTCGCGAAATATCGCGCCTTCTGGCCGGCGCGCGTCGATGATCTGAAAGCGCTTCTGAAGGAGATGGATCAATGAGCGACAGCCCGGACGATGCGACGCTGGATCTCGTCTACGATCTGGACGCGCCCCCGCAAAAGGTCTGGCGGGCCCTCAGCATCCCCGCCTTTCGCGAGCGCTGGCTGCCTGATGTCACGCAGCCCGAGCCAGACGCCGGCTCCGTCATCCCCGGAGAGGAACTGCGCTATTCGCTTCGCGAGAGCGAGGCACCCTTTCAAACCAGCGCCGTCACCTTCCGCATCAGCCTGAACGAGGCCGGCGGCACCCGCCTTCGCATCATCCACGAGCGCCTCGGCAGAGGCACCCGCATGATGGCCGCCAACGCCAACCGGGCAGTGCGCGCCCGCGCGGCGTGACGCACGCCAGCCGGGGCTCTGTCGCTCCGGCACCCACCCACGCTGCCTTTTAAGAGCTGAAGCCTGCTCGCCGATCCGGTTTTGACCGGACGGGCTGTCCCCGCTCGGCTCCTTCCCTGTCCCCACAATCCAAACCCAAGGAATTCGCCATGCGCGAAGCGATGCAACTCGTCCCTATGGTGGTCGAGCAATCCAACCGGGGCGAGCGCGCCTTCGATATTTTCTCGCGGCTTCTGCGCGAGCGCGTGATCTTCATCAATGGCGAGGTGAACGATCAGGTCTCGGCCCTCGTCTGCGCGCAGCTTCTGCTTCTGGAAGCGGAGAGCCCGAAAAAGCCCATCCATCTCTACATCAACTCACCCGGCGGCGTGGTGACGAGCGGCCTCGCCATGTACGACACGATGCAGTTCATCCAGGCGCCGGTTCACACGCTCTGCATGGGCACGGCGCGCTCCATGGGCTCGTTCCTCTTGATGGCAGGCGAAGCGGGGGAGCGCTGCGCCCTGCCTAATGCCAGCATCCACGTCCACCAGCCGCTCGGCGGCTTTCAGGGGCAGGCCTCCGACATATTGATCCATGCCGAGGAAACGCGGAAGGTGAAGCACCGCATGACCCGGCTTTACGCCGAGCATTGCGGGCGGACCTATGAGGAGGTGGAGCGCAAGCTCGACCGGGACTGTTTCATGTCGGCCGAAGAAGCGCTGGAATGGGGCCTGATCGACCGCATCCTGCACCGCCGCCCGCTGGCGCTCGCCGCCGGGTCGCTCTGACGCTCTCCTACCAGATGCGCCCATAGCCTGCGCCCGGCACGACGCCGCCGACATAGAACGGATCGTCCCGCAGCCGGGCGCGCCGGTCGGCCTCGCGCGACAGGTCGATCCGTTGAAGGCAGGCGGCAAAGCCGTCCGTGCCGCGCCGGAAACCGTAATCGGCACAGCGCGCCGCGTCCCGCCCCCGCAGCGCTTCGGGCGAGACGGTCGTGCAGCTCGCCAGAGCCAGGATGGGCAGAAGAAACCAGATCGGACGCAGGGCCATGATTCCTCCTGGACGCGATTTGTCCCGAGGCGGCTCGCCGCCGCCCTCGGACCCCTCTCCGCTCAGCGCTTGCCGCCGGTCTGGCCCGTCGCGATCTGAGAATAGGGAATCGCGAACAGGTCGTTGTTCACCGATATGCCGTCCTCGACATTGTAGACCATGACGGTCGTGTCCTTGCCCTGCGCGTCGCGGATCGTCCATTGCCGCAGATCGTAGGTGTTGGGGTCGAACATCATGGTGATGCGCGAATTGCCGAAAATCGACTTGTCGCCCATCACGATCGTGGTGAGGTCCGGCCCTTCCTTCACGCTCTGGATATTGGCCGAGGAGAGGTCGATGCGCTGGTCGAGCAGGAGCTTCAGCGGCGTCTTGGACAGGGGATAGAGGTCCCAGGTATTGAGCTTGCGATTGTTGACCGCGACTTGTGAGCCGTCCGAGATCACGCGCACGGGCGAGCCGGAATAGTCGAAGCGGATCTTGCCGGGCCGCTCCATGTAGAACGTGCCCTCGGTCTGGTTTCCGGCGGCGTCGAACTGGACGAACTGCCCCTTCATGGAGCGCACGCCCGAGAAATGATCGGCGACGCGCTGGGCCGTCGCGGCGGCCCCCGCTGCCTGCGCCAGCGCCGGGCCGGCGGTCAAAGCGGGCGCGAAAGCCGCGCCCATCAGCAGCGTGGCGGTGAGTCCGGCCTTGGCGATCCGGGTGAAGTTGGTCGTCATGTCCGTTTCCTTGTTCGTCTCATCAGGCCGTGCAGCGGGACCGCCTCTCTCCCGCGCTGTGCCGATCCTTGTCCCGAATACGCCTAGCACATCGCTCTGGCGGCAATGCGGCATGGGCATCTCGGTTTTCTTACCACTCGAAATGGCGTGGCGCGCGAGCAATGCCAAGCCCAGCTATGTTCGTTGGAAATTTGGACTCAGAGTGCCGATACCTACAAGAAGATCCCCCAGGTGCGCCGCCTGATCCGCTTCTCCGTAGCTCTTACTCCGGGATCCTCGTCCCACCGAAGCGCAGAAGGTGCCGACCAGCATGGTTTGGTCGGCACCGGGCGTCTCAACGCATCAGGCGCTTCTGGATAGAAGCAACAATATGGGCCACGATATGCGACCAATAAAGAAACCCATGCACATCATGCAGCAATTCCCGCAATCCCACGGGAGTTCCCAATTCGGGCCTTGACAGAATAAAGCCGGTGACACTAGCCGCCATATACGCGTAGAATAGACGCGAGGCGATGATATGGCCCATTTCCATGAGCTCATCCTCTCTTGGTTGTGTCCTCGTCGGGAAAGTTTGGCGACCGACCGACTTGGACGCTGGAAATTGGAGCCCGCTCTCACGAGTGGGCTTCTTTCGTTTCAGGCACTTACATCATCACTATACCTCGCGTTTGAACACCAAGCGACCTACTGCCTGTAGCGAAACCTCTATCTCCACAATCTCACATCAAAGCTTGTGGAAGACGTAAAAGTTAAAGAATCGCTACCGCCCCTCATTATCGCACACACTCCCTTAAGGAGTCCTAACTTGCGTTAACTTTTATTCCCGCCGCAGCGATGGTCGGTTCGGCTGCGAACCTCGGTCATCAATGGAGTTGGTACGAAAGGTTTCGATAGCCTCACGGGCATCAATTCATAGGCCAAAGTCCAGACCCGATCTGGATTTGTTCGCGACTCCCAAAGAAAGTCGCAAACGATGTCCGCATGTGAAGCAGACATCGTCCGTACCCATGCATAACGCTACAATTTTCGGGAAACGAAGCTTAGGACGCAGATCCTACAGTGGAGCAGTTCCCTTGAACGTAGCTCAAACTAAAAAAGCGAGTTTTACTCGATATACCGACTTAGAGAGAAAGGGGATTTGTGAAAACCAAACATCTCCAATTTGTGCCGTTTTCCAGAACCCGTTCTCTCCAGCATGTAAATGCTGCCTCCCATGCGAATTCAACGGCTGGATGAGGCGAAGTGTCAGCCGCGTCCACTCTCTGGAACGCGCTACCATCTCAACCACGATACGTTGGTAACGACGGATGTCTGGAATGATGGTGCGGGCTGAGAACGATCTATTCGAGTTTAAACGCAAAAACGGGCGCGATCGCTCGCGCCCGCCTGATCATCTCCCATCGAAGCACGCGCCCTTATCCGGGGCGCGCCTTATTCGCGCTTAAGCGTTGTCCGTCGGCACCAGAATCTCGCGCTTGCCGGCATGGTTGGCGGGGCCGACGATGCCTTCGCGTTCCATGCGCTCGATGATCGAGGCGGCGCGGTTGTAGCCGATCTGGAGGCGGCGCTGGACGTAGGAGGTGGAGGCCTTGCCGTCGCGCAGCACGATCGCCACCGCCTGATCGTAGAGATCGGCGCTTTCTTCCATGCCGGCCGTGGAACCACCGGCGGCTGCGGCCGGGGCCTCCTCGTCCTCGTCCTCCAGAATGGCGTCGAGATACTCCGGCACGCCCTGCGTCTTCAGGTGCTTCACGATCTCCTCCACCTCGTCGTCGCCGACGAAGGGGCCGTGGACGCGCTGGATGCGACCGCCGCCGGCCATGAAGAGCATGTCGCCCATGCCCAGCAGCTGCTCGGCGCCCTGCTCCTGCAGGATGGTGCGCGAGTCGATCTTGGACGTCACCTGGAAGGAGATGCGGGTCGGGAAGTTGGCCTTGATCGTGCCGGTGATGACGTCGACCGAAGGACGCTGCGTCGCCATGATGACGTGGATGCCGGCGGCGCGGGCCATCTGCGCGAGGCGCTGGACCGTGCCTTCGATGTCCTTGCCGGCCACCATCATCAGGTCGGCCATCTCGTCGATGATCACGACGATATAGGGCAGCGGCTGGAGGTCGAACTCCTCCGACTCGAAGATCGGCTCGCCGGTCTCGCGGTCGAAGCCGGTCTGCACCGTGCGCGAGATCGATTCGCCGCGCTCGATCGCGGAGGCGACGCGGGCGTTGAAGCCGTCGATATTGCGAACGCCCACCTTCGACATCTTGCGGTAGCGGTCCTCCATCTCGCGGACCGTCCACTTCAGCGCCACGACCGCCTTCTTCGGATCGGTCACGACCGGGGCCAGAAGATGCGGGATGCCGTCATAGATCGAGAGTTCGAGCATCTTCGGGTCGATCATGATCATGCGGCATTCGGCCGGGCTCATCCGGTAGAGCAGCGACAGGATCATCGTGTTGATCGACACCGACTTGCCCGAGCCGGTGGTGCCGGCGACCAGCAGATGCGGCATCTTGGCGAGATCGGCGATGACGGCTTCGCCGCCGATCGTCTTGCCGAGCGCCAGCGGCAGCTTGGCCTTGGAGCCGGCGAACGTGTCGGAGCCGATCATCTCGCGGAAATAGACGGTCTCGCGACGCTGGTTCGGCAGTTCGATACCGATCGCGTTCTTGCCGGGGATGACGGCGACGCGCGCGGCGATGGCCGACATGGAGCGGGCAATGTCGTCGGCGAGGCCGATGACGCGGCTCGACTTGATGCCGGGCGCGGGCTCCAGCTCATAGAGCGTCACGACCGGGCCGGGGCGCACTTCGATGATCTCGCCCTTCACGCCGAAATCATCGAGGACGCCTTCGAGAAGACGGGCGTTCTCCTGCAGGATTTCGGGCGTCAGCGAATTGTCGCGGTTGCGCGGCTTGGGCGGAGCCAGAAGCTCGATCGGCGGCAGGATGAACTCCTCGTTGAGATCGGGATGGCCGAACTCGGCGAGGCGCGCGCGCGAGGACTGGTGCGCGTGCATGTCCATGGAGGGCTGCATCTGCACGCGAACCGGGCGCGGATCGGCCGCCATGGCGCCGCGCGCGGCGACACCGGCCTGCGGGGCGGGACGCGGGGCGACGGGCGCGGGGCGCGCGGGCTCCGGCTCGGGGCGCTGCGCGCGCTTCAGGCCGGGAAAGGCCACGATATTGTTGGCGATGAAGCCGCGCCAGCCGCCCTGCTCCTCGGGCTCGGGCTCGCGGCGCATCTCGGCCTCGACGCCATAGGGCTCGTCATGGAAGCGGTCTTCGTCCTCTTCTTCGGCGGCGATGCGCTCTTCCAGGGTCGGGCGCGATTCGTCGCCGAGATGAGCATGGGTTTCCAGCTCGAACGGCGCGTCCTCGAATTCATCTTCCTCGTAGCGCTCGGTCTCGAAGCGGGGCTCGTGATGCGCCTCGTCATGGGCGCTCTCGTGATAGTCCTGCGCGGGGTCGTAGTCGCCCTCCGTGTCCGGGGCCGGCAGACCGAGTTCGGCCGCGCGGGCCGCCTCCGCCGCCGCCAGCAGCGCCGCTTCGCGCTGGGCCATCTTGTAGGAGCCGTTCCAGTCGGAGCGGCCGTGGCGCACCGTGGCCTTGCTCGTGTCCACCGTGCGGCGCGCCGGCATCTCGGGCGCGGCAACCGTCGGGGCCGGAGCGCGGGCAGCAGGAGCGGGAGCCGGCGCTTGCGCGCGAGCAGGCGCGGCCGCGCGGGGCTGTGCGGCCGGCGCGGGCCGGGCGGCGGGCTCGGGCACAAAGCCCATCTCGGTCTCGTCGGGCTCGAACTCCACCGCCTCGTCGAAGCGCGGCGGCTGCACGATGCGCGGGCCGCGCGAGGCCGGCGCGCGGCCGGCTTCCGCTTCCTCGGCCGCGCGCAGCGCCTCGCGCAGGCGCGCTTCGGGCGCGGGCGGCATCAGGGGCGCGTCGCGGTCCCAGTCGCGATGGGCGAACGGATCGTCGCGCAGGCGGCGTGCCTCGGCGATGTCGCCGATCTTGCGGCCGAGCGCCGAGCGGGCCGAATAGAGCCAGTGGCCGGCCGCGCCCGCCAGAAGCTGCATCGCGCCTTCGCGCTCGTCGTCGTGGCGGCCGCGCGCCGCACCATGGCCGCGCGGATGCATCTCGGCCTCGTACTCGTCCGACAGGCGGGCCACGAGACCCGCGCCGTTCAACACGCACCAGACGGCCGGCAGCGCGAAGACGACCGCCAGCACAATGCCGAGCGAGCCCTGCGGATAGGTGCCCGTGGCGAGCGCCGGGATTTTCAGAACGAGATCACCGACCACACCGCCCAGACCAATCGGCAGCGGCCAGCTCGCGGGCGAGGGAAGGCTGCCCAGCGCGGCGCTGGCCAGCGCCATGCCCGCCAGCGCCCACCAGGCGCGCGCGCCCGAGCGCCCGACCCGGCGGCCGAGCAGCAGCAGCACGCCCCGCGCGGTCAGAAGCACCGGCAAGAGCACGGCGGCGAGGCCGAAAAGCTGCATCCCGAGATCGGCAACCATCGCGCCGGAGCGGCCCGCGAGATTCTGCACCGCGTGGTCGTTGGAATAGCTCAGCGACGGGTCGTCCACCGTCCAGCTCGCGAAGGACAGGGCAAGCCAGATGGACGCGGCGACCAGCGCCAAGCCCAACACCACCTGCGCCGGGCGGCCCAGCCGGCCAGCGCCCTCTTCCCGTGCTTCGATCGATGCCATCGCCATGCCCTTGAGCCCTGAAGTCGGCGGGAAAGCTCCCGCATGTGCCCCGTGCCACGCCTCGAAGGGCCGCCCCGCCCTGCCCTCTCGCAAAGGCGGGAAGCGGCCCGCCGTCGAAGACGCAGCCTTTTGCGCCAAGGTAAAGAAAGCTGGTTAAAGCGCATTTAACCCTCATCCGACGGATCATCAGTCTCTCTGTCGAGTGCCCCTGCGCCCTCGGCCTGTCGCGTGTGTGATGGAACCGCGAGGGGCGTGCGCGACATAAGGAGGCAGGCGCGCCGAGCGGCGCGATGAAGACGCGAAAAAGGAGCGAGAGATCATGGAGATCAGGCACGAGGATCGCGGCCGGGGCGGCGTGTTCGCGGCGGGCGAAGGAGACGACCGGGCCGAGCTGACCTATTCGCCGGCCGGCATCCAGAATTCGCTGGTGTTCGACCACACCTATGTTCCCGAGCATCTGCGGGGCCAGGGCATCGCCGAGAAGCTGGTGGACCATGCCGTCGCCTATGCCCGCGAACAGGGCATGAGCGTGGTGCCGGCCTGCTCCTATGTCCGCTCGCTGTTCCAGCGCCACCCTGAGCGCTACGGCGATGTCGTCACGCGCGAGGACAAGCCCTTCGGACGCATCTGACAGCGCATGAAAAAAGGCAGGCGGATCGCTCCGCCTGCCCTTCGTGTCGAGAATCCGGACCGGGAGACCCGGCCGTTTTTAGGCGTGGTAGGCCGCCTCGCCATGCGAGGTGAGGTCGAGGCCCTCGCGCTCGGCTTCCACGGTCGGACGCAGGCCGATGACGACATCGACGATCTTGTAGAGGATCGCGGAGACGATGCCGCCATAGACCACGGTGATGAGCACCGCGACGATTTGGCTGTAGACCTGGGAGCCCATGGTGACGCCCTCGAGATAGCCGCCGCCGCCCAGCGAGGTGGAGGCGAAGATGCCGGTGCCGATGGCGCCGACGATGCCGCCCACGCCATGGATGCCGAAGACGTCGAGCGAGTCGTCATAGCCGAACTTCGGCTTCACCACGGCCACGAAGAAGTAGCAGAGGGCCGAGGCGATCGCGCCGAGGAAGATGGCGCCGATCGGGCCGACCGCACCCGCTGCCGGCGTCACGGCGACGAGGCCGGCGATGATGCCCGACACGGCACCGAGCATCGAGGCCTTGCCGCGCAGGAGGGCTTCGATCAGCACCCAGGCGACCGTCGCGCCGGCGGTTGCGGTGAAGGTGTTGATCATGGCGAGCGCCGCGCCGCCATTGGCTTCGAGGTTGGAGCCGGCGTTGAAGCCGAACCAGCCGACGAAGAGGATCGAGGCGCCGACCATGGTCAGCGTCATCGAATGCGGAGCCATGTTGTCACGGCCGAGGCCCGTGCGCTTGCCCACGATGAAGGCGCCGACCAGCGCCGCGATGCCGGCATTGATGTGAACCACCGTGCCGCCCGCGAAGTCGAGCGCGGCGACGCCGCCGGCATGCTTGCCAAGGAAGATCAGACCGTTGGCGTCCCAGACCATGTGAGCGATCGGGAAGTAGACGATCGTGACCCAGAGGATCGAGAAAAGCACGACCGCGCCGAATTTGATGCGCTCGGCGAAGGCGCCGACGATCAGCGCCGGCGTGATGCAGGCGAAGGTCATCTGGAAGGCGATGAACACGTATTCGGGGATCACGATGCCCTTGGTGAAGGTCGCCGACATCGTGTCCTTGGTGATCCCGGCAAGGAGGAGCTTGCCCGTGCCGCCCCAGAAGGCGCTGGTGGAGCCGCCGAATGCGAAGGAATAGCCGTAGGTGACGTAGATGATCATGACGACCGCGGCGATCGTCACGGTCTGCATCAAGACAGAGAGCATGTTCTTGGCGCGCACGAGGCCGCCGTAGAACAGGCCGAGGCCCGGCAGGATCATGAACAGAACGAGGACGGTGGATATCATCATCCAGGCGACGTCGCCCTTGTCCATGACTTCGGCCGCAACGGCGGCGGCAGCCGCCGGCACCTGTTCAGGCGCAGGCGCGACGCCGGTGTCCTGCGCGAAGGCTGCGACCGTCGAGAGGCCCGACAGGGCCAAGGTCGCCAGGGAGGTCTTCAGAAAACGCATGTTCGTACCGTATCCCCTCAGAGCGCGTTCGAGTCGGTTTCGCCGGTGCGGATGCGGACCGCCTGCTCGATGCCGTAGACGAAAATCTTGCCGTCGCCGATCTGGCCGGTCTTGGCAGAAGCGGCGATGACATCCACGGCGCGATCCACCATGTCGGAGGGAACGGCGACCTCGATCTTCAGCTTCGGCAGGAAGCTCACGGCATATTCGGTGCCGCGATAGATTTCGGTATGGCCCTTCTGGCGGCCATAGCCCTTCACCTCGGTAACGGTCAGACCCTGGATGCCGACGGCGGTGAGCGCTTCGCGCACCTCGTCCAGCTTGAATGGCTTGATGATCGCCATCACGATTTTCATGAGCACCTCGAACCTGGAGGGAACGAACGCGCCGGACGACACGTTCGACCTTGAAACATGGCCCATGCCGACGAGAGCCGGATGGGGACGAGTTCTCCCTATTCAAGATGCGTGCCAATTGAGCGACAGATCGATTTCGGCCGCATTTGTGCGGTGCGAAAGCGCTTTCTGCCCTTCGGATGGTCAGCGGTAGCGTTGAAGAATTCGGAACGCCGCCGCTTTTTTAGACATGTGAGTATTCTTTAATCCATTCGACGCGGACGGATCAGCCCTTCCTGCGCCACCGAGGCGACGAGCACGCCCTCGCGCGAAAAGAGCGAGCCGCGCGTCAGCCCGCGCCCGCCCGACGAAGACGGACTGTCCTGCGTGTAGAGATGCCAGTCGCTGACCCGCAGCGGCCGGTGAAACCACATGGCATGGTCCAGGCTGGCGGCTTGGATACGCTCGTCGAAGATCGAGAGCCCGTGAGCGAAGAGCGAGGTGTCGAGCAGCGTCATATCGGAGAGATAGGCCATGACGGCGGCGTTCAGGGCCGGGTCGTCGCCGATATCGGCCGTCACCCGCACCCAGATATGCTGCTCGGGCGGCAGTTTCTCGCGCTTGAAGTAGTGATCGGTCGAGACGGGGCGAAACTCCACCGCGCGCGGCCGCATCCAGTAGCGCCGAACCGGCTCGGGCGCGCGGGCCAGAATGTCCTCACCCAGACTCTCGCCCGACGGCAGGTCTTCCGGCCCCGGCAGCGCGGGCATGGGAATCTGATGATCGAGCCCCTCTTCCTTCACCTGGAACGAGGCCGAAAGCGTGAAGATCGCCTGCCCATGTTGGATCGCCGTGACGAGGCGGGTGGAGAAGGAGCCGCCATCGCGCAGGCGATCCACCTCGTAGATCACCGGCACACGCGGATCGCCCGGCCGCATGAAGTAGCCATGCAGCGAGTGAACCTGCCGCTCGGCCGGCGCGGTGCGCTGGGCCGCGACCAGCGCCTGCGCAATGACTTGGCCCCCGAAGATGCGCTGCCAGCCATTGGCGGGGCTGATGCCGCGAAACAGGTTCTCTTCCAGCGTTTCGAGGTCCAGCGTTTCCACCAGCTTGGCCACCAGATCGTTCATGGAACCTCCCTTCCCAACGCGCTCTGCCTCGCCGCCCGCGAGCCGGGGCAGCGGGGGAGATGTAGCAGACTTGCGCGAAGGGAGAACCGGGCGGGTTTGCGCTCAACCGAGCGCGGCTTCCACGCCGCCGCCGCGCGACTTGGCGCGGTAGGAGGCCGCGTCCGCCCTGCGCAACATATCGTCCAGTCGCACGCTGGCGGCGGGGGCGGCGGCATAACCGTGGCTCACGCGCATCGTGACGGTGCGCCCGGTCAGATCGTAGGGCTGCATCAGATGGTCGGTCAGGCGCATGGCGAAGCACTCCGCCTCATCGGCGCCGCCGAGCCCGGACTGGATGATGGCAAACTCGTCCCCGCCCAGGCGCACGGCGATGTCGTGCTCGCCGATCAGGCGTTTGACGCGCCCCGCCAAGGCCCGCAGAAGCGCGTCGCCCGTGTCATGGCCGAACCGATCGTTGATCGACTTGAACTCGTCCAAGTCGAAACAATGCACGGCCATCCACCCTTCGTCCCTGGGGGGCGGGAGCGTGCGCAGGTCCTGAAGCGCGAGGCGATTGCCGAGGCCGGTCAGCGCGTCGGTTCGCGCCAGACGCGTCATGGTGATGCGCGATTCGATCTCCTGCACGGACACGTCGTAGATATGCCGGATGCTTTCCAAACTGCCGCACAGGAAGACAAGAAGGATCAGACCCAGCAGCCTGTCGGCCCCACTGCCGAAGACGAGCGTGGAAATGGCGGGTGGAAGGGCAGCGATCACCACGGCGGCGATGGCCAACCGCGGCCGGATGAAAAGCCGCATGGCGACGCCCGAGCAATAGCCGAAGACGAGAGCCGTTCCCAGCACGTGAAGTCCCGCATCGAGGCGCGCGAAAAGCCCTGCCGACAGGCCGCCGACCGATGAGGCGACGAGGCAGGTCGTCACGGTATGGACCAGCTCCCATAGGCGTGCCTCCTCCACGCTCGGAACGGCCTGCCGCAGCCGGAGCTGATGCGCCACGAGCACGACGAGTTTGGCCAGGGATGCGGCCATGCCGACGAGCGCGGCGCCCAGAATGGCTGGAGAGCCCACTTGAAGATAGGCGAAAATGCCGACAGCGACGATCGTCGCCCCCATGATAGCGCTGGGTAAAAGGCTGAAAGCCAACCCGGATACGAGCGTCTTGTAGGTTTCGTCCATCTCCTGCTGGAAGAGCCTGCGAGCGCGAATGGGTTCGGAACCCGCCGTCAAACTCGCCTCCCCAAAACGGCAGCCCAATGGGTGCCAAGACTCCGAAATGTAACCTTGAGTTGCGCAACCCATGAAAGATCCGACCTTGGAGCCGGACGCCGATGCCAAGGGCTCGAACACCCGATATACCGACCCGATACATGGTGATCGGATCGTCCAGATTTCCGCAAGGTCACGCTACCTTTCTTGCCGTTCGCAGTCACAGCCACCTGAAAAGCTTGCTGGGTCATAGCGAAATCTGATCCCGGAAGAGCGACGATATGCCGCCCCTATGTCACCCAGAATAATGGATATTTCCGTAGCCGGCGATACAAGCTTCGTTCGTCGATGAAATTTTTCACTCGGATACGTTGAAATCTCTTTCAGGAACGAGCGCAACGGATGATCCCGGACGTTCCGCATCCCGCCCGCCTCATTCTTCCGAAAACAACGAAGAGATGGCTTTTTGTCTTCAGCACGCTCTTCCGGGGGCTTCGCGACGGATAACGGAACGCTGCCTTGAACGCGCAAGGCGTCACACCACCCTTGTCCCCATGCCGCGTGACGCTCTAGATCAGCGCGCAAGGGACCTGCCGCCACGAAGGGCCGGTCCCGTCCCGAACCGGAGTCCGAGCCATGTCCGACCCTCGCCGTGAGACCCTGCCCGAGCGCGCTGACATCGTGGTGGCCGGTGCGGGCTATGTCGGACTCGGAACCGCGGTCGCGATTCGCCAAGCCGCGCCCGAGCTTTCGGTGGTGCTGGTGGACGCCGCGCCCGAAGGCGTCTGGGAGCGGGACGGACGCGCCTCGGCCATCGCGGCCGCCGCCATCCGCATGTTGACGCGCCTCGGCGTCTGGGACGCGATCCGGCCGGAAGCTGAAGCGATCCGCGAGATGATCGTCACGGATTCGCGCACCAACGATCCCGTGCGCCCGGTCTTCCTGACCTTCGGCGGCGAGGCCGAGCCGGGCGAGCCCTTCGCCCATATGGTGCCCAATGTCGCGCTGAACGGCGCCCTGCGCGCCCGGGCGGCCGAGCTTGGCATTCCCATTCGCTCGGGCGCGGCCGTCACCGGACTTCAGGTCGGCCCCTCCAGCGTCACGATAGAGACGGGCCCGGGCGCCATCGAGGCGCGGCTTCTGGTCGCCGCCGATGGCGTGCGCTCCGCCATTCGCGACATGGCGGGCATTCGCACCGTCCACACCGATTATGGCCAGAGCGGCATCGTCGTCACCGTCCAGCACGAGCGCCCGCACGAGGGCCGCGCCGAGGAGCACTTCCTGCCCGCCGGCCCCTTCGCCATTCTGCCGCTCAAGAACAACCGCTCCTCGCTGGTCTGGACCGAATCCACGGCCGAGGCCGAGCGCCTGCTGCGCGCCGACGAGATGGTCTTCGAATTAGAGCTGGAGCAGCGCTTCGGCCTGAAGCTCGGCGCGCTCACGGTCGAAGGCAAGCCCCGCGCCTTCCCGCTGGGGCTGACGCTGGCGCGCGATTTCGTGAAACCGCGCATCGCGCTGGCGGGAGACGCCGCGCACGGCATTCACCCGATCGCCGGCCAGGGGCTCAATCTCGGTTTCAAGGACGTGGCGGCGCTGGCCGAGACGGTGGTGGAGGCCGCGCGCCTCGGGCTCGACATCGGTGCGCTCGACACGCTGCAGCGCTACGAGCGCTGGCGCCGCTTCGACACGGTGCAGATGGGCATCACGACCGATGTCCTGAACCGGCTGTTTTCCAACGACAATCCCATGCTGCGCGCCGCGCGCTCCTTCGGCCTGTCGCTGGTGGACCGCGCGCCCTTCGCCAAGCGCTATTTCATCGAGCAGGCGTCCGGCCTCAGCGCCTCGACGCCCCGGCTCCTGCGCGGCGAGCCGGTCTGACGGGCTCGGCCGGACACAGAGCGCATTCATTGCGCGTCTGTGGCCCTCGCGAGCAAAAACATCCGCTTGAACTGCACCGAAGGAAATCCTCTTCGGCGCAACGTGGCTGGCATTGGATTATTTAGAACGATAACAAGCGAGCCGCGACACCTCTTCGGGTGTCGGGAGGTGTCTTCGTGGCTGCCGCGCAACCGGTGGCCGGGAAGACCGGCAGAAAAGGACCATCGGGAATGGCGAGCGACGTCAAGGCGGGTGCGAAGACCAAGGGGCCCAAGCTCCCCGTCATCATGAGCGCCAACGACCTCTTGGACGGCGACGTCGTGTTCCTGACCCGCGAGGGCTGGAGCCTCGACCCCAAGGCCGCGCTGGTCGCAAACGATGCTGCGACGGTCGCCTTCATGGAAGAAGAGGGCGCCAAGGGCTTCAAGAGCAACCGGGTCGTCGATCCCTATCTGGTCGAGGTCACGCTCGATCCGAACGGGCTGCCTCTCGCCACGCATTTTCGCGAGGCGATCCGCCAGAAGGGTCCGAGCATTCTGCCGCAATACGGCAAGCAGGCTGAATTTTAAGCGTTTCGGGATGGGGAGCCTCTGAGCGCTTCCGCCACCCACCGGGCGCCCGCAAGAGCGCCGGAACCGATCGAGGACGACAGGCATGTATCGGTACGACGAATTCGATGAGCGCTTCGTGCGTGAGCGCGTCCAGCAGTTTCGCCATCAGGTGGAGCGCCGGCTCGACGGCTCGCTCTCGGACGACGAGTTCAAGCCGCTGCGCCTCAAGAACGGACTCTATCTCCAGCTTCACGCCTATATGCTGCGCGTCGCCGTGCCCTATGGCACGCTGAACTCCAAGCAGATGCGCCAGTTGGCCCTGATCGCCGAGAAATACGACAAGGGTTATGCGCATTTCACCACGCGCCAGAACCTTCAGTACAACTGGCCGAAGCTGCGCGATGTCCCCGACATCATGGACCTTCTGGCCGATGTCGAGATGCACTGCATCCAGACCTCGGGCAATTGCATCCGCAACGTCACGGCGGACCAGTTCGCCGGCGTCGCGGCCGACGAGGTGGAAGACCCGCGCCCGACCGGCGAGTTGATCCGCCAATGGTCGAGCCTGCACCCCGAATTTTCCTGGCTGCCGCGCAAGTTCAAGATCGCCGTGACCGGCGCCGAGCACGACCGCGCCGCGATCAAGGTTCACGATATCGGCCTGCGCATTCTGCGCCATCCCGAAACCAACGAGATCGGCTACGAAGTCGTCGTGGGCGGCGGTCTCGGCCGCACGCCGATGGTCGGCAAGGTGATCCGCGACTTCCTGCCGAAGGCCGAACTGCTCGCCTATCTCGAGGCGATCATGCGCGTCTACAACGCGGAAGGCCGGCGCGACAACAAGTACAAGGCGCGCGTCAAGATCCTCGTCCACGAGATCGGCACGGACGAGTTCAAGGCCCGCGTCGAAGCAGAATATGCTCAGCTCAACGGCCCGACGATCAATGCGCCGGCCGAAGAGGTGGAGCGCATCGCGCGCTATTTCGCGGCCCCCGCCTACGAGACGCTGCCCGAGACCTCTTCGGTGCTGGAGGCCGCCCGTGCGGCCGACCCCGAACTCGACCGTTTCGTGGAGCAGAACGGCTTTGCCCATCGCCAGCCCGGCTATATCGCGCTGACGGTTTCGCTGAAGCCCATCGGCGGCGTACCGGGCGACATGAGCGACAAGGAAATGCGCGCCTTCGCCGACATTGCAGAGCGCTACTCGTTCGATGAATTCCGCGTCACGCACGTGCAGAACCTCGTTCTGCCGCATGTGAAGAAGGATGACGTGCCGGCGGTCTACGCCGCGCTCAAGGCGGCGGGGCTCGCCACCGCCAATGCCGGTCTCGTTACCGACATCATCGCCTGCCCCGGCCTCGACTATTGCGCGCTGGCGACGGCCCGCTCGATCCCGATCGCGCAGGACATTTCCAATCTCTATGCCGACGAGGCCAAGCAGAAGGACGTGGGGCCGCTCCAGATCAAGATCTCGGGCTGCATCAATGCCTGCGGCCATCACCATGTCGGCCATATCGGCATTCTCGGCCTCGAAAAGTCGGGCCGCGAGAACTACCAGATCACGGTGGGCGGCGACGCCTCCGAACACGCGGCGCTGGGTGAGCGCGTGGGGCCGGGCATCGACGCCGAGCAGGTGCCGGGTGCCATCGAGGCGTTGGTCGGCGTCTACATGAGCGAACGGCAGGCCGGCGAAACCTTCATCGACACGGTGAAGCGCGCCGGGCTGGAGCCCTTCAAGCAGGGCTTCACCGCCTATGTCGCGGGCAGCAACGCGGCCAACGCTTCGGCGGAAGGAGCGCACGCATGAGCCTACTCGTCACCCCCGCCGGAGAGAAGACCGACGAGTTCACTGTTATCGAGGACATGGCCGATCTGTCCCTGACCGAGGGCGCGGTTCTTGTGCCGCTCACCGTCGTCGACCAGGCCCTCGCCGACCGGCGCAACGCGCCCTTGGGTCTGGCGGTCGCGGGCGACACGCCGGTCTGCGCCGTCGAGCCCTATTTCGGGCAGGTGGAGCTGATCTCGGTTCGCTTTCCGTCCTTCTCGGACGGGCGCGGTTTCTCGCTTGCCAAGCGCCTGCGCCGCGCGGGCTTTTCCGGCACGCTGCGCGCCAGCGGCCCGCTGATCGCCGATCAGTTCGCCGAGGCGCTGGCCTGCGGCTTCGATGAAGTCTGGCTGCCGGACCAGATGGCCGAGCGCCAGCCTGTTGACCAGTGGATGAAGGCCAAGGACATCGTCCGCGACCATTACCAGACCGGCTATGGCGAGGATCAGAGCATCCTGCAGAAGCGCCTCGCCGCCCGCGCGGGAGAGGCCGCATGAGCGCCGAGCTCGCGCAGGACCTCAACGACAGCTTCGCGGGCCTCAAGCCCGCCGAGCGGCTGCGCCTTTTGACGGAGCGCCTGCCCGGCCGCATCGTCTTCACCACCTCACTCGGCATCGAAGACCAGATGCTCACCCATCTGATCTTCCGCGAGAAGCTGGCGATCGACGTGGTGACACTCGACACCGGCCGCCTGTTTCCCGAGACCTACGCTCTCTGGCAGCAGACGGAAGAAACCTATGGCCGGCGCATCAAGGCCAAGTATCCGCAGGCCGAAGCTCTCGAAGCGCTGATCGACGATCAGGGCATCAACGGCTTCTATTTCGCGCCCGAAATGCGCAAAGCCTGCTGCGGCGCGCGCAAGGTGGAGCCGCTCGGCCGCGCCTTGGCGGGTGCGTCGGGCTGGATCACGGGCCTGCGCCGCGACCAGTCGGCCAATCGCGAGCGGCTCGACTTCGTGTCCTTCGACGGCGCGCGCGGCCTGATCAAGGCCAACCCGCTCTTCGACTGGACGCGCGAGGAAATCCGCGTCTTCACCGTGGATAACGCCGTTCCGGTGAATCCGCTGCACGATCAGGGCTTCCTGTCCATCGGATGCGCCCCTTGCACCCGCGCCATTCGCCCCGGCGAGGTCGAGCGGGCGGGCCGCTGGTGGTGGGAAGAGGAAACCAAGCGCGAATGCGGCCTGCATGTGGACGAGGCCGGCCAGCCCGTGCGTGCCGAGGATGGCCGCCCCGCCCCCGGCGACAGCGCCTTCGAGACAATTCCCTCCTGATCGGCCCGTCCTGATCGGCCGCTTCTGACAGGCCCTGCCTGACTGGACCGCGCCGACCTATCCCCCTTCTCAGCCGCGCCCGCGCTTGCCGGGCGTCAAAGGTCCCCTGCCATGAAGCACATGACCCATCTCCAGAGCCTCGAGGCGGAGTCGATCTACATCATCCGCGAAGTGGCGGCGACGGCCGAGAACCCGGTGATGCTCTTCTCCATCGGCAAGGATTCGATGGTCATGCTGCATCTGGCACGCAAGGCCTTCGCGCCGGGCAAGCTGCCCTTCCCGCTGCTCCATGTCGATACGACCTGGAAGTTCCGCGAGATGATCGAGTTTCGCGACCGCATCGCGCGCGAATGGGATCTCGACCTTATCGTTCACACGAACGAAGAGGGCTTGAAGGCCGGCATCAACCCGTTCGATTCCGGCTCGCGCCTTCACACCGACGTGATGAAGACCGAAGGGCTGAAGCAGGCGCTCGGCAAGTACAAGTTCGACGCGGCCTTCGGCGGCGCGCGGCGCGACGAAGAGAAGAGCCGCGCCAAGGAGCGCGTCTTCTCGCTGCGCTCGGCCGAGCATCGCTGGGAGCCCAAGAACCAGCGCCCCGAGCCCTGGCACCTCTTCAACACCCGCAAGCGCCAAGGCGAAAGCTTCCGCGTCTTCCCCTTGTCCAATTGGACGGAGGCGGATGTCTGGGACTATATCGCGCTGGAAGATATTCCCGTCGTGCCGCTCTACTTCGCCAAGCATCGTCCCGTGGTCTCGCGCGACGGCACGCTGATCATGCGCGATGACGAGCGCATGAAGCTGAATGAGGGCGAGGCGACATCGGACGAGCTGGTGCGCTTCCGCACGCTCGGCTGCTACCCGCTGACGGGCGCAGTGCGCTCCACCGCCACCACGCTGCCCGAGATCATCGCCGAAATGCGCGCCTCCCGCTCGTCCGAGCGCGAGGGCCGCGTGATCGACCGCGACGGCGGCGCCTCCATGGAAGAAAAGAAGCAGGAAGGGTATTTCTGATGTCCATCGCACGCCCTTCCTCCGCAGAAGCCGACGCAACTTTGGACAATGTGACCAACGGCACCGCGCTGGCCGAGGACCAGACCTTTGCCGGTCCGGCGCCTGACGAGGCCCCGCTCGACCCGACGCTCGGTGCGGTGAAGCAGGCCGACCTGCGCGCGCAGGCCGCCGCCGTGGCCGCTGCCGGGGCCAAGGCCTCGCTTCTGCGCTTCATCACCTGCGGCTCGGTGGACGACGGCAAGTCCACGCTGATCGGCCGGCTTCTGTTCGACACCAATTCCGTCTTCGACGACCAGATGGAAGCGCTTCAGCGCGACTCCAAGAAGTTCGGCACCACGGGCAGCGATCTCGACTTCGCGCTTCTGGTGGACGGTCTCTCGGCCGAGCGCGAGCAGGGCATCACGATCGACGTCGCCTATCGCTATTTCAACACCAAGAACCGCGCCTTCATCATCGCCGACACGCCGGGGCACGAGCAGTACACCCGCAACATGGCGACCGGCGCGAGCCAGGCCGAACTCGCCATCATCCTTGTGGACGCGCGCAAGGGCATCCTGCCCCAGACGCGGCGTCACTCCTTCATCACCTCCATGGTCGGCATCAAGTCGGTCATCGTGGCGGTGAACAAGATGGATCTGGTGGAGTTCGACGAGAGCGTCTTCAACGAGATCGTGAAGGGCTATCAGGCGCTTCTGCCCCATCTCGGCTTCACGGATGTCCGCTACATCCCGCTCTCGGCCAAGAACGGCGACAATCTCGCCGAGCGCTCCGTCCATACGCCCTGGTACAAGGGGCCGACGCTGCTCGAAACGCTGGAAGTCGTGGAGCCGCAGACCTTCGCGGCCGGCTCGCCGCATTTCCGCCTGCCGGTGCAATGGGTGAACCGCCCCAATCTCGACTTCCGCGGCTTTTGCGGCACGGTGGCGGGCGGGCGCATCTCGCAGGGCGACGCCATTCTCTCTCTGCCAAGCCGCAAGCGCTCCACCGTCAAGGCCGTCTATGGGCCGAACGGGCAGGTCGAAAGCGCCGAGGACGGCGAGGCGATCACACTGACGCTGGCCGACGAAATCGACGCCTCGCGCGGCGACGTGCTGGTCAAGGTCGGCGACCCGATCGCCGCGCACCGCATTCTCCACGCTGAGATTTTGTGGATGGTGGACCGTCCGCTGATCGCGGGCGGGCGCTTCGTCGCCAAGCTTTCGACCGCGCAGACGCCGGTGAACGTGCGCTCGCTGGACGAGGCGGTGGACATCCATTCCTACCAGCCGCGCCATGCCAACGCCCTTCTCATGAACGAGATCGGCCGCGTCACGCTGCAGTTCGACAAGCCACCGGTGGCGACGCTTTATTCGGAAAGCCGCGAGCTGGGCGCCTTCATCCTGATCGACCCGCTGACCAACGAGACGGTGGCGCTCGGCATCGTGACCGGCCTGCCGCGCGAAGGTGAAGCCCCGGCCGCGAGTGCGTCGCGCCCCGGCGCGGCGTCCGCACCCGCCGCAGCCGCCGCCACCGCGCCGCGCACCCGCTTCGAGCAGGTCAAGGCGGAATGGCTCGGCCCCGCGCTCAGCGCCGACCCGGAGCGGGCGCGCGGCGTCACGATCTTCCGCGCCATGGCGGCCATCCTGATCGGTCTCATCGCGTTGCTCCTGGGCTTGGCGCTCTGGAAGGCGATCATTCTCGGCGCGCTGGACTTCGCGCTGCGCCCGCTTCTGCGCCGGCTCATGGTGCCGGCCGAAACCGAAGTTGCGGTGGTGGACCCCAGCACCGTGCGCGACGGCGAGGGCATCTGATGCGCGCGGCCTGCCCGACCTGCGCGGACGCGCCCTGCGAAACTCCGGCCCTTCGCGCCCGCGCCGAGCGCGTCGCCGCCTGGCGTCGCCCGCGCCCGATCCTGGAGGCGGCGATGCTCGCCGCCTCGTTTATCCTCTGCGCCGCCGTCGTGCTCGGCGGCGTGATCTGACATCGGGGGCGGCACGGAGTTCGGCGCTGCCTCCGCCTTAAGGTGACGTTGAGGCCCGAAAACTCCCGGAAAGGCTTGGGTCTGCCTAAAGACCCAGCGCGCTGAGCCCGGGATGATCGTCCGGTCGTCGCCCGAGCGGCCAATGGAACTTGCGCTCCCCGGCTGCGATCCGCACATCATTGATCGAGGCATGGCGATGGGACATCAGCCCCGCCGCGTCGAACTGCCAGTTTTCGTTGCCATGCGAGCGGTACCACTGATCGCTGTCGTCGCGCCATTCATAGACGAAGCGCACGGCGATACGCGCATCCGCGTGAGCCCACACCTCTTTGATCAGCCGATAATCCAGTTCGCGATGCCATTTGCGGGTCAGGAAAGCGACGATCGCCTCGCGTCCGGTGATGAATTCGGCGCGGTTCCGCCAATGGCTGTCGATCGTATAGGCCAGGGACACCCGCTCGGGATCGCGGCTGTTCCAGGCATCCTCCGCCAGGCGGGCCTTCTGGACGGCGTCGTCGAAGCTGAAGGGCGGCAGGGGCGGACGGGACATGCACGGACCTTTTCAAAACGATCGGCCTCTGGTTGGCCGATGGGAGCGTAGGAACGTCTGCTGAGACCTCCGGGAAGGCCTTACGGATCGCTCCGACCGCCCCACCCGATTGTGGATTGTGTCCGGCTTAATCGAGTTCGCGCGCTTCCGACGGCAGCATAATTGGAATGCCGTTGCGGATGGGATAGGCGAGGCGCGCGGCGCGCGAGACCAGCTCGTTGCGCTCCGCGTCGTAGCTCAGGACCGTCTTGGTCAGCGGGCAGACCAGGAGTTCTAGAAGCTTGGGATCGGGGCGGCCCTTGCGCTCGGTATCATCGACCATGCGGATCTCTTTTCGGTTTGGCTGCGCGCCGCGTGTGAGTGAGGGCAGTCCTAAGCCGGCCCGTCTCCCGCTGAATAGACTTCTGCGCACGCCCTGCCAAGAAAGGCCCCATCCTCCCGCCGTGTCCGGCGCGCGCTATTGGAGGATGGGCGTTCCGTTGCCGTCGTCGCTGTTCTCGCGCGCCAGCGAGATCTCGGTGATCGCGACCAGCGTTTCGGCGCGGGTCTTGAGATCGGGCGCTTCCAGAAGCGCCTGCTTTTCCGCCGCGCCATAGGGCGACATCATCGACAGCGCGTTCACCAATGTCTCGTTGGAAGCCTTGGACACGCTCTCCCAATCGGCTTCCAGCTGGTTGGCTTCGAGATAGGAGCGGAAGGCCTTCAGAAGCGCGTCGCGGTCCACCACCTCCTCGCCCTCGCCCGGCGAGAGATCGGCGGTGAAAGGGCAGACGCGGCAAAGGCGATAGGGCTCGTCGCTTTCCAGCTCTTCCAGAATGCGGAAGCGCGCGATGCCCTGAAGGTTGAGGAGATAGCGCCCGTCGCCCGTTTCGGTCAGCGAGGTGATGCGCCCGAAGCAGCCCACGGCGCAAAGCTCGGGCTCGCCGGACTCCTGAACCGCGCCGTCGAGGCGCGGCTGAATCATGCCGATGACGCGCGCGCCGGACATGGCATCGTCGATCAGCGCGAGATAGCGCGGTTCGAAAATGTTGAGCGGCATCTGCCCGCCCGGCAGCAGAAGCGCGCCGGACAAGGGAAACACCGCCACCGTTTCCGGCAGATCGGCATCCGAGCTATAGGTCACGTTGCCGGCTTGCACCAAGGTTCTTCTCCGGTTGATCCCGCGCAATTGGCGCAGTGGGGCGCAAACTCAAGGTCCATGCGACGGCCTCACCCGTCGGACGGCGGCCTCGCCTTCCGCCTCAGCGGAAGAGAAGCGAGGACAAACGCCGGCGGCCTTCCTTCGTCGCCGGGTCCATCGGCCCCCAGGCGTCGAAGAATTCGAGGAGCTTGCGCCGCGCGCCATCGTCCGCGAAGGTCCGGTCGCGCTTGATGATCTCCAGAAGATGGCCGGCCGCGACATCCCGCTGGCCTTTGGCCTGTGCGATCAGCGCCAGATCGAAGCGGGCCTGGTGATCGTCCGGATTGCCTTCGAGCCGCGCCTGAAGCTCGGCCTGATCGCCGAGCCCCGCGAGTTCCTCGGCGAGCTTGAGCTTGGTCTTGACGGAAGCGAATGCGGGGTCGTTCAGGACCTCCGGCGGCAGCTGATCGACCACGGCCTGCGCCCGGTCGGGATGGCCCGCCGCGATGTAACACTCGGCAAGCCCGGCCGCCGCCTTGGCGTTTTCGGGATCGTGCTGGAGCACGGCCGAGAAGATCTGAGCGGCATTGCCCGCATCGCCCGCCGCCAGAAGCTCGGTGCCTTGTGCGATCGCCTCTTCCAGCGGATCGCCCTCCGCGCCCGGCCCGCCCATCTTCACCAGCCGATCCACGAAGGCCTTCACCTCGCTCTCGGGCAGCGCGCCCATGAAGCCGTCCACCGGCTGGCCGTTGACGAAGGCAAAGACGGCCGGGATGGACTGCACGCCGAGCTGGCCCGCGATCGAAGGATGCTCGTCTATATTCATCTTCACGAGCTTCACCCGGCCCTTGGCCGCCTGAACCACCCGCTCGATGACGGGCGTGAGCTGCTTGCAGGGGCCGCACCAGGGCGCCCAGAAATCCACGAGAACCGGCTGGTTGCGCGACTCGCGAATGACGTCGGCCGAGAAATTCGCCGTGGTCGTGTCCTTCACGAGGTCGCCACCGGCCGGAGCACCGCCCGGGGCCGGTGCGGCGCCGGCAGCGGAGCGCGGCGAAACGCTTTGACGGCCGAAGCCCATAAGTCCCGAAGCGTAGGGATTGTCGCTCATGAGGTCTGTCCGCTCGCAAGGTCGGCCGCGTCCGCTTCGAGGCGCACGATCAAGGGATCGTGCCGCACCGCCGCGAACAGGGCGAAGAGATGTTCCCGCGAGATAGAGGTCGTCCCGCGGTTCGTCAGGGGGTGGCAGTTCAGAATATCGTGCGCCATCAGGCGCTCATCAAGGACGAGCGTGACCACGCCTTCCCCGTCATTGGCAATGCCGAAGGCCGTCACCGAACCGGGCTCGACGCCGAGCCGCTCGCGCATCTGCTCGGGTGAACCGAAGGACAGCCGCCCCTGCGCGCCGATGCGCGTGTGCAGCGTCTTGAGGTCCACATTCGTGTCCTCCTGCGCGACCACCAGGAACAGGCGGCTCTTCTTGTCTTTCAGGAACAGGTTCTTGGTGTGAGCGCCGGGGATCGTGCCGCGCAGCGCCTGCGATTCGTCCACCGTATAAACCGGCTCGTGCGCCACCGTGCGCGAGCGCAAGCCGAGCGCCTCGAAACGCTCCGCCAGCTCGGGCGCGAGCTCCTGCAGGATATCGTCCCGCTCGGGAAAATCCGCGCTCGCCGCGCCCTGCCCCTCACCCGCCTGCCCGACCATGGATGCTCTCCGTGCCGTCTCGTCCTCTCCTTCGCTGGTGCCACCGCCGGTCGTGCCCCGTCAAGCCGGCGGGCCTCGCGAAGACGAGACATCTCCGACGCAAACCGGGCAGGCGATTCGACCCTTCCCAGCGCGGTCGAACAGCGAGCCACGCCGAGCAAGGGGACCACCTCCCGTCGCAAGTCCCTGTCCGCGAACGCGGTTTCAAGCATTGCGACGCTTCTGCAATTTTCTCCTTGCCAAACCGAGGGCCATCCTTCATAAGCCGCTCATCCGCAGCGGCCCACCGGGCAGCGACGGAACGACAGAGCGGGCGGGCGTAGCTCAGGGGTAGAGCACAACCTTGCCAAGGTTGGGGTCGTGGGTTCGAATCCCATCGCCCGCTCCAGTCTCTCAAAATCCAAATCATACTGATCAGGCAAAACGCAATCTCCGCGGTTCGTATGTTGCGTGATGACGGCGCGGTGCGCCATGCCATTACGCCCGGCTCCACGCGTCTCTCGCGGGGCGTAGATTTTTCGCGGATGGTAGTCGTGAATGGCGCGATGCCCGATCAGGGTGTTGGCCTTTTAGGGCGCGGCTCGCCGCGAAGGCCGGCGCGCAGGTAGCCTTCCATTCCGTAGACGAGACCTCCCGAACCACAGGCGGCTCAAGGCCGGGTCCCAAACGCCCGCCGCAGAACGCGCGCCCTCACCAAAAATCATTGCAATTGCCCGGCAATCCGGGGCTGATGGCCTCGCCTTTGAATCGCAAGCCGGAACATTGCCGATGGACGCCGCCACCCTCGCCCCTCATGCCCATCAGGTTCTCTCCGAAGCCGAGATCGCGGGCCTGCCGAATCGCTACCGGGGCAAGGTACGCGACAATTACGACCTGCCGGACAACAGGCGCATTCTCATCACCACCGACCGGATCAGCGCCTTCGACCGACCGCTGGCCAGCATTCCCTTCAAGGGGCAGGTGCTGACGCAGATCGCCCGCTACTGGTTCGAGCAGACGGCCTCGATCTGCCCCAACCACGTTCTTGCCTATCCCGACCCCAATGTCGTGGTCGGCCGTCGCCTCGACATTCTGCCGGTGGAGGTCGTGGTGCGTGGCTATCTGGCCGGGACGACATCGACCTCCATCCTGACGCGCTACCGCGCCGGCGAGCGCGAGATGTACGGGCACCGCCTGCCCGAGGACCTGCGCCCCAACGAGAAACTGCCCCAGCCCATCATCACCCCGACCACCAAGGCGATGGATGGCGGCCATGACGAGCCCTTGAGCGAAGCGGAGATCATCGAGGGCGGCATCCTGTCCGCCGAGGATTGGCGCACGGTTTCGCAAGCCGCGCTGGCGCTCTTCGCGAGGGGGCAGGCTGTGGCGGCCGAACGGGGCCTGATCCTGGCGGATACGAAATACGAGTTCGGCCGCGATGCGGACGGGCGCATTGTTCTGGCCGACGAGGTTCATACGCCGGATTCGAGCCGCTACTGGTTTGCCCAAAGCTATGCCGAGCGCTTTGCGGCAGGGGCAGCGCCCGAAAGCTTCGACAAGGACTTCATCCGCAACTGGGTGGTGGCGCGCTGCGACCCCTATCGCGATCCGATCCCGGAAATTCCGGCCGATGTCGTTCTGGAAGCGGCGGCCGTCTATATCCGCGCCCACGAGATCATCACGGGCCGGACGTTCGTTTTGCCCGATGCGACAGAAGTCCCGCTGGAGCGCATCCAGCGCAACCTCGCGGCCTATCTGGAGACGGGCACCGACTGAGGCTTTAGGATAAGACCTCCGGCGCGGCTCCGCGATCAGCGCGCCGACCCGGCTCGGGCGCATCGCCGCAAAGGCTTACGGGCGATGTCGCCTCGGGGAGTTCGGAGGCCAGCGCGTCGAGCGCCAAGCGAACGCGCAGCGGCAGATGTGCCGTCTGCGGCCAAAGGGCGTGCGTGTCGAAGACGTGCGAGGGCAGGTCTTCCAGCACGGTGACGAGCCGACCCGCCAGAAGCTCCTGCCGGATCAGCCAACAGGGCAGCCAGGCCAGCCCATGCCCGGCCACCGCCGCATCCCGGATCACGCCGAGATCGTCGAAGCGCAGGCGGCTCGGCGGGGTGGTCTCGGTCGCCGGCCTAGCTTCGCCTGGAAAACGCCAGCCGAGAACACGGCCCGCGCGCCCATAGAGGATGGCCTGATGCCGCTCCAGATCGGCCAGAACCCTCGGCGCACCCATCGCGTCGAGATAGGAGGGCGCGGCGCAGACCCGCATATACTGATGCGCCACCCGGCGCACCATGAGGCCGGGCCAGGGCTGAAGCGGCCCATTGCGCAGCACGAGATCGAAACCGTCCTCCAGAAGATCGACCAGCCGGTCGCTGAAGTTCAGATCGAGCTCCAGCCGGGGATGCGCGCTGGCGAGGCGTATCAGCACCGGCGCCACGCATTGGCGCCCGAAAAGCACCGGCATCGACACGCGCAGGCGACCGGACACTTCCCGCCGCCCGGCATCCAGCATGGCGCGGCCGGCCTGCAACTCGCCCAGCCCACGTCGGCAATGCTCAAAGAAGACCTGCCCATCCTCGGTCAGAGCGATCGTGCGCGTCGTGCGATGCAGGAGCTTCGCGCCCAGCCGCGCTTCGAGGCGCGCCACCGCCTTGCCAACGGCCGAGCGCGACAGGTTGAGCCGGGCCGCCGCCGGCGCGAAGCCACCGGCCTCCACCGCCGCGACGAAGAGCGGAATGTCCGCCAGCATCTCGCCTTGCTCGATCATTGTCGCCTCTCAAGCACCGATCCTGCGCCGATCTATCGCCACCGAAGACACGAGATCAACGCTAGCTTCGCGCGATCTCGAACCCTTTGGAGACGACGTCATGACGATGAAGCGCTGGGAGATGACGGGCTATGGCCGCGAGGCCCTTCGCCTAGTGGAGGTGGAGCGCCCGCAGCCGGGGCCGGGCGAGGTTCTGGTGAAGGTCGAGGCCGCGTCGCTGAACTATCGCGACACGCTGATCATCGAGAACGGCATGGGGATGCCGCTCGCCTTTCCGCTGGTGCCGGCCTCCGATCTCGCGGGCACGGTGGTGGGTCTGGGCGCGGGCGTCACGCGGTTTGGCGAGGATGACCGCGTTCTGTCCAACTTCTTTCCCGGCTGGATCGACGGGCGCGCGCCGGGCAATGCGAAAGTGCTGGACGGGCGCGCGCTCGGCGGCTCCTATCCCGGCGTGCTGACGGAATATGTCGCCCTGCCGGCCGACTGGCTGTTGGCCGCGCCGGGCAGTCTCGATCTCGCGGAGGCCAGCACGCTCCCCTGCGCCGGCCTCACCGCCTGGTTCGCGCTGACGGAAGCCGGATCGCTGGAGGCCGGCGACACGGTTCTGGTGCAGGGCACGGGCGGCGTCGCCCTGTTCGCGCTCCAGATCGCCAAGGCGCGCGGCGCACGCGTTGTCGTGACCTCCGGCAACCCCGACAAGCTGGAACGAGCATTGGCGCTCGGCGCGGATGATGGCATCGACCGCACGCAGGAGGACTGGGTGGAGGCGGTTCACCGCCTCACAAACGATCGCGGGATCGACCATATTCTGGAACTCGTGGGCGGGCCGCATCTCGGCCGCTCGCTGGAGGCCGTCGCGGTGGGCGGACGGATTTCCGTCATCGGCGTGTTCGAGGGGTTCGATCTCTCGGGAAGCGCAGGTCTGCTGCTGATGAAGAACGCCACGATCCAAGGCATCCGCGTCGGCCACCGCCGAGCCTTGGAGGATCTGGTGCGGTCGGTGGACGAGACCGGGCTGAAGCCCGTCATCGACCGACGCTATGGTTTGGCCGATCTCCCGGCGGCGCTCGACCATCTCCAGCGCGGCCCCTTCGGCAAGATCGTGGTGGAGATGAACTAGACCGGATCGCTCAAGCAGAGGGCGGTGGCCTTGGCCCTGCCCTCATTCTCGTCAGAGCCGGATAGAGTCATCGTTGCACCGTTGTCTTCGACGCCACGGCAGCTCCCGCCAGCCTGATGTCCAAGGCGACAGGCCCCAGCTCTCCCAGTTCAAGCACTGTGCGATTGGCTGCGTCCACATAGACACCGCCGAAGTCCAAACGGCCAAAGGCAAACTCTATCTCTATTCGGCGGGGAGACTTTTTTGAAAGCCTCCACCTCGAACTTGTTCTGCGCATAAGGACGTGGGCGCGCCGACAGCGAAATGGAGAACTCCTGGAGGTCCATCGCATGAGATCCTTGTGCCCGCCAGCGCCAGCTTGGGCGGCCTATACGAGTCACACTCGCCGCTCGTCGGTATCAGGTGAGACGTGCCTTCGCACCATCCGCCAAGCTGCCGAGAATCATGGCGCAGGAGGTGGCCCCGGCGTCGAGCACACCGCGCGAGCGCTCACCGAGCCGGCTGGCGCGGCCGATCTTTGCAACGAGGTCGATCGTCGAGTCGCGCCCCTTGTCCGCAGCCGTCGACAATGCGTTCAGCGCATCAGCAAACGATTGGCCTTTCGCGGTCGCCCCGTCGAAGGCCTGCACCGCAGGAACGAAACTGTCGAGGAGCGTCTTGTCGCCGACCTTCGCCGAACCGATCGACTGAACCCCCTCCAACCCTTTGTGCAGCATGATCGAAAAGAGTTTGGCGTCGATGCGCTCCTGACCCTCGATCGCCTCCGCGAACTCCGCGAAGGTCATGCCATAGAGCGGCCCCATCGAGCCGCCGATTTCGCCCATCAGAACTCCGCCCAACAGCGCGAAGGCTTCGGAGAGCGAAGCGTCCCGTCTCTTCAGGCGCTCGGCGGCCATGCCGAAGCCCTTCGCCATGTTCACACCGTGATCGCCGTCGCCGATCTTGCCGTCGATCTCGGAGAGATAGGCGCGGTTCTCGATGATCCTGGCCGCCATCGCCTCGACGATCACCCCACCGCGCGCGTTGGGAAAGCTCTGCATCGCATTGGTCTCCGTCATGCCTGGAAGCCGGGCGCGCGCGCCTTCGCGTCGAGAAGGCGTTTCAGTTCGTCGTCGAGCGCGAGGACGGTCAAGGTCGCGCCGACCATTTCCAGCGACGTGAAGTAATTGCCGATATAGGTGCGATAAACGGAGAGCCCGCGCGCGGCGATCTCCGTCTCGATCGTGTCATTCAGAATATAGAGTTCGTTCAGCGGCGTCGCGCCAAGGCCCGAAACGAGAACCGCAACCTCCGTGCCCGAGGGGAGCGCATGGTCGTCCAGCACGATCGCAGCCATGTCGCGGGCCACCTCGGCGGCGGTCTTCAGCGGCTCCACCCGAATGCCGGGCTCGCCGTGGTGGCCGATGCCGACTTCCATCGTGCCGGCCTCGATCTGGAAATTCGGATGGCCGACAGCCGGCAGGGTGCAGGGGCCGAGGCCGACGCCGATCGAACGACAGTTGTCGATCGCCTTTTGTGCGGTGGCGCGCACCTCTTCGAGGCTTGCGCCTTCGGCCGCCTTCGCCCCGCCGATCTTCCACATGAAGATTTCGCCCGCCACGCCCCGACGCTTCTCGCGCTCGGTGGCCGAAGCCGAGCAGACGTCGTCGTTGGCCACGACGACGGCAACCTCGATACCATCCTTCGACGCCAGTTTCTGCGCCATCTTCACGTTCATGTTGTCGCCGGCATAGTTGCCGTAGAGGCAGACGACGCCGGCGCCACCGTTGGCTTCCTTGATCGCGTCATGGAAGCTCTTGGCGGTCGGCGAGGAGAAAAGCTCGCCCACCGCTACCGCATCGACCATCCCGATGCCGGTATACCCCACGAAGGCCGGCTCGTGGCCCGAACCACCACCGGTGACGACGCCGACCCGCCCCGTCTGCGGTGCGTGCGTCGAGACCACGACGCGTGGGTTCGCCTCCGACAGACGCACGAGGTCGCAATGGGCCTTCACGAAGCCTCGAACGGTGTCGTTCACGACATTGTTGGGATCGTTGATGAATCTCTGCATGGGGTCTCTCTGGGCAACCGGAAGCGGCGGTCCCGAAGGATGGATGGAACCGTCGCGAAATCGGGGCGGCATGTCCGCCGGGTTCTTTAATAGAGGGTGAGCGCCGGGATGTAGCTGACGGCAAAGAGCAGCAGCATGGCCATGGCGAAGAACGGCCAAAGCTCCCTTGTCGTCGCGCCCAGCGGTGCCTTGGCTATCGAAGACGAGATGAAGAGCGTCGTTCCGATCGGCGGGGTGTAGAGGCCGATGCCGAGATTGATCACCATCATCAGGCCGAGCTGTACCGGATCCAGCCCGATGGTCATGGCCAGTGGTACGAAGATCGGTCCCAGAAGCAGGATCGACGGAGGCAGATCGAGCGGCATGCCGACGATCAGCATCAGGACGTTCATCATCAAGATGATCAGAATCGGGTTGGAAACGTTGGCCGACACCCAGGCCGCGAAGGTCTGCGGCACCTGATCGAAGGTCAAGATCCAGCCGACGGCGGCCGAGCCCATGATGACCAGCATCACAACGCCGGTCGCCACCCCCGCTTCCACCATGTTGTCGCAGAAGCGCTTCAGGGTAAGGTCGCGGTAGAACAGGAGGCTGAGGACCAGCGAATAGACCACCGAAAGCACCGCGACTTCCGTTGGCGTCGCGAAGCCGAAGCGCAGGCCGAGAATGATGAGGATCGGCAGCAGAATGGCGGGGAAGCTCTTGAGGCCGAGCCGCGCCAGCTCGCGCTTTCGAATGCTGCTCTTCTCGACCGCGTAGCCGCGCCTCCAGGAAACATACCAGCACACGCCGATAAAACCGGCCGCCATCAGGATGCCTGGAAGGATGCCGGCGACGAAGAGGTCGGCGACCGACACGCCGCTGACCAGGGCGTAGAGGATCATCGGGATCGAGGGCGGGATCAGGACGTCGATCACCGCGGAGGTCGCGTTGTTGGCGGCGCAGAGCGGTGCCGGGTAGCCCTGCCGCTTCTGCCAGGGAATCAGAACGGAGCCGAGCGCCGAGGCGTTGGCGACAGCCGAGCCTGATACACCGCCGAAGACGACGGAGGAGACGACCGTGGTCGAAAGCGCCCCGCCCCGCCAGCGCTGCATGACGTGACTGGCAAGTTCGAGAAGCTGGTTCCCGAGTTTGCCGCCGAGCATCAGCGTGCCGGCCAGCATGAAGAAAGGCAGGGCCAACATCGGGAAGGATTGGGTCTGATCGTAGACCTGTTGCGCGACGAGCGACAGCGGCAGATAGCCGTGCGAGAGAATGGCCGCGCCCGCCGCAATGATGAGGCCGTAGCCGACCGGAATGGCCAGCAGCATGGTGACGAGGAACACTCCGATCATGACGAGTGTCATAGCGGCAGTTCCTCCGCGCTGGTATGCGGACGGGCGTCCCAGCCGAGGCGGGCCACGCGAAACGTGGCGGTGGCCGTCACCACGGCGACGAGCAGTGCGCCGACCGAGACGACATAATAGCCGATGCTGTTGGGCAGGCCGAGGATGGGGCTATGCTCGACGCCCGCGATCGCAGCGACGACGCGCGCCTGCCAGGCGAGCGTCAGGAAGCTCGCGATGACGCAGACATGGCTGAAGACGAACAGCATCGCCTTACCGCGCGCTGCGAAGCGGTCGTAAAGCCACTCCACGGCCATGTGGAGCCCGCCTTGCGCGGCGAGTATGATCCCCGCGACGATGAAGAAGGGAAAGATGAGGGTGGGCAGTTCTTGCGCCCAGCGGAATCCACCGGACGAAAGGACGTAGCGCGCCACGACATTCGCAGTCATGACGGCCGTCAGCAGCACACCCGACCCGATCACGACGGCTTTGGAGAACTGACCGACGAGCGCGTCGATTCCGTTGGCGAGCACAAAAGAGACCCCGAGCGGGCGCAAAGGCCCGCTCGGGTGGGCGGCCGGATCCGGGGGGGAGGTCATCCGCGCGCCGCTTCCTCTACCTGACTGACGAAAGCGCCGAAGTCTTTCTTCTTCCAGATGTCCACGACCGATTTCGTCGCCTCAACGAAGGCAGCTCGATCGACTTCGGTCACGACAAGCGCCTTGTCGGCCTTGAATTTGACAAGTGCTTCGCTCGCGGCCTTCTCCGACAGTTCGATCTGCATTTTCCCCGCTTCCGCAGCGGCGGCCTGCACCGCGTCGAGGTCGCCGCCGATGCGGGCCATCGCGATCTGCGACATCAGGAATGGTGTCGATTCCCACTTGTGCGCGGTCAGCGCGATGAACTTGTTGACCTCGTAGAGCTTGGAACTGGCGATGTTGACGAGCGGGTTCTCCTGCCCGTCCACAACGCCCTGCTGGAGCGCGACATAGAGTTCCCCGAAGGCGATCTGCTCGGTCGAGGCGCCGAGAGCTTGGAAGATGTCGATCGTCATCGGATCGGCGGGCGTGCGGATTTTCAGGCCCGAGACGTCGCCAGGCTTCGTGACCTCGCGCTTGGAATTCGTCAGATGCCGGATGCCGTTGTTCCAATAGCCGAGCGGCACGATGCCGACCGCCTTGAACTTGGCCGCGAGAGCCTCTCCGACGGGACCGTTCAGGATTGCGATCGCCTTGTCGGTGGTCTCGAACAGGAACGGCAGGCCGAGGACGGCGATCTCGGGAACGATCGCCGAGACGGGGCCCTGGCTGTTGGCCGTCATGTCAAGCGCCCCCGTGCGAAGGCTGGTGAGCATGGCAGCGTCGGACCCCAACGTCTCGGAGCCGGCGACATTGATGGTGATCCGCCCGTTCGTCTTTTCCTTCACGAGTTCGGCGAATCTTGCGGCGGCCAGCGTTCGCGGATTGCCGGGCGCAGCCCCGTGGCCGAGCGTCAGAACCGTCGCGGCACTGGCGCGCGTCGGAAAACTCAGCAGAGCCGGTGCCGAGAGCGTCGCGCCCAGTCCCGCCATGAGCGTACGGCGCGTGATGTGAATGGTCATGGAAATCCTCCCGTTAGCCTAAGTCGCAGTCTGGGCCGGACGGCTCCCATTCTGTCCGGGCCCTGCGATCTGATGGGTTGGGCCCCTGCGGGGCTCCGTTCTGATCAGTGGATCAGCATGCCGCCGTTGACGTCGATCGTCGCGCCCGTGACGTAGGACGAGAGATCGGAGGCGAGGAAGAGATAGATCTTTGCCACATCCGCCGCATCGCCGAGGCGGTTGAGCGGAATTCCCTTCAGGATGTCGGTGCGCATCTCGTCGGTGAGCTTGCCGCCGGTGATGTCGGTCTGGATGAGGCCGGGGGTGACGGAGTTGACACGAATGCCTGCCGGGCCGAACTCGCGCGCCATCGCCTTGGCGAGGCCGAGCACGCCCGCCTTGGCTGCCGAATAGTGCGGACCGCCGAAGATGCCGCCGCCTCGCTGCGCCGAGACCGACGACATGCAGGCGATCGAGCCGCCGCCCTTCTCCTTCATGTGCGGCACGAAGGCCTGGCTGAGCAGCAGCACGCCCGTCAGATTGACGTCGATCACCTTGCCCCAGTTCTCGAGTGAGATGTCGAGCGTCTTCAGCGGCTGGGTGATGCCGGCATTGTTGACGAGGACATCGACCCGGCCGAACGCTTCGATCGCGGCCTTCGCCGCCGCATCGCAGGAAGACTTGTCCGTCACGTCGCAGGCGATGCCGACATGGCCGTCGCCTGGCAAAGCCTTTGCGGCATCGGCGCTCGCCCCGGCGTCGAGATCGAGGATCGCCACACGCGCGCCGTGCTCGGCGAAAAGCTGAGCCGTGGCCCGGCCGATGCCACGCTGGCTGGCCGCGCCCGAGATGACGGCGGTTTTACCGTTCAACAACATACGTCTTCCATCCTCACCGTAAGGCCCGGCCGGAAGGGCTCCATCCCCCTCCGCTATCAACCGTGCACTTCGTCTCCCCGCCCCTGGTTCCGGTCCTGCGGTTCGGGGCCTCCGGGGAGGAGTAGAAGATGCCTGCATTCTCGCCGCAAACGCGAAGTTTACACGCCTGAATGAATCTGGTTCAACATTGGCATGTTGAACGGTATCTCGCTTTCCGCCATCCGAACCTTCGAGGCCGCTGCGCGTCACGGCACCTTCCGGGCCGCCGCCAGCGAACTGAACCTGTCACCCAGCGCCGTCAGTCACGCGATCGTGAAACTCGAGCGAGAGCTCGGCAAGCCCCTGTTCGATCGCTCGGCGCGTACGATCCGCTTGACGAGCGACGGCGAGGTCTTGATGCGGCACGTATCGGCGGCCTTCGAGGAACTGCGAATTGGCGTCGAAAGCGTGTCGGCGCGGCGTTCCCGCCTTCTGAGGCTGCACAGCGCGCCGAGCTTCGCCGCCCAGTTCCTGTCGCCACGCCTGCCGACCTTCCTTGCCGCCCATCCGAATCTGGAAGTGCGCATCGCCGCCTCCACCGAATATGTCCGCTTCGTCGATGGCGAGTTCGACGCCGACGTCGTCTACGGCAAGCCGCAGGGAGACCACCTCGTGATCGAGCCGCTCGGCGAGGAGATCGTCACGCCGCTCTGCACGCCCAAGGTCGCCGAAGGGATCAGGGTGCCGGCCGATCTCCTGACGCGTATCCTGATCCGCAGCGACAACAAGCGCGTGCGGTGGCCGGACTGGTTCGCCGCCAATGGGCTGACCGCGCCCGCCACCCAGGCCATGAGCTTCGACCGCTCGTTTCTCGCCATCGCGGCGGCGGCCGACGGGCTCGGCGTCGCGCTGGAATCGACCCGCCTTGCCCAGCGTGAAATCCTGTCGGGAAAGCTCGTCGCGCCCCTTGCCGGGCGCACGCGCGATCTCCGCTACGTCGGCCATTATCTCTGCTACCCGAAGTCCGGCTCGCAACGCCGCCTCGTCGGTGTCTTCGCCGAATGGTTGCAGGCAGAACTCGGCACGCCCGCCCCGCTGGCCGACGCGATCCATGAATGCCATTCAACGAACGTTTAGAACTTCGCGTTTGCTGAAGCGTGCTCCACCATCCCATCCTGCGCGCTAGGGAGAACGGGGCCGGACGCCGTCAAGGCGTCACCCCCGTTTGCGGCGATGGACGCCGCAAAGCGTGCGGAGTTCGGGGATGGAGACCAAGGAGCCGGGGCAGAACAATGCGGGGGCGCGTGGACGAATCGTCTCCGTGTCCGCCGCGCCCTACGACGGCTACAGTCCGGCCGAGGCCTTCGAGAGCCTGGCGAGGATCGGCGCGACCCATGTCGAGCCCGCGTTCATCGTGGGCTACACGGAGCCGTTCGACGAAAGCGCCTTCGCGCCGGATCGGGCGAGCGTCTATCGCCGGCTGATCGAGGAACAGGGCCTGGGTTGCGTCGCAATGTCGTCGCATATCGATCTAGGCCTCTCCACGGCCGTCAAGGTCTTCACCGGGCGGATGCGCTTTGCCGCCGCGATCGGCGCGCGCATCATCGCCACCAATGCCGCAGCCCGTGTTCGGCAAGACGCCTTCTTCGCCCATATGGATCTCTTGCTGCGTCGGGCAGAGGATTTGGGCGTGGTGATCGCGCTGGAGAATCCCGGCGACGGCAGCGACAATCTCTTGAACACCGCCGAAGACGGATTGGCGCTGGTGCGCCGGATCGGCTCCGATCACCTCGGCCTCAATTACGACGCGGCCAACACCGCCTCGCACCGCCCGGAGCTGCAGGACTTCGCCGACGACGCGATCGCCGCCATGCCGGCATGCGTCCACATCCACGTCAAGGATCTCGTGCGCCGCGAAACCGGCTGGCACTTCACCGCCATCGGCGAGGGCACGATCGGCTGCGAGCGCATCCTCAAGGCTGCCCGTGCCGCGATGCCGGTCAGTATCGAGTTGCCCTTGCGCCTTCACCGCGGCCCGGATGCACAGCCGGTGCGGCGCGCGGAACGGGTCCCCCTGCCCGAGATAGAGAAGGTTGTGGCCCGATCCCTCGCCACCGTGCGGACGGCTCTCGCCGTGTGACGATGAAGGTCGAGTGAACTGCGGCGGTCGTTTCGACCAATGACACCGCTGCGCTGAGGCTGTGTCCGGCGCGGCCTTCATCCTGACAGGAGACCACATGCAGCCTGACAACCGCCCCCCTTCCGCCCTTTCCAACGTCTCGCTGGCGCGCCGCGCCTGGAACATCCGGCGCAAGGCGCTTCTGATGGGTGAGGTGCAGGGCCAGGGCTATATCGGGCAGGCGCTCGGCATCGCCGATGTCCTCGCCGCCTCCTATTTCCACGCCCTGCGCTATGATCCGACGGACCCCGAATGGGAGGGGCGCGACCGCTTCCTCCTGTCGATCGGCCATTATGCGATAGCGCTCTATGCCGTTCTGATGGAAGCCGGCATCCTACCCGAGGATGAGCTCGAGACCTACGGCATGGACGACAGTCGCATGCCGATGTCCGGCATGGCCTCCTATACCCCTGGCATGGAGATCACCGGCGGCTCGCTCGGCCACGGACTCGGCATCGCCGTCGGCATGGCCATGGGGCTGAAGCGCAAGGCAAGCGACCGCTTCGTCTTCAATCTGATGTCGGATGGGGAACTCGGCGAGGGCTCGACCTGGGAAGCGGCGATGGCCGGCGCTCACCACAAGCTCGACAACCTCGTCTGCCTGATCGACTTCAACGACCAGCAGGCGGACGGCAAGTCGACGCAGATGCTCTCGGCCGAACCGCTTCTCGACAAGTGGACGGCCTTCGGGTGGCATGCCCAGCGTGTCGACGGCAACGACCTCGACGCTGTCGTCGCCGCGCTCGATGCCGCGCGGACGCATCAAGGCGATCAGCCTCGCGTGATCATCTTCGACACGTTGATGTGCAAGGGCGTGCCGTTTCTGGAAACGCGCGAGATCACGCATTTCGTCCGGGTCGAAAAGGAGGAATGGGCGAAGGCCCTGGCCGTTCTGGAAGAAGGAAAGCCCGCATGACTCATGCATCCATGGCCCGCAAGTACCAGCCGCGCCGTGCGGCTCCCGAAGGCGAGCGGGTGGCGACCTCCGCCATGATCGCCTCCCTCGCGGCCGAGGGCTACGAGACGGAGAACGCGCCCTTCGGCCACGCGCTGGTGGAACTGGCGAAGGCGGACGAACGGATCGTCGGCCTGTCGGCGGATCTTGCTAAATACACCGACCTTCACATCCTCGCCCAAGCGATGCCGGACCGCTTCTACCAGATGGGCATGGCCGAGCAGGTTATGGTCTCGGCGGCGGCAGGTCTGGCGCGCGAGGGCTTCCTGCCCTTCGCCACCACCTATGCCGTTTTCGCCTCCCGCCGCGCCTACGACTTCATCGCCATGGCGATCGCGGAGGAGAATCTTCCCGTCAAGATCGTCTGCGCCCTGCCGGGCCTGACCACCGGCTACGGCCCGAGCCATCAGGCGACCGAGGATCTGGCGATCTTTCGGGGCCTGCCGAACATGACGATCATCGACCCCTGCGACGCGGTGGACATCCGCCAGTCCGTGCCAGCCATGGCGGCCCATCCCGGACCGATCTATTCTCGCTTGCTGCGCGGCAAGGTGCCGGCCGTGCTGACCCGCTGGAAGCCGGACTATCAGTTCGCCATCGGCAAGGCGCAGGTGATCCGCGAGGGTAAGCAGGTCCTCGTGATCTCGTCGGGCTTCATGACGATGCGCGCTCTGGACGCCGCCGAGCAGCTTGCCAAGGACGGGATCGACGTCGCTGTCCTCCACTCACCCACCATCAAACCGCTCGACACGGAGACGATCTTGCGGGAGGCAGGCCGAGGCGGGCGGCTGGTTGTCACCGCCGAGAACCACTCGGTGGTGGGCGGACTCGGCGAGTCGGTCGCCAGCACGCTACTACGCGCCGGCGTCACGCCGACCTTCCGCATGATCGGCCTACCGGACGAATTCCTGGAGGCTGGTGCCCTGCCGACGCTTCATAACCTATACGGAATCTCCGTCGGGAAGATCGCCGAGCAGATCAGGGGCTGGGTATAAGAGCGCCCAACAATAACTCGCGGGGCCGGCTGGTCGGGTCTTCTCGCCATCCAAGAGCGGGCCACATGTCTCGCCTGTCCTTCGGACCGTCGCGAACCTTCGCTCAACGACCTGACGCCTCCGCGAAACCCAAAAAAGCGGCCTCGGTTCGGCGAGCGGTCTCCGAGGTAGGGGCGAGATCAGCGCCCGTTCCCGGACGCGAGGATCACCTGAAATACCACCCTCGACGCGCCGGATCGCGCCGGGCGGCTTCAGTCCAAGGCATGATCGGCGCCACGAAGACTCGCAACCTGATGCAATCACAGCCCGCTGAAACCGCTCAACTCGTTTCGGGTTCGGCCTTCCACGTTACTGGGCCAGACGCACCTGGTTGATGGCCTTCGCGATGCCCGAAAACGCACTCAGCAAGCGGTTCCGATCCGATGCGTCGAAATAATGCTTCGCATCCGTCGCGCATAGCCGCAGCATGTCCTTGGCGGTGGCGTTGTCTACCATGAAAGCGATGGTGTAGACTTCGATCTTCTTGTTCTTCGCGTAGCTGCAGATCGACAACGTATCGTTGTTTGTCTGGTTCACCTCGATCGCGGCCTTGTCTGCCTTCGAACTCAACGAAACGTGACGACCGTCATTCGGGTCGAACCGCAGCGTATTGTCACCATCGGTCATCAGAACCAAGATCTTCTTCGGATCGATATTGTCCTTGTCATAGTCCGCCGCTTCACTGAGAGGCTCGGTAGCGGAAAGGATGTTCTGGCCCCAAATCATCCCTGCCGGGATATAAGTGTAGGGCTTGTATTTATCTCCTATATTGATGACGAGGTTGTGGATCGCAGCGAGCAAGGTGGGTTTGTCGTTGCTCAAGGGGACGATCGGGCTCAGGCAATGCTGGCTCGTTTCGAGATAGCCGGGATAGGGAATGGTGCTGGCGAGGTCGTTCAGGCGATAGGTTCCCGGCCTTCTCGAACCGATGCACCCGAACCATTTATAGGTTTTACCTTTTCCGCCTCCCGAGCAGTCTTCGTAAGGCGCGACCGTCCTGATTTCTGACGCAGTACAGTCTCCACCGCAGGTGGATTGTTCCGGCACACCGTCGACAAATTTCTTGCAAGAATATTCCGCGGTCTTCTGAAGACAGATCTTTTTCTGGGTCTTGGTTTCGCAGACTTTGTCTTTCGCCGCTTCGGTGTAGTCTCGGCCGACGTCGATCCATGGTTCGTTGCGGTACTTCGTCCCGACATTGATGTAATCGGCATAGGGCACGATCCCGATTCGAATCGGACTGTCATCGCCACTAATCAACTGATCGACGAGTTCGCGAGAAGCCTGTTTCAGCGTGTCGATCTTGGAGATGCCGCTGCGATCCTTTTCTGACATGGACCAGGTGTTGTCGAGCACGAGAGCGAGCTCCACCTTCCGCACGGGCGCGCGTATCGCCTTGGCGGCCGTCTGAAGACCCAGATCGTGAAAATTGGCGATCTGCATGAGCGTCAAAGGCAGGACGGCCGATGTTGTGAGTTCGATGTCCTTCGAAGTTGCTTCGAGGGCGTCGAGTTTCAGATCTATGACAGACGCGTCCGTCATGTTGGCCAGAAGATAGGATTTGGCTAGAGCCTCAAGTTTTTGCTGATCCTGTTCCATGGAGGCGGCAAGCGCGAGAGCGGCCATATCGGTCGCGTTTTGGAGCTGGCTTCGCGCGGAGTAGTATCGCGTACCATCGATCGCGAAGCCGACAATCAAGATCAACGGAATGACGATGATCGCCGTCAGAATTGCGAAGGTTCCAGACCGATCGCTCGAGAAATTCGAAAGCATCTCTCTGATCCTCAAAGCTCTATCAACAGTCCGTGCAGGTTATGGTCCACATTCCTCTAGGGCGGGAATACGTGACTTTGGAGAGCTCGACCGACTTCTCGAAAATGTCGCTGGTCACAGGCTCGTAATCGTAAAGAGTTTCGGTCACGACGAGAGACTTCTGCTCGTCGGTCCAAAGATTGGGCGGGGTCTGATAAATGCTTCCCGGGCTTCTTCTATCCATATTCTGCCCCACGGACCACATTACCTTCGACTGTCCGTCCGGTTTGGGTGATAGAACGGAAACCCGGAGTTTCAGCGGGTTGGGAGAATAGGGCTGGAGCACGGCGTTCGCGGCCGTGAAGATTTGCAGAACGTCGTCGGAGGTGAGAGTGGAGGATTGGCTGATCAAATCTCCAACGATCGACGTGGCATGCTTCAACTTTTGGTCGCATGTCAGGGCCAGCGTCAGCTCGATATTGCCGATATAGATCAGGAGCAGGATCGGCGCGATGATCGCGAACTCGATCGCGGCGACGCCAGACCTGTTCGCGACGTTACGACCTGTCAGGAGCGGGGCTTGGGAGAACTGCCAAGCAAACCTTCGAAACGGCTTCATTGAAACGGCTCGGTCTTGAACACATCGACCGCGACGAGCATGTGATTGCCGCTTGGTGTGTTGGACAGGAAACGGCGAATGATGTCCGTGTGAATGGGCCATTCGTAGAACGCGCGTAACGCCATGATCCGACCTGGCTCGCCCTCGTCGTAAGCCAAGCCGTCGACGTCGATCACGTTATTCTTCACCGGGGCGGCCGACGAGATGTCCGAATAGCGCTCGTACTCGCGCAGATCGATCTGCAATTTCTCGCAGTCGATCGGGATGGCCATGGTGGCGCAGATCCTCTGTCGCAGGTCTGGGGCCGAGACCTGAGCATCCGCGACCTCGCCCGTGCGGACCTGACGGCCGACTTGAGCGGTCGCGTTCTCCAACGTCATTTCCCCAATGAAAACCGCTGCAGTTTCCAGGACGGCGAAGATGAGAAGGAAAAACGGCACTGCCAGAATGGCGAACTCGATCGCGGTTGTTCCCCGCCTGTCTCGCACAAAGCGTCGACGCGCGGCACGATCTCGGTGTCTGTCGCGGAACTCCAACATACTTCGCTCTTGGAACCCGTTCGATAGACGGCCTGAATCGGTAGATGGCTATAGACTAAGTTAGTGCGCTTTGCATTAAAGAACTCTTTATGCACGTAGATACATCGAGAAATTTACTTTATATCAAATGAAAATACTAAGGGTTGAGAGTATATTGTTTGATATATTTATTACATTGCTCGATTGTGCGGTGACCCGGATCCCTTATCGCAAGGACCGTGTTGGCGCCGTTCGACGGATGGGGCGTTCGTGGTTTTGAACTGGATCCGTGGGGGTAACGGAGGTCATCGTCTGGTCGAGATAGGATCCCTCATTCGCCCTGCGAATGCTCGGCCCTCGCATCCATGGCTCTTCGCTTCGCGTGGACGGATGGGATTCCCTCGTCCACCCTTCCAATTCAGGGGATTCAGATGCTCTCAGCGAGCGGAAGCAACGCCGGAGAATATCCGATAAACGCCGCGTCCCGCGTTTTTGGCTTGATACAGGGCAGCGTCCGCTTCTCGGTAGAGTTGGATGGCGTTGCCATCCCCGCGCGTGGCGATCCCGATGGAGGCGCCAACCTTGGCCAGCCTCCCCTCGACCCGCATGTCCCGCGAGATTTCGCTGATCGCGCGCATGGCCAAGGTCTCGACCTTGGCGCTCGCGGCGTCGGTCAACAAGGCGAACTCGTCTCCTCCGATCCGCGCCGGAAATGCCAGACCGTCGGCGCAGTCAGCGAGCCTTTGTCCCACGATGCGCAAGACCTCGTCCCCCGCGCTATGGCCGAGCCGATCGTTGATGAGCTTGAATCCGTCGAGATCGAGCAGCAGAAGCGTGGCGCGTGAGGAACAGCGTACCGCCGCTTCGCACAGAGCCTGCAGGCGATGATTGAAGGAATGGCGGTTGGCAAGCTGGGTTATCTCGTCGTGTTCGGCGAGGTGGCGCATACGCTCCAGAAGGGCCAGTTCATCCGTGACATCGCGCTTCACGCCGAAAATGCGAGCGGGAACGCCATCGCGCATTTCGACCGTGGCGGTGATCCGGATCCAGCGTTGCGCCCCCGTGCCGGTTCGGATCCTTGCGTCGCACTCGAAGCCCGAGCCCGTTCGTATGGCTTGAGCGCGGAGCGCGATCAGCCGCTCGCGCGTTTCGGAATCGTATTGCTGGAGGATCAAATGTCGGTCGGGGCGAATGCCACGGGGGAGGTCGAACAGATCATAGACCCCATCACTCCAGATCAATGTCTGGTCGGGCAGACTGCATTCCCAAACGCCCATCTTCACGGTGGCGAACGCGGCGTTGAGAACCGTGAGATCATGAGGGCTTCGCTCGCAGAGCGACACGGGGCGCGCGATCTCGCGCAATGACGCGGTCGCGCCGTTCGGATCCGGTTCCGGAGACTTCGCGATCGGCTTCGACGACATCGGCTGAACGCCCGCTTGAATCCCTGTCACATCATGGCTGGCTTGACGACGTTCACACAGGCACGCTCAACCCACTTCGGAAGAGTGCCGCCAAGCCCATCACGATCCATTATGGCACGATTCCCTTAAAGTTTGATGAGATGGCCAATCGCTGGCGTTGCGCCTCCAGATGCCGCTCCCAGCCCAGCGAGCGGTGAGGGCTGCCGAAGCCTCGATCGCGCCTTCGGCGGCCGGACGGCGCGACGGCGAGGGAGCCCCGGAAAGAAGGGTCGGCAGAGCCGATGCCGGTGAGAAGAAACGCAGCGGGCCGATCCGGCCATTCCGGCTATGAACGACAGGTGGGGAACGGCGCGATTCGCCGTTGAACTGTCGGAGCGAAATTCCATCGTCAGCGCCCTCGATTGGGAAGCCAGGTGAGGCCGACCGCAGGACGACGAGATGATGGAGACGATGGAGGTGATGAGCGGCACGCCACGGTAGCTGAAGCGCGGGTGATAGCGGGCGGGACGCGCGAGAACGTGTCGATGACCGTCAGGATGCGCAGGGTCGCAACTGGTCGCGGGTTGGTCGTGGACGATGTCGCCCACGTCCGGTTCGCATGGGTCGCTGCCCTCCCCCGGTGGTCCCGCAGCTTGGCGTTCCCGCGAGGCTTCGGCACCTTATTCCCGAGCTGAAGACCGATCTCCAGCCCAGGAGCGCTTGACCTCAACAGGCCGAACGGAGCAGAGCCGCCCGGACCTGTGTGGTCGGAGATGTCACGGCAGAAACCCCGTCGAGAACCATGGCACCGCCGCCAGCAGCAGAAGGCTCAGTACGAGAACGCCGAGATAAGGCCAGATTTTCCGCATGGCGACATCCGGATTCACTTTCCCGATCGTGCAGGCCGTGTAGTAGCCGAGACCGAAGGGCGGCGCGAAGAGACCGATGCCCATGGCGAGGATGATCACCACAGCATAATGCACCTCGTTGACACCCATCTCTCGCGCGATCGGGAACAGGAGGGGGCCGAACAACACCATGGCCGGGATGCCTTCGAGCACGCTCCCCAGCATGATGAAAGCCAGGATGGACACCGCGAGGAAGCCCCATTGCCCGCCGGGTACGCTGGCCATGACCTGCGCTAGAGCGTGCGAGAAGCCTGACTGCGTCAGCGCCCAAGCCATACCCGTCGCCGCTCCGATGATGAACAGAATGGCGCCGGACAGCGTCGCGGTGTCGATCAGCATGGGATAGGCGCGCCGCCAATCGAACTGCCGATAGACGAGAACGCCCACGATAAGGCAGTAGGCGATGCCGATGGTCGAGACTTCGGTGGCGGTGGCGACGCCTTCGACCACGGCGGTGCGGACGAGCACCGGCAGGATCAGCGCCGGCAGGCCGATCAGGAAGGTCTTGCCGACGACCGCCAGCGGCGCCCGCGCGGTGGGTGCCTCTATGGTGCGATGACGGGCCAGGATCGCAAGAGCAACCGCGAGCACCACGCCCGGCAGGAGGCCGCCGATGAAGAGCGCTGAGATCGAGACTCCTGTCACCGAGGCGATGGCGATCAGCACCAGGGAGGGTGGGATCGTTTCCGCCATGGCGCCCGAGCTTGCCAGAAGCGACACCATCTCGCCCTCGTCGAGGCCGCGGCGCTTCATCTCCGGGAAGAGCACGGGAGCGACGGCAGCCATATCCGCCGCCTTCGAACCCGAAATGCCGGAGACAAGCAGCATACCGCCAAGCAACACATAGGACAGCCCGCCCCGCACGTGACCGATCAAAGCGGCCAGAAAGGCCACCATGGCGCGAGCCATGCCGGTCGCCTCCACGAGTTGCCCGAGCAGAACGAAGAGCGGGACCGCGAGCAGGATCAGCGAGCTCATCCCCTCGTCGAGCCGCCCCACTACGACGGAGAGAGGCGTCGAGGAGGTGGTCAACAGGTAGGCTATGGTGGCAAGGCCGAAGGCGAAGGCGATCGGAACCCCGAGAAGAACCGCGCCGCCCACAAGCAGGACGAAGAAAAAAAGGAGGTTCCAGTTGCCGATCGCCGTCAGGACTGGCGCCGCAGCATAGAGCCCGGCGGCCAGAACGCCGAGTGCCAGAACCGACAGGGCCACATCGCGCCACCCCAGTTTGAGGAGCCGCAGCGCCGCAACCGCCAACATCAACCCGATACCGACCAGCATGGCATAGGCGCGCACCGAACCCGGCCAACCGAGGGCCGGCGTCTCGATGAAGCTCTGGTCCTCGACATAGTCTTGCGCCGGCTGGAACAGGAATATCAGGACAATCAGCGGCACGATGGTCGCAAGAGCCTCCAGTCGCCTCTGCCAGACCGGCGACATGATGGCGGTCACGGTTGAAAGGCGCATATGGGCACGGCGCGCGAGAGCGATCGCGGAACCCACCATGGCGAGCCACAGGAACAGGAGCGACGCAAGTTCGTCGCTCCAGATCAAGGGATTGTCGAAGACGAATCGCGACACGACGCCCATCAGAAGGATGATCGTCTCGGCCACCACCAGAATCGCCGCCAGTGCCTCCATCGCACGCAAGAGCAGGCGTTCGGCTTCCGATGCGAACGAGCGCCCCTCAAGGGGCGCTGCCGCGACGGGTATCCCCGCCATCAGGTGAGGCTCCCCGCCGTGCTCTCCAGCACCTTCCAGGCCTCATCGCCGAACTTGGCCTTCCAGTCCTTGTAATAGCTCGTGGTCTTGAGCATATCCTGGAACTTGGCGCGATCGACGTCGTGGAATACCATACCTTTGGAAGTCAGGTCTTGGCGCAGCGTCTCGCTGAGCTTGACGATGTCCTGGCGTTCCTGCTGCCCCGATTGAGCGAGCTCGCGCTGCACGATCTCTTTGAGATCAGCCGGCAGCCTTTCCCAAGCGCGGCGGTTGCCAAGAATCTGGTAGCCGTCCCAGACATGGCTCGTCATGCTGATGGATTTCTGGACCTCGTAGAGCTTGGTCGTGGCAATGATGGCCAGGGGATTTTCCTGCCCCTCGACGATCTTGGTCTGCAGGGAGGAATAAAGCTCGTTGAAGTTGATCGGCGTCGGCGACGCGCCGAGCGCCTGAAACAGCGAGGTCAAAATGGGCGCCGGCGGTACGCGGATTTTGAACCCCGCAAGGTCGGCGGGCGCAATGATATCCCGCGTCGACGAGGTGATCTGGCGGAAGCCGTTATTCCAGAGCGGTACGACCGAAACGAGGCCGACCTTTGCAATCTGCGCGGCTATGTACTGGCCAAGCGGACCATCCACCGCTTTCCAGACATCGGCATAGTCCTTGAAGGCAAAGCCGATGTTGACGAGGCCAGCTGCCGGCACCAGCGTATTGAGGATGGAGGTCGCGAGATTGAAGAATTCGACGCCGCCCGAACGCACCTGGCTCAGAAGGTCTGTGTCGGAGCCCAGTTGGTTGGCAGGGAACATCTTGATATCGAGTCGCCCACCCGAGGCTTCCCGAATGCGATTCAAGGCTTCGCCGGCTCTGACATTGACGGGATGGCTCGGGTCCTGGCCGGTCGCGAACTTGTAGCTGAATTCCGCCGCAAAGCTCCGGCTCGTGATCACCGTGATCATGGGCAAGGCGGCCGCGCCTGCCAGAAACGCGCGGCGGTTCAGCCCCGCCTTCGGTGTTTTCGTCGTCAATGTATCATTCCTCCCGTTGTCGATTAGAGCCGGCCGTGGCGCTCTCAGGTGCCGTTCAAGCCGTCATAGGTTCTGATGATCTGGCTATCGTCGGCCTTCCCATGCCCTTGACCGGAGGTCGCCAGGAATAGCTGATGGGCGAGTGCGGCCAGCGGCACGGCCGCCTTGGCGTCCCGCCCGGCCTCGATCACGATGCCCAGATCCTTGACGAAGATATCGACCGCGCTGGTCGTAACAGGCTGCGCTTCCAGCATCCGCGGGCCGCGATCCTTCAGCATCCAGCTTGACGCGGCCGAGCCACACACGATGTCGAGCATCACGGCCCTATCGACGCCGACCTTGCCGGCCAGCGCCAAGGCCTCGGCAGCGGCCGCGATATGGACCCCGCACAAGAGCTGATTCACGGCTTTGACAAGCGCGCCTTGGCCTGGCCGGGTTCCTACATGCACGACCTTGCCACCAAGCGCATCGAACATGGGTCGGAGCGCGGCGAGCGTGTCGGCGGGTGCCGCCGCCATGATGGTGAGCGTTGCCGCCATCGCGCCTGCGACGCCGCCGGACACGGGCGCATCGATGAAACCGCGGCCTGTCGCCACGACGCGCTCCGCCATGGATTCGACGGCACCGGGCGGGCACGTCGCCATCAGAACCACGGTGCCGCCCGGTCGCAACGCATCCAGCGCGCCCGCCTCGAACAAGATAGCGCGGGCCTGATCCGCGTTGACCACCATCAGGACGAGCGCGTCGGCACCTGTCGCGGCCTCGGCGGCCGAAGAGACGGGCTTGCCACCTGCCGTTTCGAGCGCGTCGCGCGCCGCCTGGCTTATGTCGAAGCCCTGCACCACGAAGCCATTTTCGATAAGATGAGCCGCCATCGGACGCCCCATGGCGCCCAATCCGACGAAGCCGATCGTCGTCTCGGCCGGGCTCATGCTGCGACCCATCGCGTGAGCGAGGCCGCGTTGGAAGGCGCCAGACGCCCCGGCACCGGCGCGCCCCCGTCTGGACCCGGAAAGGCATCGCCCATCTCTTGGCAGCAGCCGTCGATGACGAGCCGGATATCGGCGTCGCCCTTGTGTCCTGCAGGAGACTCGCCGGTTTTTTGGGCGTCGAGGTCGGCGACCCCGGCGCGCGCGGCTTGGTCGGCGAGCTGAGGGACTACGCGAAAACCAGCGTTTGGCAGGCTTGCAACGCCCGCCACGAGGGCAATCTGGCGCGGAAAAGACACATCAATCCTCCGTGATGTGCGGTCAGTCTCCAATGAGCCGATGCATCTGACAAACGCGATTTTTTCGACCATCGATGCATTTGATTCATTCGTTCCCACAAGTTACGGACGGGTCTCATGGGATGGCCAAACCAAGCTGGCGCTGCGCGAATGACAGCTATGTAAAAATACAGCGGCCTCGCCTCTCGATGCCCGGAGGCGAGAGGTCTATGCTGCATCGCAGCAGAAATAGAATGTACGAAGAGACCGAGATGCGTGAGAGCTTTGAAGCGTCGAGTTTTCGCCGGGAGGCCGACATCATGGCCGAGGCGCGTGGCATGCAGGCTCAGCATATGGGGCGTTTGGCCGGCGTTCTGGCGCGCCGCTTCGGCGTGCTCGCCGCGCGATTTGCGGACGGTATGCATTCGCTCGACGGCGACGGACCAGCGCGCCGCTGACGGGCTAAGGCCATGATCGGGGGGTGATGGTCTCGAAAGAGACCTCCTGCCTTATTCGGTCTTCGCATCGGGACGCGTGGCTCAAGGCTCGGCGCGTCCGATCTCCTTCAATGGAAGCCGGCATCTCACGCGGTGAACGGATCGACCGAGTGGGGTCGGCGACACAGGTACGAGACGCATCCAAAATATTGCCAAGATCGATTGATCCCGTCCGGAATTGAGTTTCCGGATAGGAGGCGATCATGCCTGATTTGGTTTGGCTATCGGACGAGGCATGGGCGGTGTTGGAGCCGCACCGTCCAAAGAACCAACCCGGCAAGCCGCTTTGAGCTGAACAAGGACGGCACCCTCACACCGGGCCGCGGTGACTGGGGCTCCAGCACCTTCAACGGCAATCCGAAGCGGGACACCGGCAAGCGCCAGGGGCGGATGAATCCGGAACCGGAATGGATCACGCAGGACGTTCCCGAACTGCGCATCCTCAATGGCGCCCTCTGGCCATGGCGCAGGAACGCCAGCGCGCGGCCAAACGGAATCGCGGCGAGGACGGCGACACCACGAACCATGTCAGGGAACGCCGGCATCCCCAATACCTCTTCTCGGGCCTGACCAGATTCGGGTGCTGCGGTGGCGGTTATTCGATGATCTCGGTCTATCTGGTCGCTGCTCGATGGCACGCAACAACGGCATCAGAGACAACTGAAAGAAGATCCGCCGCGACCAACTCGAAGCACGGGTGCTGAACGCGCTGCGCCATCAGCTGATGGACCCTGCGCTGTGCAAGGAGTTTTGCGACGAGTTCACGCACGAGATGAACCGGCTGCTCATGGAGGGTCGATGGATGCGGCCGAGGCGGAGATCAAGAAGATCGACCGAGAGCGGGACACGCTGCTCAATCTCGTTCTGGGAAGTGGTGCTGCCGAACGTCTCCATGAGACGATGGTTGGGCTGGAACGGCGTCAGAAGAACCTGAAGGCAATCCTGCAAGAGGCCGAGGAGTCGCCTTCCCTCCTGCACCCGAACACGCCCCGCCACCACATCCAGATCGACGAACTCTACGCGGCGATTCAGAAGGATTTGGAGGCCAAGCGGATGGTGGGAGCCGATGGTGCTACGTTCGCTGGCGCGCGAGATCATCCTAAAGCAAAAGGCCTGCCAGAGGAGGGGCGGGGCGATCGCAAGTCGAAATGGTTGCGGGGACGCATTGACCAAGACTTGCGAACATAAGAAAGCCGCCTGGTCTGGGCGGGTGACGCTCGTGATCTGGTCTCGTATGTTCGGATTGGTTGCGGGGGCAAGATTTGAACTTGCGACCTTCAGGTTATGAGCCTGACGAGCTACCGGGCTGCTCCACCCCGCGCCAAGACCTTCGGCCAAAGCCTCCGGCTATCCGTTCTATACAATGGTTGCGGGGGCAAGATTTGAACTTGCGACCTTCAGGTTATGAGCCTGACGAGCTACCGGGCTGCTCCACCCCGCGCCATGTCCCGTCGGCGTCTCGCCGTCGGTGAGTGGTGATATAGACGCCCTTTTCGGCTTTGCAAAGAGGCTCATGTCGCTTTTATGAAAAAATCGAAGACGCCTCGCCAAACAGGTGTTTTGCGAGCTGGGCATGTCCTGACGGTCAAAATCATATCGCAGACCGAGCAAAAGGCGAGTCCCCTTGCGATCCCAAGCCGTTAGGCGCTCCGCTGCCGGAGAAAGGTCGCAGCCAGGAGTGCGCCGGCCAGGGCGAAACCCGCCGTCATCGCGCCGATGGCGGGCCAGCCGCCATGCTGCCAGACCCAGCCGCCGGCCCAGCCGGTGACGCTGGCACCCAGATAATAGATGAGGAGATAGAGCGAGGTCGCATGGCCCTTGTCGCCCCGCGCCAGCGCGCCGACCGATCCGCTGGCGACGGAATGGCCGATGAAGAAGCCGGTCGTGACCAGCGCGATACCGAGCCCGATCGCGACGAGTGAGGCGAGCAGTGTCAGCGCGACGCCGGCCAGCATCAGGAGGAAACCCGCGAGAAGCAGCGGCCCGCGCCCGAAGCGATCCGACAGCCGGCCCGCCAGCGAGGACGAGACGATGCCGAACCCGTAGGCCAAAAAGATCAGGCTGACCTCTGTCTGCCCCAGCCCATAGGGCGCGCCCATCAGGCGGAAGGTCGAGTAGTTGAAGAGCGTGACGAAGATGCTCGTAAGGAGAAAACCGATCGCATAGATGCGCAGCAAGCCGGGATTGGCGAGATGCCGGCCCCAGGCCGCCAGATGAAAGCGCGCATTGACGCCGCGCCGGGCTTCGAAATGGCGCGAGGGCGGTAGAAGCGCCAGAAAGCCGAGTGCCGCCATAAGACACAGCGCGCCGAGAACGCCCATGGCGAGGCGCCAGGACACGAATTCGGTCGCGACGCCCAGCCCCACCCGGCCGATCATCGCGCCGAAGGCCGTGCCGGCGACATAGAGGCCCATGGTGCGGCCGAGATGGCGCGGGTCGATCTCTTCCGCGAGCCAGGCCATGGCGACGGCCGGAACGCCGCCGAGCACGAAGCCTTCCGCCGCGCGGGCCAGCAGCAGCCCGTGCCAGTTGGGACTGAGCGCAGCGGCAAGGTTCAGGACGGCAGCCAAGGCCATGGACACGAACATGAGCCCGCGCCGGCCGAGCGCCTGCGAGAAGGCTCCCGCCAGAAGAATCGAGATCGCGAGAAAGCCCGTCGTCAGCGACAGGGCGAGCGCGCTCTCGGCCGGTGTCAGGCCGAAGCTCTCGGCGAAGGCCGGTAGCAGCGGCTGGACGCAATAGATCAGCGAGAAGCTGGCGAACCCCAAAAGAAAGAGCGCCGCGCCCGCCTTTCGATATTCCGGCGTGCCATGGCTGACGAAACCAGAGGGCGCGGACAGGTCGGCAAAGCCTGAGGCGGCGAGTAATGAAGCCATGATGGGCGAACCTCGTCTGGGAGTGCCCGGCATATACGGTTCCCCCTCCCCATCGGTCCAATATATGGAAATGGCAAATGCGATAGCTTATGCAAATGGCATGGAGCTTCGCCACATCCGATATTTCCTGGCCGTCGCCGAAGAAGGGAACTTCACCCGCGCCGCCGCGCGGCTCGGCATCGGCCAGCCGCCGCTCAGCCTTCAGATCCGGGACCTGGAGACGGAGATCGGCACGCGCCTGTTTCACCGGGTGCCGCATGGAGCCGAGTTGACAGAGGCGGGCCGAGCCTTCCTTGAGCGGGTGCGCCCGATCCCTCAGCGCGCGCTGGAAGCGGCGGAGGCCGCGCGAAGGGCCGAGCGGGGTGAAACCGGCGTCTTGCGGCTCGGCTTCACCGGCACCTCGGTTCTTCATCCCGTGCTCGGCGCCAGCATCCGCGCCTTTCGCCGGCGCTTTCCCGATGTCGAACTGACCTTGGAGGAGGCCAATTCTGCCGTGCTTTTGGGTGGGCTGGAGGAGGACCGATTGGATGCCGCGATCCTGCGGCCCTCCCTGTCGGAGGCGAGCACCATCCAGGCCTTCGCTCTGGTGCGCGAGCATTTGGTGGCGGCCGTGCCGGCGGGCCATCCGGCCGCGAGCGGCAGCGCGCCGCTGGATTTGCGCCTCCTGCGCGAGGAGCCGCTTCTCCTCACCCCGCGCCGCGTCGGCACCAGCCTGCACGATGCGGCGATCGAGGCCTGCCGCGCGGCGGGCTTCGAGCCTGGTATCGGCCAGTCCGCGCCGCAGATCGCCTCCGTCCTGTCGCTGGTCTCGGCCGAACTCGGCTTCTCGCTGGTGCCGGATGCGCTGCGCCAGCTCAGCATCGCGGGCGTCGCCTATCGCGACTTGAAAGCCCCCGTGCCGCACGTGGAACTCGCCGTCGCCTATCCCCGGCAACGCCCCTCGCGCCTTGCCATGAACTTCGCGGAGATGGCTCGCGCGGCCGCGCACGAGTTCGAGGCCTGAGACAACGAACGCCCGGCGACGTGGCACACGCCACGGCCGGGCATTGACCCACGCGTTTGATGAGGTGGGCCGGAGCGCGCGCCTTTTATGGCTTGGGCGCGGTCGGCATTTTCACGATCTTGCCGTCGGGCATGATGATGTCGCCCGGGCTCTGGCCGGCGATGCAGGGGCCGACATAGGTGGCGTCGATCTCCATCTGGCGCCGAACCGGCTCCTTCATGTCGGGCACGCCGGTCAGCGTCGTATCCACCTTCATGTGAATCTTGCTGTCGAAATCGCCGGAGATGAGGGCTTTGCCCGTGGCCGAGATCGTGCCGATCTTGCACTCGCTCTCGGACTCGTAGCCCGTATCCGTCTTCACCAGCGAGCGCTTGGAGCAGTTCTGCGACGCGCCGAACGCGCCCTGCGCCAATTGGTCGGTCTTCTCGTCAATGCACTGGCGAACGGTGACGTTGCCATCCGGCGACTGGGTCTTGGTTTCCCACAGGCCGGCCTTGCGCATGGGCAGCGTTTCGGCGGCAAAAGCCGTGCCCATGGTTCCGATTGTGGCGGCAAGGCAGACGGTAAGGACGCGAACTCGCATGACGACTCCCTGAAAAGCGTGGCCGCAGCCACGGGGAAACACAGAGCTAGGCGACAGCCCGGAGCCGGCAACCGATTTCGTCGGCAAAATGCAGGTTGGCCTTACGAAGCCACCGGCCGCTGCCCTTCAGACGGGAGGCTTCGCAGCCAGCGACGTGACTCTCTTCGAGCGGCGAGAACAGGCGCGAGAAGGGCGGCAACGCCCTGCTCGATCGGAGTGCGGCGAGCGAGATAAGCCGTTGCCCTCCGCAGGCGGCTCCTGCGAGAGGCCCCGCTCAGGCGGGCGCGCCGGCCGCCTCCCCCTTGCTCGCCTCCCGCTCCGCCGTGTCCCGCGCGCGGCTTTCGGCCACCAGCCCCTTCAGCGCTTGATCGAGCCGCACGGTCGCGCCCATCGGGTCGAACCACCAGTCGGTGGACCAGACGCGCAGGATATTCCAGCCCAGGCCCCGCAGCACCTGCTCGCGCACCTTGTCGCGGTCGCGGGCCGTGGCCGAGCGGTGATAGGTCGCCCCGTCGCACTCGACGCCCGCCAGAAACGCGCCGGCATGGTCAGGATGACGGATGGCGAGATCGACGCGGAAGCCGGACACGCCGACCTGCGTCACCATCTGCCAGCCGCGCCGCGAGAGCGCCTCGGCCACCGCCGCCTCGAAGGGCGATTCGACGCCGCCGAGCGAGCCCTGATCCGTGGCGGGCAGCGCCACCGCGCCCCGGTCGGCATAGTCGAGGAAGGTCTTGAGATGGCGCACGCCCGCCGCCTTGGAGCGCGACAGGTCGATCGATTCGGCCTTGATCGAGGAGACGATCTGCAATTCCTGCCGGGCGCGCGTCACCGCCACGTTCAAGCGCCGCTCGCCGCCCTCCCGGTTCAGCGCGCCGAAATCCATCGCGAGCTTGCCGGCCGCGTCCTTGCCGAAGGTCATGGAGAAGAGGATCACGTCGCGCTCGTCGCCCTGCACGTTTTCCAGATTCTTGACGAAGACCGGCTCCAGCCGCTCATCCTCGAAGAACCATTCGAGCACGGGATCGTCGCGCCGCTCCTGATCGAGGAGATCCTGAATCAGGCCCTGCTGCTGGCTGTTGAAGGTGATGATTCCGAGCGTCGGCCGCTGGGCCTCCGGCAGGCCCAGCGCGGCGCGCAGACGGTTCGCCACATCCTTCGCGATGGCGCGCGCCTCGGCCGGATTGGTGCGGCTCTTGCCCCGGTCGTAGACGGCATCGGGCAGATGACGCAGCGATACGGCGCGGTCCTGCGTCACCGGCGAGGGGAAGGTGATCAGCCGGTTGTCGTAATAATGATGGTTGGAGAAGGCGATCAGCGATTCATGGCGCGAGCGATAGTGCCAGCGCAGATCGTGCACCGGCAGGCCGGAGGCCTTGGCCTCGTCCAGAATGCTTTCCAGATCGCGCTCGAACTCGGGCGCTTCGTCCTCCGTCTCGGTGCGGCCGAAGAAATTGGTCGGCGGCAGCTGCTTGGGATCGCCCACGATGATGGTCTGCCGGCCGCGCGCCACCGCGCCGACCGCATCCCATGTCGTGATCTGCGAGGCCTCGTCGAAGATCACGACATCGAACAAGGCTTGATCGGGCGGGAGATATTGCGCGATCGAGAGCGGCGACATGAGAACGCAAGGCGCAAGACGCGCGAAGCTTTCGGGCATGGCGCCGATCATCTCGCGGATCGAGCGGCTGGGGCGCTTCAGCTCCATCTGATGGCGCAGGAGGCCGAGTTCGGACTTGCGCGGCACCGATTGCGGATCGGGCAGGCCGTGGGCCAGCGCCTCGCGGATGCGCTGCGAGGCCGCCTTGCGCACGAGATCGTCCAGCTTGCGGAAATCGTCGATCGCGTGCTCATGGCTGAAGCGGCGGAAATCGCGAAGGCGCGGGTCAGCGTCGATGGCGAGCGGCAGCCACCAGCGGGCATAGGCGAGCGCGAAGGCGGCGCGCGCTTCGCCCGGCCGCACCGCGCCGCTTTCCAGATCGGCCACGAGTGGAGCCAACCCCTCGGCCAGCGCGCGGCGGCGAATGGCGCACCAGGACGTCCAGTCGCGCAGGAGGCCCGCGCTGGCACCCAGATCGGCGAGCGCGGCGGACACGCTGTCCAGCGTTTCGCCTTGCGCCGCGCCGAGCGGCACGCCGCCGCTGACCTCGCGCCATTGGCGCTCGGCCTCCAGCCAGCCCGCCTCGGCCTCTTCAAAGGCGCGGGCGGCCTCGCTGAGCGGGCTCGTCTCGGTCAGCTCCGGCAGCGCGCGCAGGAGAGCGGCGACGATGGCACCCGTTTCCCCCGTCGGCTCGCCCAGACGCATCACGGCGGCGCGCAGTTGCTCGGCCGAGACGAGGCTGGCGGACAGGCGCGGAAGGTCGCTGTCGATCCCGGCAAAGCCCTTGAGCCGCCCGGCGAGCGGGCTCGCCCGCACTTGGGCCGCGACGGCCTGCATCCGGCGCAGGATCGGCAGGTCACTCGCCGGAACGGCCGTGCCCGAGCGGGCATAGGTCTGGAGCAGCTTGGCGACGCCGCGCCGCTTGAACCAGGAGAAGGGCCAGAAGCTGGCCCCGGCCTCGCGCAGACGGCGGTCGAGATCCTCCACCGGAATGCGCGCCATCTCCTCGCGCTCATAGGTGGCCGAGAGGCGCGATTCTTCCGTGCGGAAGGCCGAGACGGCGGCTTCCAGCGCGCCGAAGTTCTCGCGCAGCTCCGCAAAGCCGGGGTCGAAGGCGAGCGCGCCCTCGCCCGGCTTCAGAGCGGCCGCCAGCGCGGCGAGGCGGCGTGCGTCGGGAACGCTGAAGGATCCGGCCGGGGCCATGCCGATGCGGGCGCGAAGCGCCGTGGCGGCCTGCGCCAGCGCCTCGGCCGCCTCGCGTGCGGCGCGCGCCTGCGCCAGGAGGCGCTCGGCCCAGGCGGAGGTCCATTCGTCCACATCCACCAGCGCGAGGCTCGGGCGCGCTTCGACGGCGGCGATGGTGCGGCCCAGCCCCTCGGCGAGGTCTTCGAGCGCGGCGTAATGAGCGGCCTCATGCTGGTCCAAGGCGGGCCAGGAAAGTGCGGGCGCGTGCTGCTCGGCCCCGCGCAGCGTCACGCCCATGGCGCGATAGGGCGTCCAGCCGCAGCGCGCCTCGCGGTGCAGCGCCTCGGCATAGCTGTTCAGCGCGTCGCGCTGCACCTTGAGCCGGCCGTTCAGCTCCACCCAATCCCCGCTTCGCGCCGCGCCGCTTTCCCAGGCGCTGCGCAATTGGCTGAGGAAGTGCCGCCGGTCGGCCTTGGAGGAATGAAGCTCCAGACAATGCTCGCCGAGCCCATGCTCGCGCAGGCGGCGATACACGACATCGAGCGCGGCGGTCTTCTCCGCGACGAACAGGACCGTGCGCCGATGCGCGAGGCAATGGGCGATCATGTTGGCGATGGTCTGGCTCTTGCCCGTGCCCGGCGGGCCGATCACCACGAAATCCTTGCCCTCGGCCGCCGCCAGCGTCGCGACGATCTGCGAGGAATCGGCCGGCAGCGGCGTCACGATGTCGGCCGGGGCATAGGCCCGGTCGATCTCGCGCGCCTCGCGGAAGGGCACGGGGTCGGCGAAGGCCTCTTCGGGCGTGTCGATGAGATGGCGCACGACGCGGTTCTGGCGCAGCGCGTCGGTGCGCTCCGTCAGGTCCTTCCACATCAGATATTTGGCGAAGGAGAAGGTGCCGAGCGCCGTCTCGTCCACCACCTCGAAGCCCGGCACGTCGCGCACCGCCTGACGCATCCGCGACAAGACGTCCGCCACGTCGATACCGGTCTCATCAGTGGGCAGCTCGCCTTGGAGCGAAGGCACTTTCAGGCCGAAATCGCGCTCCAGAAACTGGAGCAGCGTCGCGTTGAAGCGGATATCGTCCTCGTGATGCACGAGGCGGAAGGGCGAGGAGGCGCTGCGGCGCTCCAGCTTGGCCGGCAGAAGCAGAAGCGGCGCGCGGTAGACGCGCTCGTCCTCGGGCTTCTTCTTCCAGCGCAGGAAGCCGACCGCGATATAGAGCGTGTTGGTGCCGCCCTCGGCCATGTCGCTGCGCGACTGGCGAAACAGCGCGGTGAGCCGCGCTTCCAAGGTCTTCTGGTCGAGGGTGGAGGCCAGTTCGCCGCGCGCCAAGGCGTCGGCCGCAAAGCGCGCCTGCAAGTCCTCGCCGCGCGTTTCGCGAAACAGCGTCTCGTCGCGCTCGCCGACAGGATTCTGCTCGGGAATGGAGACGAGGCGCATGGCCCCGCCCGCCGCCAGCCGATCCTCCAGCGCGGCGGCGTCCGGGCAGAGGAAGGGCACGGTCGAGCCGGTCTGGCTGAAATTCAGGAGCTTGTTGCGCAGGGAGAGATCGAGGAGCTTGCGCTGCCAGCGATCGATGCGCCCGCCCGGCGTCGTCGGCTTGTCCTCGACGCTTTCCGCCGGCATCGCACCGAAATCGGGCATGGCGGGCAGGGCCGGCGCGGCGGGCTCGGCGCTTGGTTCCGCCTCGCCCGGTGCGGCGGGGTCGTGCGAGGCGAGCGGCTGGATGCCGCCGCTGCGCGAGCGCGCCACATCCACCGCGCAGACAAAGGCGCGGCGCGCGCCCTCGGCCAGAAGCGCCGCGCCGTCGCGACAGGCCTGCTCGAAGCCCATGGCCGGCCGAAAGGTCACGCCCGTCGTCTCGAACACCAGAAGCTCGCGCCCGGCCAGCGCCTTGCGCAGTTCCATGGCGTCCGTCTCCACCGCGCGCGGCAGGGTGCGCTTGGAGAGCCAGACGCCGACGGCCGCATGGCCCGAAACGAAGACGACCACGGCGTTCAGCCCCGCCGCCTCCAGCGCGGCGGCCAGAAGCAGACTCGTGTCGAGGCAGGTGGCGAGCCCGTCGCTCAGGGCGCTCGCCGGGCGGCGGATCTTTTGTCCGCGCTGCTCGAAGCTCGCGGGCGGCTCGGCATAATGCAGCCCAAGCCCGGCGACGCTCGTGTAGAGCGCGGCGGCCAGCATATAGGCGCGCCTGACATCGCCGCTTTGATAGCCGTCCATCGCGCCGGAATGGCCGTGCGCCACCAGCATATCGGCCGCCGCGCGCAAAATCTTCGCGGTGGCCGGATCGTTCGGCATGACGAAGGCGGGCAGAAGCTGGGCCATGTCGCCCGCCCCGCCCCATTCGTCGCGCGCCAGAAGCCGGATGGGCCGGACCGTCTCGGCCAGCATCTCATCGCCGCGCGTTAAGCGAAAGCGAAGCTCGCCGCGCTCGGCCTCGTTCAGCCCCGCGAGATAGGCGGCGTCCAGTTCCACGCGCCGGTCGCCGAGCGCCAGCGTCTCGCCCGGCCCGAGACGATCGATCGCCCAGTTCTTCGGCCGCAGGAACGGCGGCACGGAGGACAGCTCCAGCCGCAGCCCGTCCAGCGTCTCGGGGCCGGGATGGTGGAGCGCGAGGCTTGAGAGAAGAGGCACGGCGTTCTGGAACGAGGCGTAGGTGAGGCTTTCGCGCGCCTCCACCGCAATCTCCGGCCGCAAGGCATCCTCACCCTCGACGCCTTCGGTCCCGTCCATCATGCCCATGCTCCCTCGCTTTCGTGCGCGCATCCTATGCAGCGCGCGCCGTTTGAGAAGGGCTCGCGTCGCCGCGCTTCCTTTGCTGGGCCGCAATAGGTGATGACGCAGCGCACAAAAAGCCCGCGAAATAGGCATCCAAACATCCATCCATGGTGGACAGCTCCTGTGCCGCAAGGCGTGAGTGTTTGGCACGGAGCTTGCACTTCAGTCTTGTATGCAAGATCGCCCCTCTCTCCCGTCCCCCTCCGCCGCCATCGACGCCGTGATTCTGCGCTCGATCCTGGCGCGCCGTCTGCGCCCCGGCGCGCGGCTGGGCGAAGGGGAACTGGCGAGCCTGTTCAACGTGTCGCGCACCCTCGTGCGCGAGGCGCTGATGCGGCTGGCCTCGCGCCATATCGTGGAGGTGCGCTCGCGCCGGGGCTGGTTCGTGGTGGAGCCCTCGTCGACCGAGGCCAAGCGCGTCTTCGAGGCGCGCCGCGCCGTGGAGGCCGGCATGATGCGCATCATGCCGGCGCTGGAGCCCGAGCATCTGGCGCTCCTCCAGACGCATCTGAGCGACGAGCGCGCCGCCATGGCGGCGGGCGATCATCCCCGCCTCGTCTGCCTGATGGGCGACTTCCACATCCGGCTTGGCGATATCGTGGCCAATCCGGTCCTCAGCGAAATCCTGCGCGACCTCACGGCCCGCACGATCCTGATCTCCATGCTCTACCAGTCCACGACCCATGCCGAGGAATCGCATCTCGGCCATTGCCGCATCGTCGAGGCGCTGGCGCGCGGCGACCGGCTGGCCGCGTCCGACCTCGCCATCCGGCATCTCGACGAGGTGGAAGCCGGCCTCGATCTCGACATCGCGGCCGACCCTCTCGCCGATCTCCGGCGCTCGCTCGACCCCACGGGCGCCCTCGCCTCACCCGCTTTTTCTACACTCTGAAGGACCCTGCCTCATGATCCATCGTCGCTCGCTTCTCGCCGCCGGCCTCGCGCTCGCCGGGCTCGTCTCGCTGGCCCTGCCGGCCTCGGCCGATGCCCTGTCCGATATCGAAAGCCGTGGCACGCTGCGGGTCGCCGTGCCGCAGGACTTCCCGCCCTTCGGCTCGGTCGGCACCGACATGACCCCGCAGGGCTACGACATCGATGTCGCCAAGCTCATCGCCGAGAAGATGGGTGTGAAGCTCGAGCTGACGCCCGTCACCTCGGCCAATCGCGTGCCCTTCCTCCAGACGGGCAAGGTCGATCTGGTGATTTCCTCGCTCGGCAAGAACCCGGACCGCGAGAAGGTGATCGACTTCTCCACCGCCTACGCCCCCTTCTACAACGGCGTGTTCGGCCCGGCCGACATCCAGGTGAAGGACGCAGCGGAACTGGCCGGCAAGACCATCGGCGTCACGCGCGGCTCGGTCGAGGATCTGGAGCTGACCAAGGTCGCGCCCTCCGACGCCACCATCAAGCGCTATGAGGACAATAACGGCACGATCTCGGCCTTCCTGTCGGGCCAAGTGCCGCTGGTCGCCACGGGCAACGTGGTCGCCGCCGCGATCATCGAGCGCAACCCGCCCAAGCGCCCGGAGCTGAAGTTCCTGATCAAGGATTCGCCTTGCTATATCGGCCTGCCCAAGGGCGCCGACGCGCTGAAGGCCAAGGTGGACGCCATCATCGCCGAGGCCAAGAAGGACGGCGCGCTGAACGCCATCGCCCAGAAGTGGCTGAAGACCGACCTGCCGGCCGGCCTGTAATCCGACACCGACCCGAAAGGCGATCCGCTCTTCGTGGCGGGTCGCCTTTGCCGTTCTCGTTCAGCTTCCTGTCTCGTTCAGCTTCCAGAGGCCCGGCCTCATGCCCTATCAGTTCGACTTTTCCTGGCTGGCCCCTTACGCGCCGGCGCTTCTCAACGGCGTGCGGGTCACGCTTCAGCTCATCTTAGTGGGCGGCACGCTGGGCATTCTCGTCGGCATCGCCTGCGCCTGGGTCCGCGCGCTCGGGCCCAAGGCGCTGCGCTGGCCGGTCTCGGCCTATGTCGAGATGATCCGCAACACGCCCTTCCTGATCCAGCTCTTCTTCATCTTCTTCGGCCTGCCGGGCCTCGGCATCCAGATGGACGAGATGAGCGCGGCCTATCTCGCCATGACGATCAATCTCGGCGCCTATGCCTGCGAGATCATCCGCGCCGGCATCGAGGCGACGCCCAAGGGCCAGTACGAGGCGGGCGCGAGCCTCGCCATGACGCGCTGGGAAACGTTCCGCCATGTCGTGCTCGTGCCCTCGCTCCAGCGCATCTGGCCGGCGCTCTCCTCGCAGGTGGTGATCGTGATGCTCGGCTCGGCCGTGGTCTCGCAGATCGCGGTCGAGGATCTGACCTTCGTCGCCAATTTCATCCAGTCGCGCAATTTCCGAGCCTTCGAGACCTATCTCGTCTCCACCATCATCTATCTCGCGCTGGCCATTCTCGTGCGCCGCGCCATGGGGCTTCTCGGCTCGGCCCTCTTCCCCAAGCGGAGGCCCGCATGATCGAGTTCTCGACCTGGGACATCCTGCGCAACCTGCTTCTGGCGGCGCGCTGGACGGTGGTTCTCTCGCTTGTGTCCTTCGCGGGCGGCGGCCTTGTCGGCCTTCTCGTCCTGTTCGGGCGCATCTCGCCGCGCAAGGCCATCCAGCGCGCGGCCAAGGCCTATATCGAGCTTCTCCAGGGCACGCCGCTCCTGATGCAGCTCTTCCTGATCTTCTTCGGGCTCGGCCTGTTCGGCGTGAACGTGCCGGCCTGGCTCGCCGCCGGCTCGGCGCTGACGCTCTGGAGCGCGGCGTTCCTGGCCGAAATCTGGCGCGGCTGCGTGGAATCGGTCTCCAAGGGCCAGTGGGAGGCCTCCGCCAGCCTCGGCATGGGCCGGCTCCAGCAGATGCGCCATGTCATCCTGCCCCAGGCGCTCCGGGTCGCCGTGCCGCCCACCGTCGGCTTCTCGGTGCAGGTGGTGAAGGGCACGGCGCTCACCTCCATCATCGGCTTCACCGAACTCTCCAAGGCCGGGACGGTGGTCACCAACGCCACGTTCCAGCCCTTCACCGTCTATGGCCTCGTCGCGCTCATCTATTTCGCGCTGTGCTGGCCGCTCTCCAAGTCCTCGCAGATCCTCGAAAGGAAGCTCAATGTCGCTCATCGCGGTCACTGAGGTCAAAAAGCGCTTCGGCTCGAACGAGGTCCTGAAAGGCATCAATCTCGACGTCGCGCCCGGCGAGGTCATCGCCATCATCGGCAAGAGCGGCTCGGGCAAGTCCACCTTGCTTCGCTGCATCAACGGGCTGGAATCGATCGACGGCGGCTCGATCCTGGTCGCCGGCGCGCAGCTTCTGCCCGACGAAACGCATCTGAAGGCGCTGCGGCTGAAGGTCGGCATGATCTTCCAGCAGTTCAACCTGTTTCCCCATCTCACGGCCGGACGCAACGTGATGCTGAGCCAGACCGTAGTGAAGAAGGTGCCCAAGGCCGAGGCGGAGGCCATGGCGCGCCGGCAGCTGGAGCGGGTCGGGCTGGGGCACAAGTTCGACGCCTATCCCGACGAGCTCTCGGGCGGCCAGCAGCAGCGCGTCGCCATCGCCCGCGCGCTCGCCATGCAGCCGATCGCGCTTCTGTGCGACGAGATCACCTCGGCGCTCGACCCCGAACTCGTGGCCGAGGTTCTGGCCGTGGTGCGCGAACTCGCCGCCGAGGGCATGACGCTGATGATGGTGACGCACGAGATGAAGTTCGCCCGCGAGGTCGCCTCGCGCGTCGTCTTCATGCATGAGGGCCGCGTCCACGAGATCGGCCCGCCGGAAGAGCTGTTCGGCAACCCCAAGACGCCCGAGCTTCAGCGCTTCCTCGGCCACGGGCAGGCGTGAGGCCGCGCCGGCGGAGGCGATAGGGGCAGCTTGCTATTTCGAAGGCCTTCGGGCCAAGAGCGGGGCGCGCGGGATCGACCCGCCCGCACGCTCCCGCCCGATGCCCGAAAGAGCCTGATATGACGGATACCCAGCCTCGCCTTGCCGTCAGCCTCCTGATGCTGCTGTCGCTGGCGACGCTCTGGGGCGCGTCCTATTCCTTCATCAAGCTCGGTGTCGCCACCATTCCCCCGGTGACGCTGATCGCGGTGCGCACGCTGATCGCCGGTAGCCTGCTTCTGGTCATCCTGCGCCTTCGCGGCCTTCGCCTGCCGACCGACCGGCGCAACACCAAGCGCTTTCTGATCCAGGCGGGGCTCAACACAGTCGTGCCCTTCACGCTCGTCGCCTGGGGTTCGCAATACGTGGATGCCGGGCTCGTCACGATCCTGAACTCGCTGACGCCCGTCTTCGCCTTTCTGATCAACGCGCTCGTCACGCGGCACGAGGCTGTGACGGGTCGTAAGCTCGTCGGCGTCCTGTTGGGGCTTCTCGGCATTTGCCTGGTGATCGGCCCGTCCGCGCTCGGCGGGTTGAACGAGGCGCTTCTGGCGCAAGGCGCCATCGTGTTCGCCGCCGTCGCCTATGGCGCGGCCGTCACCTTCGGGCGCACGTTCCGCGATCTCGACCCGATGATGCCGGCGGCGGGCTCTCTCCTCTGGGGCGGGATCGTGCTCCTGCCTTTCAGCCTCGTGCTCGACCACCCGTGGACGCTCGCGCCCTCGCAAAGCTCCATCCTGGCGCTGCTGGCGCTCTCGGTCTTTTCCACCGCGCTCGCCTTCGTTCTCTATTTCAATCTCCTGTCGCGCATCGGCTCGATCGGCACCACGGCGCAGGCCTACCTGCGCGTTCCCATCGGCGTCGGCATCGCCATGGTGTTCCTCGGCGAGGTGCCGCAGCCCAGCGCCTGGGTCGGGCTCGTCTTCGTCATCGCCAGCGTCGTGATGATGACCCTGCCCGCCCGGCGACTTGCCCGCACAGCCTGATCGCCCCCAAGCGCTGTTTCACGTGAAACAGAAAATTAACAACTCTCCGCCGACCGCACATTGACATGATACTGACATGTCAGTTAGCAGTTAGGAAACGCGGGAGGATTTCGTGGGCGATCAGGGTTTTGGTTTGTCGGCAGCGCTGGTGACGGTGTTGGGCGAGAGCGGTTCGATTGACAGCGGCGCCATGGCGCGTCACGCGCGCTGGTGTCTCGATCAGGGCTGTTCCAGCGTCACGCTGTTCGGCACCACGGGCGAGGGCTCGTCGGTCTCGCGCACGGAGCGCACCAGCCTCATCCGCGCCTTCCGTGAAGCCGGCATCGCGCCCGCACAGACGATCGGCTGCGTCATGGCCAATGCGGCCGGCGACGCGACCGAACAGGCGGCCGAGCTTCTGGAGGCCGGCGCGCGCGGCGTGCTTCTCGCCCCGCCCTCCTATTTCAAGAACGTGTCGGAAGACGGCGTCTTCGCTTGGTTCAACCAAGTGCTGGGCGCGCTGGGAGCCAAGGCGCGCGGCATCATCCTCTACAACATCCCCTCGGTCACGGCGGTGGAACTCTCCGTCCCGCTGATCGGGCGCATTCGCGCGGCCTTCCCGAAGGCCATCGCGGGCGTCAAGGATTCCTCGGGCAACTGGCCCTATACCGAGCGGCTTCTGGCCGAGCACAAGGACATCGCCATCCTGATCGGCGACGAGCGGAGCTTGGCGGCTGGCGTGCGGCTCGGCGCACAAGGCGCGATCTCCGGCATGGCCAATCTCCTGCCCGAGCGGCTTCTGCCGATGATCCGCGAAGGGCGCGACGACAAGGGTGTGCATGAGCTGGTGGACGCGGTGCTGACCTTCCCGGTGACGCCGGCGGTCAAGGCGCTGGTCGCCCATCGCACGGGCGAGGCTGGCTTCGCGCGGGTGCGCGCGCCGCTCGTCTCGACGCCTGCGGAAGGCGCGGCGCGCCTCGGCGCGATCTACGACGCGCTCAACGCGTCCCAAGCGGCCTGACGGAGCGCCGACGCGTGGACGCCGATGTCGGAAAGGGTCGAGGCGGGGATGCTCTCAAGCTGCGCGAGCGGGCTTACGAGAGCATCATCGAAAAGCTGATGGCGCGGGATTTCTTGCCCGGCGAGTTCGTCTCGCAGCGCCAGCTCGTCGCCCGCACCGGCCTGCCGCTCGGCGCCATCCGCGAGATCATTCCGCGCCTCGAATCCGAAGGCCTTCTCGTCACCGTGCCCCAGCGCGGCATCCAGATCGCCCATGTGGACCTGAACCTCATCCGCGAGGCCTTTCAGTTCCGCCTGTTTCTGGAAAAGGAGGCGATCGGCGTCTTCACGGTTCAAGCGAGCGACGCCACGATCGCCGCCCTGCGCGCCGAGCACGAGGCGATGCTGGCGCTGGCGCTGTCGCGCAAGCTGACGGAAGAGGAAGAGGCCAGGGCGCAGGCGATCGACTGGCGGCTGCACGACACGTTCATCGACGCGCTCGGCAATTCGATCATCGCCATGGCCTACCGCGTCAACTCGGTGAAACTGCGCCTCATTCATCAGGAGCGCTATCGCATCGACGGGCGCGTCGTGCCCGTCATGCGCGAGCATCTCCAGGTGATCGCCGCCATCGAAAGCCGCGACCCGGCGCGCGCCACGGAAGCGATCGCCGCCCATATCGACAATGCCAGACGATTGGCGCTCACCGTCTGAAACGGACGAGCGCGCCGGGACAGGTCGTTGGAGGACGCCGCCCGGAGCCACCAAAGGGGAGGAAGACCACATGACCCATCGCACGATCGCCCTGTCCCGCCGCCAGTTCCTGGCCGGCACCGCCGCCGCGGGCGCTTTCGCGCTCAGCGGCATCCGCCCGAGCTTCGCCGCTGGCGTGGACTGGAAGAAGCACGCCGGCACCACGCTGGAAGTGAACCTCACCAAGAACCCGCGCGGCGAACTCCTGCGCAAATATCAGGCCGAGTTCGAGGCGCTGACCGGCATCAAGGTCAATGCGGAAGCCACGCCCGAGCAGCAGCAGCGCCAGAAGGCGGTGATCGAGCTGACCTCCGGCAAGCCGAGCTTCGACGTCATCCATATCAGCTTCCACGCCCAGAAGCGGCAATATGAGAAGGCCGGCTGGCTGGCCGATCTCTCGCCCTTCATGGCCGACCCCACGCTCACCGAAGCCTCGCTCAAGGAAAGCGACTTCGCCCCCGCCGGCCTGTCCTATGCCAAGGACCGCGAAGGCCGCATCCGCGCCCTGCCCTTCTCCGTGGACTATTGGATCGTCTACTGGAACAAGGAACTCTTCGGCGCCAAGAACATCGCCTTCCCCGAGACGTTCGAAGCCATGCTGGAAGCAGCGAAAGCCCTCACCGACAAGTCGGCCGGCACCTCCGGCTTCGTCGCGCGCGGCATGAAGAACGCCAACACGCCGGTCTGGACCTCGCTCATGCTCGGCTTCGGCCAGCAGGCGATCGGGCCGGACGGCAAGATCCTGGCCGACGACGAAAAGGGCGTCGAGGCCGCCAAGCTCTACCAGAATCTGATGACGCAATGCGCGCCGCGCGGCGTCACCGGCTTCAACTGGGCCGAATGCCAGTCCGCCTTCCTCCAGGGCAAGGTCGGCATGTGGTTCGACGGCTGCGGCTTCGCCGCGCCGCTGGAGAACCCGGAACTTTCCCGCGTCGTCGGCAAGGTCGGCTATCATGTCGTGCCCGCCGGCCCGGCCGGTCCCGCCGCGCCGACGCTCGGCGACGGCATCGCGGTGACGGAGGCCTCCACCAAGAAGGAAGCCGCCTATCTCTATTGCCAATGGGCCGTCTCGAAGGAAATGGGCGCGCGCCTGTTCCAGGCGGGCGCGGGCGTGCCCTTCCGCACATCGATCGTGGAAGACCCCGAGGTGCGCAAGGGCGTGACCATGCCGGCCGAATGGGCCGATGCGATCGCCGCCTCCGCCAAGGTCAGCCAGATCGCGCTGCCGGTGATCATCCCGATCACCGAGTTCCGCGACATCTACGGCGTCGCCCTCACCAATCTTCTGGGCGGCGGCGACCCGGCGGCCGAGCTGAAGAAAGCCACCGAGCAGTTCAAGCCGATCCTGGAGCGAAGCGAGGCCTGATGAGCGCCGTGATCTCCCGAGCCGACGAGACGGAGGCGGCTGCGGCCGCCCCGCGAAAGCGCAAGCGCCTTCGCCCCTTCTACTGGCCCTTCGTCATTCCCGCGCTCGCCGTCACCTGCGCGGTGATCGTCTTCCCTTGGGTCTTCACGGCCTGGATGAGCGCCCATTCCTGGCGGCTCGGCGGCGACACCGCCTTCGTGGGCCTGGAGAACTATGCCCGGCTTCTCACCGACACCCGCTTCTGGGAGTCGATGGGGCACACCTTGTTCTACACGATCCTCTCGGTGGTCGCGCCGCTGGTGCTCGGCACCTTCGCGGCCGTCCTGTTCGATTCCAAGATGCCGCTGCGCGGCGTGCTGCGCGCCATCTTCGTCATGCCGATGATGGCAACCCCGGTCGCCATCGCGCTGGTCTGGACCATGATGTTCAACCCTTCGCTCGGCGTTCTCAACTATCTCCTGTCGGTGGTCGGCCTGCCCGAGCAGTCCTGGATCTACGATCAGTCCACCGTCATTCCCTCGCTGGTTCTGGTGGAAACCTGGCAATGGACGCCGCTCGTCATGCTGATCGTGCTGGGCGGCCTCGCTTCCTTGCCGCGCGAGCCCTATGAGGGCGCCGAGATCGACGGGGCCAATGGCTGGCAGAAGTTCCGCTATATCACCTTGCCTCTGATCGCGCCCTTCATGATGGTCGCCGTCATCATCCGCTCGATCGACGCGCTGAAGAGCTTCGACATCATCTATGCGATGACCCAGGGTGGGCCGGGCACGGCGTCGGAGACGATCAACATCTATCTCTACAACGTCGCCTTTTCCTATTACGACATCGGCTACGGCTCGGCCATCGCCGTCGTCTTCTTCGCCGTCATCATCGCACTGTCGCTCGTCATGCTTCACCTGAAGCAGCGCGCGAAGTGGAACGATTAAGAGCGCCGATCAACACCTCGCAGGGTCGGCTGGTCGGGTCTTTCCACTGGCCAGGGCGAGCCTAATATCTCGCCCGTCCTTCGGACTGTCCCGAATGCTTGGCCTCGGCCCCCAGCATCCACTGCGCTTCGCGCAGCAACGACTGACGAAACCCCCTCGAACACCCTCCTCCCGGAGGTAGTGATAGACGCTCGGAGGACCCTCATGACGCTTCGCCGCCAGTTCGACCGGATCGGCCTCTTCTTTCTTGGCCTCGTCCTCGTCTCGCCCGCCGTCTTCTTCTTCGTCTGGATGCTGTCGCTTTCGCTCAAATTCGAGATCGACAACGGCGCCTATCCGCCGGTCCTGATTCCCGAGCGCATCGCCTGGGGCAATTACGCCAAGATCTTCCAGGAGAACGACTTCCTCCTTTATTTCTGGAACTCGGTTCTCGTCACCGGCATGGCGACCCTTCTCGCCCTTCTCGTTGGCGTGCCCGCCGGCTACGGCATCGCCCGGCTGAAGGCCGACAAGGCCGCCATCGTCATCATGATCGCGCGCATGACGCCGGGCCTGTCCTTCCTCATTCCGCTCTTCCTCCTGTTCCAGAATCTCGGCCTGCTCGGCACGCTCTGGCCGCAGATCATCATCCATCTCGTGGTCACCGTGCCCATCGTGATCTGGGTCATGATCGGCTATTTCGAGACGACGCCGCTGGAGCTGGAAGAGGCCGCGCGCATCGACGGCGCTTCCGCTTGGCAGGTCTTCGCCAAGGTCGCGCTGCCCATCGCTCGGCCCGGCATCGTGGTCTCGCTGATCCTTGCCGTCATCTTCTCCTGGAACAATTTCGTCTTCGGCATCGTGCTCGCCAACCGCGAAACCCGCACCCTGCCCGTCGCCGTCTACAACATGCTCTCCTTCGAGCAGGTGAGCTGGGGGCCGCTCGCCGCCGCCGCTCTCGTCGTCACCCTGCCCGTCCTCATCCTCACCCTTCTGGCTCAGCGCCAGATCGTCGCCGGCCTCACGGCAGGCGCTGTGAAATAAGCTCGAAACGCGGGGAGAAGACGCGGGCCGGATCGGCCGGTCTTTTCCACCTCGCCCTTGTCACGAATGCATGGCCCGCCGCAGGCCGCGCTTGAGCTTCGCACCCGTTTGAAACCGCGAACGTCTCTCGCCCCTACCTTGCCTGCGGGTCTCGTCCCCAGTTCGAAAAGGAACCGCTCATGGCCTCCGTCACCATCCGGAACGTGAAGAAGAGCTTCGGCAGCGTCACCACGATCCATGGCGTGTCGATCGACATCGCGGACGGCGAGTTCGTCGTCCTTGTCGGCCCGTCCGGCTGCGGCAAGTCCACGCTGCTGCGCATGCTCGCAGGGCTGGAGGAGATTTCGGGCGGCGACATCCTGATCGGCGGGCGCGTCGTCAACGACCTGCCGGCCAAGGAACGCGATATCGCCATGGTGTTCCAGAACTACGCGCTCTATCCGCATATGTCGGTGGCCGATAACATGGCCTTCGCGTTGAAGCTCAAGAGCGTGCCGAAAGCCGAAATCGAGAAGCGCGTGAAGCCGGCGGCCGACATTCTCGGCCTCTCCAGCCTTCTCGACCGCTTCCCGCGCCAGCTCTCGGGCGGCCAGCGCCAGCGCGTCGCCATGGGCCGCGCCATCGTGCGCGATCCGCAGGTCTTCCTGTTCGACGAGCCGCTCTCCAATCTCGACGCCAAGCTGCGCGTCTCCATGCGCGCCGAGATCAAGAACCTCCATGGCCGGCTCGGCACCACCACGGTCTATGTCACGCATGACCAGATCGAGGCCATGACCATGGCCGACAAGATCGTCGTCATGCGCGATGGGCGTGTAGAGCAGGTCGGCGCGCCGCTCGATCTCTACGACCGCCCGGCCAACACGTTCGTGGCCGGCTTCATCGGCTCGCCGTCGATGAATTTCGTCCAAGGGCGCGTCGAGGGCGACGGATTCGTGACCGGCGATGGCCTGCGCCTTCCCCTTCCCGCCGGGCTCGGCGCGGTGCCTCCCGGCGAGGCGACCTATGGCGTGCGCCCCGAGCATGTGCGCATCGGCGAAGGCGGCGTGCCGATCCGCGTCGAGGTGGTGGAGCCCACGGGCTCGGAGGTCATGGTGGCCGGCAAACTCGGCGACCAGCCCATCTCCTGCCTCTTCCGCGAGCGCCTGGCCCTGCGACCGGGCGAGATCGTCCCTGTTCATGTCGAGCCCAAGACCAGCCATCTCTTCGACCGCGCCAACGGCATGCGCCTCGGCGCTGGCGAAGCGCGCGCCTGACCGAGCACGCGCCTGAGGGAGCGGACCGCTGGGCGATCCGCGACCCGCAAGGTTTTTGGTGGACGACTTCCGGCGAATGCCTTCCATGCGCCGGAAAGCCCCTTTCCGTCTGCTTCGAGGATCGCCCGCGTCCACCAAGGCGCGCCCGCCAACCGAGAAGACTTCAGCACGGCGCTTCCATCATCCAGCCTCGCGTCCGGCAGTTCCATGGCGCAGCTTGCGCCAAGCTGACCACCCATGACAGATTTCCGACACGAGCGCCGTTTGGCCCTTGCCATCACCCCGCGATTTCATTAATCAGCCTCCAACGCCACATGGCGTCGACCACACAAGGCGCTCGTCGCCTGCGGCTCTTCGGAGCCAACCTCAAACGGAGAGGTGGCAGAGTGGTTGAATGCACCGCACTCGAAATGCGGCATACGGGCAACCGTATCGGGGGTTCAAATCCCTCCCTCTCCGCCATTTAGGATTAAGACTCTGGCCCACCCTCATTAGTGGCCGGATTTGAATCTAATGCATGGTGGGTATGGCGACCATGGTTGAGGTTGCCGGCGAAGCGGGCTGGGGTAGTGCAACCGGCCACGGCACGGCGGCTGGAGCGGGTGGGCGGTAGCCTAAGCTCGAGGGGAGGCGCTTGGTGTTGTCGTGACCCCGCCAGCTTTCGATGATGATGTGAGCTTCGGCGCGGCTGTAGAAAATCTCGCCATTCAGGAAATCGTCCCTGAGCCGTGAGTTGAAGCTCTCGCAGCACCCGTTTTCCCAAGGCGAGCCCTGTCCGATGAAGGAGGTCCGCGCACAGACTGGGGCGATCCAGTCGGCTCCGCTTTGGCGATGAACTCCGGGCCATTGTCGGAGCGGATGTGTCCTGGCACGCCGCTTAGGATAAAGAGTCGGATAGGACATCGAGGACGTCGGTAGACTTATACCAACGGGCACTGATCAGAACCGATGTGCCCAGTCGCGCATGCCGATGGAGATGATTTTCCAGGGCTGATTGACGAGTTTGTTCCAGGCCTCGCAGCA
>NZ_LDQA01000048.1 GCF_001475935.1 Aureimonas ureilytica
CGGAGAGGTGTAGAAGAGACAGAGACACAACACTACTCCTAACCCTTGCGGGAATGGGAGATCATGTCCGGTTCATTCGGGGGCTATTTCAACTTCTATCTCGCGCAAACCCGTACGACGAAGGCGGCGAAGCAGTTTCTCAGCAAGGCTTTGAACCGCTCGCCGCATCATCGGCCCTCGGTGATCTCGACCGACAAGAACCGAGCCTATAACGAGGCGATCGCCTCGCTGCGCAAGGAAGGTCGCCTGCCGCCAACCTGCCAGCATCGGCAGGTGAAGTTCCTCAATAACAGGCTGGAGTCCGACCACGGGAAGCTGAAGCAGCGGATCCGCCCGGTGCGGGGCTTCGAATCGCGCAAGACGGCGCACAACGCCATTCGCGGGTTCGAGGTGATGCGGATGTTCCGGAAGGGGCAGTTTCGTTCGATGGTTGACAGCTTGGCTGGCGGATCAGAGGCCCGGTACATTGGAAGGCTGTTTCAGGTGTTCATCGCCTGGCGAAAGAACGTAACGGGATCATTGCGACCAAATTGGCTATTCGCAACAGAACCGGGCAAGGTTCTCGGCCGCCCGCGCAGCCTGACGGACGCGCAAAAGCAGGTGGTGCGCGAGAAGCTGGGGGAGGGGGCATCGGTTTCGAAGCTCTCGCGCGACTATGGCGTCAGTCGGCAGACCATCCAGCGGGCGCGGGATGAGAAAGGAAAGCATGAACTTGAAGTCGACGTACAAAGATCGGCTGCATATTCTTAGCCGAATAACGCCCGCTCGGCCACCGATCTAGACGTCAGCATTATGGCCGGGTTAGGTGGATTTCTGCCGGTCTGCTTCGCGACGGCAACAGCATCTGAGCGGACGTTGCGGTCCCGCCCGGCCACGACTCGTTACAGGCGTCCGGAAGTTCCTTTTGTCAGTAGCCTAGCTCTCACTGGCGGCCGATTGCATCACGGCCTTAACGAGCACTGGATGGCGTTCCAATGCTAACTTCCAATAGGTGGAATCGTTCGCCGGGTCATTTGTATCAGCCACTTTTTGACTAGCAAGGCGCTCAATAACGCGCCGACCGTCGAAGCCGCCCCTTTCGCGTAGATAGCGGTCAGCGAGGAAGTGCCGAATGCGTCCCTCCGGAGACCGATGTTGGATTGTGCGCGCCGGATGCTCCTCGACGACGGTAGAGTAATAGAAGGCCATGTCGATGAATTCATCATCGTCCATCAGTCCGACGAGGTGCGCGTTCACCTCTTTGGCGATCTCGTATAGAAATGCGCCGAAAAGGATGGCGTGTACCGTATCGAGCTTGAGCGGCTGCCCACGCACGAACTCAGGCAGGGTTGGAAGGTCCGCGCGTGCATAGGTCTTGCGAAACGCCGCCAGTGCCTTGACCGTGTCAGAACTAGTGGAGAGCTCGGCAAGGTGAGAGCCTACCAAGCTCGCGTCATGAGCGATGCGATTACGAACACTTCGCACGAGCTCAAACAGCGGCAGAGTGGCTGCGAGTGCGGGTGACGGCGTCCAGCCGGTCCAGACTTGCAGTTGGTCGAGGCGCGTGGAGAGATTGTCGAGCTGCCCCGCCACATCATTGCAGCAGTGGCCACTGACCCAGCGTTTGGCCGAGCTCAGCCTAAGGAGGGCGTGTTCGTGATTCAAAGGTTCGAAGCTGTGGCGTGCTCTTGCCGAAAAGCGGCAAGCATCTTGGACCGCGGCGCGGCTAAAAAGGTCGAACGCAGCGACATGCTGAACGACCCCCTGCTCTCCAAGCGCTTTGATACCAGCTTCGACCTTCTCAGCCGCACTTCCATACTGCTTGCCGACTCTCCAATGCTTCACGCCGCAGGCGTCGACCAGCGCACCTAGGAGAGCTGGCGCGTTTGGGACGTCAACGTTACGGCGGAGCAGCGCCAAGCCAGCCGAAGCGACCTGAAGATAGTCTGTCAAAAGCTCTTTTTGTCTGTGATATGCGGCAAACGCTTCGATTGTTTTAGGCATTCACTCGCTCCGACTAGTAATCTGCTCCGACCCGCCGCTTTTCAAGGGTTATGAATACGCATGACCTCATTACCCCTTGGAATCCAACGCTAGAACAGCACCATCTGCTCGACAGGTCGTGGTCCCATCTTCTGCTTCGCTTCGGTGAGACTGAAGCATACTGCGCCACAGGAACAGTCGTATTTTTCGATAGAATGCGTGCAGGGTCGAAACCCGCTTGCGGGCGTTATGTCGACTTCCACAGTCCACCCCGAGCCGAAGTTGCCGGACCGCGGACGATCGGCCGCTTGGGGGAGCGCCGACAGCCGTCCTAGTGGCCGGGATGGGGTCGATACTCGTCGTCGCTTCCCGTCAAAGAGATAGGACGCCGCCCTTTTGGGCGGCGTCCTTCGATAGACTGCTAACCCAAACGCAACACGGCAGCGGTCCCTTAGGCTCTTCTCTATTCGGCGTGTTGAGGTCAAGCTCTCCGAGCGGGTCTGTTGCGAATAGGCGATTTGGTCGCAATGATCCCGTTACGTTCTTTCGTCAGGCGATGAACACCTGAAACAGCCTTCCAATGTACCGGGCCTCTGATCCGCCAGCGAGGCTATCGACCATCGAGCGGAATTGGCCCTTGCGGAACATCCGCATCACCTCGAACCCGCGAATGGCGTTGTGCGCCGTCTTGCGCGATTTGAAGCCTCGCACCGGACGGATCCGCTGCTTCAGCTTCCCGTGGTCGGACTCCAGCCTGTTATTGAGGAACTTCACCTGCCGATGCTGGCAGGTTGGCGGAAGGCGACCTTCCTTGCGCAGCGAGGCGATCGCATCGTTGTAGGCGCGGTTCTTGTCGGTCGAGATGACTGGGGGCCTATGGTGCGGCGAACGGTTCAAAACCTTGCTCAGGAACTGCTTCGCCGCTTTCGTCGTGCGGGTTTGCGAGAGGTAGAAGTCGAGCGTCTCGCCGCCATCGCCGATCGCCCGGTAGAGATACATCCATTCGCCTCGGACCTTCACATAGGTCTCGTCGACAAACCAAGTCTTGGTCTGTAGGGGTTTGCATCACTGGACGCGTCGGTCGAGCTCAGGCGCATAGTGCTGGACCCAGCGGTATATGGTCGTGTGATCCACCGACAGATGGCGTTCGGCCATCATTTCCTCGAGGTCGCGATAGCTCAGCGCATAACGGCAGTACCAGCGCATACAGAGCAGGATGACGTCGGGCGCGAAATGCCGGCCTTTGAACGCCAAACTCATGCCTCAAGTCCCCGATTGTAGCCGCCTTGAGCACCGAGGCCCTCATCCCCAATGGCTATTCGCAACAGACCCACAGGGCAGGGTTCTAGGCCGTCCGCGGAGCCTGACGGATCCGCAGAAGCAGGTGGTGCGGGAGAAGCTGGGGGAGGGAGCTTCGGTCTCGAAGCTCTCACGCGACTATGGCGTCAGTCGACAGACGATCCAGCGGGCGCGGGATGAAGATAGGGAGCGAGTTGATCCCGCCGCGAGAGAGGAGGACGTTGTGGCCGCTTCGTAGCGTTTCGGAAGCGATCGCAGCATGTCAGCTTTGTGCCCATCTTGGTCATGCAAGACCCGCGCTGGCTGGCCTTGGACAGCGGACATTCTCATCCGGGCGGTGAAAGACCGATTTCGTGAACAGTGAACGCAGAGATCAACAGCTGGGCAGCATCAAAGGAACAGCCCGCTCTTACGTTCACAATGTGGAATGCTCGCGCCTGATCATACGATCAAATGATCGATGAGCGTCTGCCTAAAGAGGTCCTCTACGAGCGCATCCGAAGGTTCGTAGCGTCACCTTTGATCTCGACCAGCTTGGGTGGGGTTGTCAAACCGGAAGGCAGCGGGTCCGGCACGGCAAAAGACATGTCTTGGTGATACCTGTTGGCCGCGGTGTTTCGGACGCGGATCTCGATCGAAAGCGTGTCGCCGGGCCTGCAGCAAAGAGAAAAGGTCGCCGGACTGTTCAGTGCCCGGCCGGCGAAAACGCCATCGACCCATAGGTCGGCTGAGACGCAAATACCGGCAAGCTCCAGATGCCAAGCCGTATCACTCTGTCGACGCGGTATGACGATAGATCTCCTGTAGGTTCCCGTTCCAGAAAACTGCGGGAAGCCTTGCGCTTCCCACCCTCGATCAACCGCTATGGGGATCGCAGGACAACCGTCGATCTCCAGCGTCCATCCGTCGACGAGTTCGATCACCGCTTGAACAGGCGGACTCGAGGAGTCTTCGAGGGAGGCAAGACCGCCCCGAGGCTCTCCTGCCGTCTTCTGCCGGGCAAGGGTCAGACAGGCGGTCCCATAGGCGGGCATCAGGAGTGACACCCCGTCGAGGCGTTCCCCGATAATCTCGATACACTTGCTGCCAGGATCCGAGGGGTTGAGGATCGTCAGCTCATGCGAGGCGTGCGCGCCAGTCAGCGTTAATCGCCTCGGGTGGTCGGCGTCGTTAAGTATGGCGATCCGCCACGACGACCCGAGCTGCGCGATGGCGGACCATGTCGCCCCCTCATCGTCAAAGCGGATGTCGGGACAGGGGCGCGCCAGCGTGGCGACGCTTGCCCGGATCGCGGCGACGTCAGGGTTCTCCGCGTGCGCGGTAGGAGAGGCCGCGGATGGCCATCCATTTTCGGGCAAAGCGGAAGTCTGGAATGGATTGCGCAATGTCTCCGGAAGGGCACCGGACCAAAGCACACGCCCACCGCGTTTGGCGAAATCGCGTATGCGCATGGCGTTTGTCTCGCTCGCGAATGCAACAACCGCAGGCAGTACCAGCACAGCGTAGCGTCCGTCGGGCTCCAAGGCCAGTTCGAGTTGCCCCTCATCGAGAATGTCGTAGCCGATGCCGGAATGAGCGAGTGCCTCCGCCCAAAAGCCGAAATGCTCGCCGCAGGCCCCCGCCGGCCCTTCGATGCGGATCGTTTCCAGTGGATAGAGCAATGCGACAGGCCGGAGCGGTTCTCCGGCTTCCAGAAATGCCGACAGGCGCGCCAGTTCGTCGAAGATTGGGCCGCAGTCCTCCCACCAGGGCAGGAAATTGTAGGCAGGGGGGAAGTCCCAACGAGGGTTTGCAAGGAGGCGCTCGTCGCGATCAAAACCATCGGTCACGTTGACGGCGTGGAGTAGGATCCGGCGTGCCCCGAGAAGGAGATGTCGGATGGCCTGTAACCGGAAGCGTTGTGGCGTCAGATCCCACTGGCCCGCAAGCGTCGGTCTCCCTGCTTCCCGCCCCGTGGCGTATTGCTCGACCGTGCACCGCTGGCGCCCGTTCGCGCGGGCTACGCTGTCGCCGAGCTTTGCCGCAAGTTGCGGAGCAAAGTCGGCGGCGTCGACGGCCGTCTCGGTGCGATAGGCATCGATCCCGAAATGGTCGACGCCCGGCATGACGCGCGAGTCGATGCCGGTCAGCCCGCTGTGGAGCGGCCACCCCCCGACGTGAGTCAGGAGTTCGTGCCCGCTGAAGCCGACGCCCCGCTCGCGCGTCCAGCGGGCGAGGGTTCCGAAGAAGGCCTCGTGCATGCGCTCGGCATAAGCGCCCAGAAACCCGGCGCGCAGCGCGACCGTGCGTGGGCCGACGTCGCGCGCGAGCGACAGGAGCTCGGCGATCTCGGCGGGGTCTGCATGCCGACCGTCGCTCAGGAGGCTGTTGCCGAGCGAGCCTTCGTGCTCCGCCCAGGTATAGAACCCCGCATAGGGATGGTCGAAGAAGAAGCCGTCCGCGGCGCCGCCGGCCGCCTCCAGCAGCGGCGCGTAGACGACCTGAGCAAAGCGCTCGGCGCTTTCGGGCAGGAGATAGTTGATGAGCCGCGAGGTCAGGCAGCGGGCCGCGACGAAGACCGTCACAATCCAGTCGGCCGGGATATCGGTACTGGCTGGATAATCGATGCGGCAGCCGTCGTCGCCGAGAGGGCGGACCTCGATCGGCTCTGCAAGGACCCGCAGGTCGGCCTCGTCGTGGATCGCCGGTGGATGCGCGACGGCGGCGACCACCTGCCATTCGCCCCAGACGGGTCTGGCGCCGTCGTAGAGCCACTCCCGGCCGATGTCGCCGATGAAGTCGAGGAAGGGCGACTGGATGGCGCTGACAGTGAGCGGGGCACCCGCCGGGCCACTCGTCCAGAACAGGTGGCGCTCACGAAGATGGTCAGCGCCGTCGACCGTCCGCCCGCCGCCATGGCCGGACATCCAGCCATATTCGTCGTAGATCGTGACGCCGATGCCGAGCCGCTCCGCCGTCGCGCAGGCCGTCCGATAGGCCGCGAGATAGGTTGGCGAGAGATAGCTCGATCGTTCGAGGGCCGGGCGGGCCTGGATCATCACGCAGCCGATACCCTTTGCCTGCATGTCGGCGAGCTGGGCGGCGATCTCCTCGTCGGTCGGTATGCGGTGCCAGAACCAGAAGGTCGCGGTTCGAAAGCGCGCTTCCGGGTTCTCGAACCAGTCCGGCGGCGGCTCCCTCACGCAGCGCCCGCCGGGGAGAGATGCCAGTCAAGCCGGGCGCCCGCCGGGACGTCCTTTAGGTCGGCGACGTGACAGCCGCCCTCCTGCCGCGTGTCAACCGGACGCCCGTTCAGGCGTACGGCCGCTAGCCGGCGAGACGCGGCCTCGCCGAGCCGGAAGACGATGTCGCCGCCCTCGACGACGGTGACAGACACGAGGGCGGAATCCAGTACAATCCGTGAGAGACGTCCTATATGGGAGCTGGCGAAACGGGGCTGTCCGTCCGCGCCATGCAGCGTCAATCGTCCGTCGGCCACCTCGACCGTCACCGGGCCTGCCGGGCTTTCGATTGGTCCGAGGCGGACGGGCTCTCCGTTGTTCACGAGTTCCCAGCCGCCGAATGGGTTGATGTCCATGACCTCGCCGACGGCTATCAGCGGCAGCATCGCGCCCCAGGTGTAGAACGGGTCGTTGCCGGGGCGCTCGTCGATCCGGCCCGTGTCGCCATCGTAATTCTCTCCGCACCAGCGACGGGATGTCCAAGATGCCTGGAAAAGTTCGAAGCTGCGCGCGGCGAGGTTCGAGGCCGGCCCGTCGAGCCGGTAGCGCCGGAGGCCTTGCCAGACCAGCCAGTTGACATTGGGCCAGATGCGCCCGCGCCAGTAGATCTGCTCGGCATAGGCGGGATCGTCGCGCGCGACGTTGGGCAGGGGGAGGCGGCCGCCGAACATGCCGGGGTCTTCAAGATGAACCAGCAGACGCTCGACCTGCGCCTCGCTGGCCGCGCCGCACAGGAGCGGGAAGAAGCTCGTTGGCGACACGCTGCGCACGAAGCCGCCACCGCGCTGCCGGTTGGCGAAGAGGCCGCGTGCCTCGTCCCATAGCTCGGTGCGGACCAGCGCGCGCGTTTGCGCGGCGAGTTCCGCGAACCGCTCTGCCGCCTCGTCACAGCCCAGCTCGGCGGCGATCAGCGCCAGCATCTCGGCGTCGAGCGCCAGCGCCGAATTCAGGCCGACATCAAGCGTCGAGAGCGTGCGCGTTTCCGGGTCGTAGCGGGCCTCGTCGTGAGTTGGCGAATTGTCCATGCCCGTCTCGTTGCGCGCGCCGAAGGCGGTGCCGCGATACATGGCGTCGCCGACATCCGAGGTTCCGCAGGACACGAGACCGCGTCCGTCCGGGTCGCGGTTTTCGCGCCACCAGAGTTGGTTGCGTGCCAGCGCGTCGAACACGTCGGCGAGAAAGGCTCGATCGCGGCTGCGTTGGTAGATCATCCAAGCGATGAAGGCGCCATGCGGGGCCTGGGTGCGATCGACCCAGGCATCCTTCGGGTTCACGAGGCAAGCGATGTTGCCCTGCGGCGTCGCGCTTCCCATCGCCACGTCGAAATTGCGCCGCGCGAGGGCAGGATCGAGAAGCCCGGCCATAAGTGCGGCGAAGCATTGGTCGTTGTACCAGACGGCATCGCCCAAGCCCCAGATCCGGCTGGCGGTCGTGTAGGGGCGTCGGTTCAGCCGGTCATAGACTGTGTTCCAGCCGACCACATCGCGAACGGCGTCGAGCGCGGCTGCGTGGCGGCCGGTGTGCAGGGCCGGCGCTGGCTCGATCTTGCCCGCGAGCGCGGCGCGGGCCTTGGCGACGGCCAATTCCTTCGTGTCGGCGACGGCGGCGGCGTATCGCAGGCTCGGCGTCATTTCGAGGTTGAAGCGCAGCGCGATCAGCGGCGCGGCGCTCGCACGGGTCGACTTGTCGAAATAGCCGTTGCGGTCGAAATCCTCGATCAGCGCGTCGAAGCTCTGATGGCCCGTGACGAGCGCGGGCAGATCGCTCGCCGCAAATGCCACAAAGCGGAAGTTCACCTCCACCACGGCGACGCCCGTCTGCGGATCGAACTCGGCGCGGCTGCCGTCCTCGGCGCAAAGAGCGAGCGACACCCAGTAGCGCAGGCCCCATTCACCCGCCTGACGCGTTTCGAAGCCGCCGCGCACTACGAACGGGTCGGGCTTGTCGAGGCGGAAGGCAAGGCGCGTCTCGGCGAAAAGTGTCTCGAACTCGATCCGCTCACCGCGCAGCCCGTGCGTGCCGAAGCGGATTTCGTCAGGGGCGCGGATCGGCGTCGCGCGGGCAAGCTTGGCCGAATAAAGGAGGGGGGCGATGCGCACGCCGAGCGGCAGGAAGGTCAGCTCGCCGGGCTTGTCCGACCATGTGTTCCAGGCGCTGGCAAGGGGGATGGACGTGTCGAGGAACATGGGCGGCCTTTCGGCGATCGATCAGGAATGGGGCGCGGCGCGCGCCGATGTCACCGCCTCGGGAAGATCGGTCCAGGCGGGTTGGTCGGGCGCGAAGCGCGCGCGAAGATAGGCCATGAGATCGGCGATCGCACCATCGTCCAGCGCCGCGCCGAAGGCGGGCATGGCTTCGGCGTCGAGGCCGGCATGGGCGGGAACGCCCGAGAGAACCGCGCGGATCGCGTTGCCGGGCTCGGCGGCGTGGAGATTGACGTTCAGCGCCAGCGAGATGGCCGGCTTGTCGGCGGCGTGGCAGGTGGCGCAGGCCCCCTCGAAGACGCGCGCGCCCATGGGCGCTGTCCGCGCGGCCGCGGCGCTGGCGCGCTCGGCCGCCTCCAGTGCCTCTCGCGCCTGCGTGGCGGCGGCCTCGACGGTAACGGGCGGCCCTTCCAGCGCGGCGAGATAGGTTGCCATGGCGCGGATGTCGGCGTTGGGCAGGGGGGCGAGCGAGGCGACGACATGTGCCATCGGCCCGGCGGCGGCCCCATGCTCGGCCGCGCGGCCATCGCGCAGATAGTCGTAGAGCGCCTGCTGGGTCCAGGCGACGGGCGCGGCCCCGCCGCGCAGCGAAGGCGCGTGCCAGCCATCGGCCTCGCCGCCCCCAAGATGCGCCTTCCCCGAGATTTCGGCCCCCAGCGCGTTGCGCGGGCTGTGGCAGGCGCTGCAATGGCCGAGCCCTTCCACCAGCTCCGCGCCCCGGTTCCACTCCGCGCTCTGGGCCGCATCCGCCGGGGCGGGCGCGGCTGAGAGGAACAGCGCGTTCCAGCCCGCCATCAGCGGCCGGATGTTGAAGGGCGGGCGGAGCGCCGTCGGCGGCGTTCGTGCGTCCACGGGCTCCTGCGCCATGAGATAGGCATAGAGCGCCTGAAGGTCGCTTTCGCTCGCCCTCGCGAAGGACGTGTAGGGATGGGCGGGGTAGAGATGATGCCCGTCCCGCGAGACGCCCTGGCGCATGGCGCGCGCGAAGGCCGGGTAGCTCCAGGCGCCGATGCCGGTCTCGGGATCGGGCGTGATATTGGTGGCGTAGACCGTGCCGAAGGGCGTTTCCAGCGCCCGCCCGCCCGCAAAAGCCGCGCCGCCGCCGCCGACATGGCAGGTGTTGCAGGCCCCGGCGGCGGCGGCGAGACGCCCGCGCTCGATGGTCGCCGGCGAGAAGAGGTCGGCCGCCGGCCGTGGCACGGGCGCGATCGCGCCGGGGAAGGGCAGGGTTGCCGCGCCCGCCGCCAGCACCCCGGCGAAGGCCCCGGCGAAGGGCCAGCCCCAGCGGCGCTTCGCCTTGGCGAGCGGCGTCGGGCTGTCCGCGGGCGGCGGCAGCGGGTTCAGCGCGGCGCGCACGCGCTCGGGCGTCAGCGGCAGTTCGCGGAAGCGGATGCCGGTCGCGTCGAACACGGCGTTGCAGATCGCCGCCGCGCTCGGCACGGAGGCGGACTCGCCTGCGCCGAGTGGCGGCTCGTCGGGCCGGGGCACCATCAACACGTCGATCTCGGGCACGTCGGGAAACTGGAGAATGGGATAGGCGCCCCATTCGAGCGCGGCGACGCCCGTCTGCGAAAAGCGCACCTCCTCCTTCAGGACGCGGCTGGTGGACTGAATGACATTGCCGTGGATCTGGTGGCGCACGCCGTCCGGATTGACGACCTGCCCGGTGTCCTGGCCGCAGACGACGCGGGTGACGGCGATCTCGCCGGTCGCGCGGTTGACCGCGACATCGGCCACCCAGGCGGCCCAGGCGGCGGCCGTGCCGGGAAACTTGCCGTGGACATAGACGGCGTAGGCGAAGCCCCGGCCATAGAGAATGTCGCCCTCTCCACCATGCGTGAAGGGCTCGGTATGGGGCATCCAGTTCGCCCGCTCGGCGACGGCGCGCACGAGGTCGATGGCGCGCGGGTCGGTGAGATAGCGCAGGCGATATTCGATCGGATCGACCTTGGCGGCGCTCGCCAGCTCGTCGATGAAGGATTCGTGCGCGAAGGTGTTGGGCATGGCCGACACGCCACGGAACCACGAGGCCCGCGCGATCGGCGGCATGTCGTGGACGGTGACGCGCAGGTTCGGGAAAGCATAGGGTGGAATGGCCGTACGGTCGCCCATCTGGAGCGTGTCGGCGACGGGCGGCACCTTGCCGGTGAGGATGAGGGGCAGTGTCGGGGCGAGGTTGGAGGGGTAGCGCGTCTCGAAATCGTAGAGCGCCGGGCCACCTTCGAGGTCGAGCCCGCCGCGCACGTCCACGACCTGCGCCGCGCCCTTGGGCTCCCAGGCATGCTCCTGCTCGCGCGTCAGCTGCACGCGCACCGGCTGCCCGACCGCGCGCGACAGGAGCGCGGCATCGGCCGTCACGTCGTCGGCGCAATTGCGCCCGTAGCACCCGGCCGCCTCCAGCCGCTCCACCACGATCCGCTCCTCCGCCATGTCGAGGAGGCGGGCAAGGTCCGTGCGCAGCGGAAAGGGGTTCTGCGTGCCGGACCAGACGGTGAGCGCGTCCTCACGCCAGTCGGCCACCGCGCAAGACGGGCCGATTGAGGCGTGCATCTGATAGGGCCAGACATAGGTCCGCTCCAGCGTCTCGCCGTTCGCCAGCGCGCGCTCCACGTCGCCCCGGTCGGCGAGCCGCCTCGGCGTCGAGGGGGTGCGCCGCAGCGCTTCTTCGGGGTGAGTGAGATCCGGGATTGCGGGCGGTGCGCGCCATTCCACTTTGAGGTGGCGCATCGCCTCCACGGCCTGTTCCTCGCGCTCCGCGACGATGCCGACGAAATCGCCGACGACCACCAGCGCCCGGAAGCCGGGCAGGCCGGAGACCGAGGCCTCGTCCACGCCGAGGAGGCTCGCGCCGACATGCGGCCCGCTGTCGAAGCCAAGATGGGGCGGGCGCAGGACGCGCCCATGCAGCATGCCGGGCACGCGCACGTCATGGACATAGGTGAACGTGCCTGTCGCCTTGGCCGGAATGTCGGCGCGCGGTGTGGAGCGGCCGACGAGGCGATAGGCCGAGGCGGGTTTCAGCGGCGCGGCTGGGTCGATGGCGAGGCGGATCGAAGCGCCGGCCAAGAGGTCGCCATAGGACACGAAAGCGTTGCGCGGCTCGCGCGGGCCGACGATCCCGTCCTCTACGATAAGATCGCCCACGGGCCGGCCGAGATGCTCGGCGGCCAGCGCCAGGAGATGGGCGCGCGCCGTCGCGGCCGCCGCCCGCAGGGGCTCGGCCGTCACCTGGATCGTCTCGCTGGCGATGGTCGCGCCCTGGTTCGGCCCCGCAATGGTGGAGCCCAAGACCATGGACACGCGGGCGAAAGCGACGTCGAGCTCCTCGGCGACGATCTGCGCCAGCGCCGTGCGAATGCCGGTGCCGAGATCCACATGCCCGTTATAGGCCGTCACCGCGCCATCGGCCCCGATCGCGAGGAACAGCTCGTCCCCGCCCTCGGTGGCCGGGCGCGGGCGCAGGACGAAGAGCCCTTCGGCCGGGATCATCGGGTGGCCTCCGGCTGGGGCGCGGCGGCGGCGGCGCGAACGGCCGTCAGGATTTCCATATGGGTTCCGCATCGGCAGAGATGATGGCGCAGCGCCTGCCGGATCGCCGCCTCGCTCGGGCGGGGATCGCGGGCCAGAAGCGCCACGGTGGCGATGATCATGCCGTTCAGGCAATAGCCGCATTGGGCGGCCTGCGCGGCGATGAAGGCGGCCTGGACGGGATG
>NZ_LDQA01000049.1 GCF_001475935.1 Aureimonas ureilytica
TCATTCGGGGGCAACAACACGAAATGCCGGCCTTTGAACGCCAAACTCATGCCTCACGCCCCCGAATGTAGCCGCTCTTAGCTCCGAGGCTCGCATCCCTAATCGCTATTCGCAACAGACCCCGGCAGGCTCCTTTCAACTCCTACCCTGATAGCGAAGCAGGAACATGCCGATGGCTTCGTCGATGACCTCCTGGCGGCCAAGCGTCACGCTCTGGCCCATCAGCGTGGGCCAGAACAAGGCTTCGTTGAACAAGCCGATGAACTGTCTCGCCGCGAGATCGGGATTGGCGCAGGCAAGTATCTGCCCCTCTGTCAAAAAGGACAGGTAGCGGGCAAAGCGTTCGAGATAGGGATCGTTGAGTTGGGCGAACTCACCGCGAAGCCACTCAAACTGCTTTCCCTCGGCGATCACGATCGACACCAGCGCGCGGTAATCGGCACGCGTCTGGAATTCGAGGACCGCCTCGGCAACCAGTCGCAGGACGGTCTTTACATCGCCCATGGTTTCCACCGCCGGTGGAAGCGCCTGCGCCAGATCCGCCGACATCCGCGACATCACCTCGGCAAAAATCTGCTCCTTGCTGTCGAAATGATTGTACAGCGTCCGTCGCGCCACGCCCGCGGCAGCGGCCAGTTCATCCACGCTCACCCCGCCGAAGCCCCGCTCCAGGAAGAGCATTTCCGCAGCGTCGACGATTGCGCTCCTCGACGAGCCCTGGGGTGCGGCGGAACGTCTGTGAGGGCTATCGGCTCGGACCATCCTGCTCACAGCTTTCTTCATTCACTCGCCATTCTGTTTGTCCGCCAGGCTGCTCGGCGGCCGTTTTCCACGATCACGCCGAACAGCGTAGTGCCTAGCGCCTGCGCCCGTTGTAAATGCACTAATAGTGCATCATATTGCACTCGAAGTGCATATTGCATCGCTTTCCCGCCGGTGGCGCATGCTCCGCCCGGTGGGTGCTGAAAAGACAACATAAGGTCCGATCGATGATCAACAATGTCACGGTGTTCGGCTCCGGCGTGCTCGGAGCCCAGATCGCATTCCAGACAGCGTTTCGCGGTTTCAACGTCACTCTCTATGATTTGGCGGACGAACTGCTGGAAAAGGCCCGCGAAAAATTTGCCGTTCTAGGCGAAAGCTACAAGCGGGACCTTGGCGCGACCGATGCGGACGTCGCGTCGGCCCTCGCGCGATTGACCTACACGAGAGACCTCGCCCGTTCGGTTGCCGATGCGGACCTTACGATCGAGGCGATTCCCGAGAATATTCAGATCAAGAAGGACTTCTATTCGGCGTTGGCGCAGGTGGCTCCTGCGAAAACCATCTTCTGCACCAATTCATCGACGCTGCTGCCCAGCCAGTTCGCCACCGAAACGGGGCGCCCGGAGCGATTCCTGGCGCTGCACTTTGCCAATCAGATCTGGGTCCGCAACACCGCCGAAATCATGGGGCACCCCGGAACCGATCCCGCCGTGTTCGACACGGTGGTCGCGTTCGCGAAGGCGATCGGTATGGTCGCGCTTCCCATTCACAAGGAACAGCCGGGCTATATACTTAATTCGCTTCTGGTGCCCTTCCTCAGGGCGGCATGGGAACTGCATCATCTTGGCGTGGCCGATCCCGAGACGGTCGACAAGACATGGATGATCGCGACCGGCGCGCCGGTTGGCCCCTTTGCGATCATGGATGTCGTCGGCCTGACAACCATCTACAACATTGTCAAGTTGCATGCGGACGCCACCGACAATGCGCAGGACCAGAATTCGGCGCAGGCGCTGAAGGAGCAATTTCTCGACCAAGGCAAGCTCGGCGCGCTGAGCGGACAGGGGTTCTACTGCTATCCCGATCCGGCGTATCTGAAGGCCGAGTTTCTCAAATAACGCAGCGCAACTTCGCCCCGGGGCATGAAAGACGCTGAGGCGATGTCCCGGACCCACCGCGTACGCAGTGGGTCCGGGGTAGCGCTGCGGAAATGCGAAACCCACGCGCTTTGGCCCGTTACATAAACTTTTGTCCTGCACGAACATGTGCTCCGCAGCCCGTTTGCCGGAATGTACCTCCCTGTTGCCGGCAGAGCGACGTGAGAAGAATAGAGAGGGCACCGTCAAACCGGCTCCGTTGCAAACAGCCGAACGGGTCGCAATGATCCCGTTCCGGCTGTTTGCAACGGAGCCTCTTGCCCTGTTCCTTCGCCCGGATCAGGCCCGCATGGGTGCGCTCGATCAGGAGATCGCGCTCGAACTCGGCGACCGCGTTGATGACGCTCATAGTCATGCGGCCCGTCGAGCTGGTAAGGTCCACACCGCCCAGGGC
>NZ_LDQA01000005.1 GCF_001475935.1 Aureimonas ureilytica
GGCTGATGAGCGTTCCCGGGGTCGGCCCGGTGGTGTCGCTGGCCTTTGTCGCCACGATCGACGATCCCGGCCGGTTCTCGAACTCGAAGGCCGTCGGGCCCGCTCTGGGGCTGGTGCCCCGGCTCTCCCAGTCCGGGGAAACGGAGCGGATCGGGCGCATCTCGCGCTGCGGCGACGCGATGATGCGCGGCCTTCTGTTCGAGGCGGCCACCGTGCTTCTGACCCGTGTTCGCACATGGTCCTGGCTGAAGGCCTGGGCGGTGAACCTGGCCAAGCGGCGCGGCATGAAACGGGCCATCGTCGCGCTGTCCCGGCGCCTGGCCGTCATTCTTCACCGCATCTGGGTGGACGGAAGCCGAGTTCCAATGGACACGGGCAACGGCATGAGCAGGCTCTGAAGGAGGCAAGCCTTCGGGAACAGACCGATCATTGAAAGATCCGCCCTGGCGGAGACGTGTCCCTTGCGGGACGGGGAACGAGGCAAGCTCGCTAGGGCTCTTGAGCCGATCGTACCACTGGCACGGTCAGGACGCGCAACAGATCGAGCTGCCTCGCTCATTCCGATCCCATCATGGGAGGGCCCACCCGGGTCGATCCCGAAGAGAAGCATGATCCGCAAGGGATCACGCATCAGCCAGGACGAGACATCAGCTCGGAGCGCTTGACCTCAACACGCCGAATAGAGAAGAGGCCCCTAGCCCAAGACCTCGCTCACGTCGCCCCTTCGTCCGTGATGCGAGGTCTATCCGCCCAGGAAGCGATCGGTGTGAACCCGGAAAAGTAGCTGGCCAGTCTTGGCGAGACCGTCAGGAAGGAAGCGATGTCGCTCGGCGACATGAAGTGCTCGCCGAACCATGGATAGGCTTGGGCGTCGAAACAACCGTTCAGCCATTCGACCACCGCTCGATGACGTGCGGTCTTGACCATTTCCGGGTGAACGGCGAGCCAGAGATCGACCGGAATCCGCAATCCGAGATCGAGAGGAACGAGATCGCCACCGATGGCGGCGGCGTAGTTTGGCAGCATTCCGATCCCCGCGCCTTTTGCGATCGCCCAGTAATGAGCGCTCGCAAAGTTCGTGCGCAGGGCCACGAGGCGTTCCGCTATCTCCGGCGTATAGATTTGATCCAGCCCGTAGCCGGCGAACTGATCCATCTCCTGCTCGATGATCCGATGGCTCGCAAGATCCTCCAGGCTCGTCGGCAGACCATGGCGCTCGGCATAGGCTCGTCCTGCGAATAGCGTCATGTGAACCCGTCCGATCCGGCGCTTCACCACGTCGAAATCCGATGGCTCGACGGTCTGGATCGAGATGTCGGCTTCGAGCCTCAAGACGTCCACCGCCTGAAGCGCGCATTGCAGCGTCACCTGAATGTCTCGCCCAGGCCCGGCGAGGAAATCCACGAGTTGTGGCACGAGCCAGAATGTCCCGATGCCCTCCGTGACGGCCAGGCGCACCGGACCTTTCATCGTATCGGCGGCGGAATGGGCGACACGCATCATATCCACCATCGAGCGTTCCACCTGCCTGGCGGCGCTGACGACGCGCCTGCCCTCCACGGTCAGCTTCGCTCCGTCGACATGACGGTGGAACAGTGAGAAGCCGAACTGATCCTCGAGCCGGTCCACCGCGCTGCGCAGCTTGTTGACGCTCCGCCCGAGGTCCTGCGCGGCTTGGCGGAAGCTCTGGCGATCGGCAACGGCCAGAATGACCTTCACCGCGTCCCAGTCCAGGTTGTGGAGATGGTGTTCCATCTGGCGAACGCCCCGTCGCAAACTTTGCTGCATCGGCGCTGCCGATCGTTACGTAACGATCCTCTCCACAATCCAGCGGAGAGAACAAGATGAGTTCTGCGCCCTCCCCCACCCAGCCAACCGTCTCGATGCAAGTTCCCCCCGACCGTAAGCCCCGCCGCTACGAGAAGGGTCTCGACGCCAATGGCACGGGCCTCGTGGTGGTGCATAGCATGGATGATTTCGTGAAGATGGCCGTCGTGCGCGCCGCCGTCTATATGGGCGAGAAGGCCTTCGCCTACGACCAGCAGTTCGACGGCAACGACTTTGCCGCAACGCATCTGCTTGCGAGCGTCCGGGGGGAGCCCGCCGGCTGCATCCGTATCCGCTTCTTCGGTGATTTCGCCAAAATGGAGCGCTTGGCGGTGCGCCGAGAGTTTCGCAAGTCTCGCCTCGCTTTCGAACTGGTTCGCGCCGCCGTCGATCTTTGCCGGGCCAAGGGCTATCGCAAGCTCTATGGCCATGCCAGCGAAGAGTATCTCAGCTTCTGGCTGCATTTCGGCTTCAAGGTCCGCGACAATGGCGCGCCCTTCGAATTGGCAAGCTGGCCGCTCGTCGAGATGATCGAAGATATCGAGCCCTTCGACGATGCCGTGAGGCTCGGCGACGATCCGATCCGCACCATTCGCCCTGAAGGATCGTGGAACCAGCCCTGCGCGCTTGAGCGCGCCAGCACCTTGGCGAGCTGAGCCATGAACGCAGAAGAAGAGCGCGGGCTGACCGAGTTGGCCCGGCATCTGACGCGAGGCCGGGAGCTGGCAAGCAGTATGACCCTGCCTTTCGTCACTCGGCTTCTCGATTTGTCGCTTTTGGAATTGGCGATGGTCTGGCACGGAAAAGAGAGAGGAACCAGTTCGTCCGGCAAAGGGTCGGGCTCGCTCGAAGACCTGCTTCAGCTCAAGCTTCGTGTTTCGCTCCTGGAACGAGACGCGAGCCCGCCATGCCGAAGATGAAATCGGCCCGCTTCGATCCACTCCGCTTGAAGACGACACAAAGGGCCGATCTGGAAATACCCCTCGCAGAGCCGACCGAGCAGCAATTGCTGGCCGCTTATCTCGCGGACTTGTTGCTCGACACGCAACGATGTTCCGAACAGGCGGGCTCTTTGCTGGAACTTGCGGTCACCACCCTCGACCCTCTCAGAAAGGGACGAAGGCCAAACCCTGTCGTGCAGGTCGGGTCAGGTCCGTCCCCTGTTCTTGCTCTCACCTTCGCTTTGCAGGACCTGATGCCGGGGACGGGGCCGCATTTCTGGGTGACGATGGCCGTTCAAATCCTGAATGGCGAGCGGATCGAGACGATCGGTACGAGCTGAACCAAGGCCTGAATCCGCTCGCGGACTCAGGCCTTCCTGGCCAAAGCCTCGACAAGATCCGCCAGGGACCGCCGAAGATCGGGATCGAGAGACCCGATCTTCCGCGCGATCATGATGCATTGATGATCGGGCATCGGAAAGCTGGTCTCCGACACGCTTTCCTCTTCGAGGAAGAAATCTCCGATCCGAACATTCAGCGCGTTCGCGATCCGAGCAAGTGTGGAGGCGGAAACGCGGTTCGTCCCGCTCTCGTACTTCTGAACCTGTTGGTAGGTGACTCCGATTTGGGACGCCAGCATGTCCAGCGACATCCCCCTTTCCTTGCGGATCAGACGGATCTGCATGCCGACCCGAACGTCAACGTTATCCGGTTGCTCCTTCGGCACACCTACCATCGAAGAATCCCGTGTTCCGACCGAAAGCAGCTATAAGCCGACGAGCACGACCGCTCAAGGCGGCCTTGTCGCACGGCGGCGATATCCCACGCGGGGTGAAACTCAAGAAAAAGTGTCATCGCGCACGAAAGACGGGACAGGGTCCGGCGGATGACGGGGCATGTGCATGGTCGAGGGGACCATCTTGCTCCCAACTCGCGTTCGTATCGGGCCTCGCGCAGGGGCGGGGCCGCGAACCTGACCCAGCGGCCCAGCACAAGACGCCCCCCGCCGCGTTGTGCCGCCGACGGGCCGTCACCCTTCCTGGCATCCGGGTCGATGAAAGCCTTCGGAACGAAGACACGTATCGACCATCCGCCCCAGCTGAGATCTGCCCTTTGCCGGGCGGGGAACAAGGCGAGTTCTTGCCGACGCTTGAGCCGGTCACGTCGATCGTCAGCTTGCGGGCCTGTCATACGTCTTGCGGAAATCCTCGTAGAGACGATCGAGGTTTTCAGAGATGTATTCCCCGAAGGCCGATGCCTCCTTGGCTTTGATAGCCATTGTGAAAGCGCGGCCCGAATCCTTCGTACCGACCTTCACGGCGCTTCCCGCAAGCGTCCAGGTTTTGCTCTTCAACCTCGCAGAAGCCGGATGCCGGGCTTTCGCTTTGGTGGCTTGTTCCAGAAGGACGTTGAAGCGCTGATCCGGTGGCGTGTCAGACAGCGTCCCGGATCCTAGAAACTCCATCACGGACGCCGCCTTTCTGGGGTTCTGCAACGCCTTCTTCATCGCCTCCCATCGGTCGCGTCCAACCCCCTTGGCGGCACCAACAGCTTCCAGCACGGCTTCGGGTACGCTTTCCGCGATGCCCAACATTCGCGACAAGAGCGTATCATCGATCGTCAGCGCCTTTTTCACGTCGTCTTTTCCGATACCGGCTCGGAGAAGCTTACGGGCGAAAAGAGCCTTCTCGACGAAACTGAGGTCGGCACGTGCGGAGTTCTCCTGCCCTTGGGCGATGACGTGAGCGATATCCTCCAATGGTTTGACGATCGCTCGAACCGAAATCCCCAGAGCTCTCGCAACTTTCGCGCGCCGATGCCCATAGACGATGACATACCTTTGCGGCTCGACCGGATGAGGGCGGACTAGAATTGGCGAGTGCTGACCGCTCTCGCGAATGGCTCCCAGCAAGGCCTGAAAGTCTTCCTCGTCGTCACCGATCCGATCGGCATAAGGTGAGGCATCCAGTGCGTGAGGATCCAGATCGACGATGACGCTCCCTTCCATGACGAGCATGGAGTCTTCAGCCATTTCATCCAGGGTCTGCATCATGGACCGTGTGGCGCCACGCCGAGCATACTGCGCACGCGCTTCGGAAGTGGGGCGGGCCTCCCCCTCGTCCGATCGATCTCCGATCAAACTCCCGAGTAAGTTCTTTCTAGCCATTCGAGCGACCCGAATTCGTACGAAACATCTGTTTTATTTCGCCTTTTTGACGATTTGCACGGCTGTCAATTTTGGGGTCATTTGCGTCCCCAAGCCTTGTGGATCAAGTCGGCGATTTCCCCATTCACCGAATTCAGCGACTCGATGGCGCGGTCGTAGGTCGTGCGCGTGAACTGACCTCTTTCGACCTCGTAGAGAGTTTGCTTGGTAATCCCCGCGTCGGATATGGCCGTCGACTTCAGCATGGGAGCTGACAGAAGGAAGCGGCCGAACATGGCCTGCATGAATCCCACCATCTGTGCTTGGGGTCCGTCTGTCGGTTCATATCGGGTGACGAGATAACGAAACCAGTTCAACTGAATTCGGGCACCTGCACCTTTGATGGAGTGCAGAATGCCCCCGAGCATCAGAAGGAACTGGCTCATCGACATGATATCCAGCATCTGAGGATGGACGGTGATCAGGACGGACGTCGAAGCGGCGAGCGCCGTCAGTGTCAGATACCCGAGCTGTGGCGGGCAATCGATCACCACCACATCGTATCGTGCATCGACCTCTTTCAGCGCTTGGCTGATGCGCGTGAAAAAGAGACGACCTTCCTTACTGCTCTTGTTGGAAGCTGCGATCGGTGTTTCGTACTCGTATTCCTGCAGCTCCAAATTCGCAGGAATGATATCCAATCCCGGAAAGTTGGTGGGCTTGATGACATCGGCGATGGAACACCGATCCTCATCATACCGAATGGCATCGAATAAGGAGGGGTTCTTATCCAACTCCGGCTGAATGCCATGCAGTGCCGTCAGTGACGCCTGCGGATCGAGATCGATAGCAAGGACGCGATGGCCCGTTAAAGCGAGATACTGCGCCAGATGCGCGGCGGTCGTGGTCTTTCCACTGCCACCCTTAAAGTTGACCACCGAGATGACTTGCAATGCATCTCCGTCGCGTCGGTGGGGCACGTAGCGTTTGAGATCACCTCGTCCATGCTTGTCGAGAAAGGATCGAAGCTCGAGCATTTGTTCGGCTGAGTACGACCGACGCCCAGACGGCGAGACCAGAGGCTTTGGCCCCTTTCCATCAAGGTGCAGCTTCTTGATGTGGTTCTGCGTCACGCCCAGAAAATCTGCGACCTCCGCCATGGAGTAGAGCCTCAAGCCTTTTTCGGCATTGGGCGGATACTGCTCCATCCGCAACAGGTTGAGTTTGTCCGAGATCAGTTCCCCTTGCCGAAGGATTTCCTCGTCGAAATCACGCATCATCGCGATCGAAGGGGGTACAGATTGCATGGCGATCTCTTCTAAATAACGCTTTCTGCGCCAAATTCGACGTAGAAGCGCTATTGGTATGGATATATCCAACAGTGTGCAAGGTGACACGCACCTCGCCTTTCAACGAGGTTTCGCCCCAGCTGATAAATCAAGCATGTTTTCCGGAGTAATCTCAGTAGTTTGCCTGTTCAGAGCGTCTAAGCTCAAGGCTCATTGATCAGAACCAAAAGATGACGGTTGCTGCGATGCAGATGGCTGAGAAGAAGGTGTGGCGCATCAGTTGTAGCGGGTCGCGCCGCGCCGCCAGATCGCCATCATCAAGGCATCGGCGACGAGTTGGGCCGTCATGGCGCTGTTCATGACCCGCCGACCACCTGCCTGGAGAGGAGGTCGATGATGGCCGTGGTGTCGAGCCGACCTTTGGCGATCCGGATGCAAGTGACTTCGGCGTTCCCCATCTGGTTTAACCTGTCGGCGGTGAACTGGCGATCCAGCACATCGTCCACACTGACCGAGCGCACGCCGTCATCCTGGGGCACGACCGCATCGCCGCGGTCGTGCCATCAGTCCATCCAGCCTCATCAGCCGCTCGATCCGATGCAGACTGAAGGGAAGAGCTCCAGCTAAATGATCGTGCCAGAACCGGCGCGCGGCATAGCTCCCATTGCTTGAAAGGAAGCTCTCCCGAATCCTGGCATCGAAGGCTCCATTGCTGCGGTCGCAAGCACCGATGGCACGAACGAGCCAGACATGAACGCCGCTGCGCCAAACACCGAGCGCTTCGCAGAGCCAAGAGAGCCCCAGATCCCTCGGTGCTTCGCAACGAACCCGACCATCACATCGACTTCCTGGCAAAGTCGGCGACGGCTTTTTGAGAATGTCGCGCTCTCGCACCAACCCCACCGCCTCAAGCTTGAACCCGCGGCTGAACTTGCGTCGATGCCTTCACACTCTCCATTTCCAGAAACACCGTCTCGTTGTCCACAGAACCGGCAGTAGGCCACGCAGACGCCCACAAAGCAGAGCTATTAGCGGGCAAAGCTTGACAGTCATCATGTATACAGTACGCTAGTTATCGTCGTGGTGGCTCTTTCAAATGATCGAGATGCCCTGAAAACCGAGTTCGCACCCATGCGCCCGACACGGAGTGCGGCGGTGTCGGATTAAGCTTTCACCGACCGTGGATGTCCCGCATGGCGCAAGCCCATGCCGACCTCGCGTTTTCAAGTCGCTTCGGGAGGATGCGAATGGCAATTCGAGTTAAAGAGACCCTGTTCGGACGCGTCCTGTCGGTCGCCGTCGTGGCAGCGACGCTGATGGGCGGCGTTCAGGCGCACGCCGCGTCGCTCAAGGAGGCCCTCGAGCAGAAGCAGGTGGTGATCGGCATTCAAGGCGACAATCCGCCTTGGGGCTTCATCGACTCCACCGGGCAGCAGCAGGGCTTTGACGCCGACGTGGCGAAGGCCTTCGTCAAATCCCTGGGTGTCGAGGCGAAATTCGTGCCGCTGGCGATCGCCAACCGCATTCCGGCTCTGACCACGGGCAAGGTCGATGTTCTCTTTTCGACGCTGGTGATGAATGCCGAGCGGGCGAAGGCGATCCAGTATTCCGTCCCCTATGCCGGCAACGACAATGCGCTGGTCGCGCCGAAGGATCGCCCGATCAAGTCGATGGACGATCTGGCTGGCCTCAAGGTCGGGGTGCCGCGCTCGTCGGTGGTGGACACCGCGACCACGAAAATGGCGCCCGCCGGAACCCAGATCCTTCGCTTCGACGACGACGCCGCCAACATCCAGGCGCTCCTGTCGGGCCAGGTCGATGCGGTCGGCGGCAACCAGTTCTATGTCGGCCGCCTGGACAACGCCCGTCCCGGTGCCTTCGAGGAGAAACTGAAGCTTCAGGTCTTTTTCAACGGTGCCGGTTCACGTCTCGGCGAGAAGGACTGGAACGGTGCCTTGAACACCTTTCTCAAGGGGTTCATCCCAACTCCGGAATATGCGGCGATCTACCAGAAGTGGCTGCACCGGGACGCTCCGAAATTCCCGGACGCAATCGAGGGCGTGCCCTTCGAGGCTCCTTGAACGCTCGGCCATGGCGGTATCCGCCATGGCCATCCTTCGGTTGAAAGAAAGAAGGTTCGGCCCGCAAACAACCCGTCGTCACCCCCTATGGGTCTCGTGACGGCGGGTGGTTTGCGGGCCTTGTGGTAATGTCAGGACGCCTTGGCCCGAGCGATGTCGAGCACCTTGGGGTTCGCCAGATAAGTAGGGTGCCGGCCCTGAAGAACGTCCACCACGTTCTGCGCCGTTTTGGAGCGGATCTCTACCTCGGAATCCTCAGAGTACCAGGCAGCATGCGGCGTCAGGATGACGTTGGGCATCGCTGCGAGGGCATGGTCGGCCCCGATCGGCTCGGATTCGAAGACGTCGAGACCCGCGCCCGCGATCCCGCCCGCAGACAGCGCTTCGATCAGCGCGGCCTCGTCGATCACCGGGCCGCGCGCCGTATTGACGAGAAGGGCCGTCGGCTTCATCGCCGCCAGCTCGGCGCGCCCGATCGCATGGTGGGTCTCCGGAGTCAGCGGCACATGAACCGAGAGAATGTCGGCTTCGCGAAGCAGCGTCGCCTTATCTACCATCTCGACCCCGGCGGCCCGCGCCTTTTCGGCGTCGGCATAAGGGTCGCAGGCGATGATGCGCAGACCGAAGCCGGACATCTTCCGGGCCACGCGCTGCGGGATCGCGCCAAAGCTGAGGAGGCCGAGCGTGCGACCGCGCAGGCGATAGAGCGGCTTCACGACCGTATAGTCCCAGCGCCCCGAGCGGATGGCCGCGTCATGCAGGCGAAGACCACGAGCCAGACCCATGATCATCGCGATGGCGTGGTCGGACACTTCTTCCAGCGATCCATCGGGCACGTTGCCGATGAAGATCCCCCGCCGCGTGGCGGCCTCCACGTCGATCGTGTTGAGCCCGATCCCGTAGCGGGAGATGACGCGGCAGCGCTCCAGGGCGTCGACGACGCGTCCGGTGATCTGGGCATACTGGTTGATGACGGCGTCGGCATCCCGGCAGGCTTCGATCAGCTCGGCCTCGCTGCGACACTGGCGCGGCGTAAGTTCGAAACCGGCCGCTTCGACCACCGCGATTTCCGGTGCGAGATCGGGGAACTCGTAATCCGTGACGACGATCTTGGGCTTCATTTCGCAACTCCGTATCGGTCGTCGAGGCCGCTGTGGAACGGCAGGTCGACGATGTCGGTGAACTCGGCGTAGCTGTGCTGGCGTCCGACATGGGCGGGCGTGCCATCAGCCTTCAGGCGGTCGAGCGCGTCCGCCACGGCGCGGGTGGCCGAGAAGAGCGTGGTGACGGCGTAGAGCACGACGGAAAAGCCCATCTCCTCCAGATCGGACGCCTTGAGCGCGACCGTCTCGTTTCCGTCGACGATGGAGACGACCTTCGGACCCTTCACGGCCTTGGCGACCGCCTCGACCTCGGCAATCTTCTTGATGCCGTCCACGAAGACGAGGTCGACGCCGGCGTCCTGGTAGGCATGGGCGCGGCGGATCGCCTCCTCGGGGCCGAAGGCGCCGATCGCGTCTGTGCGGCCGATGATGACGAGATCGCCCGCGCCCCGCGCTTCGATCGCGCAACGCAGCCGCGCCGCGCTTTCCTCGACGCTCATGAGCCGGATACCGGCCTGCTGGCCGCAGCGCTTGGGGGCCACCTGATCCTCCAGATGGATCGCGGCGACACCGGCCTGCATGTATTCGAGAACGGTGCGATGGATGTTGGACGGGCCGCCATAGCCCGTGTCGGCATCGGCGATCACCGGGATCGAGGTCACGCGCACCATGTTGCGGGCATGCTCGGTCATCTCGGTCTGGGTGAGAAGCCCGATGTCAGGTGTGCCCAGCCGGCTCGCCGTGGCGCCGAAGCCGGTCATGTAGACCGCCGGAAAGCCCGCTCTCTCGACGAGGCGAGCCGTGATGCTGTCCGGGGCACCGGGCGCGGCGACGATCCGGCCGGATTCCAGGAGTTTGCGAAGATGTGCGGCTTGCGACATGGCGCCCTTAGCTCGTTTCAAACTTGAGGTGGACCGACGCCCTCGGCCCGAAGCCGTGATGGCGCCACGTTTCGAGGTGCGGCCCGTGCCGGATGTCGTTCGGCTCCATCCGCGGAGCTCCCCTTTTCGATGGCAGCTCCGAGCGCTGCGGACCATTCACATTAGTGTACGGTATACATCATTGTGTGTCAGGCAAAGGCTGCCACGTCAACGGCGCATCCGCATGACGCGTTGATCGCCCGGCACCGTGGTGATAGCGGTCGCCGTGTTCTGCATACATGGGAACATTCGGCATCGCGTGGCTCCGGGCAGGTGGGCTCCTCTTTTGAAATCCTTGAAGATCAAGCAGCCGAAACTGCTCGCCCAGCTCGTCGTGGAGCGTGTGCGCCAAGCCATCATCGACGGAGATTTCGCCTTGGGCGAACAGATCTCGGAGGAGCGCCTCGCCGAGAGCCTCGGTGTCAGCCGCACGCCGGTTCGAGACGCGATGATCCGGCTGCAGCTCCAGGGGCTGGTATCCATTCAGCCCAAGCGCGGCACCTTCGTCTTCGACCCCGTTCCGCAGGACGTCATCGACGTTTGCCGATTTCGGAAGATGCTGGAGATGGGGGCGATCCGTCTGGCGCTCGGACACGCGCGCAACGCTCTGGTCAAGGACCTTCAGATGATCGTCGCCCGGATGAGGGATGCGCTCGCCGACGGCGACGTCGTCGCCTATGGCCGCCTCGATTCAAGCCTTCACCAATGCTTCGTCAACCACTCGGGCAATCCCTATATCCGGGACGCCTATGATCTCGTTTCCGGCCAGATTGCGGCCCTGCGCACGACCCTGACCTCGCCGGCCCACGATCTGCGCCGGATCTCCTTCGGCGAGCACGAGCGGTTCCTGGCCATGGCGACCGACAACCAGCCGGATGCCTTATGCGAGCTTCTGGGCGCGCATATCGACCGCACGGAGGACGTCTTCGCCGCGACGTTGAAGGGACGCCGGGAGGCGAGGGGAGGCGGGCGAGCAGGCAGCGCCTAACAAATCCGCCTGCTGCGGAGGAGTCCGCACCGAGCGTGCCGAAAAGCCCGATGGGTATCGACGGGCCGCTTGTCGCGAATGGCGAGGCGTCGGAGCGGGTTGAGCCCAGCAACCGAGCGCTCGACCCTCCAGCGCCCGGGTTTCACCAGCGCAACGCGAGCCATCGGTCGGCTCCCTTAATCCCTCATCACCCTAAGCGCCTCGACCACGCACCTTGAGCCGCAGCCGGTGCTGCCGCTCACGGCCAAGTGAGCAGCGATGGTCCGCGACCATCATGACCGGGCGGAAACGTGCCGGGCTGCCGCTTCGTTGGCTCTCGAAAGACTTTCGGCGAAGGATGCGCCGGCGGCGAGAGAGCGGACGAGGGCGCCGACAAAGGCGTCTCCGGCTCCGTGCGTGCTCACGAGACGCACGGGTAGGGCTTCGAGCGCAACGGGCGCATCGCCGGACCGAACGCCCGCGACACCTGCCCCTCCGGCCGTGACGACCACGCCGGGAAAGCGTGTCGCAAGCTCCTGAGCCGCGGCGGTCGCAGACGCTAGGTCGGTGACGGGGCGTCCGCAAAGCTCCTCGGCCTCGATCGCGTTGACGATCAGCACGTCCACCAGCGCGGCAAGCTCGCCTGGGAGTGCCCGGAAAGGGGCCGCGTTGAGGCAGACGATCGCTCCCGCTTCGCGCGCGGCTTGGGCGGCGGCAAGATTGACGGCGTCCGGCACCTCGTTCTGGAGGATCAGGGCCTTGGCGTCTTTCCAGAGATCCGCCTTCGAGAGCGAAGCGGTGTCGATCTTCAGATTGGCGCCCGACACGATCACCGCGCCGTAATCGCCTTCGGAATCCGAGATGGCAACGCTCATGCCCGAGCCGATACCGGGCAGGGTGGCGACACGTGTGGCGTCGACGTCCGAGTTACCCAGCGCGGCCAGAAGGAAGCGGCCGAATTCGTCGTCGCCCACGGCGCCCGCCATGCGGACTTCGGCGCCCGCCTTGGACGCGCTCGCAGCCTGGTTGCCGCCCTTGCCGCCGAACTTCGGCGCCCAGGCGTGGCCGGTCACCGTCTCGCCCTTGCGCGGCCTGTCCGGCGCGTCGACCATGATGTCGTAGTGCAAGCTGCCGACGACCACGATCACGGGTTTGGCGGGAGTGCTCATGTGTTTCGTCGCTTGGTTTTGACGGCCCCCATTGTGGCCGCGAGGTTGCGTTCCGCCGCCTTGAGGTCGCGCTGGGCGACAGCTGCGAAGACGGCGTCGAGAATGATGAGCTGGGCGACGCGGGCGGCCGCGTTCTCGCCCAGAAGCGGCGAGCCCTGCGCCGTCGAGCAGAGGACGACGTCGGCGATCTCGGCGATCGGCGATGTCGCGTAGTTGGTGAGCGCGATCGTGCGCGCCCCGCGCTTGCGGGCCAGTTCCAGCGGTTCGAGGACCGCCGTGGTCTGGCCAGAATGCGAAAAGGCGATGGCGACATCGCCTTCCGTCAGGAGCGCCGCCGACATCAGCATCATATGCGCGTCGTCGAAGACACTGGTGCGCACGCCGATGCGCAGGAATTTGTGGGCCACGTCGCGGGCGATCTGGGCCGAGCCACCGATCCCGTAGAGGTCGCGCTGCCGGGCGGCGAAGATGAGATCTGCGGCGCGCTCGAAGGCTTCGGGGTCGAGGATGGAGAGCGTTTCCTCCAGCGCATGGATGGAGGTGCGAAAGACCTTCTGCGCGATCTGGGCCCCGCTGTCGTCGGGCGACAGTTCCTGATGCAGATCGGCGGTGGGCAGGCGATTATAGTCGGCAATGCCGGCCCGAAAGTCCTTGAAGCCGGAGAAGCCGAGCTTCTTGGCGATCTTCACCAGCATCGCCTCCGAGACGCCCGCGTCCTCGGCCACGCTCTTGAGGGCGGTGGTCTCGTCGAAGTCCCGGCGGCCGAGGATCATCTCGACCACCCGGCCTTCGAGCGGCGTCAGTTGCGGCATCATCATGCGGATCCGGGGACCGATGGTCCTCGGATCGCTGAAACTCATATTCATCCCCGTCCCCTGGTCGCGCGGTCGATCAGCATGGCGACGAGGATGATAAGGCCGGTGGCGAGGAGTTGATAGAACGCCTGGACATTGAGAAGCGTCAGCCCGTTGCGCAAGCTCCCCAGGATGATGGCGCCGAGGATGGTGCCGACCACCGAGCCCTTGCCGCCCATCAACGAGGCACCGCCGATCGCGGCCGCCGCGATCGCGTCGAGTTCCCAGAGATTGCCGAGCGTCGGGTCGGCCGCGCCGAGGCGTCCGACGAGGATCAGGCCGGCGATGGAGGCAAGGCCACCGGAGATGACATAGGCCGCAATCTTGGTCATAGCGACCGGCACGCCGGCGATGTGCGAGGCCTCTTCGTTGCCACCGACCGCCAGGAAATACTCGCCGAGCGGGGTCTTGTTGAGGACGACCCAGACGATCAGCGCCAGGATGGCGACGAGAACCACGGGCGTCGGGACGCCCAGGATATCGCCGTTGAAGAGCGCCCGGAACGCGGGCGGAATGCCGAAGATCGGGTTGCCGCCGGTATAGATCAGGGCCGAGGCCCGGTAGAGCGAGAGCGTGCCGAGCGTGACGATGAAGGGCTGGAGCCCGCCATAGGCGACGAGCGCTCCGTTCACCGCGCCCGCCGCCATGCCGAACAGGATCGCGGCGGGAATGGCGATGACGATCGGAGCGCCGCCGACCATCAAGGCGGCGGCGGCGACGGCCGCGATGGCGGCGGTCGGGCCGACCGACAGGTCGATGCCGCCCGAGATGATCACGAGCGTCATGCCGAGCGCCACGCAGGCATTGATCGAGGACTGCTGAAGGATGTTCAGGATATTGCGTTCGGTCAGGAAATTGGGGCTGAGCGCGGCAAAGACGCCGACGATGACGAGAAGTCCGATGAGTGTGCCCGCGTCGCGCAGGCCGAAGGCGAGCTTGAGGCCGCGCTTGGGGGCGGCGGGAAGGCTGTCGGTGGAGGTCATGAGCGTCACTGCCCCGAACGGGAGGAATGGGAGGAGGAGCGGGCCGACTGCGGCACGGCGAGGGCGACGATCGCCTCCTCGCTGATCGCGTCCCGCGCCAGGATGCCGGCAACCGCGCCTTCGCGCATGACCAGAACACGGTCGGAAACGCGCAGGATTTCGGGCAGCTCGGAGGAAACGACGATCACCGATCGTCCTTCGGCGGCGAGGCGCTCGATCAAGGCGTAGATCTCGGCCTTCGCTCCGACGTCGATGCCGCGTGTCGGCTCGTCGAAGAGAAGGATGCGGGCGCCCGCGGCGATCCAGCGACCGATGATGGCCTTCTGCTGGTTGCCGCCGGAGAACTGGCCGATGGGCCGCTCGACGTCGAGCGGGCGCAGGTTCATGTCCTGCATCAGCTTGAGGCTCTCGGCATGGAGGGCTCGGCGGCGCACGAAGCCGGCGCGCGAGAAGCGTCTCATCGAGGAAAGCGCGATGTTCGAGCGGATCGAGCGGCGCGCGACGATGCCGTCGCGCTTGCGCTCCTCGGGCAGGAGACCGAGCCCGGCGCGGATGGCCGTGCGTGGATTGCCGAGCGCCAGAGAGCGACCTTCGACACGGATCGATCCCGCGTCCGGCCGATCGACCCCCGCGACGAGGCGCAGGAGTTCGGTGCGCCCGGCACCGACCAGACCCGAAATGCCCAGCACCTCTCCACGCTTGAGCTGGAAGCTCGCGCCCTTCACCGCCCCGCCGCGCGACAGGTTTTCCACGTCGAGCACCACGTCGTCGGTCGCAAAGCCCTTGTGCTCGGCATGGGCCAGCTCGCGCCCGACCATGCGTGAGACGACGTCCGCTTCCGTGGTCTCGGCCATGGCGACATCGGCGACCTTGCGTCCGTCGCGCAGGATCGTCGCCGTGTCGCAGACGCGGAACACCTCGTCCATCTTGTGGCTGACATAGATGATCGAGACGCCGCTCGCCGAGAGGTCTCGGATCAGAATGGCCAGACGGTCGAACTCGGCCGGGGTCAGGCTCGATGTCGGCTCGTCCATGGCGATGATCTTGGCATCCTCCATCAGCGCACGCGCGATCTCGACGATCTGGCGCTGGGCGACCTTGAGGGTGCGGATGGGCGCGGCCGGGTCGATCGAGGCATCGAGGGGCGCGAGAGCTTGCCGCGCAGCGCTCTCCTGCGCCCGGCGGTCGACAAGGAAGCCGCCGGCCATGCGCAGGGGACGGCCGAGAAACATGTTCTGAGCGACGGAGAGCTCGGGAACGTGCTGGAGTTCCTGGTGGATCATCGCGATCCCGGCGCGCCGCGCGACGAGCGGCCCGTGACCGGTCACGCGAACACCGTCGACGGAGATCGTCCCGCCCGTCGGATCCATCACGCCGGACAGGATGCGCAGGAGCGTCGACTTGCCCGCGCCGTTCTCGCCGAGCAGCCCGTGCACCGAGCCGCGCCGGACGCTCATCGACACGCCGTCCAGCGCGCGCAATGTTCCGAAACTCTTGCTGATATCCGTCAGGGTCAGACGTTCAGCTGATAATGTGGTCATGGCGCTCCCTCCCGGAGACGTCGTGAGGGGTCGGGGCCGCGATGGCGCGGCCCCGGATCGGGCGATCAGTTGGCGGACTGCTTCATCAGCACAGCGCGCAGGGCATCGCCCTTCACCGCGAACGTGTCGATATTGTCCTTGGTGATCAGCGCCTGCGGGGTGGAGACGACGCGCGGCAGGTCCTGCTTGCCGACGAGGCGCAGGGCGACTTCCATCGCGACTTCGCCGGTCAGGACGGGGAAGGAATCCACCGTGCCGGTGAGATCGCCGGCCTTGATCGAGGCATAGGCGTCGGAGATGCCGTCCGTGCCGAAGACCACGACCTTGTCCTTGAGGCCGGCGGCCTTCACGGCCTCGACCACGCCGAGCGCCATGCCGTCATTGTTGGCGTAGATGCCGATGAGGTCGGGGTTCTGCTGGAGGATCGTGGAGGCCGCGTCATAGGCGACCTGGCGGTCCCAGTTGCCGGGAACGCTGGCGACCACGGTGAACTTGCCGTCCTTGGCGATGGTTTCCGAGAAGCCCTTGGTGCGCTGGCCGGCGGCGAAGACGCCCGCCTGACCTTCGATCACCGCGACCTTGCCACCCTGCGGGCGGTTCTTCAGGAACCACTGGGCCACCCGCACGCCGTTGTCGCGCTGCACGTTGCCGACATAGTGGCGAGCGCCCGGGATCACGGCGTCGTTGACGTTCACGACCGGGATGTTCTGCGCCTCGGCGCTTTCCAGCGCGGGCTGAAGGTTGTTGTCGGTTTGCGGCGAGAGGAGAAGCGCGGAGAAGCCCTGGCTGATCAGGTTCTCGGCGATGGAAAGCTGGCCGAGCTGGTCACCCTCGCTCTGGGCGGCCTGATAGACGACCTCGACGCCCGCCTTCTTGGCATAGTCCTGATAGCCCTCGCCCAGCGAGCGCCAGTATTCGTTGGTGAGCGTCTTGGACACGCCGCCGACGCGCGTGCCAGAGGGAGCTGCGGGCACCGCGCCGAACTTGGCGTCGAGCTGCGACCACTCGATGCGGTTGGTCTCGGTGTCGGAGTTGAGGGGGGCGAGCGTCTGCGCGAAGGCGGTGGTGCCGAGGAGCGACAGGGCGCAGCCGGCCACGAGGGCCTTCAGTGAAATGGTCATCGGTTGGTTCCTCCCGTTGGAAACTGGCCGGGCAGATCTCGCGGCCCGGCGCGCGGTTCGTCCGTCAGGCCGAGGCGATCAGTGCCGCGTTGACGATGCTCTGGCTGGCGACGCCGTCCTGGCGGCTCTGCGCCTCGCCCAGCCGGTTGTCGGCGTCGAGGCGGTCGGCAACGGACAGAAGCCGGTGCACGGTCTCGATATTGGTTTCGCACTCCGCCACCGGGTCGAGGCCCGAGGCGTCGGGGAAGGTGTCGAAGTAGAGCGCGCCCTCATAGCCGTCGCGGCGGATCTGGCGCAGCAGTTCCAGCGTCGAGCGCAGGTGGACGGCGCCCACCATCAGCCCGTCGTCGCGCTTGGCGTAGCCGTCGTTGAGGTGGACGCCGAGGAGCTTGGAGCGGCGATGGATGAGGTGCGCGGCATAGGCGGGCTGCTCGCCGGCATAAAGCGCATGGGCGAAATCGAGCGTGACGCCGAGGTTGGGCGCACCGACATCCTGGATCGCGAGCAGCGTCGTCGCGCAGTCGCGCAGCAAAGCGTGAGCGCGAGGCTCGTCCGGCTTGTACTCGATGGAGATCTGACAGGCCGGGTCATGCTCGGCGACCTCGCGGATGCCGTCGATCTCGAGATCCCAGGCCTCGGCATAGTCGAGCTGGAAATTGTAGTCGAACCCGTCCTGGCCGAGCCAGAGCGTCATCAGGTCGGCACCCATGGCACGCGCGGCATCGACGCCGCGCTTCGTCATGTCGATGGCTTCGCGCCTCACGGATTTATCGGGATTTGTGAAGGCGCCGAGCTTGAAGGCGGGGTTGGTGTAGTAGCGCATCGCCAGACCGTTGACCGACAGGCCAAGATCGTTGATGCGGCGGCCGACCGTCGCGGCGTCATCGGTCACATGGTCGGGGAAGTTCAGGTCGACATCCGTCAAACCCTTCGCAGTTGCAGCACGTTCAGCCATCTGCATGAAGGTCGGCTTGCCCGAAAGGTCCGGCCAGAAGAGGTGAGGCGCGGAGCCGAAGGAATTGAGGCGGGTGGCGAATCGGGAAAGGGTCATAAGAGCTCCGCTGGATTGGTGTCACTTTACGAATTCATAAAAATTCGTCAAGTGGTCTGTCTACTTGTGCGACAGAGGATGCGGTTGGCGCCGGCAGCACGGGCATGGTCTCCGTTGCCGATAGCGACCCGGGAGGCAAGCCTTGCCGCAGGGCGCGCATTGGAGCCGGGCAGGGGGCGATATGGGGAGAGGCGTTGGCCGGGCCTGCCGTCGCCGCGCTCGCGACGATTGGTCCCATCAGTTCGAAGCGGTCCGGAAGGGCTGATCCGAGGCCCCACCCAGTTCGAGGCGAAGATCGCGGAGGTGTTGTCCATCGCCGCTATGCGCGATCCGAGGTCCGGAAAGTGCATGTCGCGAAGCGAGAGCTGTTCAGCTGCGTGGCCCGCATGCTCTCCGGCCGACACCAGGTCTTAGATCGCGGATGCCAAACTGGAGCGGTCGGCAGTGCCCTCGCAGAAGAAAACGAGGATCGGGTCGGGCGCGTCGCACATCACGCCCGCAATCTCCGTCATGTCAGACATCGTCGGAACGGCACCTGCCTGAATATCCGCAACGAGCAGCGCACCCACCACCCCGGCCGAACTCTACCGGGGCGTGTCCGTCTCTATACCGTTCGGCAATTCGGATTGCTGTCCGCTGCGTCCGCTCCATTTGTATGCCCACCTAAAGACGTCGGTTTGCAGAGATTGGCACGTGGTCGCGACGGGTACCGTCCTTCGACCTCGACAACCTCTCGAGCGCGGCGCTGGCAGACGGAGCGGTTGCGGCCATGGACAACCTATCGAACGACAAGACCAACACCGAGACCCACAGGATGGAGGGCAAGTGCCCGTTCGGCGGCGACCGGATCGGCGGAGCCCAGGGCAGCCCGCCAACGCTGGAGGCTTGGTACCCACACCGCCTGCGCGTCGAGGTGCTTCATCAGAACGGTCTCGCCGCCGATCCTCTCGGCCCAGACTTCGACTACGCGGCCGAATTCAACAAGATCGACCTCGCCGAGCTGAAGCGAGACATCAAGGCCTTTCTGACCACCTCCGTCGCGTGGTGGCCCTCGGATTACGGCAATTACGGCCCGCAGATGGTTCGCATGGCCTGGCACGCGGCAGGCACCTACCGCATCGCCGACGGGCGCGGCGGCGCGGGAACGGGGATGCAGCGCTTCGCGCCGATCTCGTCCTGGTGGGACAACGGCAACACCGACAAGTCGCGCCGCCTCCTGCAGCCGATCAAGCACAAGTACGGCAACGCCCTGTCCTGGGCCGATCTGATGGTGCTCACCGGCAACTGCGCGCTGGAGATCATGGGCCTTCCGACCTACGGCTTCGGCGGCGGGCGTCTCGACGCCTGGGAGGCCGACAACGCGACCTACTGGGGACCCGAAGTCCTCGACATGGAAAAGACCGACGACGTCTCCAAGATGACCGCGCGCGACAAGCGCTGGCGCGGGCAGAACGGTGATCCCGACTACGATCTCGAGAACCCGCTCGCCGCCTCCCATCAGGCGCTGATCTACGTCAATCCGGAGGGCTCCAACGGCGACGGCGACCCGATGGGCTCGGCACGCGACATCCGCATCACCTTCACCCGCATGGCGATGAATGACGAGGAGACCGTGGCGCTCATCGCCGGTGGCCACGCCTTCGGCAAGAGCCACGGCATGACGCCCTCCAGGGATATCGGCCCCCCGCCGGAAATGGCACCGATGGAGGCGATGGGCCTCGGCTGGCACAACCCGCGCGGGACCGGCCATGGCAAGGACACCATGACCAACGGCATCGAGGGCTCCTGGACCCCCGATCCGACGCGCTGGGACAACAGCTATCTGGAGAATCTCTTCCGCTTCGAATGGAAGCAGACGAAGAGCCCCGCCGGCTCGATCCAGTGGACGCCGGAAGACCCCGACGCGCCGAAGACCCCCGACGCCCACGTGGCGGGGCAGATGAACCCGCTGATGATGATGACCACCGATATCGCGCTGAAGGTGGACCCCGAGTACCGCAAGGTCTGCGAGAAGTTCCTCGCCGATTTCGACGCTTTCACGCAGGCCTTCTCCAAGGCCTGGTATAAGCTGACCCACCGCGACATGGGACCCCGGCACCGATATCTCGGCCCCGAGGTGACGATCGAGGACGGGCTCCTGTGGCAGGACCCGCTGCCCGAGCGCGACTACGATCTCGTCGGCGAGGCCGAGATCGCCGATCTGAAGGCACGCATCCGCGACACCGGGCTTTCCGTCTCGGATCTTGCCTTCACGGCCTTCTCGGCCGCCTCCACCTATCGCGACAGTGACAAACGCGGGGGCGCGAACGGCGGCCGTCTGGCGCTTGAGCCCCAGAGGAGCTGGGCCGTCAACCGTCGCACCCTGCCGGTGGTCGAAGCGCTGCGCGGCGTCATGGCGGCGTTCAACGAGGGGCGCGGCGACGGCAAGCGCGTGTCGCTGGCGGACCTCATCGTCCTGGGCGGCTGCGTCGCCGTCGAGCAGGCGGCGGGCGAGGCGGGCGGCGAGCTCCGCGTGCCGTTCACGCCGGGCCGCGTCGACACCACGCAGGATCTCACCGACATCGAGATGTTCACTTGGCTGAAGCCGGTGGCGGACGGCTTCCGCAACTATGTCGATGAGGGCTTCGGCGAGATCGCGAGGGGCGTCTCGCCAGAGGAGATGTTCCTCGACAAGGCCAATCTGATGAAGCTGACAGCGCCCGAATGGACGGTCCTGACGGCAGGCCTGCGCGCGCTCGGCGCCAACCACGACGGTTCGCAGACGGGCATCTTCACGGACCGTATTGGCACGCTCTCGACCGACTTCCTGCAAAACCTCCTGAGCACGGAGCTCGAGTGGCACAAGCTCGACGATGCGGCCCTGACATTCGCGCTGGTTGACCGCGAAACAGGCGAGCGGCGTTTCACGGCCTCACGCAACGACCTCGTGTTCGGGTCCAACGCCCAACTCCGTTCGATCTGCGATGCCTATGCGGGCCGCGATGGGGAGGAGCGTTTCCGGCACGATTTCGTGCGCGTCTGGGACAAGGTCATGATGCTCGATCGCTACGATGTGAAGGGCCACCGCCGCCACGCACCGATGGCCGCCTGATGACGCGGGGGCGGCAGGCGCACGCTCGCGGCCCCGTCGCCTGAATGGCGCCTGTAGGCTCGCGGTGGCCTGCACGCCACGCCTGACCGGAACAACGGCGCTGCGGGCGTCGGGGCCTCAAGGGTCCAGTGACAGAAGGCCGGGACCCGCCAAAGGTCCCGGCCTTCTTTCGCTCCTGCTCTGGGAGCATACGGAAGGCAGATGGGCCGCCGTCCCGAGGAAAGGGTTGGCGTTCTCCCCGAGGCGGCGAGCCGCGGTCAGCCCTTCACGGTGAACATGGCGACCATGCCGGCTGCGACGTGACCCTTGATGTTGCAGATCAGCTCGTAGGAACCGGGCTTCAGCTTGACCGTGAGCTTGCCGGACTGGCCTGCCTTGAGGTCGGACACCTCGCCCATGCTCATCAGCGACTTCTCGTCGACGCGGTTCTTGGCGGGATCGACCTTCAGCGTCTCGCCCGGCTTGTCGAGCTTGATCACGACCATCTCGTGCGGTGTGTTGGCTGCGACGTTGGCGACCTGGAACGTCACCTCGCCCGCCGGCACCTCGGTCTTGTCGAGCTTGATCGCCATCTGGCCACCACGCTCGCCCACGAGTTGCACTGAGACCGTCTCGGCGGCGAAGGCTGAAACGGGACCGAGCAAGGCGAGGACGGCGGCAGTTGTAGCAAGCTTCGCAAAATTCATTTTCGTACTCCGATTTTGAAGGCTCGGTGTATTTGCGCCGATCTTCGTAGGGAGAGTATTGTAGGAGTGGATATTGATTGACAACTCGGGGAACTATACGTGTCTGTAACTTACCGCAGTGAGCGCTCCAGCGCAGGACGGCCGCGTCCGCTCCCTCTCACCAAGCGTCTGCTGCATTGGCTGACGGCCGGTCTTCTCGTCGTTATGTTCGGGCTAGCCTGGACCTTCGATGCGCTGGGCCCCAGCGACACCGGCGCGTCACTGGTCGCCCTGCACCAATCCTTCGGCCTCCTGATCCTGCTCGTTGTCGCCGCGCGCATCGTCTGGCGCCTGACCCACCCGATCGAGCCGTTGCCCGGCGACACGCCGCGCTGGGAGATGCGTCTGGCGACGCTGGTGCAAGCCGCGCTCTATGCGCTCCTCGTGGCCATGCCTGTTGTCGGCTGGTACGCCTCGGCGCTGTCGGGCGATACGATCCGCTTCTTCGGGCTAGCGCTGCCCGATCTCGTGGCCATGAACGAGGATCGGAGCGACCAGCTCTTCGAGCTTCACGGAGCGATCGGCTGGGCGATCCTTACGCTCACCGCCTTGCACATCGCCGGCGCCCTGAATCACCAGTTCATCCGGCGCGACGGCCTCCTGAACCGCATCCGGATCTGGTGATGAACGAGGCGGAGCCGAGCGTGAGCCGCATCGCTCGGGAACGTCCGGCAGAGACATCCTATACGCTTTCGTATAGCCGCAACCCGTTCGTTGCTCGCCGGCTCGTTGTTGTCTCTCCTCCAGCAAGACAACTCGATGCGTACGACGCTCCCGACAGCCTCCCTTCTTCTGGGCGCCCTGTCCGGCACAGCCCTTTCCGCGCTCGCCCAGGTGTAGGCGAAACCCGCGACCCCGGCGATCGCGAAGATGGTGGCGCAGCGCCACTTCACTCAGCCAGCTTTCGTATGGAGCACGAGGTTGCCGAGCGCGCTGGCGGCGACTGCGACCGCGCTGGTTCCGATCGCCACATGGGCGAGGGGATGCCGACGATGTAGACGAGGGGCGCGACCGCGAGGGTCGAGCCGCCGCCGAACAGACCAAGGACGAGGCCGCCGGAACCCGTCGCGGCCGCCAGCATGACGGGAGCGGCGGTCATGCGTCCGCCTCCTGTGCTGTCGCGATCGACCGGGTCGCGGTGCTGCGATCCAGCGTCAGGCGGAACAGGAGCATCCCGACGACCATGGCCGCGACGAAGACGATCGCAGGTGTCGGGGCCAGCCCGATCGCGGCGAGTGCCGGCCCCGGACACAGGCCGACGAGTCCCCAGCCGAGGCCGAAGATCGCGGCGCCGGACAGAAGCCGGGCGTCGATGTCGCGGCGCGTCGGGATCTCGAAGCGCGGGGCGGCCAGCGGTCGTCCCATGCGCCGGGCAAGAGCGAAGGCGGGTGCGGAAACGAGGATCGCGCCGCCCATCACGAAGGCCAAGCTCGGGTCCCAGGTCCCGAACACGTCGAGGAAGCCGAGGACCTTCTCCGGGACGACCATCTGCGAGACGACAAGCCCGACGCCGAAGACGAGGCCGGACAGGAGGGCGAGAAAAATGCGGGCCATGGGTCAGGCTCCGAGGACGTGGCGGATGATGAAGACGGTGGCGGCAGCGCTCGCCATGAACGTCAGCGTCGCGGTGATCGAGCGGCCCGACCCGCGACCGATACCGCAGACGCCGTGACCGCTGGTGCAGCCCGAGCCGAGGCGGGTGCCGAAGCCGACGAGGAGGCCGGCGAGCGCGACGACGGGAAGCGTCTTCCCCACCTGCACCGCCGGCAGCGCGTAGCCGGCGAGCGCCATCACCGGGACGGCAGCCAGCAGCCCGACCAGGAAGGCGAGGCGCCACGAGGTCTCTGACCCGCCGGGCTTGAGCGCTCCGTCGAGGATACCGCTGATGCCGGCGATGCGCCCGTTGGCGAGCAGCAGGATCGCGGCGGAGAGGCCAATCAGCAGGCCGCCGCCGAGGGCGGACATGGGGGTGAACTGGTCCATGGTCGCAGATCCTCAGGCGGTGAACGTGTGCGAGAGGGGCGCGGCGGTGGCCCCGTCTTTCGGCGGGCAGAACAGACCCTGGAGCGCCCCGAACAACGCCTCGATCCGGGGATCGGCGATCCGGTACCAGAGTGTCTGGCTCTCGCGCCGGTAGGCGACGATGCCTTGCTCGCGCAGAACGGTGAGATGCTGGGAGAGCGCCGACTGAGACAGGCCGACGGCCTCGGCGAGCGTGCCGACGTTCGCCTCGCCCATGTCGAGGAGCTTGCACAAGAGCATCAGGCGTCGCTCGTTGGCGACCGCTTTCAGGATCGCGGCGACCTCGCGCGCCTTGGCTTCGAACTCCTGCACGTTGTCCATGACGCTCTCTCTGTGTGAGCACTTTCTAATTTAGGATATACTAATTGACAAGATCGCAGCTCAGATCGCCCACGCATCGCGGCCATGCCGTCGATCGACGCGATCGAAGATAGGCATCTGCGCGGCACTATAGGAGTTGGGAGATTGGCTCACGCGTGATCGAGGTCCTGACCGTTGGCATCCGGCCGACGTCCGCTTTCCGGATCGGCGATGGCGGGGAGACGCTGAACTTCTATGTCTGCCAGACCCGCACAACGAAGGCCGCCAAACAGTTCCTGAGCAAGGCCTTGAACCGTTCGCCGCATCCTGGGCTTCGGTAAACTGGACCGACATGAACCGGGCTCACAACGAGGCGATGGCCTTCGTTGCGCGGGTGGCATGAAGGCGGCACGGATGTGCCCGGCTTGGGTCGCTGGACGCCAAAAGCGCCTCGAAACGGCTTGCCGCAAACCCAGATCCCGGCCCACCGCGCATCGGCTGATATCTCAAGCGCTGGCTCTGCGATCAGAGCCCGCCGCGCACAGGTCCCATCGGATCAGAGTTCTCCTCGTTTGTGGCCGCCCCCCGGCGTGGGAGACTGTTCAAGGAGGCCCATGGCGGAGGCGAGGGAAACGGCTACGGCGCGGCGGCTGACACCGAGTTTGGCGAACAGATTCTTGATATGGAACTTCACGGTCGCCTCCGTGATACCGAGGTCGCGGGCGATCTGCTTGTTTCTGTGGCCGGCGGCCATGAGAGCGAGGACGCCGAGTTCGCGCTCCGACAGGAGGCCCAGACCTGGGCGCTCCAACCCGCCGCCGCCGAGCGCCAGAACGCGGTTGAGAAAGGCCGCGATGTCAGAGGGAAAGGTCGCCAGACCCGAGCGCCGCATCAGGGCCCGCACCAGATCGCGAAAGCTCTCGCCTTCCGCCACGAAGGGCTCCACCAGATCGTGCTCCAGCGCCAGCGATGCGGCCTCGATCAGGGTCTCCATTCCTGCGGCTGGATCGTGGCCGGCATGGCAGGCTTCCGCCAGAACGATCCGGGCGCTCAGTCCGGTCAGCGCGTCGTCGTCGTCCTGCGTATGAGACACAAGGTCGAGAAGCAGGCGGCGCGCTTCATCGCTCTCGCCTTGCTGCAGGCGGAGCCGGGCGAGCGCGACCTGCGCGTCGCGCATCTCGCGGCGCGTCGGCCATCCGCCCTCGCCCGGCAGGGCGCGGGCGGCCTGTTCGGCGGCCCCAAGCGCGCCGGCTAGCGTCAGGAGTTCGACGCGCAGGATCGTCACCACGAGATCGAGGCGCGGCAGGCGGCGGTCCTCGGCGACGCGCGCGGCACGATCCGTGATGCGCAGCGCCTCGTCCAGGCCCTTCAGCCGAAAACGGCACCGTGCCCAACTGACGAAGCCGCGCGCATAGAGATCGACCCAGCCCTCGCCCGCCGCCACGAGTGGCAGGCACTCCTCCAGAATACTGTCGGCGGCGCGCACGTGGCCCTGGCGGTAGAGCGCTTCGGCCAAAGGGATGCGGGCGATCGCCAGCAGCGTCTCGTCATTACCTTGCGTGCGCCGAGCGAGGTCTTCGGCCTGCCGGCTGAAATGGGCTGCGGCCGCCAACCGACCGCCCATCAGGTTGACCAGCGCCAGATGCACCAACATGAAAGCCTGCGCATAGGGGGTGCCTTCGCTGCGGTAGCATTCCAGCGCTTTCAGCGCGTGAAGCCGGGCCCGCCTCAATGCGCCCTGCCGCGTATGGGCAATACACAAATGGTTGTGCAGCCAGCCGAGCTCCCAGGTATCGCGCAGGCGCTGCGAGCGCAGGCGACTCTCCAGCCACTCGATCTGCTCAGGCTCGAAGCGACGATCTTCGTAGATGTCGAGAAGCGAGTCGATATGGACGACGACATGCTCGGGCAATTCGGCCTGGCGGTCGTCCCGCGCCAGCGCCTTCAACTCGTCCATCGCCTCTCGCGCGGCGAGAATTCGGCCCTCTTTGGCCAGAACCAGGGCGGCGCAGAGGCGCAGGCCGGGGGATGCCTCGATCACCTCAGTGGGTAGGCCGTCCAGAAGCCGGCGCAGCACCTTGTAGCCCGCCCGCAGAAAGAGATCGACGCCGCCCGCCGCCTGGATCGTGTGGGCGGCAAAGCCGAAGTCGCCGGCATGGCCCGCATGGAGAACCGCCTTTTCGATAAGGCCTTGGCCGGCGAACCAGGCGGCTGCCTGCGAATGAAGCTGCCGCGTTTCCTCGGCCGCCAGATCGATGCGCAGGACGGCGCGCATCATGGGATGGCAGGCGAACCAGTCCGCCCGCTCGTCCAGCGGAAGGAGAGCGGGCACGAGATCGTCCAGTTTCTCGGGCGAACGTCCGTCGGCGGCCCCGGCCAATTCGCAAATGAGACGGCGCGGCGCTTCGCCGAGACAGGCCGCGACCGACAGAATGGTCGCGTCCCCTGGCCCTGTCGCAGCCAGGACCTCTTCCCGCACGAAGCTGCGAATATCGGGATGGGCACCACTGCACACCCGCTCCATTTCACGCTCGTCACGTCTGCCCGAAAGGGACAAGACGGCGAGCCTGACCAAGGCCGGCCATCCGAGCGTGGCCTTGCAGAGCCGATCCAGGTCCCCCGGGCTCCAATGGGCCGCGAGACGCCGCGTTTCCGCCGTCGTGAAAGCCAGATCGGCGGGGCCGAAATCGCTGAGAAGACCACGGATTCGAAAGCGCGAGATGGGAATGCCGGGATCGTGGCGCGAGGCCATGACGAGGCTGATGCGATCGGGCAGCATCTCCAGAAGGGGTCCGAGCAAAGGCCCATGAACAGGCGCGACGCCATCCAGAAGCACGACGCTGCGTTGCGCCGGAATGGCGGCAATGGCCTCGATCACCGTATCCAGCGAGATTTCGGCGTCTGCGGCCAGGTCGGCAAAGCCGAAGGCGGCGGCGAGCGCGGGCGCAAGCGGCTTGCGGCCGAGGCGTGCCATGTCTAGCCAGCCGACCGGCACCCCGTCCATCCGCAGCGTCTGGTAAAACGCGGCGAGAAGCTCGGTCTTGCCGTAGCCTGCGGGGGCCAGAACGCGCACGATCTGGCCCTCGACAGCCGATCGAAGGCGCTCGATCAGCGAGCGCCGTTCGATGATGTCGGGCATCCGGCGAGGCGGGCGGAACGCTTCCGACGCGAGCCCCCAGCGCTTGTCTGTCGAATTCATGCCATCGAATGCCCAACCGCCTTCCGTCGCAGAAGTGCTGCACTGGAGGGCGGCCGACATCAAGGTTCTACGTCTCCGACAGCGGGCGATACGCGTGCTTCAGGCCGAAGGCGGCCGGGCCGAAGATCGCCAAGGCCTCGGGCGTGCGCATGATCTCCGGCACGCGCACGGCCAGAATGTTGACGCGCTGGCCATAGCGCAGGCGCTCGGTCGGGATGGCTTCCGCCGTGTCGAGATCGAGAATGGAGATGAGGTCGGGCACGACGGCCAGCACCTGGCCACCCTGCTCGGCCACCAGATTCTCGTTCTGGATTTCCACCAGGATCGGATCGGCCCCCGGCTCGAAGGGCTCGATGCGCACCGTGCCGACCGACCAGCCATTGACCTCGCGCCGCGAGAGATCGCCCACCTTGCCCGCGCCGATGAGCCGCGCGCAGCCGTAATGCGTGCCGGCGAAGAAGGCGACGAGCGCCGACACGGGGTCGCGCCGCGCCGCTTTCGCCTCGCGCAGCGTACGCCCGATGCCGACGGCGAGCGACATCGTGCCCGGCACGGAAACCCGGCGCGCGCTCGCCCCGTCCATCCCGTAATTGGCGACATAGGCCTGGCCGCCCATGCGGATGGTGAGCCCGCGCGCGATCCATTCGGCCTGCGCCGCGCTCGGCGTCTCGATGACGGAGACATTGCCCTTCTCGTCGGCGATGGCGGTGGGGCAGGCGGGGACGCCGTAGACGTTGAAGGTCTCCATTTCGAGCTGGGGAAAGGCGCGGCCCATGCCGTCCGCGTCGATCACCGGCAGGCCGCGCCGGGCGGCCACCGCGATCGGCACCATGGAATTGACCCCGCCCGCCTCGAAGGGCATCACCGCTTCGATGCGTCGCCCGGTATGGCGCTCCCAGGCGGCGAAGGCCGTCTCCATCTCCTCGCCGCCCGGCAGTTTCTCGATCAGGATGGTCGGCGCGCCCATGGCCCCGCAGGCGACGACCTGCGCGCCATCGGGTACCTCGTCCAACGACAGGAGGCGGACGGGGCCGGACTCTTCCAGCGCCGCGCGGGCCACCAGCTTGCCGATATAGGGATCGCCCCCGCCGCCCGTGCCCAGAATGGCCGCGCCGACGGCCAGATCGTCGAGATCGTGAATCGTGATCTCGCGCATCACAGGGCCATGGTTTCGATCGGCACGAACGGATGGTCGAGCCCGAAGCAGGACGGGCCGAACACAGCGAGCGCCTCCGGTGTGCGCATGATCTCGGGCACCGCCACCGCCATGACGGAGACACGCTGGCCATAGCGCAGGTTCTCGGTGGTGATCGGCTCGGCCGTTTCGGAATCCATGATGCAGATAAGATCGGGCACGATGGCCTTCACCACGCCGCCGACGCGCGCGATCAGGTTCTCGTTCTGAATCTCAATCTCCATCGTGCCGGAAAAGCGCCCCAAACCATCGATCCGGGCGTGCCCCAGCGAGAAGCCGTTGCGCGTTTCGCGCCTCATATCGGCGATCTTGCCCGTGAAGATGATGCGCCCGTGATGGTAGAGCGTTTTGGGCAGCAGCTCCAGCAGCGCCTCGAACGGGTTGAGATGGCGGCTCTTGGCCTCGCGCAGCGTGCGGCCGATCCGCATGGCGAGGGTCAGCGTGTTGGGAATGGCGGTGCGCTTCACGTCCGCGCCCGACATCGAATATTCCGCGATATAGGCGCAGCCGCCCATGCGGATGGCGACACCGCGCGAGAGCCATTCCATGTCCCGGTTGTCCCGCGCCATGATCAGCGCGTGGTCGCCATCCTCGTCCGAGACGACCATCGGGCTGCCCGAAACGCCGTAGACGCCGAAGGTCTCCATTTCGAGCTGGGGAAAGGCGCGGCCCATGCCGTCCGCGTCCACGATGGGCAGGCCCAGCCGCGCGCCGACGACGAGGGGAATGGTGGAATTGATGCCGCCGATCTCGATCGGCATGGTGGCCTGCGCCTTGCGACCGAGATGGCGCTCCAGCACTTGAAGCGAGTTCACCGCCTCTTCGCCGCTCGGAATCTTCTCGACCAGAACGGTCGGCGCGCCCATCATGGCTGTCGGGATGACGAAAGCCTCGTCGTCGAGGTCGGACGGATCGATCACCTCGATCTCCAGCCCCTCGTCCAGGCATTGCTGCGCCATGAGACGGCCGACATAGGGATCGCCCCCGCCGCCCGTGCCGAGAAACGCCGCGCCCAGCGCCAGATCCTTCAGGTCTTCGGAATTCAGCTTCATGGTTCAGGCTCCGATCACGAGATCGCCGACGGCCTTGACGCGAATGCGCGTGGCCGATCCCGGCAGGTAGGCGAGCGGCACTTCCTCGATATCGACGATCTTCACCGAGCCCGCCGAGGCGCCGGCTTTCACGGCATGGTCGGCCGCTTCCTTCTTGGCGCCATCGAGAACCGCGTCGCGCGAGGTGCCTTCCAGCGAATAGATGCGGTCCACCTCGCCGCCGACCTGTGCGATGGCAGCTCCGATGGCGTTGGCGACGGACGCGTTTTCCGGCCGGATGACGCGCGAGGCGGACGGCAGATCGCGAGACACAAGAATGGACCCGCCGCCGACCAGCACGACCGGCAGGGGCTCGGCCGAAGTCTTCATCCGGTCCACCGCCTCGTCCACCATGCGATGCATCGTATCCAACGCGGCGTTGACGGTGGCGGCCGGGATATGGGCGACGCGCGAGCGGTCCCCGATATCCTCCAGGCCCGCGGCCACCACGATGTCGGTCGTGGTCAGGGTGTCGCCGCCGAAGACCAGCGCCTTGGAGGTGATCTCGTAGCCGACCGAGTCCGGCCCGATGCGCCGGCCTTCGTCGCGCACGCGTGAGCCACCGCCAAGGCCGATCGCGAGCACGTCCGGCATTCGAAAATTGGTTCGCACACCCCCGATATCGACGGCCACCGCCGACTCGCGCGGGAAGCCCTGCATGAGCATACCGACATCGGAGGTCGTGCCGCCGATATCCACCACCATGGCTTCTTTCTCGCCGGCCAGCATGGCCGCGCCGCGCATGGAATTGGTGGGACCGGAAGCGAAGGTCAGGACGGGATAGCGCTCGACATGCTCGGGCGTCATCAGCGTTCCGTCGTTCTGGCTGATGAAGAAGGGTGCGGTGATGGCCATGTCGCGCAGCGCTTGCCGGAAGGACGCGACGACATGGCGCGACAGGTCGGCGAGGCAGGCGTTCATGATCGCCGCATTCTCGCGCTCCAGAAAGCCGACGCGGCCGATCTCGTGGCTGAGCGAGAGCGCGATGCCCGGCACTTCCTCGCGCAGGATTTCCGCCGCGCGCTGCTCCATGATCGGCGTGACCGGCGAGAAGACGGAAGTGACCGAGGCCGCGCGCAGGCCTTTTTCGCGGATTTCGCCGGCGATCCGCAGGATCTCGCGCTCGTCCAGCGGGGCGATCTCGCGCCCGTCGAACTCGTGCCCGCCGCGCACCATGTAGCGATGGCGGCCGAGCGTGGTGGCGAGATCGTCCGGCCAATCGGTCATCGGCGGCAGGGCGCGGGTCGCGGGCAAGCCGAGCCGGATCGCGGCGACCTGCAACAGGCGGCGGCGCTCCACCACGGCATTGGTGAAATGCGTGGTGCCGATCATGACGGCCTGGATGGCACCGGCGTCCACCCCGCTGAGGCGCAGCACCTCACGCAGAACGGAGACGACGCCGGACGAAACGTCGGCCGTGGTGGGAGACTTGCAGGCCGCGACAACGCGCAGGCCATCCATCAGGGCGGCGTCCGTGTTGGTGCCGCCCACGTCGATTCCGATCCGCATGGGGTGATTCCTCGAAGATTGAAAGAAAGGTCGGGTCCGATCGCTCAGCCCGCGAGCGCCTCGCAGCGGCTCGGGTCCCAGCCCGCCAGAACCGGCGTGCCGGGCGGGAAGCGGCGCTGGTGCAACTGGTTCTGCCGCTCGGCGGTGAGTTCGACCCCGCCGATCGCGAGGCGATAGCGCACGATCGGCCCCTGATAGGTTTCCGATAGGATCGTCGCGGGAAAGCGCACCGTGCCCGGCGGCAGCGCCTGCGCATCGACCACGACGTTCTCGGGCCGCACCACCAGCTTGGCCGCCCGATCGGGCGCGACGCCCGCGCCCGCCCGCGCCTCGAACTCGGCCCCCGCGAACCGCACATGGGCGCGCCGCTCTGCCACCGCGCCGATCTCGACGTCGATGAGATTGGAGTGGCCGATGAAGCTCGTGACGAAGAGCGTTTCGGGCCGCTCGTAGATATCTTCGGGCGTACCGACCTGCACGAGGCGCGAGCGCTGCATGACGCCGATCCGGTCGCTCATGGTGAGCGCCTCGTCCTGGTCATGCGTGACATAGACCGTCGTGATGCCGAGCGAGCGCTGGAGGTCCTTGATCCAGAACTTCATTTCCTCGCGCATGTTCTTGTCGAGCGCCGAGAGCGGCTCGTCCAGAAGCAGGATGCGCGGCTGCGTGACGAGGACGCGGGCGAGCGCCACGCGCTGCTGCTCGCCGCCCGAGAGTTGGCGGGCATAGCGCTCGCCGTAGTTCCTGAGGCCGACTTGCGCCAGCACGGCCTCGACCTTGCGTCCGATCTCGGCCTTTGGAACCTTGCGCATCTTCAGGCCGAAGGCGACATTGGACGCCACGTCCATATGGGGAAAGATCGCGTAGTTCTGAAACACAATGCCGATGTCGCGCCGCTCGGGGGGCAGGGCGGTCACGTCGTCCTCGCCCAGCCAGATGCGCCCCTCGCTCGGCTCCACGAAGCCCGCGATCATGCGCAGCGTCGTGGACTTGCCGCAGCCCGAAGGCCCCAGCAGCGAAAAGAACTCGCCGTCGCGAATATGCAGTTCGACATTGTCGACGGCGCGCGAGGCGCCATAGCTCTTGGTCAGCTTGATCAGCCGGATGTCGGTCACGGGAGCAAAATCCTGCGAAGGGGAGCGAGACGGGCGGCTGAAGCAGCCGCCCACGCGGCGGCGTCAGGAGGCGAAGATTTCGTTCACGGTTTCGACGATATCGTCCTCGTGTTCGAGGTAGCTCTTCCAATCCGGCATGAAGAGCCCGTCCAGCGCGTTGGCGGTGTTCTCGACGCCCTGGCTCAGCAAGCCGGCGGGGAGCTTGGCGTCACGATTGGTCGGGCGGTAGAAGAAGACCTCGCCGACGGCGGTCTGATAGGCCGGGTCCAGCGTGCGATCCACGAGGGCGAGCGCCAGCTTCTTCTGCATGGGTTCGAGATACCGGCTGACGGTCTTGGTCTGCGTCAGGATGGATTTGGGATTGTCCCAGATCCAGGCATCCACCGGCACGCCCTTGGCCTTCTGGAGATAGACCTCGCCGTCGTTCTGCACGGCGATCTCGACCTCGCCGCGCTCCACCAGCGCCTGCATGTTGCCGGTGAAGTCGGAAATCTTCATCGGCATGGCGGCGCGCATGGCCTCATAGCCGGCGTCGAGATCGTATTGATCCTTGCCGAAGTTCATCGCGCTGGCGATGAAGAAGTCCATCTGGAGCGTGTTGGTGGTCACATAGGTGCCGCGCTTGCCGGCATAGCGCTCGGCCCAGAAATCCTTGAAGCTGGTGGGCGGGGCGAGGCCCGTGTCGGTGCGGTAGACCCAGCAATAGCGCGAGAAGGCCCAGGTGACGCCCAGCCCGTTGGCGGTCGCGAAGGGCCAGACACCCTTGGCGTTCGGCATGTTCGCCAGAAGCTCGTCCTGCGGCAGGAAATAGTCGCCCGCGCCCGCCGTCTTGAACATTTCCGGCAGGTTCCAGTTCGTCACGGCATAGGCCGGGTTCTTCGGCCCGCCCGCCACGAATTTCGGAAACCAGGGGAATGAGCTGTCGTATTCGATACGGCAGTTGAAGTCCTTCTCGAACTTGTCGAGCAGGAGCTTGCGCTGCGTTTCCTGCCAGAATCCACCCCATTCGGCGATCCGCAGGGTCGCGCCGCCGGCATCGAAGACCTGACCGTCATAGGTCACGTCCTGCGAGAAGGCGTGATTGATCGAAAAGAGATTGGCGCTCGACGCAACGAGGCCGAAAGCAGCCCCTGCCTTGAGGATCTGCCGGCGGTTCGGGCGGGGAGAGTTCATGTCATGCGTATCGGTCATGGCCTGTCTCCGGGAGGGGAAGAGGAAACTTGCGCTCAGCGCCCGCCGAACAGGCGGCGGAAATTGACGAGGCGCGAGGTGAGGATGGTGGAGGCGATCACCAGAAGGATCGCGAAGATGCCGGCTGCGGCCGCCGTCGGCTCGAAGCGGTAGCGCAGCGATGTGTAGATCGCGATCGGCAGCGGCTGCGTGTCGGGCGAGGCGAGAAACAGCGTCACCTCGAACTGGCCGAAGGAGACGATGAAGGCGAAGAGCGCGCCCGCCGAAATGCCCGGCCGGATGATCGGCAGCGTCACGGAGCGAAACGCGGCGAGGGGCGAGGCGCCGAGCGAGCGGGCCGCTTCTTCCAGCGAGCGGTTGAAATCCACCAGCGCGGCCGAGACGGTCGCGATCACGAGCGGCGTCGTGACGATGACATGGCCGATGAGCAGGCCCGTGAAGGAGCGGGCGAGGCCGATGCCGCTGGTCGAGAAGAAGACATAGAGCGCCAGGCCCAACACCACGCCCGGCAGAACCAGCGGCAGCACGAAGAGCGTGCGCAGGATAGGGCCGAGCGCGCTGGTGGTGCGCGTCAGCCAGAGCGCCGCCGCCGTGCCGATCAGCGTTGCGATCAGCGTGGTGACGAAGGCGAGCTTGAAGGAGAAGAGATAGGCCGGCACGAAGGTCGGCGAGGTCAGGAAGGCCCCGATCCAGCGCAGCGACAGGCCCTGCGGCGGGAAGGTCAGGTAGTCGCCCGCGTTCAAGCCCGTCAGCACGACGATCAGGACGGGTACGAGGAGAACAGCGAGCGCCAGGGCCGCGCCGATCTTGAAGGGAAGCGGGATCGTTTCGCCATCACGCATCAGGCGCGCCCTCCGGCGGTGAGCCGCGCGGCGGCCTGATAGAGAATGACGGCCAGAAGGCTGGTCAGGAACAGGATGGCGGCGATGGCCGCGCCGAACTGCCAGCGACCGGCTTCGGCGATCTGCTGATAGATGTGAATGGGCAGCGTCACGACCTTCCAGCCGCCCATCAGCGCCGGCACGACATAGGAGGAGATGGCGAGCGCGAAGACCAGAAGCGAGCCCGACAGGATGCCCGGCATGGACAGCGGCAGCACGACGGCCCGAAAGGCCGCCCAGCGCGAGGCGCCGAGCGAGCGCGCCGCTTCCTCGAAGGAGGGCGGGATCGACTTGATCACCCCGATCAGCGAGATCACCATGAAGGGCAGCGTCACCTGCACCAGCCCGACCACGACGCCGAACAGATTGTACATGAGCGGCAGCGGGCCGGACACGAGGCCGGAGGCGACGAGCGCGCCGTTGATCAGACCGTTGTCGCCGAGCAGCACCATCAGCCCGTAGAGCCGGATCACCATGTCGAGCTGCATCGAGGACAGGACGAGGATCATCAGAACCGCGTTGCGGCCGGGATGCTGCGTCTTGGCGATGACGTAGGCGAGCGGATAGCCGAGCGCGAGGCATAGGAGCGAGACGATGACGCCGATGCCGACCGAGCGGCCGATGGCCTCGTAATAGATCGAACGGGTGAAAATGCGGGCGTAATTGTCGAGCGTCAGCGCCGGAACGAAGGCGACCGAGCCCGACACGCTCTTGTTGAAGGAAATCGCAAAGAGCGAGGCCGTCGGCAGAATGAAGAAGACCAGAAAGAACAACGTCGCGGGAACCGCCAGAAGCCAAAGCGCAAGACGCGGGGCTCGGCGTCGGCTTGTGCCGGGTAAGACGGCTCCAGGCCCCGCCGTCTCCGATTGATGCGTGAGAGTCTGCGTTCGGTTCATGTCGCGCGCCCCCTGACCCCGCTCATTGCGCCGCTGCGGCCAAGCTGGCGCGAAGCGCTTCGAAGCCCGCGACGTCCTTCTCGGGCGGTGGGGGATAGGTCAGCGCGCTGTGGGTCAGGTTTGAGCGCGCGAGGGCGGCCGCGATATGGACCGCATTGGGGATCGGGTCGATGACGGGAATGTCGATCCCCCCGGCGAGGAGCCCCGCGCGCACCGCGCCGGCGCAGCCGAGCAACCCCGTGCATCCGAAGATCACGGCTTCCGCACCATCCTTCTCCACCGCGAGCCGCGCTTGTTCCACGAGGAGACGCTGCGTGGCGTCGAGATCGTCTTCCAAGGCGAGGACCGGGATATCGACGGAGCGCACCGATGCCATGCGCGACGCCAGGCCATGGAGCGCGGCGGCGTTTTCGAACTGTGCGCGCAAGCGGCGCATCACCGTGACGACCGAGAAGCGATGGCCGAGCATCGCGGCAACATGCATGGCCGCCTGAGACGGCCCGATCACCGGAATGCGCACCATTTCGCGCGCGGCGCGCAAGGCCGGGTCGGCCATGCAGTCGATCACCACGGCGTCGACACCCTCGCGTTCCGCCTCCACGATCCGGCGGATCGTGTCGGGCGCACAGATGGCGGTCTCGAATTCGCTCTCGATCGACGCCGGCCCCTCTTCGATCTGCGAGCCGCTGACCTTCAGGCCCAGGCCACCGAGCGCTTCCAGCACGGCGGGCGGACGGAAGTTGCGGGCCGTGATGGGGGAGACGATACGGACATGAATGGGCCGATCGATCATGCAGGCCTCCTGTTCGATGCATCGATGTTGCGAGACTTGCGAGCGATCCGAAATGGGGTTGAGGGATAGGTTAGGACAAAATCGGGATAGGTTTAGGTTAGGTCAAACCATTCCCAACCTATCCTGTGGGGTAGGTATTCAAGGGAAATCTGCCTGTGCCGCTCAAGGATCGAGCATGATGATCCCACATGTCCAATCGTTGGGCAGGCAGGTCTGTCGCCCTTGAAACCGAAGACGGCCATGGAAGCTTGCTTTGGAAAGAGGGCTTTTCGTTCGATTAGTTCGCGAACTGCCAGGCTTTCCTGGAGGGCCTTCTGATCGCGCGCATCCATGCGGGGCTGATGCGTGAAAGGGAGCAGGGCTGGATCCTGAGGCGTCGACGAAGCCTGACGAATGCACGCAAGCAGACAGCCCGTGAGACGTTGGGAAGGGGCAGTCGCGAAACTCTCCCATGACTAGGGCCTGTTAGCGTCTGAAGCCGACTCTATGTCGTTGGCTTTTCCGATGAGGAGAAGTGCGCAGATGCTGAGCGACGAGCAATGGTCTGATCTGGAACCACTGATCGAAGCGTGCCGCCCGCATGCGAAGGTTCCGAGACTCAGCTTCACACGTACCCTGTCGCCAATCCACA
>NZ_LDQA01000050.1 GCF_001475935.1 Aureimonas ureilytica
TTTTGGATAAGAACCAGTCATAGACACAACACTACTCCTAACCCTTGCGGGAATGGGAGATCATGTCCGGTTCATTCGGGGGCTATTTCATTTCGCGCCCGACATCATCCTGCTCTGTATGCGCTGGTACTGTCGTTATGCGCTGAGCTATCGTGACCTTGAGGAGATGATGGCCGAGCGTCATCTATCGGTGGATCACACGACCATACACCACTGGGTCCAGCACTACGCGCCCGAGCTGGATCGACGCGTCCAGTGGTGCAAACGCCTGCAGACCAAGACCTGGTACGTCGATGAAACCTATGTGAAGGTTCGCGACCAATGGACCGGCACCCATTTGGCATAAGCTGCGCGTGTGACCGTAGTGACGGCATCAGCGTCTTCCAAGGTCGCAATTTGGATCGTCTCGCTCATGCGCTAACTATGCCGCTGTGAGTGGCGGAGGAAAAGAGCGATCCATGTTCCCGATTGGGAGCGGCGATCGAGACGGTCGTGGCATTCCCATTAGAATGGTTGATCGGGAAAGAAGAGGCCTTCCCGAAACCGTATCGGTGGCGGTTTCGGGAAGCAGCTTCTATCCCCGCGGTGCGCGGAAGAAGTCTACGACAGCCCGGAGTGCTGGCGCGAGCTGCCGCCGGCTAGCGTAGTAGATGAAGAAGTATGCGGGCGGGATGTACCAGTCTTCAAGCACGGTCGCGAGCGCGCCGGCCACGACGGCCTCCCTGACCTGCTCCTCATAAACGTACGCCAATCCCGCACCGTCGATCGCCGCCCGGACCATCACATCATCATCGTCGGTCGTCACGCTTCCGCTCACGGCGATAGCCACGGCGCGATCGTCCTTCTCGAACTCCCATTGGTAGAGATTGCCGCTGGTGAAGCGGCGCTCGATGCAGCGATGACGGGTCAGGTCCTGAGGCTGCTCGGGTCGCCCATAATCTGCTAGATAGGACGGTGAGCCGACAACTACTAAGCGCTGCGGTGATCCAATCGGGACTGCGATCATGTCGGCCGCCAAGCTCTCCCCGTATCGAACCCCCGCGTCGAAGCCCTCCCGCACGATATCGATCAGTCGATCGTCTGACACGATCTCTACCTGCACACGGGGATGGCGAGCCGCGAACGCACCGAGACGGGGGGCGAAGATAAGGCGCGCAGCGGGAGGCGGCACGCTCAACCGAACCGGCCCGACCGGCATTTGCTGATACCCTTGAAGGTCGGCAAGCGCATCGCTGATCTCCCGCATGGCCGGCTCGAACCGTTCCAGCAGGCGCGCACCAGCTTCGGTCGGCATGACGCTGCGCGTCGTTCGATGGAGCAGACGAACGCCAAGCCTCTCCTCCAACGCGCGGATGGCGTGGCTCACCGCCGACGCGGATACGCCTCGCTCTACGGCCGCCTTGCGAAAACTGCGATGCCTAGCGACGCAAGCGAACGCGGCGAGATCTTGAAGGTTTGGCTGCATTGCTGAAATCTGTTCATCTCTACATGTTCGAATGGCTACCTAATCAGCACACTGTTTTCCAGCGATATTGGGAGCCTGCAAGAAGGAGCCTCTGTCATGGAATTCCGTCCCCTTGGTTCGTCTGATCTCGCGATCTCACCGCTTGGGCTGGGTACTTGGGCGATAGCTGGTCCGAATTGGGAGTTCGGGTGGGGCCCACAGAATGACGCGGAAAGCATTGCCGCCTTGGAACGCGCGGCGGAACTAGGGCTGAACTGGATTGACACCGCCGCGGTCTATGGACTCGGCCATGCTGAAACCGTGGTCGGTCAGATGCTTAGAAGGGTGGACGCCGGCAAGCGGCCGATGGTGTTCACCAAGGGTAGTCTGGTTTGGGACCAAAAGACGCGGAAAATCTCGCACTCGCTCGAACCGGCGTCGCTCGCCCGCGAAGTGGAAGCGAGCCTGAGCCGCCTAGGCGTGGAAACGATCGACCTCTACCAGATACACTGGCCGGCCTTTGCTCCGGGTGATCCGGACGATGGGATCGAAGCCGCGATCGACACGCTGGCGAAACTGCAACGGGCGGGCAAGATACGCGCGATCGGCGTGTCCAACTTCGACGTCGTCCAATTGCAACGCGCGCTCGCGGTCGCGCCGATCGCGTCGCTGCAGCCGCCATACTCAGCCCTGATGCGTGACGTGGAAGCCGAAATCCTGCCGTTCTGTGAGCAGGCTGGCGTCGGCGTCATCCCATATTCGACGTTGCAGTCGGGTCTACTCAGCGGCAGCATGACGCGCGAGCGGATCGCGAACTTACCCGACGACGACTGGCGCAAGACAAGGGGAGCGGATTTTCGCGAACCCCGCCTTACGCAGAACCTCGCCTTGGTCGATGGTATGAGGACGATCGGTGAGCGTCATGGCGTGAGCCCGGCCGTCGTCGCAATAGCATGGGTGCTGCGTCAGCCCGCAGTAGCGGGAGCAATCGTTGGCGCTCGCCGGCCGGAACAGCTCGATGCGCTGATTCCCGCGGCCACCTTCCGGTTGAGCGATGCCGAAATTGACGAACTTCGACCGCTTCTTCCCAAGGGTTCGGGGGCGAATGTGCCCGACCGGGCTTGAGGGTGCCGCGCGTGGTGCAAGGCTCTCCCACAAACGAACGGCCAGCAAGAAGGTCGATGCCAGACCGTGCCGCAGCCGGGAACAGGCGCAGAATTTCCCAAAACCTGTTCCCGACTGTCTTTTCCTGAATTGGCCAAGCAATGATGGAGATACGGGACATTTTTGGCAGGTTCGAATGACTGCTTTCGGAAATCCGCTCGGTGCCTTGGAAGGGCAATAAAGGGTCGATAGCGGATGGACCGCTTTCGAGCGTCTGCTTCTCTGCCGCCATAGACCGGACGGGGTGGATTGCCGACTGTCCGCTGCTGAGGGCGGTTGTGAGAGAAGCTGCCGGTCGCGATTGTTGTGAAGGTGAGCGACGTTCTGACCAGACGATCCGCTTCTGGCTTGGCTTCGGCAATGGCTAGGGGCGCTCCCGCGTCGCGAGAGCCGCCCCTTCGCCCGGTTCAGATCTCGGGCCGGCTCAGATCTCGGGGAAGAGGTCGCGGACCGGGCTTACGCCCTCCAAAAGCGAGGCGACGTGCAGGATGGTCGATTCCGCCTGCCACGCACCGACGATCTGGACGTTGATCGGCAGGCCCTCCCTGCTCGTCCCGAACCGCATCGCGAGCCCGGGCAGCCCGGTGACGTTGAGCGGCACGGTCGCGCCCTGGAGATAGGTCGCGTCGACCTCCTGGCCGTCGATCGTGAACCGGTCGACCCCATGCTTGTGGGCGGGGATCGGCAGGACATGCGTGATCAGGGCGTCGAAGCGGGAGAAGTAGTCGGCATAGCCGTCGCGCAGCCGCTCGGCGGCCTGTTCGGCATCGATGAAGTCGGCCATCGACGTGTCGGGCAGCGACAGCATGGTCTTCGCCATCTTGAACATTTCGCCCTCGTGGCCGCGCGTCGCGTCCGCAAAGGCGGGCTTCATCTCCATGACGTGCAGACGGTTGAAGACGTCGAGCGCGAAGTCGCGTTCCAGCGCCGGAATGCCGACATGCTCAACATGAACACCGAGCCCTTCGAGCGCGTCCGCGGCCGCCTTCATGGTCGAAGCGACCTCGGGGTCGACGGGCCCGAAGCCGGGGCCGACCATCCAGCCGACGCGAAGCGGACGGCCAGGTCGCGCGCCGAGCCCGGCATCGAAGCGGCCCATGAGGCTCTTCTCTATTCGGCGTGTTGAGGTCAAGCGCTCCGAGCTGATGTCTCGTCCTGGCTGATGCGTGATCCCTTGCGGATCATGCTTCTCTTCGGGATCGACCCGGGTGGGCCCTCCCATGATGGGATCGGAATGAGCGAGGCAGCTCGATCTGTTGCGCGTCCTGACCGTGCCAGTGGTACGATCGGCTCAAGAGCCCTAGCGAGCTTGCCTCGTTCCCCGTCCCGCAAGGGACACGTCTCCGCCAGGGCGGATCTTTCAATGATCGGTCTATTCCCGAAGGCTTACCTCCTTCAGAGCCTGCTCATGCCGTTGCCCGTGTCCATTGGAACTCGGCTTCCATCGACCCAAATGCGGTGAAGAATGACGGCCAGGCGCCGGGACAGCGCGACGATGGCCCGTTTCATGCCGCGCCGCTTGGCCAGGTTCACCGCCCAGGCCTTCAGCCAGGACCATGTGCGAACACGGGTCAGAAGCACGGTGGCCGCCTCGAACAGAAGGCCGCGCATCATCGCGTCGCCGCAGCGCGAGATGCGCCCGATCCGCTCCGTTTCCCCGGACTGGGAGAGCCGGGGCACCAGCCCCAGAGCGGGCCCGACGGCCTTCGAGTTCAAGAACCGGCCGGG
>NZ_LDQA01000051.1 GCF_001475935.1 Aureimonas ureilytica
TCTCAATATATCGGTGACAGCCGTGATCTACACAAGGTGGATCGTCGGAGGAGTCGGATGGCTAAAAGACGACAATGCCAGTTCGACATGCACCGAGAGCATGAGAAGGAAGGCGCCGACAAAGGTCATGACGGCAATGAACAGGTCTTCCGGCCCGTGATGCGCGACCTCGCCGATCTCTTCCAGATCCTTGGTCAGCCGGCCGACCAGATGGCCGGTCTTCTGATTGTCGAAGAAGCTGAAGGAGAGTTTCTGGAGATGCGCGAAGGCCTTGGCCCGCATCTCCGTTTCGATGTTGATGCCGAGCATGTGGCCCCAATAGGTCACGATCGCATTCAGCCCGGTGTTCAGGAGATAGATCAGGAGAAGACCGATCGAGGCGAGAACGATCAGACCCCACTGGCCGCTCGGCAGGAGATTATCGACGAAAACCTTCACCGCGACCGGAAAGCCGAGTTCCAGAAGGCCGGCCAGAACCGCGCAGGAGAAATCGAGAATGAAGAGGCCGCGCCACGGCGCGTAATAGCTGAAGAAGCGCGACAACATCGGCTCTCGTCCTTTCGGCATGTTCGGCTGGGCATAATCCAGACCGGCGATGATCGCACGACGAATTCGGACCGCCTGGGCGGGCTTTAGAAATCAAGACTTACGATGTCAACTTTCAGCCCCATCTCGAGCCAGCACTGGCCCTGCTTCGTCAGGCAAAGCGTGAGACGGTCTTTTCTACGCGCTATCGCCTCAGAGCGTTATCGTTTTTGCCTGCGAAACCGACGCCGAACTGAAGCGCTGCGAGCGCCCGACTGGCCCCTGTGTGACCCTGCGAGCTGACATCAGGCATGGCCCAACCGGGAGGGTGCCGAACGGATTTCAGCGGCGTGTCCAAGGCGTGTTCAACGCGCTGGGCAAGGCACGCACGGCGCCACAAGGGGCGCGGCTCGTGAACCCGGTGGCCTTCCATCCACCTTTCTGGTCGGGCCGCCCTCACCCGACGGCGAGCGCCTCGGGCGACCTCACTCGTCGTCCGTATCCTTGGTGGCGGAATCCTGCGTGAGGCCGCGCCGCCAATAGGCGACGACCAAATGCTGGTTTCGCTTCAGTCCGCGTTCCTTCCGGCAGAACTGGCGAATCTGCTTGAAGGCCTCGAACTCGGCGCCGGCCCAGACGAAGACATTCGGGCCACCCGGCCAGGTGACGGATCGCGCGGCGTCGATCAGCAGCGTCGTGGTTCCGGCCGGCTGGCCTTCCCGGTGCAGCCAGCGCACCGAAACGCCATCGGGCTTCTCCAGTGGCAACTCGTCCGCAGCGCTGTCCACCTCGATGAAGACCTCGCCCCTGGCATCGGGCGCCATCTCTTCCAGCGAACGGGCGATGGCGGGAAGCGCCGTTTCGTCGCCGAGAACCAGAACCCAGTCCTTTGCCGGAATATCGCCGCCGCCAGGACCCAGCATCCCGACGCGGTCGCCCGGCAGAGCCGTGCGCGCCCAGCGGCAGCCCGCACCGGGGGGATCGTGAAGCACGACATCGACACTGACGCGCCCCACGGCCGGGTCGACCCGTCGCAGCGTGTAAACGCGCGTCGTCAGCGCGTCCTCCCCTTCGGGCCAGATCGGCAGCGCGGCCGGCCCGGCGGTTGGCCAGACGGGCTCGCGCCCCTCAGGGGGAAAGAGAAGGCGCATATGCAGCCCATCGCTGGCAAAGCGCTGGAGGTTGTCGCCCGCAAGCTCGACACGGATCATGCGCGGCCCCAACCATTGCGTCGAGAGAACGCGCATTTCGCGAAAATGCGGAAGCTCCTTCACGCCCGCGCCGTCGCCGGTCCATTCAAGCGGCGGACAGGCCTCTCCCATCACTGCCTGCACGTAATAGGACACGATCCCCTTGGCGACACCGTGCTGCGCGGCGTCCTCCGCCTCCAGCGCGATCGACAGACCTTTCTCGGCGGGGCGGATGCGCGCGAGTGTGCCGTAAAGCGGCAGAACGGTCTCATTCCAGGGGTCGATCGGATGGGGCATGTCATCAGGGAGATGGCGCGCCAGTTCGGCGCAGAACCAGTTCGGATCATCCATCGGAATGGCAAGATGCGCCACGAAGCCGGTTTTCATGATGAGCCCTATCCACCAAGACACCGATAAGGGATCGGGCCTGTTCCTTTCGGCCCTGACGTAGCGCGGACTTTGCAGCCCGGTCAATAAACATGATTATTATTATCATGTTTTTAAACTGACCGGTGGCTCGACTGGACCGCCCGCATCAAGCGATGTTCCGCTCCAGGGCAAATCAGCCTCTTCGCGGTGCGCTCGACGCGTCTAACCGCAGCGCTTTTGTCAGGCGAGCTGGACGACGCCCCCTCACCGAGCCTCCGCAGATGGGCTGGACACCGCCAGCTCAGGCCCGCCGAACCGTCGCGATGACAGGCAGATGATCCGAGGCGGGTGCGGCCTCCATCCAAGCGCGGATGTCGCTGAAGCGCAGCGCCCCGCTCGCATAAAGGCGATCCATCGGAACAAGCGGGCGCCTGGCGGGCCAACTCGGTGGGTGGGCGACCTCGGGCAGAACGCGGCGCAGACGCCGGTCCACCGGACCGCCGCTGCGCCATTCGTTGAAATCTCCCAGAACCACGCTCGCCTCGCCGGGCTCCAACAGCGCGGCGACGGCATCGGCCTGGGCGCGCCGGGCGGCCGGGCGAAGCCCCAGATGCAGCGAGAGAAGACGCAAGGGTCCAAGCGGCGTCTGCGCCCGCGCGTCGATCACGGCGCGGGGCTCGAAGCCCGGTCCGGGCAAGCGCTGGATTGCAACATCGGCAAGGGGAAAGCGCGACCAGAGGGCGTGGCCGTATTCGCGCCCAGTGCGCCCGAACAGGGGCGCCGGTGCGAAATGATCGCCCAAGGCCTCCGCCAGACGTTCGAAAGCGAAGGGCTCACGCCTCAAATGCGTGCGTCCGTCCACTTCCTGAAGAGCCAAAATGTCTGCATCCATGGCTCGGATACAGCGGATCGTGCGCTCGAAATCCGGCCGACGTCCCTCACCGAAGAAGCCATGAATGTTCCAGGTCGCAATGCGGATCGCGCCGTCAGCGGACACGATCGCCCTGCCCGCTGCCCGTCACCGTGCGAAGGATCAGAACGAGATCGCCAACGAAACTGCGGGTCGCCAGATATTCGGCATCGACCTCAGCCAGACGGACAGGCGTCGACATGTCGATGTCGTTTACCTGCGCCAGCCCCGTGATGCCCGGTCGCAGGGCAAGGACGCCGCGCTTCTCGCGTTCCTCGATCACCTCTCGCTGAACGGGCAGGCACGGCCGGGGGCCGACAAAGCTCATATCGCCGCGCAAGACATTCCAAAGCTGGGGCAGCTCGTCCAGCTTGTAGCGGCGCAGGCTTTCGCCCAGGCTCGTAACCGCCGAACTCGACATTTCGTGCGTCGCCACATTCGCCGTGCCCTGCCGCATGGTGCGTAGCTTGTAGCAGGTGAAGGGCTGGCCATGCCGGCCCACGCGCACCTGCGCGAAAATGCCGGGGCCGTGACTATCCCGGCGCACCAGGATCACGAGAAGGCCGATCAGCCAGCCCAGAGCCAAAAGGCCGGCCAGACTTGCCAGAATGTCGAACAAGCGTTTCATGGCCTTAGCGATTGCCGCAACTCAAGCGTTTGAGCAAGCAGCGCGTCATGGAAGGCTGGAAGCACATGCGAATCCTCGTCACCGGCGGACAGGGCTTTATAGGCCGGACCCTCGTCCCGCTTCTGCGGGCCGAGGGCCACGAGGTTCTGGCCCCGCGCCGGGGCGAGGCTGGCTTCCCGAGCGACCTCGCGCTGGCGGGCGATTGGCCGGGCTGGCCGACGAAGCTGGACGCCATCCTGCATCTGGCCGCGCTCAATCCCGAACGCGGCGCGGCCGTGGCGCGCGACGACGCCGCGCTCATGCGCGCCAATGTCACGGCCACAAAGGCATTGGCCGTCGAGGCCATCCGGCGCGGGGCGCGGCGCTTCGTGTTCACTTCGACGCTGCTCGTGCACCCCTTCTCGCCAGACCCGATCCATGAAGACGATCCCGTCTCCCCCCAGAACACTTATGCCGCGTCGAAATTCGCCGCCGAAGAAGAACTGGTGCGCACGCTGGAGGACTCGCCGACGCAATGGACGATCCTTCGTCTTGCCCCGGTCTATGGTCCAGGCGGCCGGGGTGGTCTCCACGCGCTTCTGCGGCTGGCGCAAAAGTCCTACCCGCTGCCTCTTGGCGGCGGCAGACGGCGCAGTCTTCTCTCGCTTGCCAATGCGGCGGATGCCTGCCGCTTCGCGCTTGAATCGCGGCGGGTCGCGAACGAAACCTGCCTGGTCGCGGACGCGGATGCCTTGAGCGTCGGGGACATCATCCAAACCGTGCGCGACATCGAAGAAAGACCTGCGCGCGTCCTGTCCTTGCCCGGCGGCCCGACACGGAGTGCTGCCGCGCTTCTGGGCAAGGGCGCGACCTATGATCGTCTGTTCGCCCGCCTCGAAGCCGACACGGGAAAGATATCAGCCGCTGGCTGGACGCCGCCCCACGGCACCGAGGCTGGATTTCGCGCGGCCCTCGGCCTCCCGGCTTGATGCCCCTCGGCAACCCCGTCTAAGGATGCGTCGCATGAGCGCACACACACCGGTCGATCCCGCCAAACTCGAACGCCAGAAGCGACTGGAGGAAACGTTGAAGGAGAATCTTCGACGCCGAAAGGCGCAGGCGCGCGCGCGCAGCGAGGGCGCGGAACGCACCGGCCTGATGCCGGACGACGAAGAGGACAGCGAGTAAAAAAGCGCCCCTCGCGGTCGCCGCGCACGCCGCCATGCGATCTTGCATGGCACCCTTCCTTTTTGACAGTCCATAGCTGATTTCCAGCGATGGACATTGAAGTTCCAGAACCTTAGAACCCTTCTCACGAAGGAGTTCCGGATGATCGACTACCAGTCCCACTTCGAATCCGCGATCGAAGCTCTTCACGCCGAAAAGCGTTACCGGGTCTTCGCGGACCTGGAACGTATCGTCGGTCGGTTCCCGACGGCGATCTGGCGCCACGAGAACGAAGCGCGCGAAATCACTGTCTGGTGTTCCAACGATTACCTGGGGATGGGCCAGCATCCGGATGTTCTTCAGGCGATGACGAATGCCGCCACGAGCATGGGCTCGGGGGCCGGCGGCACGCGCAACATCTCCGGCACCAATCATCCGCTGGTCGAGCTGGAGCGCGAGCTCGCCGATCTGCACGGCAAGGAAGCGGCGCTGGTCTTCACCTCGGGCTTCGTCTCCAACGAGGCGTCCATCTCGACCATCGCCAAGCTCCTGCCCGATTGCCTGATCTTTTCCGACGAACTCAACCATGCCTCCATGATCGAGGGCGTGCGCAAGTCGGGCAGCCGCAAGCATGTGTTCCGGCACAACGACGTTCAGCATCTGGAAGAGCTGTTGAAGGCGGCCGACCCGGAGCGTCCGAAGCTGATCGTTTTCGAGAGCGTCTATTCGATGGACGGCGACATCGCGCCGATCGCCGAAATCTGCGATCTGGCGGATCGTTACAACGCCATGACCTATATTGACGAGGTTCATGCGGTCGGCATGTATGGCGAGCGCGGAGCCGGCATCTGCGAGCGCGAAGGCGTCGCCCACCGGCTCGACGTGATCGAGGGCACCCTCGCCAAGGCTTTCGGCGTTCTCGGCGGCTATATCGCGGGCAGCCGCGCCTTGGTCGACGCCGTGCGCTCCTATGCGCCAGGCTTCATCTTCACCACCGCCCTGCCCCCGGCGCTGGCGGCAGCGGCCGTCGCTTCGATCCGCCATCTCAAGCAGTCGCAGAGCGAGCGGCATGGTCAGCAGCGCCAGGCCGCGCGCGCCAAGGCCGAGTTTTCGGCGGCCGACCTGCCGGTCATGCCCTCCGAGACGCATATAGTGCCGGTGCTGGTCGGCAATGCCGAGCTGTGCAAGCAAGCGAGCGATCGCCTGCTACAGGTCCATGGCATCTATATCCAGCCGATCAACTACCCGACCGTGCCGCGCGGCACGGAGCGCCTGCGGATCACACCGACGCCGCTGCATGACGACGCGCTGATCGCGGTGCTGCGGGACGCGTTGGTCGAGACCTGGACCGCGCTCGGCATTCCATTCGCGTCGACCCGGCCGACCCATGAGGAGCGCCGCGAGGACGTCACCTCGCTCGTCGTGGCGCAGGCCGGCGGCTGATCGTCCCAACGCGTTTGAAGCTGATGAAAGCCGGGCCTCGCCCGGCTTTTTCGTTTCGCGGCTAGGCCTCAGCGCCGAGCGTCGGGGTCGCTCGTATCATGCGCATCCGCGCCCGGCGCGGCTTCGCGCGCGATGATCGAGTCTTCGCTGCGTTGACGCGAAAGACGCCGCGCGAGGATCGGCACGATCATCGCCAGACACATGAAGCGCACGACATGGTGCGCGGCGACATAGGCGGGGTCGAGATCGAACTGGAAAGCCAGAACCGTCAGCGCCTCCAGCGCGCCCGGCGCATAGGCGAGCGCGATCTTGCCGAAGGAGATGCTGAGCAGGACAAGCGCGACGACGCCTGCCAGTCCTGACAAGGTGATGCCGATGGCGAAGGCCCCTAGCGAGGCTGGCAGCAGCTGGAACATGGCGTTGCGATCTTCCCGCCGCAGCCGGCCGCCGATCGTGCAGCCGAGAACCACGAGAGCTGGGGTCGCGATCCAGCCGGGAATGGCGACCGGCGCGATCTCTGTTCCGTGCATGAAGGCGCTGGCCAGAAGCGCGCCGAGGATCAGACCGCCGGGAACGCGCGAGCGCACGCCGGTCCAGGCGAGAAGGAGGGCAGAGCCGATCAGCAGGACATATTGCAGCGGAGAGCCGATGATGCCGCCGCGAACGCCGTCATTGATCGTGTCGCCGCCCTCCAGCCATCCCAAGAGCGGCGTCAGCGCGCCGATGAGCAAAAGCAGTCGCGTGGACTGCACCACGATGATGCGCGTCATATCCGCCTTGGTTTCAGACGCGGCGGCGAGCACGAAGGACAGCGCGCCCGGCAGCGAGGCGAAGAGCGCGGTTTCGCGATCCCACCCAAACGTGCGGCGCAGGAAGACATTGGTGGCCGCCGCCACGCAGGCGACGCCGACCATCTGGATGACGAAGGACAGCGGCCAGAGGGCGAGCTGATGAACGACATCGGGCGTCACGCCCGAGCCGGCTTGAATGCCGAGGATGAAGAAGGTTGCGTCCCTCAGCTGGGTAGGAATCAGAATGGGAACGCCAGACAGGCTGGCCGCAGCGACGGTGATGGTCGCGCCGAGGAGCCAAGCCACCGGCAGATCGACGGAATGAGCCAAAGCCCCCCCGATGGTCCCGATGGCGAGCGTCAGAGCCAGCCTCGCGGCGGCTCCGATCGCGCTCAAGCCTCGTTTCCGATCCAATGCGCCAGACGCTGCGCAGCCTCTTCCACCTCGTCCAGACGGCGATGGAAGCAAGCGCGCAAATAGGCCCGCGTTCCCGTGCCGAAGGCGGTGCCCGGCGCGAGGCCGACGCCCGCTTCGTCCGCAATGCGGAAGGCGGCCTTGTATCCATCGTCGATGCCATCGATTGCGAAAAAGGCATAAAACGCGCCGGCCGGCGGCGCGAGGCGCACGCGGTTGGTCGATAGAAGCGCTTGGGTGAAGATGTCGCGCGCTTTGTGCGCTCGCTCGATCTGCTCCTCGACGAAGCTTTCGCCCTGCTCGATCGCAGCTACCGCTCCGCGCTGCATGAAGGCGGCGACGCCTGAGTTGGAATATTGAACGAGGTTCTCGATCAGCGCGCCGAGTTCCTTTGGCGCCTCGATCCAGCCGACGCGCCAGCCCGTCATCGCCCAGTTCTTGGAGAAGGAATTGACGAAGATCACGGCGTCATCGTCGCGCATCTCGTCATGGAAGGACGGCGCTCGGCCGCCCTCGTAAAAGAAGCGCGAATAAATCTCGTCCGCGATGACGAAGATGCCCGCCTCGCGCGCGATATCCAGAATGGCGCGGATCGTCTTGCGATCGGCCGTCCAGCCGGTCGGATTGTTCGGCGTGTTGATGAAGATCGCGCGGGTGCGCGGTGTGATCGCCGCGCGCAGGCGCTCGGGCTCGAAGCGCCAGTCCGTGCCGTCGAAACGCAGCTCGACGGGGACGGTCTTGGCGCCGGTCAGTGCGGCGGCGGCCTCGAAATTCGGCCAAAGGGGCGCCAGAAAGACGATCTCGTCGCCTTCGCCGACCAGCGCAGAGACGACGGTCTGGATCGCGTGCATTCCCGAGCCGGTGACGAAGATGCGCTCCGGCGAGGTCGGGCGGCCATAGAGGCGCTCGGTGTACGATGCGAGCGCCGAGCGGAGCTCGGGGATGCCGCGCTGCCAGGTGTAGAAGGTCTCGCCGGCCTTCAGGCTTTGCGCGGTGGCATCCGCGATGAAGGACGGGGTCGGCAGATCGCCCTCCCCAGCCCAAAGCGGGATCAACCCGTCGCGCCCGCGCGCGTGGTTGATGACCGCGACGATGCCGCTTTCGGGCACGGCCAAAGCGCCCGCACGAAGACGATGAAGATGGCTCATGCCCGCGAACTCACCCCGATACTGCCGCCCGCCGGACAGGGCGAGCCACAGCCGGGAGTCGATCTTTCCGCGCGAACCGTCAACCCCTCAGGGAGGGGAAACGGAAGGGTGAAGGCATCAAAGTCCCGTTCCCGGCACCTGACCCGGGCGAACCCGCTCGCGCGACGCCAGAAGATCGCGGATCTCCTCCAGAAGCTCCTCCTCGCGCGGCACTTTCTTCTCCTCGGTGGGCTTCTGCTCCTCCTGCCGCTTCAGGCGGTTCATACCTTTGACGATCAGGAACAGGACGAAGGCGACGATAATGAAGTTGATGGAGAGCGTGATGAAGTTGCCATAGGCGAGGACAGGCCCCTGCTCACGCGCCTGCGCCAGGCTCGTGGCGGTCACGCTGGAGCTGAGCGCCAGAAACTTGTTGGTGAAATCGACACCGCCCGTCACGAGACCGATCAGCGGCATGAACAGATCGGCGACGATCGAATTGACGAGGCCGGAAAAGGCTGCGCCGATGATGATGCCGATCGCCAGATCGACCATGTTGCCCTTGAGGGCGAATTCGCGAAACTCCTTGAGCATTCCGCACCTTCTCCACGTGACCGATTGTCCCTGACAGACTTGTGAAGAGTGCTGGTCGCGGCAAGGGCAGTTCGTTCAGCCGGCGGCCGAGCCGACGAAATGCACAACAATTTCGCGCCGATGCGGCCGGGCGCGATGCTCGAAAACGTAGATGCCCTGCCATGTGCCGAGCATCAGACGGCTATCCGACACGGGCACCGAAAGGCTCGTGTCGGTCAGCGCTGTCTTGATATGGGCGGGCATGTCGTCCGGCCCTTCCAGCGTATGAACATAGGGCGCGCTTTCGGGTGCGAGACGATCGAAGGCCGACAGCAAGTCCTCGCGCACGTCGGGATCGGCGTTTTCCTGAATGGTCAGCGACGCCGAGGTGTGACGAATGAAGATCGTCGCCAGCCCCTCGCCCGCACCTTGCCGTTGCAGCATGTCGTCCAGCCGACGCGAAATGTCGGTGAAGCCGCGACCGCGCGTTTCGATGGCCAGCGTTTCGATGAAGTGTCGGTCGATGAGCTGCATGATGCACGGCTCCCAGAAGGTTCAACCGGCGGAAGGATAGCGCCTGACCGGCTCAGGCAAGGGTGGTGCTCGGGCAAACCACTGGGCAATCCCGCCTTCTTGTGGTTGCCATCGAGAGACAAATTGATTTTCCTCGGCGTCTCTGGCAGCGGAACGAGCATGAGCACGAACGCCCCCATCTACAAATTGACACCGCGCGATGCCTGGCTGGATGCCGAGGTGAAGGGGCGCTTCGACGGCGCGCCGATCGACCTCGCGGATGGCTACATCCACTTCTCGACCGCCGCGCAGGTTCGTGAAACGGCTGCCAAGCATTTCGGCGGGCAGACGGCGCTTCTTCTGGTGGCGGTGGATCCCGAGCCGCTCGGAAAGGCGCTGGTCTGGGAGCACTCGCGCGGGGGCGCCCTCTTCCCCCATCTCTATGCGCCCCTCTCCCTCGACGCCGTCCTTTATGTCCAGGACCTGCCGCTCGGCGAGGACGGGCTTCATGTCTTCCCGGAAAGCGTTCGATGAGCCTTTATGATTTCGCTCGCCCGCTGATCTTCCAGCTCGATGCGGAGCGTGCGCATGGGCTGGCGATCGAGGCGCTGAAGCGGGGCCTCGTGCCGCGCCGGGACATTCCGCTGGACGCGCGCCTGCGCACCGAACTCGTCGGCCTCACCTTCGGCAATCCGCTGGGGCTTGCCGCCGGTTTCGACAAGAACGCCGAGGTGCCGGACGCGATGCTGCGCCTCGGCTTCGGCTTCGTGGAGATCGGCACGGTGACGCCCCTGCCGCAGGAGGGAAACGCCAAGCCGCGCATCTTCCGCATTCCCGAGGCGCGCGCCGTCATCAACCGGCTCGGGTTCAACAATGAAGGCCATGCCGAAGTCGCCGAGCGCATGGAAAGGCGCGCGCGCAAGGCGGGAATCGTCGGCGTCAACATCGGGGCCAATAAGGATTCGACGGATCGGATCGGCGACTATGTGACCGGCATTCACCGCTTCGCGGAACTCGCTCGCTATCTCACGATCAACATTTCCTCGCCCAACACGCCGGGCTTGCGCAACCTTCAGAAGGGCTCGGATCTCGACGATCTCCTGACCCACGCGGTCGCCGCGCGCGACGGCGCGGCGGCGCTGACGGCGACGGATCGCAAGCCGCTTTTTCTCAAGGTCGCGCCCGATCTGTCGCTGGAAGAAGTGGAGGCGATTTCCGAGACGGCCAAGCGGCGCAAGGTGGACGGGCTGATCGTCTCGAACACCACGCTCTCGCGCCACGGCGTGGAAGGCAGCCGGCATGAGAACGAAACCGGCGGCCTCTCCGGCCGGCCGCTCTTCAACCGCTCGACCTATGTTCTGGCGGCCTTCCGCCGCGCGCTGGGGCCAGACTTTCCGCTGATCGGCGTCGGCGGCGTCGAGAACGGGCGCACGGCGCTCGCCAAGATCGAGGCGGGCGCCGATCTCGTACAGCTGTATTCCGCCATGGTCTATGGCGGGCCGGACCTCCCGATCCGTATCCTCAACGACATGATCCGCTTCCTCGACGAGACCGGGCTCGATACGATCCGCCAGCTGCGGGACACGAAGATGGAGGAAATCCTCTCGCGCGATCCGCCGATCGGCTGGGAGGCGATCCGGCCCTGAAGCCGGGCCGCGCCGATTTCATGCCGCTTCCACTCGTTCACCACCCGGCCTTCGATGCTTTGTTCGACGAGGCGCATCGCTTCCCCATGCGCAAGTTCACGCGGCTGGCCGAAATTCTGGTGGAGGACGGATTGGTGCCGCGCGGCTTTCACGAGCCGGCCCCCGCGCCCGTCGAGGCTTTGGAACTGGCCCACGACCCGGCTTATGTCGAGGCCGTGCTGACGCAGCGCGTTTCCCCGACGATCGAAAAGGCGATCGGATTTCCGGTCGACGCGCGTGTCGCCCTCCGCTCGCGCTGTGCGACGGGCGGCACGCTTCTGGCCGCGCGGCTGGCGCTCGACACGGGGCTGGCCTGCAACACGGCCGGCGGCAGCCATCACGCCAGCCGAACGGGCGGCGCGGGCTTCTCGGTGTTCAACGACGTCGCCGTGGCAGCGGCCGCACTGCTGCATGAGGGCACGCTCGGGCGCGTTCTCGTGTTCGATTGCGATGTGCATCAGGGCGACGGAACGGCGCGCATCTTCGCCGGCGACCCGCTCGTCTATACGCTTTCCATGCATGGCGAGCGCAACTATCCGCAGGAGAAGGCGCAGTCGGACTGCGACGTGCCGCTCCCCGATGGCATGGAGGACGAGGCTTATTGCGCGCTTCTGCCGGATCTTCTCCAACACGCCCTCACGCAAGCCCGGCCCGACATCGTATTCTACAATGCGGGCGTCGATCCGCATCGCGACGACCGGCTCGGTCGCCTGTCGCTGTCGGATGACGGTCTCGCCGAACGGGACCGGCGCATCATCGGCTTTTTCCGCGACCGCTTCATTCCGGTCGCGGGTGTCATCGGCGGGGGGTATTCCCGCGATATCGAGACGCTGGCGCGCCGCCACACGATCCTGCACCGCGTGGCAGCCGAGTTCGTCTGACGTTTCCGATCAGCCGCGCGTCTTGATGAAGCGCGAGATCAGAAAGATCGGCACGACGATCGCCGCGCCCATCAGCACGTAATCGATCGTACGGTTCAGCGAGCCGAAGACGCTCAGCCAAGCCGACTCCAGGAGATAGACCAGATGGTTGAACAGCTCGGTCGGCCGGAGGTCCAGCCAGGACAGGACGACGCCCACCAGCAGCGAGATGACGAGCAGCCTGACCGCTACCGACAGGGGCGAGCCGCCCAGAAAACTCGTCATACGGCCGGACATGGCGATCCTTCTCTCAAAACCTTCGGGAGCCATGACGTAGAGACGCGATTGTGGCGATGCAAGTTCATCCACGTGTGAAGGCGGAGGGCTTTCATTCGAGCATGGCCTGAAGCGTTTCCAGCCGATCGGCCTCGAAGGCCGGCTTGTCCCATCGCAGCCGCGAGATGCGCGGAAACCGCATGGCCACCCCAGACTTGTGGCGGGTCGAACGCGCCAGCCCCTCGAAGGCGACCTCCAGCACAAGCCCGTGATCGGGCTCGGCGCGCACGGAGCGCACAGGGCCGAAGCGATCGATCGTGTTGTCGCGGATATATTTGTCGAGCTGTTTCAGCTCCTCGTCCGTGAAGCCGAAATAGGCCTTGCCCACCGGCACGAGCTCCGGGTGATCGGCCGGTCCCGTCCAGACGCCGAACGTATAGTCGGAATAGAAGCTGGACCGTTTGCCATGGCCGCGCTGGGCATACATCAGCACGGCGTCGATCAGGCGCGGGTCCTGCTTCCATTTGAACCACGGGCCTTTCGGCCGACCGGGCACATAGGCCGAGTCCCAGCGCTTCAGCATCAGCCCTTCGATAACGGGATGGGGCGGCTCGGCGCGAAGCTTCGACAAGGCCTCGAAATCGGCGAAGGGCACGAAGGGCGAGATATCGAAGCGCGTCGGCTCAAGCTCGGCCACGAACCGATCCAGCCGCTTGCGGCGCTCGGCAAAGGGAAGTGTGCGCAAATCCTCGCCCCCTTCCTGCAACAGATCGTAGGTGCGCAGGAAGACCGGATGCTTCTTCATCACAGCGGCCGACACGCTCTTGCGGTTGAGTCGCTGTTGAAGGTCGGAGAAGGTGCCGACGACAATGTCGTCCTGCATCGCCCCGCCATGCGGCTCCACTTTCGGAGCGCCGGCCCCTGTTGCAGGGCGCGCCACGAGAAGCTCGCCATCCAGCGCGCCGTCATAGGTCATGAAGTCGAGAAGGTCGGGAAAGGCCCCGGAGATGTCGTCACCGGTGCGCGAATAGAGGCGCCGAACGCCGCGCTCCACCGTCGCCTGCACGCGGATGCCATCCCACTTCCATTCGGCGGCATAGGCCGCCGGGTCGATCCGTCCGTAATCGGGCGCTTCCAGCGGCTGCGAGAGCATGACGGGCCGGAAGGGCGAGGCGGCGGCCGACACGGGCTTCTCGCCATCGCCTTCCAGCCATGCGAAGAGGTCGAGATAGGGAATGCGCAGCCCGTGCCAAAGCTCTTCGATCTCGGCGACGTCCTTCGAACCGAAATCGGCCAAGGCCTGCTTGGCAAGGCGTGAGGAGACGCCGATGCGCAAGGAACCCGTCACGAGCTTCAGAAGCGCATAGCGACCCGACGAATCCAGACGATCGAGCCAATCCTCGACAAGCTTCGGCCCCTCGGCGCGTGTGGCGGCATCCAGCGTCGTGACCACTTCGGCAAGGCTCGGAACATCGTTGCGCCCCCTCGCCTCGCCATCGTGCGGCGAGGGCCAGACCAGCGCGATCGTCTCCGCAAGATCGCCGACATAATCATAGGAATAGCCGAACAGGACCTCGTCCATCCGGCTCGTCATCAGATCCCGCAGCATGGCGGGTTTGACGGAGCGGATGTCAAGCTCGCTCGTCAGTGCGGCCAGTGCGTAGCCGCGCTCGGGGTCCGGCACCGTGCGGAAATAATCCACCATCAGCTTCAGCTTGCCGTTGCGCGACGGCGTCAGCACCAGACGGTCGAGGAGTTCGGCAAAACGCTGCAAGGCGACCAGCTCCGAGGAACGAGAGAGTGTTCCCTCTCTGACTTAGCGCCGGTCTGCCACTTCGGAAGGCGGTCAGGCGGCGGGAAGCGGCCGCGCCATGGCCGCAACGGCCTGGTCGGCCCGGCGCTGGAGATGATGGCGCGCGGTATAGACCGCGTCGGCATCCATCCCCGGCTCGCGCACCAGCCATTCCAGATAGTCGCTCGGCACATCACGCAGGGCGGCGTTGCGATACCGCCCGAAGCGAAGTCGGGCCAGAAGCGCAGGCTCGTTCGAGACGCGCTCGGCGCGCTCCAAGAAGTCCGTGAGATCGCGGCAGCGTGGCAGAAGCTCGGCCGTGATGCGCCGAAGCAGCACCGCCGTGCAGAGCGCGTCGAATAGCGCGCGGTGCGGATGCAGGCCCTGCAACTCGGTTTCCACATCCGAAAGATCGAGCGGCACATATTTGACGAGCGACTGGAGCCCATGCGCGCGCACATCGGGAAAGGCGCGCAAGGCCAGTTTGTAGGTGCAGAGCCACGTGCCCGCGAGGCGCAGCCGGGAGCGATCGAAGCTGGCGCGCTGGGCAGCGAAGATCGTTGCCTCCGCGAAGGGCCGAACCGCCTCGGCAAAGGGCGGCGCGCCCTTCAGCATCTCATCCGTGATCTTATGGACCCGTCGCGCGTGCGGGTTGATCTCGACGCCGGCCGGATCGGCCATCGTCTGCATCGAATGGAAGATGCGGCCATTGGCCAGATCGAGATCGACCGAACCGATCTCGATAACGGCATCCGCTTCCAGCTTATGCCCCGCCGTTTCCGTGTCGATCACGCGGACAACGAAGGAGCGGGCTTCGGGGAAAAGCGACGGCGTGGTGGGGGCAGGCGGAAAAATCGAGCTCATGCCCTCTCAAGATCGGCCGATACAGCTTCGATCGCAAGGGTCATGCGGCAATCGGGTCAGCGACCTGATAAGGTGAGGACCGAGAAGAACGTATCATCCGGCGGCGACATGCCGAGTTCCGACCCGCCGATCAGAGCGATCTGGCCGCCGCTGATGGTAGCCAGGCCCGAAATATTTCCGAAATTGGCGTTTCCGGCATTCACGGGCGATTTCAAATCATAGTCCCGCTCGTCCTGATCCGGCAGGAAAGATCGGCCGAGATAGGCGGAAAACCGATCGTTGAGAGGCGCAAGATGCACCAGAAAGCGCTCACCCGTCAGTTTCTCGATCGTCACCGCGCCGTCCGCCGCCTTCCCGATTCGACAGCGATGGGTGCCGACGGTTCGGACCGATTGATCCAGGAAGCCGAACCAACGCAGCGTGCAGTCGACATCGCCGCCCTCCGCTTCAAAGGGGGCGGCCAACGTCTCTTCTACGCCGGGGAGCGCAGCGGCCTTTTCGACATTCGGATCGCTGAGATGCGTCGCGACCTCAGCAGCCGCCTTGGTTCCGCCATCGCCTTTGATCGGGCCGATGGCCGCCAGGGTTCGCTGCACACGGCTCGGCAGATCGATCAAACCCTCCCGGTCGCTATCCGACAGGAGCGCCAGACTGGTCTCGCATTCTTCCGAGCAATTCCCGCCAAAGGGCGCGGCCAAATCCTGAGACGCGGCGACTTCCGCTACATCCGGGCCGGCGGGGTTCGAGGTGATGGTCGGACTGCCCGCATCGGCCTCGATCGAGAAACCGCTTCCGAGAGCCCCCAAGGTGCAGATCGTCAGCACGCCGGCTGCAGCCAGGGCAAAGCGCTTGGAGCGAGACGGCATGAGCAGGACCTTCCAGATGGCGACGCAGTCAGGTTCCAACGCGAATCCGCCCTTTCCGGGACCAAGTGCGGCGCAAAAACGCAGCTGCGTTGCCAATCCGCCACTATGGTTAAGGCTGACGTCTCCTCTTGGCCTGTGCAGGAGAAATGAGATCGAAGAGAAGCTTCGGTCTATCCGAGCTTAAAGCATACGGTTGCGGCTCTCGCAGAATTACCCTGCCCTATATCCGGCCTAACCATAGAGGTCGCCGCGCAGCGTCAACCTCACGCGCTGCAGCAAGCTCCCTCCCTTGGCAGCCTGCACGCGTTGCGTTAGGTCTAGTATTACGTTTACGTCAAAGGCGATTACACCATGGGTCTTCCCTCTTCTATCCATGCGCGTATGCGACTTCCCGCGATCGCCGCGCCTTTGTTCATCATTTCGCGCCCTTCGCTCACCATCGCCCAATGTCGAGCGGGCGTGATCGGCGCGTTCCCTGCGCTCAACGCGCGCCCCGCCGAGGCTCTGACCGACTGGCTTTTCGAGATAGAAGAAGCGCTCGCGTCCTACGACGCGGCGCATCCCGATCGCCCGTCCGCGCCGTTTGCCGTCAACCAAATCGTTCACAAATCCAACGCGCGCCTCGAAGCGGATCTGAAGGTTTGCGTCGATCACAAGGTTCCCGTCGTCATCACCTCGCTCGGGGCGGTCGAAGAGGTCAACCAAGCCGTTCATTCCTATGGCGGCCTCGTCCTTCACGATGTCATCCACGACCGCTTCGCGCGCAAGGCGATCGAGAAGGGCGCGGATGGATTGATCGCCGTGGCGGCCGGCGCGGGTGGTCATGCCGGTACGCTGTCTCCTTTCGCCCTCGTGTCCGAAATCCGCCGCTGGTTCGACGGCCCGCTCTTCCTGTCGGGCGCCATCGCGAATGGCGCGGGCATTCTGGCGACCGAAGCGATGGGAGCGGACGGCGCCTATATCGGCTCCGCCTTCATCGCCACGGACGAAGCCAACGCCGCAGAGGCCTACAAGCAGGCCATTGTCGATGGCCACGCGGCCGACATCGTCTACAGCAATCTCTTCACCGGCGTTCACGGCAACTACCTGCGTGCCTCCATCCTCGCGGCCGGCCTCGACCCCGACCACCTTCCCCAATCCGATCCGTCCAAGATGGATTTTGCTGGCGACAAGGCTGCCAAGGCCTGGAAGGACATCTGGGGCGCCGGCCAAGGGATCGGCTCCATCGATTCCATCGTTCCCACTGCGAATCTCATCGAACGATTCGAACGGGAATACGCCGCCGCCCGCTCTCGGCTCGGGTCCATCTGATCGAAACCGAAGGAACTCAGAGACTTAGCGGCCGCCTTTCCCGAACGGCCCAAATTTCGATTTTCCCCCTTGCGGCCGTCCGATGAATTGGGTAGTTACTCGCTCACGGCCGGCGGGAACGCAAGGTCAAGCCGCTTTAGCTCAGTCGGTAGAGCACATCATTCGTAATGATGGGGTCAGGTGTTCGAGTCACCTAAGCGGCACCACTTCCTTCTCTTTGAATTCGTTGACGTTTCCGCCTTGGGGCGGATGAGTCCGTAAGTCGCATTTTGTGCTCGCGGGGAAGTTCTGGGGAAATCGAATTTCGAGGTGATCCGTTCATATGTCTGAACGGAGGGTTGCCCTGATCGATCGAATGCACCGGGTTCAGGAAAACTTCTGGGCAACCCTGATCCGAAGTGGCCCGATCGAGGGACTGCTGGACGGACGGAATCGGCGCTAGTCTTTTCCCAACCTTCAAGGGGTGCGTCGTCCGCGGAAGAGTCCGAGACAGAAGATCTCGGTGACCAGGCGGGTAGCGGTAAGCAGCACCCACCCTCCGCCCTTCCCGATTCCAGATCACCAAGGTGGCCCCGTGCGCTCCCCGGCCGACGACACGACTCTGTACGAAATACTCCAGCACCACGAGAGGGGCATCTCCCCGCCCGTCGTGACGAAAACCCTTCTCGGCGAAGCCTACACACCGACCGACGCACTCCTCTCGGGCCTATGCCCCGCGGGTGGAGAATGGTCGACGGACTCGCGGCTGTGGACGCAGCACATGGAAGCGCAGGGCCTGCCGCGTGCGACGATGGTCGCTCTCGAGTGCGCGACCATCGCGCCGTCGATTGAGATCATCGCGCAGGTCCGCTCTCTGATCCGCACGAAGGAAGCGCGTGAGCGGTGCGACTACTATGCGGCTCTCCTTGGTGACAGGGTGGCGATGGACCGGCTGTACGCCCGCTACCATGACTCGCTCGACGTGAGGGCGGCATTCGTCCTTGGCCTGCGTGTTCGTTGCGAGAAGCCGAGGACGAAGCTCCATTGGTGGAGGGGCGTAGAGGCGCAGGTGCTTCTCCATGGCGTCGAACTTCTTCAGATTCGCCATGCCGCGAACGCCCGGAGCCTGGACGCTCTGACCGCGTTCGAGGGCGCGACGTCGGGTGGTGCCGGCATCGATCCGAAGGCCCAGTTCGAGAACTACGTAGTCGATGCGGTGCTCAAAGCCGAGCCGTTGAGGCGGCGGACTAAGCGAACCGCCGGCGTCCAGCCCGTCGAGGTCGAAGAAAAGGCAGAGGTCGTCGACACCCGGCCGGCGGCGACGGATCGCGTGGCTGCGGACGATCCGCATCGCTACGAGCGCGATATGTCTGGCGCGCTCCACGACCGCCACCTTGGCATCATCGTCGACGAACGCACGTCGCAGGAGATCGCGCAGGCGAAAGCCAACAAGGCAGCCAAGTGGCGGGAGGCGAACATGTTGACCACTCGCGACGACGTCGACCCGATCATGCACGAGGCCACTGAAACGGAGTGGCACTCTCTCGCCCCGAGCCGCGATTTTCCGGCCGTCCTCGTCCTCGACACCTTGCGTGACGTCGTCGAAATCGCCGCCGATCCGCGGGGCGACAACGAACTCGTCCGGCATTTGTCCGGGATCGCAGGGAAGTACGTCGACCTCGTCACCGGTCCGAACGGCGTCCACGAGATCTCGGCCGGCCTGAGCGAGGCGTGGCCCCATGCACAGTCGGTGATCGACCGCATCCTGTCGGATATTCGGCCGGGCGAGCCGATCCGCATGCGTCCGACGCTCCTCGTTGGTTCGCCGGGCTCCGGTAAGACGAGCCTTGCACGCGAGATCGGATCGGCCCTGAACCTCGTGACCACGGTCTTTCCGTGCGCGTCCGTCGCCGACGGATCGTTCGGCGGGACCAGCGCGCAGTGGTCGACCCGTCGAGCGAGCACGCCCCTCGAGGCCATCCGGCGGTCCCGCACGGCCAACCCGATGATCATCCTCGACGAGATCGAGAAAACGGGTCTGAGCACCACCAACGGCACTTTGATGAACGCACTTCTGCCGATGCTCGAACGGCATACGGCGGAGACGTATTTCGAGATCGGCATCGAACGAAACGCCGACCTGAGCTGGGTCGGCTTCCTGGCGACGGCGAACGATCTTGCCAGCGTCCCCGCGCCCCTGCGCGACCGATTCAGGATCATCCAGATGCCCGACCCCTGCCCGCAGCACCTCGGCGACCTCGCTCGCAGGATCGTGCGTGACATCGCCATCGAGAATGGGACGGACCCGGCCTGGACGGCACCGCTCGCCGCCGACGAGATGCGTGTGATCACGAAGGCATGGGGTGGCGGCTCGCTTCGCCGACTGAGGCTCGCGGTGCAGGCGACGCTCGACGCCAGGGAACAGCATCTCCGTGCGAGGATGATGTGATGATCCTGGCTCTACCGCACGACGTCAGGGAACGCCTCGACCGTATCGAAGCAGACGAGGGCGTCCCTGCCCTCGAGGTCGCGCACACGGCGATCAGCGTCTTCTCGCAGCTTACCGGACCCGAACGTCACGCCTTGGGCGTGACGGCGATCGGGATCGTGATGGAGCGGCACTACCGTCGCTGAAAAGGATGCGGCCGGCGAGGTCACCCTCCCGGCCGCTATCGACCCTTCCAAGACCTTCAAGCAATCGCCTCAACGCTCCGGAAGCGGACGTTCCGCCGGAGCTAGCTGTGCGGCTGCGGCGCAAGTGCCGCCGCGAGGGGTTGTCTTCGCTGCTGAACTCGCGGATAAGCACGGCGAGTTTGGACCCGTTCGATCGGGTGGCTACGCTGGGCGCCGATCCCCCGGCCAACTTGAACCCGTTCTGACCGTCGCGTGCCCAAGGCCGACCGTCGGGTTCACCTCCAAGACTGAAACTCATCCATGAACTTCGAAACACTCCGCCGCGAGTGGTTCGGGAACGTGCGCGCCGACCTCCTCGCGGGGCTGGTCGTCGCGCTCGCGCTCATTCCCGAAGCCATCGCCTTCTCCGTCATCGCCGGCGTCGATCCGAAGGTCGGCCTCTACGCCTCCTTCACGATCGCCGTCCTCACCGCCGTCTTCGGCGGCCGGCCGGGCATGATCTCGGCCGCCACCGCGGCCACCGCCGTCCTGATGATCACGCTCGTGCGCGACCATGGGCTCCAGTACCTCCTTGCCGCGACCGTCCTTGCCGGCCTCCTCCAGGTCGCCGCCGGTCTCCTGCGGCTCGGCGACGCCATGCAGTTCGTCTCGCGCTCCGTCATGACGGGCTTCGTGAACGCACTCGCGATCCTCATCTTCATGGCCCAGATCCCCGAACTCGTCGGCGTGCCGTCCCTGACCTACGCCATGGTCGCGCTGGGCCTTGCCATCATCTACCTCTTCCCGCGCATCACGACCGCGATCCCCTCGCCGCTCGTCGCCATCGTCGTCCTCACCGCGATCTCGCTCGGGTTCGGCATGGACCTGCGCGTCGTCGGGGACATGGGCGAGCTGCCCTCGACGCTTCCCGTCTTCCTCCTGTCGGACATCCCGCTGAACCTCGACACGCTCCTCGTCATCCTGCCCTACTCGGCGGCGGTGGCTGTGGTCGGACTTCTGGAGTCGCTGATGACGGCGCAGATCGTCGACGATCTCACCGACACTCCGTCGGACAAGAACCGCGAATGCGTCGGACAGGGCATCGCCAACACGGTGACGGGCTTCTTCGGCGGCATGGCGGGATGCGCGATGATCGGTCAGTCGGTCATCAACATCAAGTCGGGCGGACGGGGACGGCTGTCCTGCGCGTTTGCCGGCGTCGCGCTCATGTTCATGATCGTGGTGCTCGGCGACTGGGTCCGCGTGATCCCGATGGCTGCGCTCGTCGCCATCATGATCATGGTCTCGATCGGTACCTTCTCCTGGGGCTCGCTGAAGGACCTGACGCTCCACCCGAAGCGGTCCTCGCTCGTCATGCTGGCGACGGTCGTCACCGTCGTCTGGACCCACAACCTCGCCATCGGCGTCGTGATCGGCGTGATGCTGTCGGGCGTGTTCTTCGCCTCCAAAGTCGCCCAGATCTTCCGCGTCACGTCCGAGCTCTCGGCGGACGGGCGCACGCGCACCTACCGCGTCGAGGGCCAGGTCTTCTTCGCCTCGACGGGGCGCTTCGCCTCCGCCTTCGACTTCAAGGAGGCGCTCGACCGCGTGGTGATCGACGTCGGCCCCGCGCACATCTGGGACCTCTCCGGGGTGGGCGCGCTGGACCGCGTCATCCTGAAGTTCCGCCGCGAGGGCGCCAAGGTCACCGTGCTCGGCCTCAACGAGGCGAGCGCGACGATCGTCGACAAGCTCGCCGTCCACGACAAGCCGGGCGCGCTGGACCGCCTGATGGGCCATTGAGGGAGGAGACCCGCATGACGAAGATCATCGCCTGCATCGACGGCTCGGCCTACGGCGCGAGCGTCTGCGACCATGCGGCCTGGGCCGCGGGACGGCTCGGCGCTCCCGTCGAGGTCGTCCATGCGCTGGGACGCCGCGACACATCGAGCGCGCCGTTCGACCTCAGCGGCAGCCTGGAGTTCGGGGGCCGCGAGGCCCTGATGGGGGAGCTTGCCGAACTCGACCGCCAGAAGGCCAAGCTCGCCACGACCCGCGGCCACCACATCCTCGCCGAGGCCGTCGCCCGGTTGCGGTCCGATGGAGTCGGCGAGGTCACGGAGAAGCTCCGGCACGGCGACGTGGCGGACACGATCACCGACCTCGACCCCAAGACGCGCCTCGTCGTCATCGGCAAGCGGGGCGAGGCCGCCGACTTCGCCAAGGGCCATCTCGGCTCCAACCTCGAGCGCGTCGTGCGCTCCACGACCAGGCCCGTCCTGATCGCGGCCCGCGCCTTCAAGCCCGTCGAACGGGTCATGGTGGCCTTCGACGGCGGGCAGTCGTCCGCCCGGGTCATCGAGCGGCTGGCCGCCAGCCCGCTCGTCGCGGGGCTGCCGTGCCTCATCCTGATGGCGGGGACGCGAAGCGGCGAGCCGGCGGCACGCCTGCACGAGGCGGAACGCACCCTTTCCGCCGCACGCTACCGAGTGACGGTCGCCATCGAAGACGGCGAGCCCGACGAGGTCATCGCAAGCCGCGTGAAGGCAGACGGCATCGACCTCCTGGTGATGGGCGCCTACGGGCACTCGCGCATCCGCAACCTCATCGTCGGAAGCACGACGACCGCGCTCATCCGGTCCTGCGCGATCCCCGTGCTCGTGATCCGGTGATCGCGGCCGGCAGTGCCGAGCGGACCGCCCCGGGCTTCGTGCTCGTGGCGTTCGACGGCGCCCACTGCGACCGCATCCGCAAGTCGCTGGGGGAGCGCATCCACTTCTCCGGCCTCCTGCGGTTCCTCGTCCCCGGTGACGAGGCGGTGCGGGCGGTCTACCACCGCGACCTTCGCGACCGCACTGAAGCCGAACGGCTGGACGGACTCCTGCGCCATCTGGAGCGCAAGGGCTTCGAAGTGCATGGCGCGGCGCCCGACGAGATGGGAGCTGGTCCCCGCGAGCGGTACGGCACCAACCTCGTGGAACTCGCGGTCGCCGTCATGGGGCTGGCGAGCGAAGCACACCGTGTCGTGCTGGTCGGCGGCGACCGCAAGCTCGTGCCCCTCGCGCAGGCGCTGCGGGAGCGGGGCACGCACCTGACGGTCGCGACGTCGCTCGCGATGCCGGAGGTCATCCGCGCGTCGCCGGAGCTTTTGGCCGAGGCCGACGCGGTCGTCGACTTCACCGCGCAGGTGCTTGCCGCGGCGGACGACGGAACGCGAAACGACTAGAGGTGGTCCCGGCACCCGCCGGGGCGCCGCAGCAGCGAACGATCGGAAGGCATGGCATGGGGCGGTTCATCGCCGAAAACGCACGGTGGCTGGCGGGCGGCTTTCTGCTAACCCTCTTCTCGTCCTTCGGGCAGACCTTCTTCATCTCGCTGTCGAACCCCGGTATCCGCGAAGCCTACGGGCTGACGCATGGCGAGTTCGGTGGCCTCTACATGCTGGCGACGCTCGGCAGCGCCTTCACGCTGCCCTTTCTCGGCCGCGTCATCGACCGATACCGCACGACAACGGTCGCGGCCGGGACGATCGCCATGCTGGCGGTCGCGACGGTGGCGATGGGCCTGTCGGCATCGCTCCCGTTCCTGGTCCTCTCCCTCTACCTCCTGCGCCTGTTCGGCCAAGGCATGATGACCCAGACCGCCCTGACGGCGACCGGCCGCTGGTTCGCCGCCAACCGCGGCAGCGCCGTCTCGCTCGTCACGCTCGGCCAGCAGGCGGGCGAGGCCTCGTTCCCGTTCCTGTTCGTTCTGGTGGCCGGAGCGATCGGTTGGAGACAGTCCTGGTTCACGGGGACGGCAGCCCTTCTGCTCGTCGCGCTCCCCGCCGTCTTCCTTCTCCTGCGGCGCGACCGCGTTCCCCTGAACGACCCGGTCGCGAAGGTACGGACGGTCGCACGGGACTGGACCCTTTCCGAGGTCCTGCGCGACCCGAACTTCTACCTGATCTCGGCGGGCGTCTTGGCCCCGCCCTTCGTCGCGACGACCATCTTCTTCCACCAGGTGTACCTGACGGAGCTGCGCGGCTGGCCGCTGACGCTGTTTGCGGCGGGCTTCGCGGTCATGTCGATCGCGAACGTGACGTTCACGCTCTTCTCGGGATGGCTGATCGACCGCCTGTCGGCGGCCCGCGTCCTGCCGATGTTCCTGCTGCCGCTGGCCGCGGCCAGCCTCGTCGCCGCCTTCGTCACCGCGCCATGGGCGATCTTCGCCTTCATGGCGCTGATGGGCGTCAGCAACGGCTTCTCGTCGACCCTGTCGGGCGCCATGTGGCCTGAGCTCTACGGCACCCGGCACCTCGGGGCCATCCGCTCGGTCGTGGTCGCGACGATGGTGTTCGCCAGCGCGGCCGGCCCGGGGCTGACGGGCTACCTCATAGATGCCGGGGTCGACTACGACCTCCAGCTCGCGGCCATGGGCATCTACGCGCTGGTCGCGGCCGCCGGCATGTCGGTCGTGTCGCGGCGGATCGTCCGTAAGCCGACGTCCGGATCAGATCATGTGCCGCTAACGCTCCGCCGCTGACCGCCCCCAACGGCGAACGATCTCGGTCGCGAGCTGGTAAAGGTCCGGGGCGACGACATCCGGGAACGGGACGCCCTCGGCACGCAGCGCTGCGTTTCCGGGCCGTTCGACCAGTCCGGCAAAGCACCCGGCGGCCTGAGCGCCGACGGTGTCCCAGACATGGCAGGCGACGAGGCAGAGATCGGCCGGCGACACGCCTTCACCATCCGCCACCATTCGGTAGGTCTCGGGCGCCGGCTTGAACCTGCGGACCTGATCGACGCTGTAGCTCCGGTCGAAGAACGAGGCGAGGCCCGCCTGCTCGAGCGGGCTCGGGGCCGCGGACGGGGGCGAGTTCGTCAGCGTGACGAGCCGGAACCCGGCCTGCTTGAGCGCCTCGAGCGCGGGTGCCGCGTCCGGATGCGCCGGCATGGCCCGCAGAAGGGCGCCCAACTCCTCGACGTCGCTCGCCTGGATGGAGACCTGCCGGGTCTCGGCGACCATTCGCAGGACTCCCGAGGCCAGTTCGTCGAAGCGGACGTACAGTCCGGCGAGCGTCAGCGCCTCGGACTTGAGGATCAGTTCGGCGAACCACTGCCGCATGACCGATGCGTCGCTGAAGAGCCGTGCGAACAGGGGCTCGAGCACGGTGATGTCGAGCAACGTTTCGTTGACGTCGAAGACGATGACGGAAGGGGTCTGCGGCATGTTGGGAATCCTGTTCTTGTCGCCCAAACGGGAGCCATACGGGATCGCGGTCCGTTACCCGTCCCGAAGCATTGCCATGCCGAGCCTCAACCGGAGGGCCGTGGTGATCGCGCACAGAGCGGCGTAGCCGTAGGCGATCGCCGGGAAGTAGGTCGGCACAAGGCACATGGCGACGAAGACCGCGATCGTCTCAGCGCCCTCAGCGAGCGCCCCGACGTAATAGATGCCCTTCGCCGGGAACTTAGCGGACCGCAGGCCCCGGCGCTCGGCGATGAGCGAGAAGGCGAGGAAGCTGGTTCCCGTTCCGACAAAGCTGGCGATGAGGACGGCGGCCGCCAGGGCGTTCGCGTCCGGGTCCGCGAGGGCGAAGGCAAGCGGCACGAGCGTGTAGAAGGCGAAGTCGAGGACGATGTCCAGAAACGCGCCCCGGTCCGTCGGGCTGGTCGCGCGCGCGACGCTCCCGTCGAGGCCGTCGACCAGTCGGTTGGCCGCGATCGCCAGAAGGCCGGCGAGGTACCAGTTGGCCCAGATGAGACCGAAGGCCACGACGCCGAGCCCGAACCCCGTCCACGACAGCGCGTCGGCCCGCACGCCTCGCTTCGCGAGCACCCGTGCCATGGGGACGAGGACGCGGTTCTGGAGCGGGATGATGCGATGGTCGAACATGGCGGCTTGCCGGTCCCGTCAAAGGGCGTTGAGCGTCCAGTCATAGGCCAGGAACGCGATCCGCGCGCCCTCCGGCAACTCTACGGGGGCGTTCGCCCGGATCCAGCCGGCCACGTCGCCCCCGCCGAAGTCCTTTCGATACCAGTCCATGACCTTGCTGACGCGAACGGTGGCGCCGTCGACAGAGTAGCCCTTCGCGGGATTGGCGAAGGTCCTGTCCACCTGGTCGGCGAGCTGCGCATCGAGAAGCCTGGCGACGTAGGGTTCGGCGCGCAGGTCCGGACAGGAGATCGCCGCACAGTTGACGGCGAAGTGGATCCTCGGTTCGCCGAGCTTGCGGATGGTTCCGTGCTCGATGTCGTCGAGGCTCATCTCCCGACCGCCGATCGGCCAGCGGAAGCGCTTCCAGGGGCTGGCCAGCAAGCCGCCGAGGTTCTTGATCGAGCGCGTCTCACCCTCTCGGGTGATGAGATCGACCGTCAGGAAGTTGTAGGCGTTGATCCAGTAGGCAAGCTTCTCCTGCCGACTGACGGCGGAATTCGGATCGGACGCCAACAGGGTCGCCAGGGCCTCGGCATGCCGCGCGTCCCTGCGCCACGATCCATAGTCGACGCCCGCGTAAGCGATGCCGTTCCTGCGGGCTGGACGGACATGGGCGCTCAACAGTCCGCCATACGCCGTCGCGAAGCGCTCGTACGATGCGTCGGCCGCGCGAGCCTCGATCGCCCCGCCGGCCAATGTGAGCCCCGCGGCGGCGAGCGCGACCAGCGCGGCGGTCCCCGAGCGGCCCGACTTCCATTTCCGGTAGGCGACGGGAAGGAGCGCCACGAGACCGAGCAGCGTGAACGCCACCAGGACGTCGGCCGACACGAGATCCGAGAGGCTCGAGATCGTGCCGAGCTCACGGCCGAGATGCGCATAGACGAACGTGCCGGGAACGATGCCGAGAAGGGTCGCAAGGACGTAGGTCCGCAATCCGACGCCCAGGAGGGCAGGCGCGATGTTGACGGCAAAGAAGGGAAACAGCGGCACGAGCCGCATGAAGAGCAGGTACTCGAAGGCGTTCCGGCGGAAGTTCTCCGAAACCCGCTCGGCCAAGGGGCCGGCCCGCGCGCGCAACGCGCCGCCGACCGACGAGCGCGCGACCAGGAAGAGGATGGTCGCGCCGACCGTGGCGGAGACCACGGCGAGCGCCCCGCCGACTAGCGTGCCGAAGAGAAAGCCTCCGAGCAGCGTCATGACGGACGCCGCGGGCAGCGACAGCGCCGTGATCGCGACATAGGCGGCGAAGAAGGCCGCTCCCGAGAGGACCGGCCGCGCTTCAACGTAGGACAGAAGCTCCTCGCGCCGCGCCTTCACCGTCTCGATGTTGAGGTAGTCGGTCAGTCCAAGTGCGTAGGCGCCGAGCATGAGGACGACGATGACCGCGACGAGAACCCATCCGCGACGGGACATGGGCGATACCTTTCGATCGACGATGGAAAGCCGAAGGGGGGACGAGAATGGTTCACCAACGCGGGAGCTTGCGGAGGATGGACACGAGGCGACGCGTCCGATCGCTGAAGAGGGCGGGACTGTACCATTCCCCCGCGGCCTGCTTGGAGACCTCGGAGAACGTCGGATAGGGAAGTACGAGGGATGCGACGTCGCGGAGCTTCAACCCCTTCGCGATGGCCAGGGCCCAGAGACCGATCAGCTCACCCGCGCCGGGACCAACGATGGAGCAGCCGAGGATGCGCCCGTTCGGGAAGGCGACGACCTTCAGGAGTCCCTCCCGGCGCCCCTCGGTGACAGCGCGGTCGAGGTTACCCATAGACTTGGTGAGGCATCGGACCCTGTCGCCGTGCCGCGCCCGGGCGGTCGCGAGGGTCATGCCGACGTGGGCGAGTTCAGGATCCGTGTACGTCACCCAAGGCAGGGCACCGTAGTCCACCTTGGCCGGGAGCTGGAAGGCCAGGTTCCGGATGACGATCCCGGCATGGTAGCCGGCGACGTGGGTGAACTGCGGTCCCCCGGTACAGTCGCCGACGGCATAGATGCGTCGATTGCTGGTCCGGAGCCGCTTGTCCACGTGAATGCCCTGCCGCCCGCACTCGACCTTTGCCCGGTCGAGAGCCAATCCCTCGACGTTCGTGGCCCGGCCCGTGGCGACGAGGACGTGGGACCCCTCCAGACGGCGCGTCGCCCCGTCGACGATGGCCTCCACAACGTGTCCCGCGTCCCCGTGCCGGACGGACCGGACCTCGGCGTGTTCCAGAATGTCGACGCCCTCGCCGATGAGGCTCCGCCGCACCACCTCGACGAGGTCGGGATCGTCCTTCGGCAGGATCGTGCCCCGGCTGACGACGGTGACGCGCGAGCCGAGGCGCCGATGGGCCTGCGCCATCTCGATCCCGATCGGGCCGCCCCCGATGATGACGAGTTGGGCGGGCACCGTCCCGACGTCGAAGAGGCTCTCGTTTGTCAGGACGCGCGCGGGATCGAGTCCCGGGATAGCCGGGATGGCCGCACGCGATCCCACCGCCAGCACGAAATCGCGGGCCCTGATCGTCTCGCCGGCAACGGTCAGAGTCCGCTCGTCGAGGAAGCTTGCATGGCCGCGGATCACGCGCACGCCGAGGCCCTCGAAGCGCTCGACGGAGTCGTGGGGAGCGATCGTCGCGATCACCCCTTGAACATGCGCGTCCACCCCCTGACGGTCGGGGTCGAAGGAATGCGACGGGACGGCCGCCAGATGGGGGGTCCGGTGGGCGTGGACCAGCTTGGCCATCGCAAGCAGGGACTTCGAGGGCACGCAGCCCGTGTTCAGGCAGTCCCCGCCCATTCGCCCGGCTTCGACGAGGACGGTCCGCAAGCCGAGTTGCGCCGCACCGGCCGCCACCGAGAGACCGCCGGATCCGGCGCCGACC
>NZ_LDQA01000052.1 GCF_001475935.1 Aureimonas ureilytica
TCCTAATACTCCCTTACGTTTTCCTTAGATTACCGGATCTGTGCTTTCGTGGAACGAAAGCGCAACCACGGAAGGATATACAGAGTCGCTCGTCGGAAGCGTCAGATGGCTATAAGAGACAGATACCGTACGAGCCAGAACCAACACCCGTTGGTATGACGTATTCAAGCGCAACATACCATTCGACATTTCATTGACATGCATCGGATCGATCTTCTGTAAGTTTTGAGCCGAGAAGCCTCGTCTATAGACTTGGTTGGAATCGTATCCATACCCTTCCTTGAAGCTGTAGGAAATCATCTCAACGGATTTGACTTCTTCAAGGGCGTTAGACTCTGCCTTCCCGTGAATAACCTTCATTCGCTCGTCAGAGTCATTATAGGTAACACCCTTTGCTCCACCGTCTGTCATGAATTCGATGTATCCGTTTTGTCTGGCAAGAGAATACACGTTATTCGTATGACTTGTGATGATATGGCGATCGGCACCATAAATCGAACGGCAGATCAACTTGGTGGTGTCCGTACTGAAATAGTAGAATCCGCTCACGCTACCGAAGTTTTCTAGCTTCTTATCGATCGCTGTCTTTAGATCGCCTAACATTACAGTTGCGCATTTCGTTTGACATGGGAGGCACGAGCAGCGGCCTGGTGGGCTCTGCGCCAGAGCGACCATGCGATGACGTAGGCGGGGAGGATGCGCCGTCTGGCCAAGCGGCAGGCGATGCGCCGGATTTCCTGCACGGACCAGCAGATCAGCGACGGTTCAGGGCTCGGGCTTCGACCCCCCTTTTAGCGGGTATCGCACCGTTGGCCTTGTGACGGATCGCGCTCATCATCGCGAAGGCCAGCATGACGAGCGAGACGTGACGGTGCCAGCCGTGCCAGGAGCGCGTTTCGTTGTGGTCGAGGCCAAGTTCGTTCTTGGCGGTCTCGAAGCTGTCCTCGATCGCCCATCGGCGGCCCTCGACCTGGACCAGCGTTTCGATCGGCGTGCCGGCGGGACACCAGGTGGTGAAGAAGGCTAGTTCCCCGTCAGCGACATGACGCCGGATCAGGAGACCGCGGGTCCAAAGACCGGATGAGTGTTTGTCGTACTCGGCCGCCTCGAGGTCGGCCAGTTCCAGATAGGCCCAGTCGTGAAGGCGCTCACCCTTCGTGCCCTTGCCAGCCGACAGCCGCTGCCATGCAGCGGGATCCAGACCTTCGGCAATCTCGGCGGCCGTGCCGGCGACGGGCGGCTTGCCGATCCACGAGTTGAACTGGCTGTTGGCGTTGACGCCGAGCACATAGCCCTTGCCCGCCCGGCGCAGCGCCATCTCTATATCACCGACGCCATAAACGCTGTCGGCCGCCACCCAGGCGAAGGGCACGTGGGCTTCGATGGCACGATGGATCATCGCCAGCGCCAGCGCCGGCTTCGTGGCAAAACCAACATCGACGGGCACATGTGCCGCCTTCAGCCGGGACGGATCGCCCGTCCAGGCCTTCGGCAGATACGGAGCCCGGTCGACGAAGGCGTGACCGTGGCGCGAGGCGTACGCCGCAAAGACACCGATCTGGCAGTTCGTGATCTTGCCCGCTGAGCCTGTGTACTGCCGTCCAACACCGCAGGATGCATGACCCTGCTTCAGGAACCCGGTCTCGTCCAGCACGAGCACAGCATCGTCGTCGCTCAAGTGCTCGACGACGTAGTCCCGCACGATGTCACGCAAGGCATCGGCATCCCAGCGCCCGCGTCCGAGAATGGCTTGCTGGCGCCACGGCCCCGGATCGCCCGCCGCTTCCGCCCGCATCCAGCCGGTCTTGCGCCGCTCTTCGGCCAAAAGTCCGTCCAGAAACAAACCCGCCGATGCCGCCACACGGTCCTGCGTGAACAACGGTCGCATCCGCCCCTTCACGTCCCGCAGCGACGACGCCCACAGCTCCAGCGTCGCCTCGATCGATGCCACCATCGCCATGACCTCCCTGCCATGGCGCCACATCGATTCAGACTTCACTCATTCGTGCAACTGTAATGCTAACTAGGGTGCCGTTCGCCGCCTGCGATAGGGAAAAGGCAATCCGTTCATTCGTAAACCAATTCTTGGGCATTGTTTCTCTCCTCCCGTTAAGAAACTGTGCCAGAAAATTCTCACCCCGTCCGGACCAATTTCACAGGTTGAAACCGAACAGCCCTTTCATAAATTGTTACTTCATCCGTAGCATTTTTCCCAAACTTCAGGCAGCTTGGTGCAAACCATATCAGGCTTTCCGAACGCCCGGTCATGCTTGTCGAGCTGGGTGACGAAAGCTTCGATGCGTTCCCGCCAGGATGATGGTTGCTGTACATGATGAAGTTCCGGCGAAACGACACAAATTTTGTAGTTCGCCTGCTTCAACGCTCGATTATCCTTTTCTGCTAGGGGAACCCCGGTAAAGCTATCGGCCCAGATCCAGTCGACTCTGCAATCCGTCTCGCCTAGGAGACCGGAGAGGTTCAGCGCCGTTTGAGCACTTTCGTATTCCGATACGCGAACTGCAAAGTTGGGAACGCCCGCCAGCGCATGTTTCCGAATGAAAGGGAAACTCTCATCCAAAATAAAGAAATCGGTAATATTCCGCTCGGCGAGAAGGGCAAGGAGTTGCGGCTCCATTCCTTCTTCTTTTACATTGGCGATTAGGAAGCGATGCCGATAGTGGTCCAGCCAAGTTTCCAACGATACCGCATCAGTCACGAAAGGGTCGTGGGTAACGAGGATTTCGTCACCGTGATTGCGTAAATCGATCTCCACGCCCCATTCCACGCTACTCGCGTCGATTTCAGCCAAGCTGTTGCGTCGATGATGAACGAGTATCATTTCGCTAGAGCCCGATGCGAGAGAGTTCGACGCAATTCGAAGATATAGGCAAAGGTACGCCGGATTAACTTGATGCGGGTGCGCCAGCTACCGCCGCCTTTCGCTTCACCATGGATACGATTGGCGAATACGACAGGAACATCCAGGATCCGATAGTCCTCGGCACGCGCCCAGTACAACATGTAGAGGTCAAGCGAAAAGTCGTCGGGCGCCCCTGAAGCCAGATAACGCCCGTAGAAGGCGCGAGAGAAGAGTTTGGGCTGAGCGTTGACATCCTCGAGGTTCGTGCGGAGGGCCGCACTGGCAACGAGTTGCATGCCGAAGGTAAAGGTGGTTTCCAAGGCCCTTCTGTTCTGCCGACGTCCTTTCACGACGATCCGGTCGTCCTTCTGGGCCCGAAACAGGTCGAAAGCTGTGAGCACATCATGCGGGTCAGTCTGCATGTCCGCGTGCGTCCACGCCAAAACATCCCCTTGCGCTTGCGCAAGTCCCGCCTTGATCCCGTAGCCATAGCCTTTGTTAACTGGAACACTGACGAGACGCAGCGTGGGATCCCCCGCTGTTTCTTCAGCAATACGCGCCCCGGTCTCATCTCGAGAGCCATTATCGACGAGAAGAACTTCTACGCCTTGGTGATTACGTAGTATTTCGCGCAATCGAGCAACAATTATAGGAATATTGCCCTGTTCGTTATAGCATGGTATGACGAGTGAAAGCTTCAAGACTTGGACTCCTCTTGAACGAAGGACGTCCAATAGGCGAGAGATCTCTCAAAGTTCTCATAATCCGTCGGCGTACCCCAACACACATAGCGCGAGATTTCCATGACCCGGACGTCGAGGCCGCTCTGGATCATGTAGCGGAAAATCTGGTCGACATAGAATTCGCCGTGGATCCTGTCGTTCGCCGCAATCATTTCCTCTGCGGCGCGGACGAAATCGTGACCGTGGCGAAACCAGAACGTGCCGACAACCGCATGGTCTTCCAGTGGATTGCTGCTAACGGGAACCTTGATAGAGACGTCCAGCGCGCGCTCACCTTCCGTCCGGATCCAGCCATAAGCCGAAGGCTTTGCGAGAACAGCCTCGTTGCCTCGAAACGTGAAAATCAGTGCGTCGGCTTCCGCTGATAGGCGTCGAAAGGCTGCCGCATCTACATCCATCCCGTTGTCGCAAGCCGCTATCAGAAGCGGCGCCGAGTTACCGATGACGTTGCGGGCCATGAGGCACGTGCTCGCTTGGCCCTCCGTCAATCGATCCACGACCGTGAAACGGGCGCTAGGAAAGTGAGCGCGCAACTCTTCGTCCACCCCGTCAGCCTGATGGAAATCGCGGATCACGAAATGAAGTTCAGTATCGGGTGCGTCGAAGGCGACTGGCAAGTCCTCGACCGCAGCGACCACCATTGGCACCTGACGGGTCTGTCGCCGGCTCGACACCGGAATTACGGGCTTGTGCAGAGTGTACCCGGCGTCAATGAAACGCGATCCGGCCCCTGCCATCGGAATGAGGATATTCATGCGCAGCGCTGCCTGACCAGATTGGTCCAGTAGAGATATTCGTTAAGGTCCTCGGGCGTTCCCCACTGGCAGAAATGTTCGATGCCGCTTGGTACTTGGATGCGAAGGCCATCGGCGACGAGATGGTTATAGACCATGCTGACGTAATATTCCCCGTTCAGCATATCGCCGGACTCTATCAGACGATTGCAGTATGCCTTCAATCGATGACCACTATCAAAAAAGTAGACTCCGGGAGAATGAAGGGAACGGGTTTTGTCTGCCTCGAAACTATACTTCTCGCGGATTTCCACGAGGTCACCTTTCTCGTCCACCTTGCAGGAGGCATAGAGATTGCGCTCAGGCAACAAGTGTGGATGGAAGCCGGTGTAACAGGGCACCGCACCTGCATAATGGCCGATATCGAGTTCGGCCAAAAAACGCGCATAGTCCCAATGCATGTAGTAGTCGCAATAGCTCACGAGAACCGGACGATCGTCATTGATCGCATCCGCCGCGCTCATCAGCGCACCCACCGGTCCGAGTTTGGCCCCTTCAACGCCCAAGATTCGACCGTTGGGCTTCAGGGTTGTCAGGATCTGGCGCATTCTGGTTTGAGCAAGGTGCTCGTTTCTGCAGATAAAGAGCGGCTCTTCCTCGCCTGGAAACATGCGCAGTACCCATTCGATCATGGGGCGACCGTCGACTTCAATCAGCGGCTTGGGGTCTTCAAAGCCAACACGAGCGAAGCGGGAGCCTTGCCCCGACATTGGAATGACCAATTGCAGGTTCATGAACGCACCATTTTCTGGCGATATTTTTCTGACTCCAAGCCTATTAGCTTGTTCCGCTCCGCCTCGCTCAAAAAATGCGGAGACAGGTTTAGGCTCCTCATTGCCGCCAGCAGGAAGCTCACGGCTTGCCGTGTTTCGACCCCCGCCTGCGACAATCGTAGGGTCGGGTCGCAAGTGTAGACGGCCTGATCCGGAAATAGGAGGTTCTCGTCCCCCTCGGCCACGTCATCGGACCATGGAAAGGGCAGGTCGCGACCGAAGGCATCGATCACCTTACGGTTTACCTCCTCGTGCAGCATAGCTGTCGTTTCAGGATCGGATCCCGTCACAACCAGACCATGGTTCTGAAGAAGCACGACCTGCGGTCGCAGCCCTTCCATTGTCTCGGCGACCAAATGGGTCAAGGCAATTCCGGGCGTCGCATAGTCCACCCATAGTGCCTCCGGCAGAATGTCCTGGGCTATCGCACGGCCTTCCTGAGAGCAGGTAAGAAGGTTGACCCATACAGAATGCGTGTGGATCGTACAGGCGCCCATCAGGGCATGGAAGCCCGACTCGATCGATGGACGACGTGTCTCACGGGCGTCGAGGACACAATTCTTTAAAAGCGCTGCGTAGGTCGTTTCGTTGTCGCAGTCGACTAAACCCTCCCTCAATTTGAGGACATCGAGCCAGATGAAGCCTGTCCCAGCTTCGACTGTTGCAAGGGACGTACCAGAAGCTTTGATAGCCATCCGGCCGTGATCGTCCTTAAGCGACGTGTTCCCTCCACCGCCCTGTACGTAAGCTGAACACGTACCGATCCGGCGGGAAGCGGAAGCGAGTGCTTCTAGATCAAGCTGCATGTCTGTCGTGCCACCCATGAAATATACAGTACCCAAGAACGAGTTGCAGGAGACCCTCCCAGCCCGGGCGCCATTCTGGATTGTAGACACCAAAATCTTGCAAGCCGTCGAGATGCCTTTCTGCCAACGCCTTGATGTCCTCGATTTCGAAAGGATGATCGAATTCGAGCACCTGAAGGTCGTTGTCGTCGTAATAGTGGTGGAGGTTTCCAGGCATGGCTTCGTGCAAATCGTCAACGAGCTTATCGAAGAAAAAGGCATTCGATAGCGTGATCCGCAACCGCTCGTCTATCAGGAGACCGGCGCGTCCGATGTCATCAGCTGAGATCGTTTCCCGAGACAGGAAGGAGACAACGATGTCTGCGAAACGTTCCTGCGTGACAATATATTTGCGCGAGTCTGCCATCCGCTTCTGCACCGCAGCGATGACAGCCTCCTTGGTGTAATTGCGCTTTCGCATGTCGCGAACGACCTTGCGATGCAAAAGTACATCCGCATCCGGCTTCACAAAAATCTTCAGATCGTAGAGCTCGCGGGCCGGCTTCAGATAATAGGCGTGAAGCCCCTCAAGGATCATCACGGAACGTGGCTTGATCGGATGATCCTCGGTGAAGCGCCCCGTGTTGTGATCGTAATGGCGTCGCCAGATCAGCCTGTTTTGCCGGATCGAACGCAAATAATGCAACTCGTTGTGAAGCTCGTTGGCGCGTGGGTCGAGGTGAGTGAATTCCACCCATCGATCGTGACCACGCTGCCATTTGTGCATGTCGTCGCCGCATATGACGTCAAGATGACGGGCGCCAAATAGAGCCTGCAGTCCATCCGAGAGGGTCGATTTACCGGCGCCCGAATCCCCGGCGATGCCGATCATATAGGGGCGAGCGGTCAACTTGTGCTGTTGCGGCAGTCTAATGCCACGGTGATAAACGACCGCGCAGCACAGAAACAGGACCGACTGCAGGATGGTAAAACTAATGTTGAGCGGTAGTTGCGGATCGATGCCAAGCGTGCCGGCCAACTCGAAAAGCGTGATATGCCGATTGCCATCGCCTAGCCGCCAGACTGTGGCATAGTCTGACGTAGGGGTCAGGGCGAAGTAAACGAAATAGGCGATCTGCAGTAGCATGAAGAGCCCAAGGTATGGGGGGCTCAAACGTGAAAAGAAATAAATGAAAAAAGGAACTATCCAAAAGTACCATCCCTGTGCGGGAGCTACGAACAGAAGGATGGAGCCGAAAGAGAAGCCAATGAAGCTCAGTAGTAGATCGCGGTTTTGGATATGGATATGAAGAGAATAGGCAATCAAGCAGGTGATGAGGGCCGGAATGATGAAGAATGTGGTATTGCCACCCGAAACCGATATCTGAGCGAGACCAATACGGGCTTGCTCTGGATTTAGAAACACCATCTTGAGGAAGCCGGTGCTGGTTAGGTAAGGGATATTCCAGAAAACGAAGACCGCCAGCGATAAGGCCAAAAACTTTGCCACCAGCTTCTTACGCGACGTATTCTGCCAGAGATAGACAAGAGCGATCGGCAAGGACACGATAATATGAGTCTTCGTGGCGAGGGCACAGCCAAGCAGAACGGCCGCGAGCATATGACGGCCTGAGATCAGGCAATAGATACAGGCCATTAGAAGCGCCACCGGAATGGCGTCAAGTTGGCCATGCACATAGCTGATGTAGAAGAGAAGCGGACAAGCCCAATAAAGACGCAGCAGCAGAGCTACATGTGTCCTCAACCACCGGCACAAGACCAGAAAGATGGTGATATCGGCCGCTAGAAGAGGCAGGCGGTAGAGAACCAGCACAGCCCTTTGACCGAGCTCTCCCAGCCCTACGGCTCGTAGCGCGAGATGGGGGAACCCTTCGATGAATAACATCAGGGCTGGGTAGGGGAAATTCGCGTGCGATCCTATAGACCAGAAAGTTTCGTACGGGTTCGATAGCGGATCCGCCACGAAACTACTGATGAAGGGCACGAATAAGTGCGTTAAATAATCCGAACCTGCGAGGCCGGATACGATCAGCTTCAGTGCCAGGACGAACCAGAAAAGAGGCGAACGGGCAATTTGGCCGGTCCAATCGAGGACACGTTCGCGCAGAGGAAGCGACGCTGATGTTTCGGTCATCGACGAAACACAAAGAAGCGGGTGCCGAGGAAATTCGTGCACGTCGTCAGTACGATCGCCGCGAGATTGGCGATACGAGGGTCAAAATTCAACAACTCGACCAAGCCCCGAATAAAGAGCAAGCCGCAGATGAGGGAGATGCCGTAGACCAGCCAATAGGATGCAACGAGCTTGGGGCTTGAAGGAGCCGATACGCCGAAGGTCCAACTCTTGTTGAGACTATAGCCTACAGCGACGCCGATCAAAAACCCGCCCGCCGCTGCCGGAATGTAATCAATACCAAGCAGGATGAGCCCGTAGAAGACACTATAATTGACGACAGTGGATAGAGCGCCGACGATCAGAAATCGGCCGATTTCTCCGGTGAGGGCAGAGCGGATCACGCAACCACTTCCTTCAGAACGACCAAAGCTCCGGAGATGCCGATCGAAGCGGCCCCTTCTATGTCCTTGATCAGATGGTCGCCAACCATCACGGCACGTCCCGCCCGAATGTTCAATTTGCGCAATGCGGCTTCGAACATCGACGGATGCGGTTTCTCCCGGCCGGTTTCCTCCGAAGTCACAATATAATCAACGAGGTTTATCAAGCCGAGTTGGCGAAGCTTGCGAATTTGCACCTCCGCCGTCATGTCCGTCACGACGGCCACGGGCAGATCATGGCGTTGACAGCGGATCAAAAGGTCACGTGCCTCGACATCAACACTCATAGCGCCGAGAAATGCGTTCCAGTAGGCATGATCGAGTTCGAGCGCGATATCGTACCCATGGTCCAGCCCAAGGGTTTCGGCCATTGCTTGGAACGCAAAGAGCCTCGATCGACAGGCTCCTTGACCTTCAAGACGGGCTGTAACGGCGTCGCGAGCCTCGCGATACCGCCTGGCAAAAGACGATGCGTCCAATCCTAGGTCGCGAGCTGAGAAGGCGGCATCGATCCCGGTTCGATGGCATGGTTCGTAGCGGTAGAGCGTATCATCGAGATCGATCAGTAGTCCATCGTAACGCTCGATGGGAATCTCGGCGAACCCTTCGTAGCGGCGGATATCGACCATACGGACCTCCTGCAAGCCAGTGCCGAGGTCTCCCGCGTCGCCCTAAAGGCGCCATCCACAATCCCGGCGCAGACGGGGTTAGGCAATATCAGCCTCCAAAACAAGACGCGCCGTCTGCTCCGAAGTGTTCTGATGTACCTCTTCAGCAGAGCTATGCCGTGTCCAGCGGCGTTGGAGAGAGCCGTTCATGGCTCGAAACCGATACTTGCTCCCCCGGAAGCGATTTAATAAAGCTCTGCCGGAACCTCGAGAGCTGCCAGGCCACAAGCCGGATCATCTCGATATGCTCGATAAGGAAGCTCTGCTGAATGACAAAACGCGCGCTTATCACCGGAGTGACCGGCCAGGATGGAGCGTATCTGTCTCAGTTCCTGCTGAACAAGGGCTACGAGGTCTATGGTCTCGTACGTCGCTCCAGCACTGCGGACGTCAACGACGTTCGGCTGCGCTGGCTTGGCATCGCTGATGACATCCATTTCGTTGACGGCAACTTGCGCGATCTTTCCGGTCTTATCCGCACGTTGCGCGACGTGAAGCCTGACGAAGTCTACAACCTAGGCGCGCAATCCTTCGTGAAGTCTTCGTGGCAGCAGCCGATCCTGACTGGCGAGGTCACTGCGCTGGGGGTGACGAATATCCTCGAAGCCATTCGCTTGGAATGTCCTCACACCCGGTTCTATCAAGCGTCGTCCTCTGAAATGTACGGGCTCATTCAAGAGGAAATGCAGTCCGAAACCACGCCTTTCTATCCGCGCTCGCCCTACGCTGTCGCCAAGCTCTACGGTCATTGGTTGACAGTGAACTATCGCGAGAGCTACGGCATGCACGCCTCCAGCGGTATACTATTCAATCACGAGTCGCCGCTGCGCGGCATCGAATTCGTCACACGAAAGGTGACAGACGGCGTCGCGCGGATCAAGCTTGGTCTGCGTGGGGAATTGAGACTTGGCAACATTGATGCCAAGCGTGACTGGGGTCACTCCCGTGATTATGTGGAAGCCATGTGGCTCATGGTGCAACAGGACACGGCGGACGATTATGTTGTCGCGACCGGTCGAACCACGACAGTGCGAGACATGTGCCGCATCGCCTTCGAGCATGCTGGCGTATCGATGAACAATCATCTCGTGATCGATCCGAACCTTTTCCGCCCCGCCGAAGTCGACGTACTCCTTGGTAACCCCCACAAGGCCGAAACAAAACTGGGCTGGCGTGCGACTACCACGCTGGAAGAGATGATTGTCGAGATGGTGGATGCCGACCTAAAGCGATTGACGCGTTGAGAGCCACGATCGACGAGATACATCTCCAGAACGGTTAAGATCGCTTAGGTGCAAGAGATGAATGATGGCGACTGAACCGCGCCGGATTGCAGTTACCGGGTCTAGCGGCTTCGTTGGCACTTGGCTGCGCCGCAAGATCGAAGAAGATGGCCGTCACGTCCTGCTGCCGATCTTATCGCGTGGCTCCGGAGACTTGCGCGATGTTGAAGCGGTCGTGGCTGCTGTAAAGGGAGCTCGGCCCGATGTGGTCGTTCACCTCGCTGCGATCGCCGCACCACCTCAGGCCCGAATGAACCCTCGGGAAGCTTGGGAGATCAATGTCGTCGGAACGCTCAACCTCGCCACCGCAGTGCGTGATCTGGCGCCGCAGGCCCGGTTTTTATTCGTCGGCAGCTCAGAGGCCTACGGTGGCGCCTTTTCCGATCAACGCTACCCTCTTTCCGAAGAGGTGCGCCTCGATCCGCGAAGCACCTATGGATCCACAAAAGCTGCGGCGGATCTCCTAATAGGTGAAATGGCGTATAATGGCCTCCAGGCTCTTCGCTTCCGTCCCTTTAACCATACCGGTCCCGGTCAAACTGCCAGTTATGTCGTTAGTGCATTCGCGCGTCAGATCGCTCTTATAGAGAAGGGGGTTCAACCTCCAAGGATCCAAGTCGGCAATCTCGAGGCCAAGCGGGATTTTTTGGATGTACGTGATGTCGTGCGAGCCTATCTTGCCGCTACCGAAGACGATGTCAAAGCGAACGGGGATGCCATCAACATTGCAACGGGTCGCCTAGTTCAGATCGAAGACATTCTCAGGCAGCTTCTAGATCTCGCTTCTGTGCGGATCGAAGTCGAAATTGATCCGACCCGCTACCGTCCCAACGAGATCCAGGCCGCATCAGGCAATCCCGAGCGTGCTCGACAGCGGCTGGGTTGGGAGCCGGAAATAGACCTGGCAACCACCCTGCAGGATACGCTGAACTACTGGCGCGGACAGATCCAATAAGCTGCGGCTGGTCTTCCATAAGACAAACTATCGAGGCCCTATGCATTCCTATCGCGCTTTCGAAGATCGGTTCCGGGGATCTGAAGAACTCATCCGGAAACGGATGTCTCTCTATCTACCGCTTACGGATGCTGTAGATGCCGAAGTCGATCCAGGGCGGCGAGCCCTCGATATCGGATGCGGCCGGGGCGAGTGGCTCACCCTTCTGAAAGCACACGGCTGGCAGACCTCGGGTGTGGACAGCAACGCCTCAATGGTTGAGGTCGCACGAAGCCGGGGACTTGATGTTTCCCTGGCCGATGCGTTCGACTACCTGCGCGGATGCGGTGATAATTCCTTCAGTCTCATAACAGCCTTCCATGTCGTTGAGCACCTGACGCACGATGCTTTGGCAACGCTGCTCATGGAGATCCAACGCGTCTTGAGCCCAAGCGGCTTCGTCATCCTGGAAACACCCAATCCCGAAAATTTGACTGTCGCGTCTTGGACGTTCCATCTGGATTCGACTCACGAAAAACCTCTTCCACCACTTCTTCTTCAGTTTCTGGTGGAAGATTCCGGTCTGAAAGCGCCGACGATCGTACGTATCAACGGTTCTTGGAAGGGCGAGGACGGCTCTTTACCATCCAATCCATTGGCAAGGATGTTCTCGAACGGACCAGACTATGCGGTCATCGCCACTAATGGATCCAATACGGAGAGCCCGCTGGTGGACGCCGTCGCGTCCTTCGCGGCAAAGGTCAGTGAACCAAACCCTGTCGATGTAGGCGCGATAATACAGTATGGTAAAGATCTTGAAAATCTACAATCCGCTTTCTCGGAAACACGGACCGAGCTTCATCTCATGCAACAGGAGCATGAGGCAAGATCAAGGCTTCGGGCGGAAGTCCTAGAAGCACAAGTTCAACAACGGGGTGATCAGCTCACCGAAATTCGAGCGGAGTTGCAATTCCTGCGCCATCGATATGAGAGTACGCTTGAACGTCAAGCAACGATGTTGGAAAGTCTCACTCAGCAGCAAACAGCTGTTACTGGAGAATTGCGGAACAGCGTTCACTCGCTTTCACTTCTAGCCGCCAGCGTTCACGATGACTTCACGGCCCGAAACGGTCGCTCTTCCCGTCTTTCAAGCATCGTGCGATTTCTCTCTGATGAGAGGTTTCTGCTTGTTCGCGGTGCAAAAGCGTGGTTGCAGTTGAAGCCGGGATCCCGCCCCCGACGGATCATGCGGAGTGGCGTTTTCCAAACACAGCAGATCATGGCGTCGCATCCTTGGATGCGTCCAGCGGCGCATAAGCTTCTCGCCTTGTCGCCCAAGCTGCAGAAGCACGTCTTCTCGATCCTCCACGTTGCGCCTCCTCCTATGGTCCATTCGAATGAGGGGCAGTTGACAGTAGAGCGATTGTCGCTGATCGCGACTGCTATGGCGAAGATTCAGTCTAACTCGCGTATCAAGAATTCTGACAAGCCACTTCTCGCCTTAGTATCGCCTTTTCCTCCTGACCGGAGCGGTATTGCGGATTATACTGCACAAATCCTGCCTGGGCTGTCGAGGTTCTATGAAATTGATGTAATTTCGCCTAACACGGACAGGATATCATCGAACGCAGAGTTGAATTTACGCCATCATGATATTTCGTGGTTTAAGGCGAACTTCACGATTTACGATCGGATCGTTTACCAATTTGGAAACTCCGCCTTCCATTGCCATATGCTCGATTTACTTAGGGAAATCCCGGGTATTGTTGTATTACATGACTTCTTCCTTGGTGATCTGATTTATGCGGCCGAGATGAAGGATAAAAAAGCTGGACGTCTCGCACGCTCTTTATACAAATCTCATGGCTATGCTGTGGCAGCCCGCTATATCAGAGAACCTCATCTTATCTCTGAAATCGTATCGACCTATCCGTCGAGCTTCGATATCATAGCGGAAGCACAAGGCGTCATAATACATAGCGATTTCTCCAAACGGCTGGCGGCGCAGTTTTATTCGGCGCTCGATACATCGAATTGGTCTGTGATTCCCCTGGCAAGGCCTTTCAAGGCCATCAAATCGAAGCAGGCTTCTAGGTCCGATTTAGCTCTGTCTTCTAATGATTTCATCGTGTGCAGTTTCGGTCACGTCAACGCGTTCAAGAAATGCGACGTCATCTTAGATGCTTGGCTACGAAGCCCTTTTGCAGACGACCCTAATTGTCATCTAATATTTGTAGGTTCTATTGAAGATGACGCCTTTGGTGAACGCTTTCGTCAGAGACTCAAGTCCACTCGAGGGAATGTTCGCTCGACGGGATATGTTGACGGTTGCCAATATCAAAAGTACTTAGAGTCAGCGGATGTTGGCATCCAACTTAGAAGTAGATCTCGGGGGGAAACTTCAGCTTCAGTTTTGGACTGTCTGCAATTCGGCATTCCTACGATCATCAATGCAAACGGATCTATGGCCGATATACCAGATGATATTGTATACAAACTTTCAGACGAGGTTGCAGCATCGGACATTGCCGATACCTTGAATGAGATTTGGCAGAATCTCGAGAAAGCTGATGCGGTCGGCGTGAAAGGCCAAGCTTATATAAAAGAACGGCATTCCACGGACATTGCTGCTATTCACTACAGGGACGCGCTGGAAAAATTCCACCGCATTAGCCTCCCGATGAACAACGTGTCGCAGTTGGCAAAAATTGTTCAGATAGGCGGAGTAGGCGGAAGCGATGTTCTGAATGATATCTCAAAAATATCAGGCGAAGCAACGGTCCCTATTCCGCAACTCCGTCTATTCATAGATGTTTCCGCGACTGCTCGTAATGATATCAAGACAGGTATCCAAAGGGTTGTCCGCGCTTTGGTGCTTGAGTTACTTCGTGATCCACCAGTCGGATACCGTGTGGAACCCGTTTGGCTGCAAGACGGGACTGGACGATGGCAGTACGAATATGCCCCGGAATTTGCCGCTTCAGTCCTGGGGGTGGATAATCCAGGTATAAAAGGCAGCGTGGCCATGCCTCAGAAGGGAGATATACTTCTAGTGGCAGACTATTTTTGCACCGGCGTTACGGATGCATATCGACAGGGAGTGTATCAGGAATGGAAGGCGTCCGGAGCGAAGTCGCAATTTGTCGTTTACGATATGCTGCCGGTACTTCGCCCTGAGTGGTTTCCCCCATACGCTCAACCTGCACACAAGGAATGGGTTTCAGCGATTGCTGATGCCGGTGATCGACTGATCTGCATCTCAAGCGCTGTTGCTGTAGAAGTTCGACAATGGCTTGCCGATCACGAGAGCGTGGACGTAGAGGTCGTCGGCTGGACGCTCGGTGCTGATATGGCGGCATCTTCTCCAACTCGCGGCCTGCCTGACGGCTCTGAAAAAATTCTATCTACAATCGCAGACACCCATAGCTTCCTAATGGTGGGAACGGTAGAGCCGCGAAAAGGACATCTCCAAGCGCTCGAGGCTTTTGATATACTTTGGAAAGCCGGAAGCGAAGTACGGCTTGTCATTGTTGGCACGCCGGGGTGGAAGGGGGTTCCAAACCACCTCTCACAAAATCTACCATTGATCTTAGATCGACTGAACCACCATCCCGAACTGGGCAAAAAACTTCTGTGGCTCCAATCCGTCAGCGACGAGTTCCTCGACGAGATATACGCTAGCTCACGCTGTCTGCTTGCTGCCTCGGAGGGAGAAGGGTTTGGCCTTCCTCTCATCGAAGCGGCACGACATGGCATTCCGATCTTGGCTCGTGATATTCCTGTTTTCCGGGAAGTCGCAGGAGAGCATGCAACCTACTTTTCGGCTAAACAGCCAGCAGAGCTCGCCACGGCGATCGACGAATGGATCCGTCGATACGACGCTGGCGAGCGAGTACCTCCCGACCGTATGCAATGGGCAACGTGGGCGCAGAGCGCTGAGCTTCTGAAAAAGCTTATCCTGCCACAAACTGTGCCCTATGGAGCGACTGACATTGTCCAAAGTTAAAAACATCTTCGGCAGCCGTATGGTGGTCGTTCTAGCGACCGCCCTCTTCTGTGGGCTGGCGATGTTCGTCTATCTCGCTGGAGAAATCCGCGGGTTGCTTGCTTGGCACGTTCTGCCGGCGTTGGTGTTCGGCATCCCAAAAGCGATGATAGCGCATGGTATGCCGATCCTTTATGAAACACCCGGTCATGTCGGCTGGGATGGACAGTTTTATTATTACATTGCCAATGATCTTCGACTGACAGCGGATACAATCAGTCATCTTGACTCTCCGACATACCGATATCAAAGAATTGGCTTGGCGCTTGCAGCCAACTTTGTTGCCTTACTAACACTTCAAAGTTGGGTTACTCCGTTTATTTATTGGGGTACCAATGTCCTTCTTGTTGCCGCAGGCGCATTTGCCCTAGCCTCCATAATCAAGCGGTTGACCCTACCGGTTCCGCTCGCCCTACTCTGGAGCTTGGGGGCCGGCGTTCAAGTCACGGTTCTAAACGGCCTTCCCGATGCCGCAGGTGACGCCTTTTTCCTGATCGCCTTAGCTTGCCTAATGAACGAGCGCAGGCTTGCATACGTACTCGCCGCGACAATGGCTGTTCTTACGCGAGAAGCCTTCGTTGTCGCCGCAGGTGGCTTATTCCTGCTGGAATTCGGACGACTCTGGAACGATAAAAACGCGACAACGCGGTTCTGGGCGAAACGCCTTCTAACCATGGCGATGCCGGGTGTTGCGCTGATCCTGTGGCAGTTGTCGATCTACGCCCGTTTCGGACGTTTACCATCGCAGGAACCCGGCGTTGCGGGAGGCTTGATCAACCTGCCCTTCGCCGGCTGGTGGCAGACCGTAGTGGGAACCTTCTACGGCAACCATATCTTCTTTGGCGCCAATGCACCTTGGACTGAAAGATGGTTGGAGCCCCTACATGGCATCCTGCTCATCCTATCAAGTGTCGCATGTGTGATACTACTACGTTCGCGAGACCTGTCTTCAATTCAATCCAAGATCGGCGCTGCACTGCTACCCTTCGCGCTCTTGAGCACAACATTAGGTCCGGTCGTCACAGGCCATTGGTCCGGGTATCTGAAGGCGACAACCATACTGCTAGTACCTCTTCTAGCAGTCGTAGCCAAGTTCGACGCAAGGTATCGTGCGGTGTCGATCGCTTGTCTATCAGGGTATATGTTGCTCCAACAGGCGGCGTTTTGGGACCGCGTTATCCCGGACGGACCAAGTTCTTCCAATCAATTCGGTAGTATTGAAGCAATTTCAGGGAAGCCAGCGAAGGACTTCCCCAAAACACTTGCTTGTTTGGGTGACTATCGCTCGAAGATCGAATTGAAGGGTATTGAGAATTTCGATCGGCGACCCTTGTTCCGAACGTTGCTTGGCCGTCCACAGCGTTATCGCCTTGACGTCGATGTCACCAATGTAACAGACAAGCCCTGGCAGTATGCCCAAGGAGCAGGTGCTGTCGCGCTCGTGGGCAGATGGGTGCAGCCGGGTACGAATCTGGAGGTGGGCCAGTCGCGAAGGGCAATCATCGGGAACGACCTCCAGCCCGGCGAAACGAGGCGGTTGTCGCTGATCGTTGATATCCCACCATACGCGAATTCATCCGATTTCATCATCACGCTGATACAGGATGGGTGTGCATGGTTCTCGGATGCTCGCCCCGCCGATTCTTTGCGGCTTCAGCTCCATTGAGCCAGCTTCATTGAAACTGGAGAGGTACCACCGGCGTCCTCGCTTTCGCCGGTGGTAGTTCAACATCCTGCCTCAGAGTATCATCCTGATATGTAAACCGGTCTCGCGCTCCTAGGAACCGCTTCGGTCTGTGCCTTCATGTGATAGTCACGTTTTGTGCCAGTTAAGGCGGGATCACAGGACGGATCGGTGCGAATTATCATTCGAGCAGTTTGTTTCCTCTCGCTTGTTTCGTTCATATATGGCTGGATGGAGATGAAGCCGATCCATGCTGGGACCACCTTTTCAGACCGCTTACCATCCCGGCTACCAACTTGCTGCCGTGCAGCACTTGAGGATTTAATGAGTCCACATGCGGGTAGAAGCAACCTCGGTCGCGGTGGCGAACGCGCTATTTGATAGCGCTTGCAGTATAACAGGCCAGACCGCTGCAAAATTATCTGCTGGAACTTCCTTCGGCAAAAACTTCGCGCCTCCGCAATTCTCCTCTCGCTCATAAGCGACGAAATCGTTGCCATTCCTCATATCTTCGTTCGAACGAATATCGTTCAAGCGGTCAGCCATAGATCTCAACCGGACTCATAGGCTTTAAGCAAAGATGCAGAACGATATCAGCAATTCCGTCCTCCTCGTCATACCTTCGATTAACGGAGGCGACCTGCTGGACCGGATGCTGCCCAGCCTGCGTGTGGATCCGGCAAACGTGATTGTGCTCGATCAAGGCAGCGACGACTCAACGCTAAAAGTGTGCGCGAAAGCGGGCGTTGAAGTGTTGCAGCTCGGAGAGCCTCATACCTATACGCAAGCTTGTAACATCGGCGCCCGCATCGCGGCAGAGCGGAAAAAGAGCTTCGTCTGCGTGTCGAACAACGACATCGTGTTTCGCACGAATGTCATTGCCGAACTGCTCGCTGAAATGCAGCGCGATGACCGTCTCGGAATCGTCGCGCCGGCACAGATTATCGTGGATGCGTCGCTTCCGAACCAGCCGATCTCCTATCGCGTGTTCTGGAATCTCGACAAGGTCGATTTCTATCATGACGTACACGCTCACGACCCGGCGGTAGAGCGGTTAGAGGCGGACTTCTGCGAGCTGACCTGCGCGCTCATACGTCTGTCGGCGGTCGAGGAGATTGGCTGTCTAGACGACGAGTACGGCTTCTACCACGAGGATGCGGATTTCGGCTTCCGGTTGCGTCAGGCCGGATATTCCTGCGCCTATCTTCCACATTCGCAGATAGAGCATTTCACCGGCTCAACTATCAATCGTGAGAAACTCAGCCGCAAGACAAGTTTCATTGCAAAAAACAAGCGCTATTTTTCAGAGAAACTTCTCGGCTACGGTGTCAATCACCAAGCGGACGACATCGGGTTCGATCCGGCTTGGTCCGCGATCAACGCCAACCTTCATCCTTACCTTTTGCGCTATGGGCTAATTGACCCGTCTGCACCCGAGATGCTGGTTTCCCTACCCGGTGCCCAGACCACGGGTTACTTATACACTCCGCTGGAAGCTCCTTCGATCCCAGAAAACTGGGCGGCAACGGCGCAAGCCTATCAAGGCGTGTTTTCAACCTCGGATTGGATGCGCGATATCTTCCAGCGTGCCGGGGTCGTCAACAGCTTCCGCGTACCGCTCGGCGTCGAGGTCGATCATTTTAATCCGTTCGGCCCCGTCCGAAGGCTTTGCGACGAAACCACCTATCTCGTCACCGCTGGGCGTGAACAATCGCGCTCACTGAGAGCCATGCTTCTGGCATGGCATCAGTTTGTGGGATCGGAAAGGCGAGCGCGTCTCATCCTACTGGGACACGAACTCATCGACTGCGTAGGGCGAGCGCCGGACGCGACATACCGCACATCTAAGTTCCAGATCTTGCGCTATATTCCTGAGGCGATCGACGTCTATGAGATCATCGCGCCCCTCGAGGTGGATGAGTTAGCGCGGTTGTATCGTTCCATCGATTTCACCGTCTTTCCATCCTGCGGCGACAGTTCCATTCTTCCGGTTCTCGAGTCGCTCGCCTGTGGTACGCCGGTCATCCACGGATCGTTCGGTTCCATGCGCGAACTCTCACTGCCGGGCGGCCTCTATTTTGGCTTGTCAAGCGCAGCGGGAGTTCAGAGCAGCAGGACAGGATGGGAACCCGATGCGCATGAGATACTCACGCAGCTCCATGAAAGCCATGGCATGAGCGCTCAGAAGCGCGCTTCACTTGCCCAAGCAGGCTATTATCTCATACGAAATGGTTTCACGCTGCGCCACAGCGCGGTCGCCATAGGGAAGGCGCTCTCGTCTTTACAAACGAGAAATCCTGCGCGCTTTCTCGAGCATCTGACTGCCGCAGGATTGGCTTCGTCTCAGGCGATTGGTTGGAGCGCGGACCTTCAAAGGCAGATCAGTCGCCAGCGCATCAGTGGCGCCCTTGCCCGCAAGGTTCAAACGGTGGGTCAACTCACCTACCAGATCGGCAGCGTCTGGGAAGAGAACGGTATGAAGGCCGCAGGCCACAAGGTCGCCCAACAGGTCGGCTTCTTCGCTCGGCACAAATGCCGGCAAGCGACTTACATGGGGCTCAAATCCGTAGGACGCCTGGGTTCGTTCGCGACGAACTTTCGCAGGCAATCGGAGATACAAGCCCCCCTCATCGAGGATTCCACCCTTCTGATCGGATATATAGACGCCAATCTCGGGCTCGGGCAGTCTTTGCGAGGCTTGGCGCAAGCGCTTGCGACCACAGCCGAGCCCTTCGCCATCTACCCCTTCACCTATGGTGTCGAAGGGCGGCGAGGCGCTCCTTACATGCCTGAGCGGTACGACGAAACGGGCGCGCACGCGATCAACATTATCGAGATTGCCGCCAACGAACTGCCGACCCTGTTCGCCCATATACCCCAGGATCGTTTCGATCGTAGTTACAATATCCTGCGCACGTACTGGGAGTTGAGCCGCGCCCCGGAAGAATGGCGCTCTCTGCTGGAACCAATTGACGAAATCTGGGCTCCGAACAGCTTCGTGGCCGAGAGCTTCCAAAGCATATTCGACAAAACGATCACGATCGTGCCGCCCTGCGTTAGTCTACCTGACTGGGAAAAGAGTCCTGTCGAGCGCTTTATAAAGTATCCCAGCTGGTTCCATTTCCTGTTCTCCTTCGACTATTTCTCATTTCCTCAGCGTAAGAATCCCCTGGGCGTCGTTCGAGCCTTCCGCCGCGCCTTTCCCGACCCATCGACGCCGGTTGGCTTGATCATCAAGTCGACGGGCGCAGTGGGTCATTTCCCGGAGATCAAGCAGGAGTTGCAGTCGGCTGCGCGTCATGATCCACGGATTCGGGTACTCGATGAACACTTCTCGCGCGACGAGATGCTTTCGCTGATCGAAGTGGCGGATTGCTACGTGTCTCTTCATCGTTCCGAAGGATTCGGCTTAGGAATGGTGGAGGCCATGATGATGGGCAAGCCCGTCATTGGTACGGGCTATTCCGGGAACGCAGAATTCGTCCGAGACGACACGGCGTTCCCTGTCGACTATCGTCTTCGTCCCCTTGCTGCGGGCGAGTACGTTTATTCAGAGGGACAGGTTTGGGCGGAACCGGACGAGGTTTCCAGCGCAGCGCAGATGGTGCGGGTGTTCAACGACCGGGCCGACACAGCTCTGCGATCAAAAGCGGGGCGCGAGTTCGTTCGCGAACGCTATGGGCCCGAGAATGTCTCCAGGCTGGCGACGGAGCGACTGGCAGCCATCAGATCCAGCCGGACCTGAAACTTTCCGATCGCTTTCGCCGCCACCGTAAAACACCTACTTGCGTCCGAGCAGTGCTTTCAGGCCTGCTCGAGCATGCTCTGGAAGCATCCGGTAGACGGGCGCCAAAATGCGGAATGCGAGGCTGTGGTTGCTTATAGGCGATGGCTCGAACCGGGCGGAGTCCGGGGATACGTAGGGGGACGGAAAAAGTAGGCTTGGCTTCAGGGCATGTTCGTGCGTCCTGAGCATAATCTCCGTATCGCTCACATCCGGTTCGTCTTGCATGATGGCCGGCATCGCAACCGATAAATAGTCGCGACGCCGTGCTTCGACGGGAAAGATTCGCTCCATTGCATGCGCGATCGTTCCATCGAGCTGACCTTCTTCCTGCTCGAACAAATCCATCAGACGTGGATCTGTCAGGCCCGACAGGGCCTGCTTACGGAACCAGAACATACTTCCTGCCGCGAAGTAGGTATCGTCCATGTCGGTATCGGAAAAATCATGGTCAATGACATGGAAGATCCGGTTCATGGCTGGGCCGTTCTCCAGCACCCATGGGCGAACCGGAAGGCAAAAGCCGCTCGGGGCGACCAGCCCAATCCCCGTATGCCGAACCAAGGACGTCACGATGTCGGAAACCCCGGATCGGGACGGCAAAAGCGAGGACAGCAGATCCGCGCGCCATTGCGCGCCATCAGCGCGCTGGGGAGATTTCTTCGTGTGGAGCTTCAGGCCAATCTCGAAATCGTCCGCTGCCGCCAGCGCATGGAGGAATGGCAGGATATCCCGACCGCGGTTCTCGACTGGCAGAACAGTCGCGTTCAGAAGATACGGACTTTCAGGAATCGTAATCTTATCGCCAAAGTGCGAACTTGTGACATAAAGGCGAAACGGTACCTCGACGCGATCCACCAGAAGGCAAGCCATGTCCCGCCAGATTTCAGGGTAATGTACGTGGACGAAGATTGCGATCGGCCGGGGCGTAGAAAAACTAGAAGCAGGGGTCATGAAAGGCAGGATCGGTCCATATAATCTGGTAGGCCACGTGTGGGCTGTTCTTCGCGATCCGCCCGCATATGATCGGGCTTCGATATTAGTGGATCACGAACCACCTTGCCAACAGCTGAGGGATTGATCCGAGTTGCAGGCGGACCGTTGTTCGAACCCGATGCACAGATATTGGAAAGCGTCCCATAACTCAGATCTAAAGCTAGGGCACGGTCCTAATCCTACGCCAGCCCATTCGACGTCGCCTCATTATCTGCGCTATGCCTGAACCTTGGACATCATTGGCACCGGTCAACCGGTCACGGTCTTGGTCATGAGCAGGCATAAACTCGATCTTCTAGCACGCGACGCGTTCGCAGCCCTCTCGCTGCATGAGAAGAACGCCTATCTGCAAGGCGTGGTCAAAGAAATCCAGACCGCGCGTGGCGAAGTGTTCGAACCTCTGGAGAAGGACGCGCTGAGCCGACTGCGCCGTTTCTATTCGCGTCGCAGCTTTGCCGACCTCCAGCTCGAAAAGATCAGCAACGAGCGCCTACGGGCTGCTATGGGCAAATGGGGTGAGGCCATTCATCTGGGCGAAGTCCAGAAGGCCATCACCCATGAGGCACCCAGCCAGCCCCGCCCCACCAAGCGGGCCGCTCCTCTGGATGACGACCAGCTCTCCTTCTTCGTCCCGACGGTTCATGACGCACCGGTCAAGGACGATCTCAACCTCATGGATATCGCACCCTTCTCCTTGTCGAAGACGGTCAAGGGCGGGGTTCTGCGCTATGAGCTGAAAGACAGCATCGTCACGATCGAAGGCGGTGCCGAAGTGGGTCTGGCAACGGCCTACGACTACGACATCTTCATCAACATGGTGTCGCATCTCGCGGCCGAGATGCGCGAATATGGGATCGCCCAGAAGAAGGGGCTGCGACCCGACATTCCCGCTCGCATCTATCGACCTGCCGCAGCCGAGCTTTTGAAGTTCTGCCGGCGCGATCTGGGAGGCAAGCAATATCTGGAACTGGAAAAGGCTCTCGATCGCCTGCAGGCGACACGCATCAAAATCACCAATCTCAGCGACGGCAAACGTCGCGAAACGGAAGCGTTTCCGCTCATCGGCCATTTCAAGGTCGTGTCACGCACGGTGCAGGACAAGATCGATCAGGTAGAGATCGAGATACCAGGCTGGGTTTACGAGGGCGTCGTCACGCCCAGTGGCAAGCCCTCGATCCTGACCCTCAACCCCGACTATTTTCTGATCGCGCGACCGCTCGCGAAATTCATCTATCGCCTCGCCCGCAAAACGGCGGGGGAAGGTGAGGCTTTCTATCGCGTCAATGACGTCCACGTGCGCAGCGGCTCGCGTCTACCGGCGCATAAATTCGCTCAGGCCCTAGAGCGGTTGGTCGAAGGAACAAAGGAAGACCCGCTTCCAGATTATAATCTAGAGTTGCGACAAGGCGAGAGAGGGCAGGTGCTTCACATGCGGAAGCGGTTGGAACTCGCCAATGAGTCTGACAGTCTGGAATGACAAAAAACCGTACTTCAGTCCGTCCGGTTTTGACAAAAAGAGCTTTCCAAGCGCAAGGCCTATGTCAAAATGCCGTACATCAGTCCGCTCGTTTTTGACAAAATCACGCGGACCGCTTCAGGTACGCCGTGTCGGGAATTGCCAAAACACCGTACATCAGTCCGCCCGGTTTTGACAAAAATCGGATCTCGGCAGGTGATTTCCAGCGCTCGAAACGAGGAACAAAACCGTACATCACTGCCAAAAAAACCGTACATCATTCCGTCAACGCCGTACATCATTCCGTCAAAACCGTACATCATTCCAAAAACAGGGCTTAAGCCGTTGTTCCTGGTAAGGAATTTTCTCTAAAACTAGATAAAAACTAGAAAAACGTCCAAAAACTCCAAGCGCGCGAGATTTTGCCAAAAACGGTGGAGCACATCTCGTTTCGACCGGGCAGGTGAGATAGCGGATAAGGCATATCCGAGACGCTGGAATGGCGTTGCCGAGAGCGCATGGCCAGGTGGTGGCACGGACGGTCATTCGCATCAGCACCGAACCTTGTTCCCAGACGCAGGTCCGCTTGCAGTCCACCTCGTCCATCTCGACTGAAGCTGAAAGGCGAACGAGTTTCGCGCAGGAAAAGCCAAAACCAACGCGCGTATCTGCTCGACCTCGATTGGAATAACGAAGCCTTGTCGTTCCTCGAACGACGCTGCTTCACCCAACGGACGGCTCGATCTCATCAACAAGGAAGGAGACAGGCGCGATCCAACCAACTCCTGGCCGCGATCGGGATCGCCGTGAGGCGCTGTCGATCCGGGGACTGGCGTGAGCGTTTGCCAACGACACTGGGGCAGCACTCAAAAAGGCGAACGCTCAAGTGCTAGGTTCTCGCCCGAGCATACAAACGACCTGCGAGCCGTTCGACAACGAGACAGGGAACCATGCCTCGAGCCAACTCAGATTCAAAACGAACTGATGGCGAAACGAAACCATTCGGCCTTACGCAACGAGCAGATGCATACGGGTTCGGTGAAGATGCGACTGCCCGCTTCCAACGTTGGAAGGTTGGAAGCGGGCATGATCAGCCATGGGATGCGAGGTTCAGACCTGCTGCATACCACCATCGACGCAGAGTTCCGCGCCGGTGATGAAGCTTGCCTCGTCGCTGAGAAGGAACAGCGTCGCGGAGGCCACCTCTTCGGGGCGTGCCATGCGACCCAGCGGGATCGGCGCGATCAGAGCCGCGCGTCCGTCTTCCGATACGGCCGCCATCATGTCCGTATCGGTTGGGCCGGGTGCCACGACATTGACGCGGATACCGCCTGGTGCAAGTTCAGCGGCCCAGGAACGAGCATAGGATCGCACCGCCGCCTTCGTGGCCGCATAGGTGCTGTAGGGCGGAATGCCCATGGTATCTGCAATCGATCCCATCAGGACCACCGAAGCGCCTTCACTGAGCGCGGGCAAAGCCGCTTTGAGGCCAAACACCATGCCACGCACGTTCACCGCGAAATGGCGATCGAAGTGCTCCAGAGTCTGATCCGCAATCGAGGCAGGCTCGGAGAGACCGGCGTTCAGAACGAGGAGGTCCAGGTGCCCTCGCGCTTTGATCACGTCCGCAACGACGCGCTCCAAATCCTTCGGAGAGGCGGCATCGGCCACGAGACCACGAACATCTCCGCCGAGCTTGCGGGCGGCGTCCTCCACCTCGTCGGCCCGTCTCCCGGTCAAGAAGACGGTGGCTCCTTCGCGCGCGAGACGTTCGGCAATCGCCAGACCGATCCCTTTGGCGCCTCCGACCACGAGAGCGGTCTTGTTCTCAACTCTTGCCATCGCACATGCTCCTTGCTCAGCGATGGCCTCCAGATATACGACAGGTATCTAGTCGCAAGAACGCACTTCGAAGAGCCTAGATATGCCTGATGATACCGAGCTTGAGCTTTTGTCGGAGCAGGCATGCGCGGACATGGTTCGCATCCGACCGGTTCTGGATCGGATCGCCGACAAGTGGACGATCCTGATCCTGACCGTGCTGTGCCCCAAGCCAGCCCGATTCAACGAGATCAAACGACGGCTGAACGGCATCACGCACAAGGCGCTCGCGGACGCTTTGAAGCGGTTGGAACGCAACGGCCTCGTCACGCGAACCGTCCTGCCGACCGCCCCGATTGGTGTGGAGTACGCGATCACGCCGCTCGGCCACTCCCTGCGCCAGCCATTCGAGGCATTGTGTGCTTGGGCACTCGCATACGGGCCCGATATCGAGCGAGCAGGAGCTCGCTTCGATCAGACAAAGGCAGACCGATAACGGCAACCTGCAGCCTCAAGGGCCAATTCATGTTCGCTTCACGGTAGGGTCGGACACTCGCGGACGTTTGCGACGGGGCCGCAACCCCCATGGTTTGTCCAGAAGCTGTTCGAACCTCTCAGCGAGCGGAGCGGCCTGTTTTGCGCATGGCGTAGACGCATGCGACGATGTGCAGGTCTGCCAGTCCATAACACGCTCGGCTCGGTTGCGGTTGCCGCAGATTCGATGTGGATAGGCGTCCTTACGTTTTGTTTCGCTACGGCGGCACGCCGACGCTATGACAGACTTCCAACCGGACCGTCGTGCGCGTCATTTCCATGGTCCGTTCCGGGCTGCAGAGGCAGTTTAGACGCACCGCGTTGGAATCGAAATGCATGCAGTTGAACTCGTTATTGCATGCCATGACCATCGGACGCTTCAACGTCCCGTTGAGGGGTGCTAAAGCCGCACGATTGCGGGATGGAAGGTAGCGCCGAGTGACGAGCGAAACGGTTGAGGAGGGCCAGTCGAAGGCCATGGACCGGGCATCGATGATTTGCCGAGCCATTCGTCGCGCCATTCTGGAACGCGCCTTGATGCCCGGCGACAAGCTGCCGGAAGATCAACTGGGCGAGCGTTTCGGCGTCAGCCGAACGCTTGCCAGACATGCCCTCGGGCAGTTGGCATCCGAGGGGCTCGTGGAGCTTCGGCGCAACCGGATCGCCGTGGTCGCCACCCCGTCCTTCGAGGATGCGCGCGACGAGTTCGATATTCGCGTCGAACTGGAGCGGCTGGTGGTCAAGCATCTGGCTGGGCGTCTGTCGCCTCGCCAGCTCGCCGAACTTTCGAGCCACGTGGAAGCCGAAGAGCAGGCGCGAAACGGGCCGGAAGCGGCCTCGCTGCGACTTGCGACGGAATTTCACGTGCGGCTCGCCGAGATGACCGGACGCCCAACCCTGTCGCGCTACGTCCGTGAGACGGCCTATCGATCCTGCCTCTCGCTCGCCGCCTTCGGACGCCCTCATTCCAGCGAATGCGCCATCTCGGAACATCGTGAGGTTTTGTCCGCTCTCGAGTCAGGGGATGCGGCCCGTGCCAGTCAGTTGATGGCTCACCATCTCGAGCAGGTCGCCCAGCGCGCGCTTCTGAAGGCACCGGACGCTCGCGGGGACCTCATGGATATTCTCGCGCCCTATGCCGAGATGGAAGCGCCGTCCGCGCGCGGCCGCCGCCGGATCGCGGACGAGGTCTAAGGACCTGTCGGGGAACCGGCAGGCAAAAGGCTGATGAGGGATTGTCGCCCGTTCCTGTGAGCGAAACAGAACCGATGCCGACGGCATACCGGTAAGCCTCCGACAAACGGCTAGCGAAGCGGCGCGGCCGACCGATCCCAAGTCTCTCAGACAGCCTAGAGGGCTGTGTCGGCAGCTCGCGCCCAATCGGCTTCCCCTCCTTAAGAACCCGAGCGATCTCGGCTGGACCAACACCTGCTCCTTCGGGGCATCCCGTTCATTCGCAGGCATGAAAGAAAGTGCATGCGATTCTTTTGATTTTTGTTTTTCCCTCTTTTCAAAATCGCACGCAGTCCGTACCAATTGACCACCGGAGGGCAATTCACCCTTACTGTCTATTTTCTGAACAGGTTTGCCCGATCCGTCGATCCGCCGTTCCCTCCATCTTTCCGAGGAGCCGACATGACCCGCTTCAAACTGGCCGCTCTGGCCGCCGCCCTTCTGGCGCTCGCCGGCCCCGCGAGCGCCAAGACGCTGACCGTCGGCGCCAATGTCGGCAACGTCCCCTGGGAGTTCCAGAACGAGAAGGGCGAGATCGTCGGCTTCGAGATCGATCTGGTGCGCGAAGCCGCCAAGCGCATGGGCTATGACGACGTGCAGTTCGAGAACATCCCGTTCAACGGCCTGTTCTCCGCCGTCCAGTCCGGCCGGATCGACGCAGCGGTCTCCTCCATCACCATCACCAAGAAGCGGCTGGAGTCGGTCTCCTTCGCCCAACCCTATTACGACAGCGACCAGTCCCTTTCGGTCCTGAAGGATTCCGGCATCGGTGGCCTGTCCGGTCTCAAAGGAAAGGTCGTCGGCGTCGATACCGGTTCGACCGGAGACATCTACGCCACTCAGCACGAGAAGGACTTGGGTCTTTCTGAAATCCGCCGCTTCGAGGGGCTTTCGCCCGCCATGCTCGACCTCGCGGCAGGCCGGATCGATGGCTATATCTCCGACATTCCGGCGGTCGCCTATTACATCAAGGACAAGCCGCAATACGCCGTGGTCGAGCGCATCCCGACCGGCGAGCAGTATTCGGTGATGTTCGCAAAAGACTCGCCTCTCGTGGCGGAGGCAACCAAGGCCATCACCGAGATGAAGGGGGATGGGTCCTTGGCGGGGCTCCATGAGAAGTGGTTCGGCACGAAGCCGGACGCCGAAACCTCGACCGTGAAGGTTCTGGGCGCGCCTAAGCTCTGACCTCCGGGCGCCCGACACTCCCGGCGGGCCCGCAGGACGCGCGGCGCCCGCCCTCCCCCGGTCGCAGGGACAGGCATGGATATCGTCACCACCTTCTTCAATATCGACGTGCTTTGGCGCTCGATGCCTCAGCTCCTTCAAGGCCTCTGGCGCACGATCCTGCTCGGCGGCCTGTCGATCGTGCTGGGTCTTCTGGGCGGTCTCGCCTTGGCGCTGGTGCGCCTTTATGCGCCGCGCCCGCTGCGTTGGTTGTCCATTGCCTATATCGACGTGTTCCGCGCGCTGCCCGTCCTCGTCTGGCTGGTGATCGTCTACTACGCCTTTCCCTTCATCGGCATTCGTCTCTCGCCTTTCGCCTCGGCGTGTCTCGCGCTCACCACCGTTTCGGCGGCCTATACGGCGGAAATCTACCGCGCCGGCATCGAGGCCATCCCGCGTGGCCAGTTCGAGGCCGCCCAGTCGATCGGCCTCAATGCCATCGACGTGATGCGCGACGTGATCCTGCCGCAAGCGGTGCGGATCGTCATTCCCCCGCTGACCAACAATTCGATCAACGTCATGAAGGACACGGCGCTCGCCTCGGTCGTCGCCCTGCCGGACCTTTTGAAGCAGGCGACACAAGCTCAGGCGCTCGCGGCCAACCCGACGCCGCTGATCGGCGCGGCGATCCTCTACCTGCTTCTGCTTCTGCCGCTGGTGCGCCTCGTCGCCCGCTTCGAGACACGCTACTCCGCGCGGGAGGCCCGTTGACATGACCGCCCCATCGCCAGAGCCCATCATCCGTATGCGCGGCGTCGTGAAGCGCTACGGCCAATTCACCGCCCTCAAGGGCGTCGATCTCGACGTCGCCCCTGGCGAAGTGGTCGTGCTGCTCGGTCCCTCGGGCTCGGGCAAGTCCACGCTGATCCGCTGCATCAACCATCTGGAAGAATACGACGCGGGCGAGGTCTTCGTCGGCGGCGTGCGGGTCGAGCGGGGGCGCAACCTCCTCAAGGTGCGCCAGCAGACCGGCATGGTGTTCCAGGCCTTCAACCTGTTCCCCAACCTGTCGGTGCTCGATAACGTAGCGCTGGGCCCGGTTCGGGTGAAAAAGCTCACCTGGGAGGCGAGCCGCGCCAAGGCGCAGGCGCTGCTCGACCGCGTCGGCATCGGCGCGCAAGGGGCCAAGTTCCCGACGCAGCTTTCGGGCGGCCAGCAGCAGCGCGTCGGCATCGCCCGCGCGCTCGCCATGGAGCCGCGCATCCTCCTGTTCGACGAACCGACCTCCGCGCTCGATCCCGAGATGGTGGGCGAGGTTCTGGACGTCATCAAGGGCCTTGCGCATTCCGGCGTCACGCTCGTCCTCGTGACCCATGAAATGGGCTTCGCGCGGCAGGTCGCCGACCGCATCGTCTTCATGGAGGACGGCGAGATCCGCGAGGTCTCCGCGCCCGACGTCTTCTTCTCCTCCACCCGCAACGAGCGCGCTCGCGCCTTTCTCGACGCGGTTCTCAACCACTGATTTCTCCAGACAGGCGCCGGGGAAAAGCCTACGCGCGCCGGCAAGGTCCAGCAGACATGACCCTCGATCTCGACTTCGCCAGAGCCCAGTTCCCCGCCCTGTCGGGCGAATGGACTTTCATGGACAATGCCGGTGGCTCCCAAGTGCTGGCGCGCGTCGCCTCGCGCGTCTCGGACTATCTTCTCACCAGCAACGTGCAGACGGGCGCGAGCTACGAGCCGAGCCGTGTCTCGACGGCGCGCGTCTCCCAGTCGCGCGAGGCCTTCGCCCGCTTCATGAATTGCGAGCCGGGCGAGATCGTGGAAGGGCCTTCTACGACGATCCTCATCCGCTTTCTGTCTGAGGCCATGACCGGCCGCCTTCAGCCGGGCGACGAGATCATTCTCACCAACACGGACCACGAGGCCAATATCGGCCCTTGGCTGAAACACGAGGCGCGCGGGGTCAAAATCCGCTGGTGGCGCTGCGACCCGGAAACCTTCGAACTCGATCTCGAAGACCTGAAAAACCTGATGAGCGAGCGCACCAAGCTCGTCTGCGTCACGCACGCCTCCAACATCCTCGGCACGATCAACCCGATCCGGGAGATCGCCGACATAGCCCATGCCGGCGGGGCTGAGCTCTGCGTCGATGCCGTGGCCTATGCTCCGCACCGCGCGATCGACGTCAAGGCGCTGGATGCCGACTACTACATCTTCAGCGTCTACAAGGTGTTCGGCCCGCACCACGCGGTGATGTTCGGCAAGCGCGACAAGCTGCTCGCGCTCGACAACATCTACCACTACTTCTTCGACAAGACCCGCGTGCCCCACAAGCTGGAGCCCGGCAACATCAACTACGAATGCGCCTGGGGGTCGATCGGCTCGGTCGATTATGTCGAGGAGCTCGGCACCCGCGCCGGGGCCGGCGAGGGTCGCGCCGGGATCGAGGCGGGCTTTGCCGCGATCGCCGAACAGGAACGCGCGATCACCGCGCGCCTCCTCGACTTCCTCGGGAGCCGCAACTCGGTGCGTGTCATCGGGCGGACGTCCTCGGCCATCGCGGACCGCGTCTCCACCGTCTCCTTCACGGTCGGCGACACCAGCTCCCGCGAGGTCGTCGAAGGCGTGGACAAGGCCAAGATCGGCATCCGCTACGGCGACTTCTACGCCAAGCGCATTGTGGAAGAGCACGGGCTGACCAGAACCGATGGCACCGTGCGCGTCTCCATGGTCCATTACAACACGCTGGAAGAGGTCGATCGCCTGATCGCCGCCTTGGAGCCCGCGCTGTGAGCGAGGGGTTCGATCTCGTGATCCGGGGCGGCACGGTCGCCACCGCCTCGGACGTCTTCCAGGCCGACATCGGCATCCGTGAGGGGCGCATCGTCCAGATCGGCGAGGCGCTGGGGCGGGGCACGGAGGAGATCGACGCCACAGGACGCTATGTCCTGCCCGGCGGCATCGACAGCCATGTCCATATCGCTCAAGCCTCCGGCGACGGGATCGTCATGGCGGACGATTTCGAAAGCGGCACGCGCTCGGCGCTGATGGGCGGCAACACCACCATTTTGCCCTTCTGCCTGCAGGAGAAGGGACAGAGCTTGCGCGCGGCGCTGCAGGGCTATCATGCGCTCGCCGAGGGCAACTGCTATACCGACCATTCCTTCCACCTCATCGTCGCCGACCCGAGCGCGTCCGTACTCGGCCAGGAACTGCCGGCGCTGGTGGAAGACGGCTACACCTCCTTCAAGGTCTTCATGACCTATGAGGGCCTTCGGCTGAACGATGCGCAGATCCTGGAGACGATGGATGTGGCCCGTCGCACGGGCGCGCTCGTCATGGTCCATTGCGAGAACGAGGACGCGATCCGCTACCTCATCGGCCGCCACGAGGCGGAGGGAAACCTCGCGCCGCGCGCCCATGCCTCGACCCGGCCGGTGGCTGTCGAGCGCGAAGCGACCCACCGTGCTTTATCGCTCGCCGAGGTGGTGGACGTGCCGGTCGTCATCGTCCACGTCTCCAACGGGCCAGCGATCGATGAAATACGCGCCGCGCGTGCGCGCGGCCGCAAGGTGATCGGCGAAACTTGCCCGCAATATCTCATGCTGACCGCCGACGATCTCGACGGCATGAACTGGGAGGGTGCGAAGTTCGTCTGCTCGCCGCCCCCGCGCGACGCAGACGCCCAGAAAGCCTGCTGGAACGGCCTGGAAACTGGCGTCTTCGACCTCTTCTCCTCCGACCATTGCCCATTCCGCTACGACGACCCCGAAGGCAAGCTGAACCCGAAGGGCAAGACAAGCTTCCGGCACATCCCGAACGGCATTCCGGGCGTCGAGACGCGGCTGCCGATCCTCTTCTCGGAAGGTGTGATGAAGGGGCGGATCGACCTTTCTCGGTTTGTGGCGCTGACCGCGACCAACCATGCCAAGGTCTATGGATTGGAGCGCAAGGGCCGAATCGCGGTCGGCATGGATGCCGACATCGCAATCTGGGACCCGGCCGAACGCCGCACCATCCGTCACGCCGAGCTTCACGATGGCGCGGATTACACGCCCTATGAAGGACTGGAGGTCGAGGGCTGGCCGACCACCGTTCTCCTGGGAGGAAAGGTCATGGTCCGCGACAGCGCACTGGTCGGCCGCAAGGGCGACGGCCGCTACCGGAGTCGATCCCGAACGGGCCTCTGAGGAAGGCTCAAGGGATCATCCACCGCTAGACCGCCGTTCGCCACTGAGTTTTGTGACGATACATTTCGTTGTCCGAAGCTGCCAGGATATCGTCCGGGGTCCACGGCTGCTTCCAGATTTCGCCTCCAAGGCTCGTTCTGACACGGATGGTCCGATCAACCAGAAGAACGTCGCAGTCCATCAACTGACGTAGGATCGCGAGCCTTCTCTGGAATTCGTCGCGCGAGGATATGCGGAGCAAAACCGCAAACTCATCGCCACCGATGCGCGAAACGGTTTCTCCTTCCAAGATCGCTGCCTGCAGCACATTCGCAACGTGTCAAAGGACGGCATCACCGATCCGGTGTCCATAGGTGTCGTTGATCGACTTGAATTCGTCGACGTCGATGAGCGCGATGCCGAAGGCTTCCTTGGCGACCAATCCGCGATCGATCGCTGCCGCAACCTCGCGAGCCCTCCCGTTCCCCTCTTTCGCAAGCTCTATCTGTCGTATGATCTCAGCTGCTTTGGCTTCGACCTTCTCCTGGCGGTGGGCGGGAGTGCTTTGACCACGGGTAGGCTACATCATGAAAAGATGCGGAAGGTCTGCCGTTAGACCCCCGGCGTCGGTTTTCTCTAGGGCCTTATGTCATAAAATGCTATTCTACGGCATCAGGAGGGATCGACATGGCGAACGTGACGGTCGGTAAGCACTACGAGAATATGGTGCAACGCATGGTGCAAAGCGGGCGGTATGCCACCGTGAGCGAGGTTCACCGGGAAGGCTTACGCCTGATCGAGGAACGCGAGCAGGCGCGGGAGGCCAAGCTGGAAGCCCTGCGCACCATGATTGCCGAAGGTGACGCCAGCGGAGCTCTTGAGCCGATGGAGAGCGCGGCTGAGCTGAAAGCCGAAGCTCGCCGTCAGCGCGCCAAGGAAGCTTGATCGGTTGAGCCTGCCTATCATTCGGACCCCGAAGGCACGCGCCGATCTGCTGCGCGTCTGGTCCTACATTGCCGACGACAACGAGAAGGCCGCCGACGCCATGCTCGACCGCTTCGAGCGGACCTTTGCCATGCTGGCGGATAGTCCGCTCGCCGGTCGGGCGCGACCCGAAGTGGCCGAGGGCCTGCGTAGCTTCGTCGTTGGCAACTATGTGGTGTTTTATCGAGTCATGCCTGACGCCGTGGCCGTCATCCGCGTGCTCAACGGCTTTCAAGATATTCCTGCCGCCGACTTCTCGTAAGCGCTGATTTGATGCGAAAACGTCATATGACTTGGTCGAGTTAGGCCGTTTTTTTCACATTTATGGCGTCAAGACGGTGGCGATCCATGCGTCCCTCGCATGTCGGACGTGCGGGCGCTGGATAGCGAGGGACTGCAACCCTCCTCTTCGAGCTTTGCGCTACTGCCCGATGAGTGAGAGGCGTAGGTTCTCCTCATCGGAAGAACAGACACACGCCGGCCACCACCGATGAGAGGCCGGACACGAAAGGCAAGACATCATGTCCCTCGCTCGCTCCTTCAGCACCTGGCGCCAGTATCGCAACACGGCCGCCGAGCTGAACCGTCTCTCGCAGCGCGAACTCGCCGACCTCGGCATCGCACGCGGCGATATCCCGGCCATCGCCCGTCAGGCGGTCCGATAAGCGTTTCCCCCTTTTGCTTCAGCTGGTCCTCCCCACCTGAAGCGGACTGGCCGAACGGTTCCTCCCACCTTTCGGCTTCTCTCCAACGCCCTTGCCGGTCCTCCCCCGGCAGGGGTGTTTTCGTTTGGGGACTCACAAATGGGCGTGGAGGGGTAGAGACCTCAGAGGGCAGGCCTTATCCAAAGTAAAGCTTGGATACGAAAAAGCCGCTGGGGATTTCACCCAACGGCTCCAGCGTCTCCTGCGGAGATCGGCTCTGCATCTCAACTCGCCAGTCCATCCGCGGTCGGACAATCTGCGCGGCCTGACAGCGATGGGAATGCCGATACCGAGTGGTTCAGCCACGCGTATCTGGTTAGCGCTCGCTGCTCCAGTTTATGAAGCACCGGGGCTCCAGCCCTACTATCCGCACCTGCCCACCAGCACTCTTGCACTGCGCAAAGCCGACAGCGTTCCACAGTATGAACGGCACACCAAAAACGAGGGCTACGAAGATTGCAGGCCCACGTCGCAGAACCCTGGGTCGCTGATTGTTTGGAGCAGCCATCTGATCCTCCGTTTCGATGAAGGATGCACAGCCAACAATTGAAGCGAAGTGAACGCACGCAACCACCCGTTCGTCGTATTGGCGAAAGCCATCAGCGCTAAAGTTTTGCGCGAGGATGACCAGGGAATGTTGGAGTTTCGGGAAAACCCAGTGCGGCTCGTTAAGCCGCAATAGAACGCGGTACGATCCGCTCCAACTCGTCTTTCAGCGCCTCCGCTTCCTTGCGCAGGTCCCAAACGCGCTGGAAGTTCAGCCAGATATCCGGCGACGTTCCGAAATACCGGGATAGGCGAAGGGCCGTATCGGCCGAGACACCCACCTCTTCCTTCACGATGCGCTCGATACGGGTGCGCGGCAGATGAAGGGCTTTCGCCAACGCTCCGGCGCTGAGACCGAGCGGAATGAGGTACTCTTCCCGAAGATACTCGCCCGGATGTACCGGGTCTGCGAAAGTGAGTGCCATGATGCCCTCCTTGGCTGTATGGCGCAGGATCGCTTGGGGGACGTCCATCAGTGATAGTCTACGATTTCCACGTCCTCCGCGCCTTGCTCTGTCCAACGGAAGCAGATGCGCCATTGGTCGTTGATCCGAATGGAATGCTGCCCCTGACGATCCCCTCTGAGTGCCTCCAGCCGATTACCCGGAGGAGAGCGAAGGTCGTCCAGCACCGCCGCATTGTGAACAGCTTGAAGGCGACGGTTGGCCATCTTGAACAGGTCGGCCGGGAAGCCCTTCGGGTTCTTGCCCGACACGATCGCTTCCACAAACTTGCCTTTGGTCGAAACGATCATAACCGCCCCTTCGCGGGTGTATCGTATGATGATACATATTTCGCTGCAAGGGCTCGTATGGATATCAGATTTGGAGCACCTCATGCTCTTCCGGCGTTGCCCTCCCGCTCACCGGGATGAGCTGGCTCTCAGAAGCCCGGCGAGGATGACGGATCATCGTTCCAATCGTATTGGGGTTCTGCCTTTGTCGACTTGACGGGAATGGGCTGGGGTCCCGCTATGATGACGTCGTTCCAGTCTTTTGCGCCATCGGGCCGATCTTGAACGATCGCGTTCTGAAGATCCCGAGGCAAAGCCCGAAGCCACTGCGTCAGTCTGGCGGCCGCCATATCGCCAGCTGGGTCGGCGTCGAGGCGGTTGAGAAGCGCTTCGGATCGACGCGGACGTCTACCCCAGTGGAGCACCTGTTCAACATTGGCAGTCCTGACATCGCCCGGGAAACGCGCGCCTTCGCCCTGCGCTCAACCTCGTACCCTGCTTCACGCCGGTTCGCAGCCCGGAGCCGAACGGCATGTCCGAGGTCTTCGTGAAGACCTTCAAAGGCGACTATGTTCGCGTGAACCCTCTGCCGGACGCCGCAACCGCGCTCCGGCAGGTCGCCGGATGGATCGAGGACTACAACGAAATCCATCCCCATTCCGCGCTCAGAATGCGCTCGCCCCGCGAGTTCATTCGAGCTCAATCTTCGTAGCCAAAGTGTCCGATCAAACGGGGGCACTACAGCGGCGACGACTGTGAGGCGTGGGCTGCCCGTCCGCGAGCTTAAGGGGAAAAGCCCATCGGGCGGCTCAAAAGGCAGAGAAAGGGAGGGGAGGGTGTTCATACACCCTTGGAGAGGAGAGCCGAGATGGCGTCCTTCATCGATCCCCGCCGTGTCCTCAGCACACCCCGCACCGAAGCCATGGTTTGCCTCCAGCGAACGCCCTTCGTGGTCTACGCAATCTGCGATCCGGTCACCGATCTCCCGGTCTATGTCGGGCAGACCCAAAACATCGTCTCTCGCTCAAGCTGATCAAACCGGACCCTTGGATCGCATCGCACCTCCACCTCTACAGCGGACTACCCTTGATGCCGAAGCTGATGATCCTGGACCGGGCGGAGACCCGCCAAGACGTTATGGCGCGTGAAACTGACTGGATCTACCGGTTCGCCGATCGCGGGGACAAGCTGTTCAACCTTGGACCGCACAAGACGAGGGTTCGCCAAGCCTGGAAGGGCTTTGCGCGGCACGAGATCCGGGACGTCAAACCCAAACCATCCCAAGCGGACGATCCGCGAGCAGATGGAACGTGCTGCGATCTGGCGGATGGGGATGGCCAGACATCGGCATAGGAGAAACGGCGCGGCGCGGAGTAGCTGACCGAGGTGGGAGTGATCGATCGCCTCAGCGCGCGAAAGCTATCACCAAAATGCCGGACAGGATGAACGCGGACGCCATTAGCATGGTCTGGACCCTAAGGGTCGTCCTGATGGAGGCGTTAAACCTCGCTGTGTCGGCCTCGATCTGTTTCCGGATGTCATCTGGGTCGGTTATGTTTGTCTCCGTTTCGAGGTCAGTCGCTCTCGCCCCACATGTCGTCCATGGTGCGCTTGTATGCGCCAGCTTCTCGAGGTGGGAAAGGGCCGAACGGGTCGATGATGGCGAAGGCCCGGGCGAGGCGCACCGCCATCGACGGAGTAGCTCTCTTCTGCGATCGATCCCTTATCGCCGTCTTGGGCCATAGACCTCGCATCGGAAGAACCGATCCTAGTTGGCGACGCCCGGCAGCCCTCGCAAGAAGGCAGTCAGACTGTCGACCAGCAGCCGGACGCGTTGGATGCGCAGCCGCCCCGGCGCGGCGAGGATCGACAGCGGAACGGGCTCAAGTCGGTGGTCCGGAAGGACTTTCACTATAGCGCCAATATCCAAGAGATCGTCGATCAGCCAGAGGTGTGCGGGCGCGATGCCGCGCCCTTGCACAATCGCCTCGCGCGCCGCCAGCCCATGATCCAGGAGAAGCCGGTCGCCGAACGGCACGGTCGCCATGCTCCGGTCCGGCCCTTGCAGCACCAACGTTCCGCTATCGGCCACGTTGCTCATACGGATCGTTCGGTGATGCCGCAGATCGTCGGGAGATGTTGGCGTTCCGTGCCGTTCGAGATAGTCCCGCGAAGCGACGAGGATGCGGCGCGACAAGCCGACATGCTTGCGCTGCATCGAGCTATCCGCGAGCGTCCCGAGCCGGATCGCGATGTCGGCGGCCTCTTGGACGAGGTCGATCCGCGTGTCGGTCAGCTTGAGATCGATCTCGACGCGAGGATGGCGGTCCTGAAACGCGAAAAGGGCCCGCGCGACATGGCGGACGCCCAGCGCGGCGGTGCAGGAAACGCGAACCGAGCCTGAGAGCGCATCGCTCGCCCGGTACAAGCCTTCGCCAGCCTCCTCCACTAGTCGCAGGACGGCGCGAGCGTCCTCGTGGTAGCGCCCGCCTTCGGGCGTAAGGCTGAGTCCGCGTGTTGTGCGGTTGATTAAAGTGGTGCCAAGCGCCTGCTCGAGTTCCGCCACGTGCCGGCTGACTGTCGCCTGCCCGACACCCATCTCGCGCGCGACTGCCGAGAAGCTGCCTCGCTCCGCAACTCGAACGAAGCTGCGCATACGCTCCAGCGTGACGTCAGACCTATCCACAGAACGGAACAATCCTATGCGTTGGCGCCAACTTCCGACGGAACCGACCTGCGTCTAGCTCTGATGGCCTCAAACCGGAAGAGGTATCGTTGCATGAACGTCTTGATCGTCTCCGCACATCCCGAACCCCGCTCGCTGACGAACGCCCTGCGCGATACGGCGGCGGCGCAACTCAGCGCCGACGGTCACACCGTGCGCGTCACCGATCTCTACGCGATCAATTGGAAGAGCGCGGCCGATCGCGCGGACTTTCCAACCCTTGCCCCGGCGCAGCGCCTGCGGGTCCCGCAAGCCTCCGGCGAGGCCTTTGCCACCGGCACGTTAACGGACGACGTCGTGCAGGAGCAGGAAGGTCTGCTCTGGGCCGACGCCCTAATCCTGGCCTTTCCGCTCTGGTGGTTCTCGATGCCCGCGATCCTGAAGGGGTGGATCGACCGGGTCTATGCCTATGGTTTCGCCTACGGTGTCGGCGAGCACAGCGACACGCGTTGGGGCGACCGCTACGGAGAGGGACGCCTCGCCGGAAAGCGGGCCATGCTGATCGTCAATGCCGGCGGATGGGCGTCGCATTATGGACCGCGCGGCATCAACGGACCGATCGACGATCTTCTGTTCCCGATCCAGCACGGGGTCCTGTTCTATCCCGGCTACGAGGTTTTGCCGCCCTTCGTGACGTACCGCGCCGACCGGATGGACGAGATGGGTTTCGAGGCGACCGCGCAGGCGCTACGCGAGCGAATGCGTGGCCTGTTCGCTGAACCGCCCATCCCCTTCCGCCGACAAAACGGGGGCGACTACGAGATCCCGTCGATGGAACTGCGCCCCGAGGCCGCGCCGGAACACATCACCGGGTTCGGTGCTCACCTCGTACCGAGTTGAATGCCCGATTCCGCTAGATGTCTGCCCGACCCCTAAAAGGATTCTTGGAAGACGGAAACCGGACATCGTCTATGTTCACGCCGGCCATCAGCTAGCGAGATCGATGGAAACCTTGTGAGGATGTCTTCCGTCAGCGAACTTTTGCAGCGTCCGGCTGCGTGCCGTTCCATGCCATCGGCGCGACGACCGAAAGGGAAGTCGCCGGCGAGCCATCGATCAGGCGGGTCGTTCGCGCGACATAGACCAGGCTGCCGTTCGTCTTGTCGAAGAGGCGGTCGATCTCGAGCGACTTGAAGATCAGAGAACGGCTTTCGTCGAAGACCTGCTCGCCCTCCTCGTCGCCGCTGATAGGATCGTTGAAGACGATCGGGCCTGTCTGAACGCAGGACACACTGGCGACGGACGGGTCCTCAGCGAGCCCGACCGCACCCTTGATGCCCCCCGTTCGCGGACGGGCGACATAGCAACTGATCCCGCCGATCTTCGGGTCCTCGAACGCGGTCACGACGATCTTGTGGTTCGGCCCGATCAGCTTGAAGGCTGTCGAGACCTCGCCGATGTCGCGGGCGGAGGCCTGGACTGGGACAGACAAGGCAAGGAGGACAAGGAGACGCTTCACGAGGGACCACCCAGGGGTTCGGACTGAACCGGGAACTTAGGTCACGCCGCAAGATTGTCGGGAGCTTCGCCACGCCTCGTTTGCGAAATCGACGCGCGTTCGGGCGTTGCGCGATGAGGTGCAAGCGTCCTGGCCTCTTCCGACGGTTCGCCGCTGGAACCATCGGAAGAAGCCAGGGCGCTCCGGTCCCGTCAGTACATCGGCATGCCGCCGGTGATCGGGATGACCGCGCCGGACATGTAGCTTCCCTCGCGCGAGGCGAGCAGCACATAGGCTGCGGCGAGTTCGCCGGGCTGGCCAGCTCGGCCGAGCGGCGTATTCTGACCGAGCGTCTCCAGCGTCTCCGCGTCCTTGGCGATCGGCTGGATCGGGGTCCAGACCGGGCCGGGCGCCACTGCGTTGACGCGAATCCCTTTCGGGGCCAGGAGGTTCGAGAGGCCGATCGTCAGGCTGGAGATCGCCCCCTTGGTGGCGGCGTAGACGATCATGCTCTCGGTCGCGACCTTCGCCTGAATGCTCGTTGTGTTGATGATAGCCGAACCCGGCTTCATGTGCGGCACTGCCGCCTTGGTGAGGCGGATCATGGCGAAGACGTTGGTCTGGAAGGCAGCCTGCATCTCGTCGTCATCGATGTCGGCGAGATCTTTGTTGGTGGTCTGGGCCGCGGCGTTGTTCACGAGGATGTCGATCCCACCGAACTCGGCGACCGTCTGCTCAACAAGGGAGGCGCAAAGGTCGCGGTCGCGGATGTCGCCCGGCAGCAGCAGACATCGGCGTCCGGCCTTCTCGACGAAAGCCTTGGTCTCCTCCGCGTCCGCGTGCTCCTCCGCCAGATAGGAGATCGCGACATCAGCTCCTTCCCGGGCATAGGCGATCGCCACCGCCTTGCCGATGCCCGAATCCCCGCCCGTGATCAGCGCCGTTCGCCCGTCCAGCAAACCTTTGCCGACATAGCTCTCCTCGCCGTGATCCGGCTTGGTGCGCATCTTCGTCTCGAAGCCTGGCTTCGCCTGCGGCTCTTCGCCCGGAAAGCTCGTCGGCTGGCTGGTGCGCGGATCATCGCTCATGCTGTGGCTCTCGATCTGTTGAAGATGCGAGCGGAACGGCCTGTGATCCGGATCGATCCGCCGGCATGGACGATGCGTCGTCTCAACGCATGACGCACCCCCCAGATTCGAAGGTGCTGACCCGGATGCCCTAGTTCGTCATGCAGACCACGCCGCAGGACACTGCGAAGACCGAGGGCCACGTGATAGTTGCGGACGCCGTTCCGTCGAGAAGGCCGGCTCCGTTGTAAGCGGGCGAGTGTGATGCGAGCGTCATAGTTTCGGCATCGACGGAAGGGGGCCAGGCATGAGCGCGGCTTTCAAGGGTCGGCACTTCGCCCCCGATATCATCCTTCTGTGCATGCGCTGGTACTGCCGCTAAGCGCTGAGCTACCGCGACCTCGAAGAGATGATGGCCGAGCGTGGTCTGTCCGTGGACCACACGACCATTTATCGCTGGGTCCAGCACTATGCCCCCGAGCTCGATCGTCGTGTTCAATGGTGCCGGGACCGCAACAGCGGGGCAGTTGGTATGTCGATGAGACCTACGTGAAGGTCCGTGGGCAGTGGATGTACCTCTACCGCGCCATGGGTGACCGCGGTGAGACGCTTGATTTTCATCTGTCGCAGAAGCGGACCAGCAAGGCAGCCAAGCGCTTTCTCGGCAAGGCGCTGAGCCGGTCCTCGCACAATCGACCTTCGGTGATTTCGACCGACAAGAACCCGGCTTACAATGAGGCGATCGCGGCGCTCCGACGCGAGGGACGTCTTGCCCCTCACTGCCGACACCGGCAGGTCAAATACCTGAAGAACAGGCTGGAGTCAGACCACGGGAAGCTGAAGCAGCGGATCCGTCCGGTGCGCGGTTTCCAGTCACAGAAGACTGCGCACAACGCCATACGAGGCTTCGAAACGATGCGGATGTTTCGCAAGGGTCAGTTCCGCTCGATGGTCGACAGTCTGGCCGGTGGATCGGAGGCGCGCTTCATCGGACGCCTGTTCCAGGTGTTTATCGCCTGACGAAAGAATGTAACGGGATCATTGTGCCCCATTAGAGAGTTTGCAACGGAGCCAGAAGGGCTCGGCGACGGGGCCGAAGCCGGAACGCAGCGCTTCCAGCCCGACGCCCTCTTCGGAGCGGAAGCCGACGTGCGTGAAGAAGCATCCGGCCTCCATGTCGTGGAATGGGGCGCTGTCGATGATGTTCCAGCCCCGGCTCGCCAGATAGGTCGAGATGGCCGCCACGATGCCGCGCGGCATCGGGCAGGTAACGGCCAGCCTCGACGCTGATGAAGTCATGCCGTACTTACCCAAAAGGTCCGAGCGACGGGGGAAAGACTGGATCAGCCGGCTCGAAGGGGGGACAAGACGCCGGCGCTCAAGTTGGCGCACCCGCTGCGATCTGGCGAAGCTTGTCGTAGAGCGCGCCGGGAATAGGCACGCCATCGACGGCCGTGCGACGCCGCGCGGCTTCCCGGCGTGCACCGGGCAGTCGCGCGCCATCTTGCGTCGCGATGGCCTCCGCGAGGCGCCCGAGACGCGCCTGCGCGTCGTTCCCCGCCAGGGGGCCTGGATCGATGGCGATGAAGAACTGGCCGGTTCCCGGCGAGCCCCCGACATTGTCCGCGAACGACGAGGCGTCGATCGAGAGGTTGGAGGCGGTCAACCAGGCCGCCATCAGTTCCACGAGGAGCGCAAGGTTGGCGCCCTTGTGGCCGCCGGACGGAAGCATGGTTCCGCCAGCGAGCGCCGCATCGGCGCTCTCGGTCGGCTGTCCATCGCGGTCCAGCGCCCAGCCGAGCGGGATCGGCTCGCCGCGCTGCTGATGGACCACGATTTCGCTCTTGGCGACGATGCTGGAGGACTGGTCCAGCACGAGCGGCTCCCGCCCTTCGCGCGGAACGGCGAAGGCGATCGGATTGGTGCCGAACACGGCCCGCGCCCCGCCCGCCGGCGCCATCGAGGCCGGCGCGTTGACGAAGCCGAGCGCCAGGAACCCGGCAGCGGCGATACGCCCGACATGGTAGCCGACCACGCCGCAATTGTAGGAGCCCGTCACCGCGAGGGCTGCGATACCTTGGGCGCGCGCCGCCTCAACGAGGGCGGACAAGCCGAGATCGATCGCGGGATGGGCGAATCCGCCGCCAGCGTCCACTCGGACGAGGCCCGGCCGGAGCCGGGTGAGCACCGGCACGGCGGTCCCGTCGATCTTGCCCACCCGCGCATGCTCGCAATAGGTCGGCAGACGCGCCAGACCGTGGCTGTGAATCCCCTCGGCCTCCGCCGCGACGACGGAGGCCGTGACCGAGCGCGCCGGGCCGGGGGCGACGCCGCAGGCGTGCAGGGCGCGCGCCGTCAGGTCCCCGACCTCGGCGAGGGTGAGGCGCGCAACAGAAGCTGCCTGAGGCGCGTTCATGCCGCGGCGTCCACAGCCGGGATCACCGCCGCGCCATAGTGCTCGCGTGCCGCTTCCGTTGTCACCAAGCCCTCGGCAATGTCGTCGGCGAGGCGAGCGGGGTCTCGCCTCGCCGCTTCGCCGAACCCGCCGCCGCCGGAGGTCCTGATGGTCACGGTGTCGCCCGACGACAGCGCCACGCCCGAGACCTTGGAGGCCAGATCGACCTGCGTGCCGTCCGCGCGGCGGAGCGTGGTGGAGGACAGCGAGCCGGGCTTGCCGCCGTAGAGACCATAAGGCGGTACGCGGAAGCGCTCGAAATTGGTCGAAAGCAGACCCTCGGGCGCTTCCAGCCGGAACTCGCGCACAAGGCCAAGGCCCCCGCGATGCTCCCCCGCGCCCCCGCTGTCCGGCAGGAGGCCGTAGCGCGTAAAGACCACCGGATACTTGGCCTCCACCATCTCGATCGGCGCGTTGGTGTTGTTGTGGAGACCACAGGACAGGGCGCTCGCGCCGTCGCCCTTCGCATGGCCGCCCCAGCCGCCGACCTCGATGTCGAAATAGACCTGGCGCTTGCTATCCGGCCGCAGGATCGACACCGCGTAAACGTAGGAGATGGCGTAGTAGGCGGCAGGGATGCGCTCGGGTGCGATCTGGGCCAGCGCGCCGAACACGGCGGTCGCGATCCGGTGGTTCACCACCATGCGACCTGCCACGGGCGCAGGGAAGCGCGCATTTACAACGCTGCCCTCGGGAAGCGACACGCTCACCGGCCGATAGCAGCCCGAATTGGCGGGAATGTCGGACCCCAGCGCCGCCAGAAGAGCGTAGTACACGGCCGAGCAGGTCATGGCGGGCGTGTTGTTGACGGGACCGCGCACCTGCGGGCTCGACCCGGCGAAGTCGAGCGAGATGCGGTCGCCCTCCTTGACGATCGTCACGCTGAGCCGGATCGGCTCCTCGGACTGCCCGTCGTCGTCCACCAGCTCTACGAAGCTTGCCGTGCCGTCCGGCAGGGCTGCGATCGCCGCCCGCATCATGCGCTCGGAGCCGTCGAGGATGGACGACATCGCCGAACCGAGGGCGTCGGACCCGTATTTGCGCGCGATCCGCGAGACGGCCCGCGTCCCGATGCCCAGCGCCGCGATCTGCGCGTTGAGATCGCCGCGCGTCTCGTCGGATTGGCGCACGTTGTGCAGCAGCATCTCGAACACCGAGGTATTGAGCGTGCCCCGCTCCACGAGGCGCAAGGGGGGAATGCGAATGCCCTCCTGGAAGATTTCCGTGGCGGCCGCGTAGTAGGAGCCCGGCGCGCCGCCGCCGACATCGACGTGGTGGCAGAGCGTGCCGACGATGGCGACCCGTCTGCCATCGACGAAGACGGGCCGGAAGGTCTGGATATCGGGCAGGTGCTGGCCGCCGGAATAGGGGTCGTTGGTCACGACGACATCGCCCTCGGCCCATTCCTCCAGCGGGATATGGGCTTCAAGAATGCGCTTGAGGCAGTCCGACATCGAGTTGAGATGCACCGGGATGCGGGCGGACTGGGCGATGTTGCGGCCTTCGGAGTCGAAGACGGCGGTGGAGAAGTCGAGGATTTCGCGTACGACGGTCGAGCGGCTGGTGCGCCAGATCGTAATGCTCATCTCCTCTGCGGCGGCGATCAACGCGTTGCGGATCACCTCGAGACGGACGGGGTCGATACTGGTCATGATGTCGGTCCTTGCAGATCAGTGGCGCTGCGTGCGTTCGGCGATCAGCGCACCCGTCGAATGGGAGCGGATCGTCCAGCCGGCGGGCAGGTAGGTGGCGGTGTAGGTCTCCTCGACCACGGCCGGACCGGCGACGCCGGCGGCCGTCACGGCTTGGCGGGTGACCACGGCCGTTTCGGCGAAGCCACCGCGTCCGTAGACAGCGCGGGTGCGGGCCTCGGCGCCGGCCGCCTCGCGCATCGGCACCGGCGCAGGTTTTGCGAGACGTCCGATGGCCGACAGGCGCAGCGAGACGACCTCCACCGGCACGGTCCGCTCGTCATAGGAGAAACGCTGGCGATGGAGGGCATGGAACGCTTCGGTCGCGGCTGCGAGGCCGGCGGGCGAGAAGTCGGCCGCCTCCAGGGGAATGCGCAGATCGAAGGCCTGGCCCTGATAGCGCAGGTCCAGCGCCCATTCGAGGATGCAGTTTTCCTGCGGCACGCCGTCCTCGCGCAGCTGACGCTCGCCCTCGGCGGCAAGCCTTGCGGCACGCTCGGACAGGACCGGACCGAGGTCGGCGAGCGGGCCGATCTGCGTGGAAGACAGGTCGTGCGTAATGTCGGACCACAGGATGCCCCAGGCCGAAAGCGTCGAGGCGTGAGCTGGAAAGATCACCCGATTCATCCCGAGATCCTCGGCGACTTCGCAGGCATGGACGCCGCCCGCGCCGCCGAAGGACAGGAGGGCGAAATCCTCCGGGTCCATCCCCTTCTCGAACAGGGACAGGCGGATGGCCGTGGCCAGGCTGGAATTGGTGACGGCGATGACGCCGGCGGCGGTGTCCTCCGCGGAAAGCCCAAGCCGACCCGCCACGTCGGCGGCCGCGCGCTCGGAGGCGCCGCGATCGAGGCCCATGCCTCCGCCCATGAAGCTCGATCCATCCAGACGACCAAGGAGGAGGTTGGCGTCTGTGACGGTCAGCCGCTCGCCGCCGCGTCCATAGCAGGCCGGTCCCGGCTCCGCGCCGGCGCTCTGCGGCCCGATGCGCAGGCGCCCGCCATCGTCCACCCACGCAATGGAGCCGCCGCCCGCGCCGATCGTGCGCATCTCGATCATCGGCAGGCGCACGGGCAGGCCGTCCACCTCGCCCTCGTTCACCATGGACACGGTGCCCTCGTGGACCACCGAGACGTCGAAGCTGGTGCCACCCATGTCCACAGCGACGAGATTCGGTTCATCGAGCGCAGCCGACAGGCGCTTGGCCGCCGCAGCCCCGCCCGAAGGGCCGGACAGGAGCAACCGCGCCGGCTCGCGCCCGGCCTTGCCAAGGCCCGCCACGCCGCCGTTCGACTGGACGAGATAGACTTGGCTTTGTGGCACTTCCTGCTTCAGCCGACCGGCGAGCCGGTCGGTGTAGCCCTTCACCACCGGCACGAGCAGGGCGTTCAGCGCGGTGGTGGACAGCCGCTCGTATTCGCGCAGCTCCGGCGAGATGTCGCAGGACAGCGAGACCTCGACGCCGGGAAGGCGCTCGCGCAGGATTTCGCCGACACGCCGCTCGTGCGCCGGATTGGCGTAGGAATGGAGAAAGCAGACGGCGACCGAGCGCACCCCGGCCTCGCGCAGACGCTCGGCCAGCGCCTCGACGCCGGTCTCGTCCAGCGGCTCGATCACGCGACCGTCCGCCCCGACACGTTCGGCAACGCCGTAGGAGAAGCGGCGTTTCACCAATGGACGTTCCGGCGTCGCGGTGATGGCGTAGACGTCGGTGCGGCCGTGGCGGCCGATCTGCATCAGGTCTTCGAAGCCGGCCGTTGTCACCAGTGCACCCAGCGGCAGCTTGCGCTCCAGCACGGCGTTGGTGGCGATCGTCGTGCCATGCAGGAGATACTGGACCTCGTCCAGCGAAAAGGCGAAGCGCTCGCTCGCCTCGCGAATGCCGGTCAGGAGACCGATCGAGGGATCGGAGGGTGTGCTCGGGGTCTTCATCTGGTGGATCTCACCGGTCCGACCGTCGAGGATCTCAATGTCGGTAAAGGTGCCGCCGATGTCCACGGCGATGCGGATGGAGGGTGTGGTCATGGGATGGTCCGATGCTGAAAGGGACGGGACTTAGACGAGGCCTTCAGCGGCCAGACCGTCCTTGAGCGCGGCGAAGGCGGCGCGCACCATGTAGAACTGCGCGCCGACAACAGTGGTGGAAACGCCGTGCGCCTTCGCGAAGGCCCGCTCCGGGGCCGTCCAGCACGGCATGACCCAAGGCTTGCCGGCGGCCTTGGCCGCGGTCGCGATGCGGGCAATGTCCGCCTTGTCCTCGTCGGAGAAGACGTAGCGCTCGTTGCCGGCCGCCATGGACAGGTCAGTCGGCCCGGCGAAGAGACCGTCGACGGTCGGCAGCATCGCGATCTTTTCGACATCGGCCAGCGCCTCGCGGCTCTCGATCATCGGCCAGCACCGGGTGCGCGCGTTCTCGCTGGAGGCATAGTTGTCGGGCGCAGGCCCGTAGCCCACGGTGCGCCCGCCGGCATAGGAGCGGCGCCCGAGTGGTGGGTACTTGGCGGACGCGGTGACGTCGCGGGCGTGGGCGACGTCTGCGATATGAGGGATGATGACGGCATCGGCGCCGAAGTCGAGGGCCTGCTGGATCGGCTCGGTCAGAGGACCGAGAACCTTGGCATAGACCCGCATTCCCAAGGCCCGGCAGAACGGAATGACCCGGTCGAGGTCGTCGAGATTGAAGGTTCCGTGCTCGATGTCGAGCACCACGGCGGTGAAGCCGGCGTCGCGGGCGATTTCGACATGGGGAAAGACGGGCGCGGTCAGCCAGAAGGCGAACGGGTCGAGCGACGAGGTCATGGGATCTCCCGATTGCGGCAAGCCTTCTCCGGTCCGGCGCGGTGCGCCGGTCGGCAGGCCAATGAAGGTTTGAGGAGGATGTCGTCGTCAGCGGAGCGGACGGACGGCAGCCCCGGTCATTTCACGAAGGTTTTGGTGAGGCCGATGCTGCGGTCCACGATCACCACCACGACAAGGGTCATCACCACCAGGAGCACCGAGATCGCGGCGGCGAGCGGATCGGCCTGCTGATCGACATGGTTGTACATGGCCACCGGCAAGGTCTGGAGGCGCGGCCCGGTCATGAACAGGGACAACACCACCTCGTCGAACGACACCAGGAAGCAGAGGGCCGAAGCCGAAACGAGGCCCGATCGCATCATCGGCAGCGTAATGCGCCGGAACACGATCAATGGGCTAGCACCCAGCGTGCTGGCGGCCTCCTCAACGGCGGGCGGCAGGTTGGACAGGGCCGTGGACAGGACGCGCACCGCATAGGGCAGCGTGATCACGAGATGGGCGGCGACCAGACCTTGGAAGGTGCCGAGCAGACCCATCGGGGCCAGCACGAGCAGCATGGCCAGACCCAGCACTATGGCGGGAAGCAGCAGAGGGGCGGCGAACAGGCTGGCGAGCGCATCTGCGCCAGGTGGACGCAGACGGACCAACGCATAGGCGCACGCCAAGCCGACGACCAACGAGATCGCGGTGACCACCAGTGCCAGGAGAAGGCTCATGGTGAAGGCGCGGGTCATGCTCGCGTCGGAGAAGATCGCCGCATACCACTTGAAGCTCAGGCTCGACGGCGGGAAGGTCATGAAGTTGTCGCCGCTGAACGAAATCGGCACGACCACGAGGAGCGGCGCCAGAAGGAACAGGAACATCAGGCCGGCGGCGACCTTCAGCGCAGGCGAGATCGGTGCTTCCTCCATAAGGACCTCCTCAGGCGACCAGCCGCAGGACGCGGCCGTAGAGGGCAAGGGACAGGCCGAACACGATGAGCACGATCATCGACAGAGCTGCGGCCAGCGGCCAGTTCAAGGTGACAATGGCCTGGTCGTAGACTTCCGTGGCCAGGAGAAACACGCGCCCGCCGCCCAGGAGCTTGGGCGTCACGAAGGAGGAGATCGCCAGCACAAAGCACAGGAGCGAGCCCAGCGCGATGCCGGGCGCCGTCAGCGGCAGGACCACACGGCGGAAGGTCTGAAACGGGTTGGCACCGAGAGTCCGAGCGGCTTCTTCGAGACGCGGGTCGAGCCTGCCGAAACCCGACAGAAGTGCAAGGATCATATAGGGCATCAGGATTTCGGTCAGGCCGATGACGACGCCCGTCAGGTTGAACATCAAGGACGGCGGCGCCGAGACGCCAAGCGCCATCAGCGCGTTCGCGATCAGGCCGCGATCCGACAGGATGGCGATCCAGCCATAGGTGCGCACCACGGCCGAGGTCAGGAGCGGCGCCACCACCAGGACCATCAATACCGTGCGCATGAGCCCACGGGAGCGATGGAGATAGAGCGCGATCGGATAGGACGCGATCAGGGTCAGGACCGTAATGAGCAGGCTGACGCCCACGCTGTTGGCGATCAGTTCGAGGGTGAACCAGTCACCCAGCGTTTCGCGCCAAGTGTCGAGCGTGAAGCCCGCGCCGAGCGCGCCCGAAGCCTGCGCCTCCTGAAACGACATGCGTAGAAGGTTGACCACCGGCCAGAGGAACCCGACCGAATTGACCAGCGCGATGGGTAGGAGAAGGAGCGCCACCAGGCCCGAGGGGGTGAGGCGACGCGGCTCGGTTACCGGGCTCTGGAGGGCAAGCGTGCTCATGCCGCACCGTAGACAAGCGTATCCCGACGATCCCAGGACAGGGTGACGGGCGTGCCAGGCGGCAGAAGCGCTTCCCCGCTGCGGGAGACGGTCTCGGCCCGGACGGAGGAACCGCCCACCGACACCTCATACTCCAGGAGGTCTCCGGCGAAGGTAGACCGCATGATGGTGCCGGACACGCGATAGGAGGCGTCGTCCGACGGCGGCAAGGCCGTGGTGGAGACCGCGATACGGTGCGGGCGCACCATGACATCGACCTCGCCCGACAGTCCCGGCGCGGAGATATTTATACCCGCCGTCTGAGCCAGCCCACCGGACGCCCGCCCGGAAAGTCGGTTGATGCGCCCGACGAAGCCGGCTACGAAGGCGCTGCGCGGCTGTTCGTAGATTTCGTGCGGTGTCCCGATCTGCTCCAGCCGCCCCTGGTTCATCACCACGACCTTGTCGCAGATCGTGAGCGCTTCGACCTGATCGTGCGTGACGAAGATGGCGGTGATGCCGAGCTTCTTCTGGATGTCGCGAATCTCGTTGCGCATCTCGTCGCGCAGCTTGGCGTCGAGGTTCGACAGCGGCTCGTCGAGAAGCAGGATCGAGGGGCGGATCACCAGCGCACGCGCCAGCGCCACGCGCTGCTGCTGGCCGCCCGAGAGCTGCGCCGGGCGGTGCCGCTCGCGGCCGGTCAGGCGCACCATCGCGATGGCCTCCGCCACGCGGGCGGCCGCATCCGCTTTCGCCACCTTGCGCATCTCGAGGCCGAACGCGACGTTGGCGGCGATGTCCATGTGAGGGAAGAGCGCATAGGACTGGAAGACCAGCCCCATGTCGCGGCGATGGGGGGGAACGTCGGTGAGATCGCGCCCGTCCACGCTGATGCGCCCCGACGAGGCGGGGACCAGCCCCGCGATCATGCGCAGCGACGTCGTCTTGCCGCAGCCGGACGGCCCGAGAAAGGCAACGAGCTCTCCCTTGGCGACGTCGAGGTCGAGGTCATCCACCGCAGTGAAGCGTTCGTACCGCCGGGTCAGGCGGCGCAGGGACAGATATCCCGCCCCTTGCGGGGCGGCTGCGGTCCTCGAAGGTTCCGAGCTCGTCATCTCCCCCGCTCCTCAGCGGCTCGCCGGGAGGACGCGTCGACGCCACTCGTTGGCGATCTTGTCGCGCACCTTGGCCAGGGCGATCCAGTCGACCTTCATGACCTTGTCGAGACTGTTCACGGCCGTGCGCGCCATCGCCTCCTGCGAGACCTGCGCCTTGCTGTTGGTCGGCGCGTAGAACATCGTCTCGGTGAAGCTCTTCTGCGCCTCGGGCGACAGGGCGTAATTGACGAAGGTTGCCGCCGCCGCCGTCTGCGGGGCATCGGCGACGAGGTTGATCGTGTTGATCTGGAAGATCGTGCCTTCCTTCGGGATCGTCGCCTTGATGCGACCGCCCGACAATTCGCTGTTGACCTGGGCCCGCGCGTTGTAGCCGACGCCGAGCGCCGCCTGGCCGGTCACGACCGGCGCGTAGACCTCGGGCTTGGGCTCCCAGGTCTGGACGTTCGGCGCGATCTCCGCGACGGCCTCCAGGCCCTTGTCCACGTTATCGAGGTAGTTCGTGCCGCCGCGCGCCTTGTTGAGGATAAGAAGCAAGCCGAGGCCCTGGATGTCCGGCACGCCGGGGATCACGACCTTGCCACGATATTCGGGCTTGGCCATGTCCATCCATGAGGAGGGAGTCTGGGGGACCTGCTCGGCGTTGTAGAGGAGAACGAGGTTATCAAAAGTCACAGCCACGCCGGCGATGTCGGGAATGCGCGCGTCGGGATAGAGGTCGGCGACGTTAGGAACGTTGCTGGTGTCGATCTTGGTGAACACCCCTTCGTCGGTGCCGGCTTTGGAGACGGAAACGTCCATGATCACGACGTCGGCCTGCGGCGCGGCACGCTGCGCGCGCAGGTTCCCGAGCATGGCGGCCGAGGTCGGCAGCGGGAAGTAGGTGACCTTGATGTCCGGGTGAGCCGCCATGAACGGCTCGATCACCGCCTTGGTGTAGCGCTCCTGGAAGAGCCCGGAATAGGCCATCACCGTGATGTTCGTCTCGGCCATGGCCGTTCCGGCCGCCAGGAGGCTCATCATCAGGCCCAGAGACCCGGACTTCAGCGCAGCTTTCATGTCGACATTTCCCTTTGACGAACGAGGTGGGCCGCCGTGCCGGCGGATCGGGGAGAGAGGCTAAGGAAAGGTCAGGCCGTCTGCAGCTTGCCTTCGACCATGGCGCGCGCGCCGGAGATGTCGGGTAGCTTCTCGCCGGCCGCGAGGCGGGCCAGGAGTTCGAGTTCGGCCTCCTGCATCGCGATGGCGCGCGCGGCGATGGTGGGCGCGTCTGCGGGCGCGAGGACCACGACGCCGCTCTCGTCGCACAGGACCGCATCGCCGGGCGACACCGTCTGGCCTCCGACATTGACCGGCACGTTGATCGCGCCTTCTAGCCCCAAGAGCTTGGTGGTGATCGGCGACGGGCCACGGCACCACATCGGCATCTCGACGCGGCGGATTTCGGAGAAGTCGGTGGCGGGCCCGTCGATCACGCCGGCCTTTACGCCGGCGAGCTTCATGGCGTTGGTGATGACCCCGCCCCAGCAGGCGTGGCGCTCGTCGCCGCAGCGCTCGATCACGACGATGTCGCCGGGGCGCACGTGGGCGGTCAGGTAATGCAGGAGGGTCGAGTCGGCATGCGGGATCCGCAGCGTCACGGCCGTGCCGGCAACGCGGGCGTTCGGCAAAACCGCTCGAATTTCCGGATCCACGAAACCGGAATGAAGAACGTGGCCGATGGTGGCGACCTCGCACTTCTCGAGCTCAGCCACGAGGCCTGGCGCGATCTGCTCCGGCATAGGGCGTACGATGAACATGGCGAACTCCGGTCAGTCGAGGACGTGATGGGTTGCAACGGGAATATCGGCACGGACCTTGGCGGCGTAGGCAAGGTCCAGCCGGGCGCTTGTGAAGCCGACGCCGTCCGAGCACTGCGCAGCGACATGCCCCCAGGGATCGATTGCCATGGAGTGGCCCCAGCACCATTTTTGGCCACCGGCATGCGTCCCGGTCTGGCCGACGGCCAGCATCCAGGTTTGCGTCTCGATGGCGCGGGCCCGCGCCAGGACTTCCCAATGGTCCTTGCCCGTCATCAGCGTGAAAGCGGCGGGCAGGACAATCACGTCGGCCCCCCTGTCCCGCAGCTTGCGGAAGAGTTCGGGGAAGCGGATGTCGTAGCAGATGGCGCAGCCCATCGTGACGCCACCGAGTTGGTAGGTCACAACCTCCTCGCCGCGTGCGACGCTATCGGACTCGCGGTAGACGATGCCGTCGGCCGTTTCCACGTCGAAAAGATGAATCTTGCGGTAGCGCGCGAGTTCACCCCCGTCGGGTCCGAAGACGATGGTGGTGTTGTAAAAGGCGTTACCGTCCTTTTCCGCTATGCTCCCACCATGGATCGCCACCTTGAGGCGACGAGCGAGGTCCGCCATCAGACGATAGGATTCGCCATCGGGAATTGTTTCCGCCGCGGCCTGCATGGCGACCGGCGTGGCGCCGAGGAAGTTCCAGTATTCCGGAAGGACAACAAGGTCCGGCTTGTCCGTCCTGACCGCATTTTCCACAAAGGCGCTCGCTGCAGCCATGTTGGCCGCCTTGTCGCCCTGCGAGTTCATCTGGATCAGTGACACTCTCATGCTCAGCCCCCTGTCGGTCGAGCACAGGAGAGCAAACGATGATTATGTCAGCAAACGAGAAATTTCTATCTTTCCTGATAACAATTGCTTATGCGATCATCAATTGATCCGAAAGCCTACACATTGTGCATCGCGGGATAACCCAGAGTCTGGGTCTTCGCAGCGCTGTCGACGGCCATCTGAGCCAATAGAGTCGGGAGTAGGTTGCCGGGATCCTCGCGATACACTGCGTGAAAATGAAGACGTGGTACGGGGCCGTGAACATCGAGCGTGACCAGTTCCTCGTTCTCGATCATCTCCTGAACCACGACGTCCGGCAAAAGGGCGACCCCCATGCCTTCACGCACCATCCGCGTGATCGTCGCAAGGGAGTTCGAGGTAAGGATACGCGCCAACTGCGGATCAAGTCCGACCTCCTCGATCATGTGCAGCACCCTTTGATGCGGCTGAGACCCACGCGAAAAAGCGAAGATCGGATGGGCGATCAGATCCACGAGCGCCATCTGGCGTGTGTGGATCTGGAGACGCGGCGCGGCCACCCATACGCAATCGTAGCTGCACAAATCGAGATTGCGGTATCCCTGCGATAGCACCGGCCCTGCAATCAATGCCAAATCGACTTCACCGTTCAGCATCATGCGCGATATGTTCAAGCTGGTGTCGACGGTGAGATCGACGTTCACATCTGGATAGGTTGACTTCACCGTTTCCAGGAACGCGGGCAGCCACGCGTAGACGATCGAGTCGATCGTACCGACGGAAACGCGTCCGCGCACGGTATGTCGATCGAGGAGCCCGAGCTTGAGCTCGGCGGTCAGGCGGACGATGGCTTCGGCGTAGGAGAGAGCACGTTCGCCTGCCGGCGTCAGACTGACGCTGCGTAGATCCCGCTCAAACAACTGCACGCCCAGATCGCGCTCCAAGGTAGCAATGCGATTGGAGATCGCCGCCTGGGTCGTGCAAAGCTTCTCTGCCGCATTGGAGAAGCTGCGCAACCGAGAAACCCATATCAAAGTTTCAAGGAACTTCGTGTTCATAGAATTTATAACCTATGGTTTATGATGTATAGAGAGGCGATATACAAACATAATACGGCATTCAGATATATATTTTATTCAAATAAAGAATGATAATCATATCAGAACGCACTTGACCTCATCGAGTATCACCGCATCCGACCGACGGTCATAGAGTTGCGTCGTGCGAGTGCTGAAATGGTTCGCCACGGCAGCAGCCCTTTCCAGCGTACTCCATTTTTCAGGTAGACCGTAATGCCGGTGGCCCGGAACGTGTGGTTGCCTATCCGCGTGTCGAAGCCGGCACCGATTGACGTGCGCCCCGACTTTGGACCGTCGGGCTGGAGGATTTCCGGGGGTGATTGCTCAGGCGGGCGGGCCTCCGTCCGAGCGTTTCATCAGCTCGATCGGGGTCTTGTGGCCGATCGCGCTGTGAGGGCGGACTTCGCTGTAGTCTCTACGCCAAGCCTCCATCTTGGCCTTCGCGTCGTCAAGGCTCATGAACCAGTGGGTGTTCAGGCACTCGGCTCGGAACTTGCCGTTGAAGCTTTCGATAAATGCGTTGTCGGTGGGCTTGCCAGGCCGCGAGAAGTCGAAGACGACGTCCTTCTGGTAGGCCCAAAGGTCGAGGTCTCGCGAGATGAACTCCGATCCCTGGTCGACCCGGATGGCCTGGGGGTAGCCGACCTCGCTGCAGATGCGCTCCAGCGCCCCGACCACGTCTTCGCCACGGTAGCTGAAGCGCGGATCGATCGCCGGTGAGAACCGCGAGAACGTGTCGACGACCGTCAGGATACGCAGCTTGCGGCCCGTTGCGAGCTGGTCGTGAACGAAGTCTTGTCGCCCATGTCTGGTTCACATGGGTCGCCGCCGTCCGGTCGTCCCGCAGCTTGGCCTTCACGCGACGCTTCGGCCTTCGACGGGCCATCAATTCACTGGATCGATGGCTGGTTTGCCTCAGTGTTCCTGAGCTGCAGGTGCATCTCTTTGTAAAGACGATAGATCCGCTTCGGGTTCACAGCCCATCCCTCCCGCCGAAGCAAGACATGGACACGCCGCCTCTCGGCGATTGCAAGCAATCGCCTGCCGGCCAAGGGGATATCCGTAGCGGACCCGCGTCCGGGTGATCTCCTGGGTCCGGGTCTTCAGATCGGCCTGATCGCCGCGACGGGACTTGTGGGTGGTGAGCGAGCGTCCGACCTTCAGGGCCGAGCAAGCCCGTCTGATCGACACCTTCCAGGACGCTCGAACCTCGTCCACCAACTGGCGCCGGCGAGCAGGCCTCAGAGCTTTTTTGACAGAACGTCCTGCAGCATGGCCTTGTCCAACGACAGGTCCGCGACAAGCCGCTTCAGCTTCGCGTTCTCCTCCTCGATCTGGCGCAGCTTCCTCACCTCGGACGGCATCATCCCCCCGTACCGCTTGCGCCAGTTGTAGAACGTCGCCTCCGAGATTCCCGCCTTTCGGCAGACCTCAGCGACCGCCGTTCCCTCGTCGGCCTGCTTCAGGACGAACGCGATCTGCGCCTCGGTGAACTTCGACTTCTTCATGGAATTCTCCTCGTCCCGGCTCCGGGACCATAAGTGGAAAATTCCAGCTCAAAACGATCCGATTTTTTGGAGGCACGTCAGTGTTGACGACGCCGTTTGCCACGGGCTCCACCGTGCGGGTGGACGGTGGCGGCGTCATCGGCTGAACGGGTTGTGGGCCAGCCGCTTGCGACCCATTCGCGACCGCCAGTCACTTGTCGCTGACAATCCAAAGCGGACGTCCGACAACGTCGCTTAGAGGTCTCCGATCCTAGAACAATGACCTGCCGAAATGCGCCATCCGTGTTCGTCTTGGTGCCAGATCCGAGTGTAGGCAAATGTGCCGGACACCGGATTCTGGTCGTACATCGCTTCGAGCCTTGCCTTGGTCGTTACGACGATGAATCCGTGCAGAGGATGAAAGGCAGTCTCGAAAAGATCAAGACGCTGGATGCATAAGACCCGGCTGCGGTGGGCCTCCAAATCCTCTTCCTTGGTCATCACGTTTCCTATCGGACCCGTGAAGACGAGATCGTCATCGATCAATTCTGACAACGTCTCGACGTCCCCGGCGATCATCGCCGTCCGAAGCTTCTCCTCGCAGGCCAATATGTCCTGGGCTTCCCGCATTGCCGCTCCTGATACAGTCCGTCGCACAGAACCTACGTGGATCTGGCCGGTCGAGGAAGGGCCGCATTTGCAAGCATCTTTCTCGGAAACTACCTAGCAGCTTTCCACCCTGTCCGGTCTATGGCGGCAGAGAAGCAGACGCCCGCAAGCGGTCCATCCGCTTTCGACCCAAAGCTGACCCTTGAGCTAGCATCCGCCGTCCTCAGGAGCGGACGTTCAGATTTGGAGGCGAATCCGATCTGACGGCTTTCAGCGCTATCTCAATCGCCTGTCGATGCACTTCTTGTCGATCGATGCCAGGCGCATCGATGCAGATGTCCGGCTCCAGATCGCGCCCATTCTCGGTTCCGATGGATAACAGCGTATAGTGCCCCACGTCGCGACCTAGAGAGTGAAGCTGGCTATTCGGCAGTCGCTCATGCAGCCAGCGAGCACACGCATCCATCGGCGCTTCCAGATCTGCCTCCCCCGCCATTAGGGTGACAGGGACCGAGATGCCCACGAGGCTGTTAGGCGCGAAGGCTCGCACGGTTGGAGCAGGCGCGAGGGCGACGGCCGCAGCCACGCGACGATCCAAGTAGGATTCGGACTGCAGTTCCCATGAGGACGCGAAAACGGCGCTGTTGCGAAGTAGGGGGGCGATACGGTCGGCGAGGTCGGGAAACTCCCGGGGTCCTCCTTCAAAGCGCGATTTGGCGGCCCACTCGCCGAAACGGTGCATTTCAGTGATGGCGCCCAGGATGGACAAAGCGGTGTACCCGCCGAGCGAAAAGCCGACGCAGGTGACGCGATCAGTATCGAGGCGATCGGCGAAAACGCCGTCGGTTGCCAACAGATCAAGGGCTACCGAAAGGTCGCGGGGACGCTCCCACCAACAAAGGAAGCCTTCTGCCCTGTAAGGCTCGGAGGCCGTATTGCCGTGGTGATTCACACCGATCACGACATGGCCGATACGCGCCAAGGCTTCTGCCATCCAACCGAGGCTCGATGCCGTCCCGCCTGTACCATGCGACAGGAGGACTACGGGGAGCCGCCGACCTAGTGAATAAAGCTCCGCGTCGAGGGCCACGCTTCCCATGATGAAGAAGGGGCTAGTCTTCGGGACCGATATGGTCTGCTCGACCGCCTCTGAGACGGTAGGATACCAAGCGGACCATTGGATCGGTCGCGGCCCGTCGTTCGACCAATTTCGGCGGCCCCGATCGAAGACGCACCCTTCCCGAAATCCAACCTTGAACGTTTTCATGTGCACGTCCCAACTTATGGAAAGCGGATCAGGCCGGAAAATTCCGTGGAATTTCAAGATGCGGATGTCTTCTACTTCTATCCTTCTTCCTGAAAGCGGACAGACCGCTCACCACCCCTTCCGGTCGTATAACATGGTGCAATTTAGGTATGCCTTTCGAGGATTGGCCCAAACCCGGTCTTTTAAGTGCGCTTTGACTGCGTAAAAAGGACCGAACGCTAAGAGACCATCCAAAACGGATCGAGCTATGTTCGTGCGCGCCTACCTCCGGGCCCAGACCTCGCAGCAGGACGCATCGCGCGCTCGAGGAGCGCTCGACGCCTTCGCGGCCGTGCGAGGCTTGCGGATCGCAGCGCGGTACATGGAAAACGAGAGCGGCGCGAAGCTACACCGGCCCGAGCTCTTCCGCCTCCTCGCCGACTGCGAGCCGGGCGACGTCCTCCTGGTCGAACAGGTAGACCGCCTGTCGCGCCTCACCTCCCCCGACTGGATGAAGCTGCGGGCAGAGATCGACGCCAAGGAGGTCCGCATCGTCGCACTCGATTTGCCGACCTCGTGGAACCTCGCAGCACCGGAAGACGAGTTCACGAGCCGGATGTTTTCGGCCGTGAACAACATGATGCTCGACGTCCTCGCCGCGGTCGCGCGCAAAGATTACGAAGATCGTCGTCGGCGCCAGGCCGAAGGCACGGTGCGAGCCAAAGCCGCAGGACTCTACAAGGGGCGCCCCGCCAACACGTCCCGCAACGCCGCGATCGCGGCGATGCTCCGCGATGGTCGGACCTGGAGCCAGATTATGAGTGCGACGGGATGCAGCCGGACCCTTCTGGCCAAACTCGCGCGCGAGCAGCACGATCATCTCGTTTCACACAGCACGACGGTCGAGGGATAGGAGCAAGCACGGATCGGCCCTGAAGGCCGACCGCGGTTTCGATGGAAAGCCCCCGAGATGCTCGCTCCGGCTTTCCCATTTCTCCCTCCCCGATGGCCCGTTTTGGGAAAAACCATTCGGGAACAGATTTCGAGAAATTCGCCCTCTGTTCCTGCCGATATCGAACGCCAGTCGTGGCTTTCCCGATGAACGGCCGTTTTTGGGAAGCGTGGGAGCAAAGGCCTCTACCGTTCTAAACAGCGCGATGTCGTCGATAATAGCGGCGTCAGCTTGCTGAGGTTGATCCTGCACGAACGGTGCTGGGCACGGTGCCGAAGCGGTGGCGGAACGCCTTGGCGAAATGGCTGAGATTGGAGAAGCCGGTGCGCGAGGCCGTCTCCGTGACGCTCCACCCGGTCTCCAGCATCCTGTAGGCAGCCTGAAGGCGTTGCTCCTTCAAATAGGCGTGCGGCGGCATGCCGACGAGATCATGAAATCCGCGCTTCAGCTTGCGTTGGTTCAAGCCCACGGCCTGCGAAAGTCGCGAGATGGTCCAAACGCCCGCATAATCCTCGTCGAGGATCGTTCTTGCCTCTCCGATCCGCCTTCGGTCGGATGGCGCCGGAAGAGCCAGCCTTGTCGCCGTCGGGGCCTCCACGAGGAGGGTCAGTTCGGACAGAACGTCGATCCCGCGTGCCAGCATGGCCAAACGCCGCGCCAGCCCTGGCGACAAAGGACAACGGACGACATCCGCCGCGATCCGGAGAAGGTTCGGGCTGGCACGGAAGCCGAGAAGGATCGCATCCGACGGGACGCTGGCTTCCGCGCTCCTTCGTCGTGCGCTGGCAAAGGGACTTTCCCCGAGACGGTCGAGGAAATCGGCTGCGTAGCGGAAATCGACGCATAGGAGGTTCTGTCCGGCCGAGAAGGCGTTCTCGCCCGATGCGTGGCCCCTGCTGGCGAACAGGACTGCGCTTCCAGCACGCACCCGCAAGGGCTGTCCGCCGTCCAGCATCAGCATTCCATTGCCCGAAAGAAAGATCGACACCGAAAAGGCTGCCGGACCTTCGGTGCGAAACCGCATCGCATGATCGAGGAACACGTCCATGACGTAGATGCCAAGATCGTCCGACGCCCGCTCGCCGCGAACCGGAAATGCTGGATCGAGCTTTGCGGGGTCTGTTGCGAATAGCCAATTTGGTCGCAATGATCCCGTTCTGTTCTTTCGTCAGGCGATGAAGACCTGGAACAGCCGCCCGATGTACCGAGCTTCCGATCCGCCAGCCAAGCTATCGACCATCGAGCGGAACTGGCCCTTGCGGAACATCCGCATGACCTCGAACCCTCGGATCGCGTTGTGCGCCGTCTTGCGCGACTTGAACCCACGCACCGGACGGATCCGCTGCTTCAGCTTCCCGTGGTCGGACTCGAGGCGATTGTTCAAGAATTTGACCTGTCGATGCTGGCAGGTCGGCGGAAGGCGCCCTTCCTTGCGCAGCGAGGCAATCGCCTCATTGTAAGCTCGGTTCTTATCGGTCGAGATGACTGACGGCCGATGGTGCGGCGAACGGTTCAATGCCTTGCTGAGAAACTGTTTGGCGGCCTTCGTCGTACGGGTTTGCGAGAGATAGAAGTCGAGCGTTTCGCCATCGTCGCCGATCGCACGGTAGAGATACATCCATTCGCCGCGAACCTTCACATAGGTCTCATCGACGTACCAGGTCTTGGTCTGAAGGGGCTTGCACCACTGAACGCGACGGTCCAGCTCGGGCGCGAAGTGCTGGACCCAGCGGTATATGGTCGTGTGATCCACCGACAGATGGCGTTCGGCCATCATCTCCTCGAGGTCGCGGTAACTCAGCGCGTATCGGCAGTACCAGCGCATGCACAGTAGGATGATGTCGGGAGCGAAATGCCGGCCTTTGAACGCCAAACTCATGCGTCACGCCCCCGAATGTAGCCGCCTTAGGCACCGAGGCTCGCATCCCAGATCGCTATTCGCAACAGATGGGGTATTCGGCTTTGGCGCCCTGTTCTTCGCTGCTGTGACGGGTGGAGGTGCTGCGCTTCGAGCTGATGGATAACGTGGTCTGGATCGGATCCCAGCCACAGGCATCAGCGAGGGAAGCGCAGCATGCGGTACTATGCGGGTTTGGACGTCTCGGTAAAAGAGACGAGTGTCTGCATTCTGGACGAGACGGGTCGGGTCTGCCTGGAGCGCAAGGTGGCGAGCGACCCGGCCGATCTGGCTCTGGTGCTTCAGGACCCGCGCTGGCCGCTGCACCGGGTCGGGCTGGAAGCTGGCCCCTTGTCACAATGGCTGCATGCCGGTCTCGGCCAGGTTGGCCTACCTGTCATCTGCATCGAAACGCGTCATGCCAAAGCCTTTCTGAAGGCACGCGTGAACAAGAGCGATCGCCACGATGCACGCGGCATCGCGCAGATGATGCGGGTTGATCTGTTCCGTCCCGTTCATGTGAAGACGCCGGCAAGCCAGAGCCGCCGGGCTCTGCTGTCGGCCCGACGGATTTGCCAGGAGAAGGCCTTGGCGATCGAGAACGACATTCGCGGTCTCCTGCGCAACTTCGGCCTGAAGGTCGGCCTTGTCGGCAAGCCGCAGTTCGAGACACGGATCCGTGACCTCGTCGTCGACGAGCCCGAGCTTCAGCCGGTGATGGAGAGCCTCTTATCGGCACGCGCCGGTCTGCGGGCGAGCGAGGCGGCGCTTCATCGCAGGCTCCTGCAACTGGTCCGGCAGGACCCGGTGTGCCGCCGGCTGATGAGCGGTCTCTTCTACACATCCGACG
>NZ_LDQA01000053.1 GCF_001475935.1 Aureimonas ureilytica
CCTATGACCTTGGTCTCGCGAACGCTATCCGGGGCGGGGGCGTCCTTGGAGGGCGCGGGGGCGGAGGCGAAAGCGTCGAGATCCTCATGGGTGATCCGGCCGCCCGGCCCGGTGCCGGGAACGCGGCGCAGGTCGATGCCGGCCGAGAGCGCCCGCGCGCGCACGGCCGGGGCGGCGAGCGGCTTCTGCTCGCCAGCGGCAGGGGGGCGGACGTCAGGCGAAGATGGGCGCGCCTCGGGCTCGGCCGAGGCAAGAAGGGCGGCTTGGGCCGGCGCGGTTTCCGCTGCCTCCAGCCCTTCGGCCTCGCGGTGCGCCGGGGGCGGCGCGGCTTCCTCGGTCTCGATTCCGATCAGATCGCCGCCGATCGCCAAGGGCTGGCCGATCTCCCCGCCGAGCCAGCGAACCGTGCCCTCCACCGTCGAGGGAATCTCGACCGTCGCCTTGTCGGTCATCACGGAGGCGAGGATCTGGTCCTCGCGCACGGTGTCGCCAACGGCCACATGCCATTCCACCAGTTCGGCTTCGGCGATCCCCTCGCCCACATCGGGGAGCTTCATCGTGACCACGGTCATTTCAACCCTCCAGAACCGAACGGATCGCGGCGCCCACCCGGTCGGGGCCGGGGAAGTAGTCCCACTCGCCGGCATGGGGATAGGGCGTGTCCCATCCGGCCACGCGCTCGATGGGCGCTTCCAGATGGTAGAAGCACTCGCGCTGGACGATGGCGGCCAGTTCCGCGCCGAAGCCGCAGGTCAGCGTCGCCTCGTGAACGATGAGGCAGCGGCCGGTCTTGCGCACGGAGGCGACAATGGTGGGCTTGTCGAGTGGCATCAGCGTGCGCAGGTCGATGACTTCGGCATCGACACCCTGCTCGGCGACGGCGGCCAGCGCGACGTGAACCATCGTGCCATAGGCGAGAATGGTGAGGGCCGAGCCCTCGCGGCGAATAGCGGCCTGCCCGAGCGGCACGGTATAGGCCTCATCAGGCACCTCCCCCATCTCGTGCGTCTTCCAGGGCACCACCGGCCGGTCATGATGGCCGTCGAAGGGGCCGTTATAGAGGCGCTTGGGCTCCAGCATGATCACCGGATCGGGGTCGGCGATGGCCGCCAGCAGCAGGCCCTTGGCATCTGCGGGGTTGGAGGGGATCACGGTCTTGAGCCCGGCGACATGGGTGAACAGCGCCTCGGGGCTCTGGCTGTGGGTCTGCGCGCCGTAGATGCCCCCGCCCGTCGGCATTCGGATCACCAGCGGGCAGGTGAACTCGCCCGCCGAGCGATAGCGCAGGCGCGCGGCCTCCGAGACGATCTGGTCGTAGGCGGGATACATGTAATCGGCGAACTGGATCTCGACGCAGGGGCGCAGGCCATAGACCGCCATGCCGATGGCCGTGCCGACGATGCCGAGCTCACTGATCGGCGCGTCGAAGCAGCGCGTGGGGCCGAACCTCTTCTGAAGGCCCGCCGTGCAGCGGAACACGCCGCCGAAGAAGCCGACATCCTGCCCCATCACCACGACGCGCTCGTCGGCTTCCATCGCGAGTTCGTGGGCGTTCTGGATCGCCTCGATCATGGTCATCCGGGCCATCTCAGTAGCCCGCCTGCCGGCGCTGCTCGATCAGATGCGGGGGCATCTCGGCATAGACATCCTCGAACATCTCCCTCGGCGAGGGATGGCGGCCGTTCTGCAGCGTGCCGATGGCTTCCGCCGCCTTTTGCGCCTCGCCGACCGCCTGCGCGATCTCGGCCTCCGCCTGCACGTGGCGCTCGTCGGACCATTCGCCGATGGCTGTGAGATGGCCCTTCAGCCGCAGGATCGGGTCGCCTAGCGGCCAGTTCTCGCTTTCCTGCTTCGGGCGGTAGCCGGACGGATCGTCCGAGGTGGAATGGCCGCCCGCGCGATAGGTGACGTATTCCACCAGGGTCGGCCCGAGATTGCGCCGGGCGCGCTCGGCGGCCCAGCAACCGGCCGCGTGAACCGCGAGATAGTCGTTGCCGTCCACCCGCAGCGCCGGGATGCCGAACCCGTGGCCCCGCGCGGCGAACGTGCCCGCCCCGCCCCGCGCGATCCCCTGAAAGGTGGAGATCGCCCACTGGTTGTTGACGATGTTGAGAACGACAGGGGCCTTGTAGGTGGAGGCGAAGACAAGCGCGGCGTGGAAATCGCTCTCGGCGGTGGCGCCGTCGCCGATCCAGGCAGCGGCGATCCGGGTGTCGCGCATGATCGCGGAGGCCATGGCCCAGCCGACCGCCTGCACATATTGCGTGGCGAGATTGCCCGAGATCGAGAAGAAGCCGTGCTCCTTGGACGAGTAGAAGACCGGCAGCTGGCGACCGCGCGCCGCATCGCCGTCGTTGGAATAGACCTGACACATCATCTTCAGGAGCGGATAGCCGGCGGCGATCAGGAGGCCCGCCTGCCGATAGGTCGGGAAGTTCATGTCGCCGGGGGCGAGCACCCGCTGGAAGGCGCAGCTGACGGCTTCCTCGCCGAGATTCTGCACGTAGAAAGAGGTCTTGCCCTGGCGCTGCGCCAGGATCATGCGCGCGTCATAGGCGCGAAGGGTCATCATATGACGAAGCCCCTCGCGCAGCTCGTCGGGGGTGAGCGATCCCGCCCACGGTCCCACCGCCGCCCCGTGCCGATCCAGCACCCGGATGATGCCGAAGGCGAGGTCGCGCATGGCCTCCGGCTCTTCGTCGATCTCGGGCCGGCGGATGGCTCCGGCGCGCGGGATCGCGACATGCGAGAAGTCGGGCGACCCGCCCGGCCGCGCGTCGGGTTCGGGGATCGTCAGCGAAAGCGCCTTGCGCTCGCGCGCACTGCTGGTTGGAGTGCCGTCCGTCATCTCTCATCCTCCCGTTTGCGCTGAAACCTGCCCGGTGCGCCCTCTCAGGGGACAAGCGGAAGGGGATTAGGGCGCGCGCGGAGAACGGATGGATCGAACGAAACGAGCTGCATGATGGACCTCCCAGACCAGGCATCAGCCTAGGGGAAATCAGGCCAAATCATCTCTCGCATTTCAGCCCACCTTGCCGGGGCCGCGAAAGGATGATTGGCTCTGGACGTCTCTTGCGAAATTTCCTTTCGGGGCACCGCGCATGGCCAAGCCGATCGACGCCATCGACCGGAAGATCCTGAAAGCGCTTCTCAGCGACGGGCGGCTCACCAACCAGCAATTGTCGGAGGCGGTGAACCTGTCGCCCGCGCCCTGCTGGCAGCGGGTCAAGCGCCTGGAGCGGGACGGCTATATCCAGGGCTATATGGCCCTTCTCGATCAGGAGCTTCTGGGGGCGAGCGAGATCGTGCTTCTGGAGGTGACGCTCGACCGGCACGACGACGACGCGGTGGAGAATTTCGGCCGCGCCATGGCGGCCATGCCGGAGGTGCTGGAGGTCTATCTCACCACGGGCGAATACGACTATTTCCTTAAGGTCGCGGTGAACGGCACGGCGGGCTACGAGGAGTTTCTGCGCAAGCGGCTCTTCAAGGTGCGCGGTATCAGGCACTCGCGCACGAGCTTCACGCTGCGCTGCCTGAAAAAGGCCTATTCGGTGCCGCCCGACGCGGAACGCTCGGGCGGCTGAGGACGCGAAAAGGCCCAAGGGCGAAATAGAAGCGCTTAGTTGGTGTCGATCCAGATGGCCTTGGTGTTGAGATAGCCGTCGATCTGCTCGGCACCGCCCTCGCGGCCATAGCCGCTGGACTTGTATCCGCCGAAGGGCACGGCGGGGTCGAGCAGGTGATAGCCGTTGACGAAGACCGAGCCGGCCTGCAGCGCGGAGGCGATGCGGTGCGCCTTGCCGATGTCGCGCGTGAAGACGCCGGCGGCCAATCCATAGGGCGTGTCGTTGGCGCGCGCGATCACGTCGCCCACCTCCTCGAAGCGCAGCGCCGAGATGACAGGGCCGAAGATTTCCTCGCGCGCGATCACCATGTCGTCCTCGACATCGGTGAAGATCGTGGGCTCGACGAAATGGCCGGCGGCCAAATCGGCGTCCGTGAGTTGCCGCCCGCCCGTCATCAGCTGCGCGCCGCCCTCCCGGCCCTGCTCGATATATCCCATGATCTTGTCGAGCTGCCGGCGCGAGACCACCGGGCCGATCTGCGTGTCGGCCTGCATTCCGTCGCCGATGCGCAATCCCTTGGAGAAGGCGACGAGGCGCTGAACGAACTCGTCATGGATCGGGGCTTCCACGAAGAGGCGCGAGCCGGCGATGCAGATCTGGCCCGAATGGGCGTAGACCGCCATGGCCGCGATGGGCACCGCCTTGTCGAGATCGGCATCGGCGCAGATGATGAGGGGCGACTTGCCGCCGAGTTCCAGCGACACGCGCTTGGGGCCGATCGCGGAGGCGCGCACGATGGCCTGCCCCGTCAGCGTGGAGCCGGTGAAGACGAGCTTGTTGACGTCCGGGTGCTCGGCCAGCGCCGCGCCCGCGCTTGCCCCAGTGCCGGTCACGATGTTGACCACGCCGTCCGGCACGCCGGCTTCCGCCATGATGTCGGCGATCAGAAGCGGGGTCAGCGGCGCGTCTTCGGAGGGCTTGAGAACGATGGTGCAGCCGGTCGCGAGCGCCGGGCCGATCTTCCAGATCGAGGAGGCGGTGGGCGCGTTCCAGGGGATGATCGCGCCGACGACGCCCACCGGCTCGCGCACCGTCATCGAGAACACGTCGCCGGGGATCGAGTTGCGGATCGTGTCGCCCGTGATGGCGGTCGCCATGCCGGCATAATAGCGCAGCATCCCGACGACGCGCAGCCGGTTGGCGCGGGTGCGGCTGATCGGCAGGCCCATGTCCTGCGTATCAGAGGCGCTGATTTCCTCCCAATGCTTCTCGAAAAGGTCCGCGATGCGCAGGAGGAGCGCCTGCCGCTCGAAGGGCTTCATCCGGCTCCAGGGCCCGTGGAAGGCCCGGCGCGCGGCCTTCACGGCGCGGTCCACGTCTTCCTTCGTGCCGGACGGTACGGTGGCGAGCAGTCGGCCGTTGGCGGGGTTGCGCGTTTCCAGACGCTCGCCCGACAGGCTCTCGACCCATTGCCCGTCGATGAACATGGGGCGGTGGCCGCCATCGATCGGCTTGCGCAGCGGAATGGTGGCGTCGGCCAGCATCTGGTTCATGGTCGAATTCCTCGTGTCGAATGGGGGTCGGGAGGCGGACCTGCCCGTTCGAGGCGGGGCGGGCTTGCTCCCTTGTGAGATGGCGGGCGATCCCCTATCGCGGGGGTCGCCCGGTCAGACGGCGCAATCGGCCGGAAGGAGCGAGGGAAGGGCGATGTCGGCGATCAACCTCAAGCTTCTCCAGACCTTTCTGGCCGCCGTCGAAAGCGGCAGCTTCCGGCAGGCCGCCAAGGACAGCAACCGCGCGCCCTCCGCCATCAGCATGCAGATCCGCGATCTCGAAGAGCAGATCGGCATCAGCCTGTTCATCCGCACGCGGCAGCGAACCGAACTGACGCCGGACGGGCGGTTGCTCTACGAGTCCGTTTCGAAATCCATGGGCGACATCCGCGCCAGCATCGATCACGTCGCCGATCTGGTCGCCCGGCGCAAGGGCCGCATCCGCATCGCCTGCGCCCCGACGCTGGCCGCCACGAGGCTCGCCGGCATCCTCGCCACGTTCAAGCTGCGCTATCCCCACAGCCATGTCGAGGTGATCGAGGTGTCGCCGCAGGCGGCGGTCGCGATGATCCAGCGGCAGGAGATCGAGTTCTATATCGGGCCGGAACTGGCCGAACCCGCCGATCTCCAGTTCGAGCCGATCCTGGAAGACCCGCTTCATGCCTGCGTCCCGCGCGAGTTCGACGAGGGGCGCGCCGCGCTCGGCATCGAGGATCTCGCCCGCCATCCGCTGATCCTCCTCAACCGCACCACCGCCGCACGGGCGCTTCTCGACCGTCTGGCGAAGGCGCAGGACATCGAGCTGTCGCCGCAATACGAGGTCGCGGCGAGCCAGACCGCGCTGTCCCTCGCCAAAGCTGGCCTCGGCATCTGCGTCCTGCCGCGCATCTCGATCGTGGATGCGGCGCCCGCCGTCCGGGTCGTGCCGATCGATCCCTCGCAGGGCCATCGCTGGATCGGCCTCCTCACCGCGCCCGGCAATGTCCCGCACAGCTATTCCGAGCGCCTCAAGGACATTTTCCGCGACGCCCTCGCCGCGTCGAACTGAGCCCAAGCGTCTACGCCCCGCCCCGATCGGTGTCAGGACGAAAAAAGGCGACGGCTGTTCAGTTTATCTGACTGCCCGGCCGGGCGGCGATGGGCGATAGGACGGAGCAGGAGGACGCATCCATGAGACTTTCTGGAAAGACCGCTATCGTCACGGGCGGCGGCTCGGGCTTCGGCGAGGGCATCGTTCGCAAATTCGCCGTCGAGGGCGCGAAGGTCATCCTGATGGACCGGGACATGGCCGCCGCCCGCCGCGTGGCGGACGAGATCGGCGAGAGCGTCGTGGCGATCGAGGGCGACGTGTCGCGGCTCCAGAGTTTCGAAGCCGCGCTCGATCTGAGCAAATCGCGCTTCGGCGCGGTCGACATTCTCGTGAACAATGCCGGGGTCGGCCAGTCGCCGACGCCGCTGGAAGACGTCAGCGAAGAGCTGTTCGACCGCTTGGCCGCCGTCAACATGCGCTCGATCTTCAACGGCGCGCGGGCGCTGGTGCCCCATTTCAAGGAGACCGGGCGCGGCAATATCCTGAACGTCGCCTCCACGGGCGGCATCTCGCCCCGGCCGAACCTCACCTGGTACAACGCCTCCAAGGGCTGGGCGATCGCGGCGACGCGCGGCATGGCCGTGGAACTCGCCCCGTTCGGCATCCGCGTCAACGCCATCAACCCCGTGGCCGGCGACACGCCGCTCCTGTCCACCTTCATCGGCGGCGACAGTGACGAGATCCGCGCGCGCATCGTGGGCACGATCCCGCTCGGCCGCCTCTCGACGCCCGCCGACATGGGCAACGCGGCCGCGTTTCTGTGCTCGGACGAGGCCAGCATGATCACCGGCGTCGATCTTCTGGTCGATGGCGGCAAGTGCATCTGAGGGCGGATCGATGAAGCATTACACCATCGCCGTCGTCCACGGAGACGGGATCGGCCCCGAAGTCTGCCGCGCCGCCGTGCGGGTCGTGGAAGCCGCGCTTGGGACCGCTTCGCCGCTCGTCTTTCGCGAATACGATGCGGGCGCGCAGCACTATTTGGAGACGGGCGAAAGCTTCCCGGAGGCGAGCTTCGAGGGATGCCGCGAGGCCGACGCCATTCTGCACGGGGCCGGCGGGCTTCCGGGCGTCGTGCATCCCGACGGGACGGAAGCGGGCCTCGACTTCACGCTGCGGCTGCGCTTCGAACTCGACCTCTTCGCCAATATCCGGCCGATCCGCCTTTATGACGGTGTGCGCAGCCCGCTGCGCGACGTGAAGGCGGGCGACATCGACTATGTGATCCTGCGCGAGAACAGCGAGGGCCTTTACGCCGCGCGCGGCGGCGGGGCACTGCTGCGGGGCGAGGTCGCGATCGATCCGCTGGTGCAGACGCGGCACGGCGTCGAGCGCATCGTGCGCAAGGCCTTCGAACTCGCCCGCCAATCGGAGGGCGCGCCGCGCGACGGCGTGCGCCGCGTGACCTGCTGCGACAAGGCCAATGTGCTCAGGAGCTACGCCTTCTTCCGCTCGATCTTCGACCGCGTGGCGAAAGACTATCCCGACATCGAGACCGAACACGCCCTGATCGACGCGATGGCGATGCATCTCGTCATGAGGCCGAGCCACTACAATGTCATCGTCACGGAAAACATGTTCGGCGACATCCTGTCCGATCTGGCCGCCGCCACGGTCGGGGGCATGGGCATGGCTCCTTCGGCGGAAGTCGGCGCGCATAACGGCTTCTTCCAGGCCGCCCACGGTTCCGCACCCGACATCGCCGGCAAGGGCATCGCCAATCCCTACGGCACCGTTCTCTCGGCCGCCTCCATGCTCGACTGGCTCGGCCACGGCCATAGCGATGAGCGGTTGACGGACGCGGCGCGGCGCATCCGGGCCGCCGTAGAGACTTGCATCCGCGACGGGCTGCTCAGCGCCGACATCGGCGGCTCGGCCGGCACCGAGCGGATCACGGCGGCACTCTGCGAGGCGGTCGCCGGGGTATCCCCCGGGCGCTGACGCGCTCGGTTCACGGCGGTCGCTCCGCCGCTCCTTCCGGCGCTTGGCTGGAGGCGCGCCGGTGGTATAGGCGAGACCGGGACGGCGCGCGTCCTGGCCGATCGCGATGGAGGGGCCCATGCAGATCCGCTCGCTGATCTATTTCTACGAACTCGTTCGCGCCAAATCCATGCGGCAGGCGGCCCAGCGCCTCAACGTCGCGCCCACCGCGATCAGCCGGCAAGTCGCCAATCTCGAGCATCATTTCGGCACGCCGCTGGTGGATCGGGACTCGCGCGGCATCCGCCTGACGGCGGCGGGCGAGCTTCTGGCCGAGCGCCTGTCGCGCACGCTGCGCGATCTCGATCAGGTCGCGGTCTTCATCGACGATCTCAAGGGTCTGCGCCGGGGCGAGGTGAAGATCGTCACCAACGGCGCGCTCACCACGAGCATCCTCACCCCGGCCGTCGCCTCGTTCAGCGCGCTCTATCCCCAAGTCTCCTTCGACATTCGCATTCTGAGCGCCAACGACGCCATCGAGCGGCTGGTTCTGGCGGAAGCCGACATCGCGCTCACCATGTTCACGCCCGCCCATCCCGATGTGGTGGAGCGCCTCAGCGGCGCGGTGGAGAACATGGTGATCGTCGCCCCGCATCATCCGCTGGCGAAGCTCCCGCATGTCTCGCTCGCGGAGCTGGCCCAGTTTCCCCTCGCGATCCCCGACGAGAGCTTCGGCGCGCGCCGGGCGCTGGAGGAGAGCGCCGCGCAGGCGGGCGTCGATCTCAACCGCCTCTTCGTCACCAACTCGATCGAAATTCAGAAGGAGCTCGGCCGCCGGGGCGCGGCGGCGCTGATCCTGCCCGCGCTCGCCGTGGCGCGCGAAATGGCGCTGGGCGAATTGTGCGCCATTCCGATCCGGGGCGGCTGGCAGATCCGCGCGCGGTTGGCCCTCTCGGTGACGCGCGACCGCTCCCTTCCCTTTGCCGCAGCCAAGCTCCTCAGCCATCTGGAGCAGCATCTCCACGACCTTCTGGGCAAGGACGGATAGGCCAGCGCTCGGCGGCATCGTTCAAGGCGTCGTCGAAGAAGCGGCGTGCCATCTCCCCGTAACACATCTCTGATCTGACTTGCCGCGCTCGCCAGGACGCTGGTGCGCGAACGCGCTCGGCATCCCGCGAAGGCGCGCAAAGCGCCCCTTTTTCGTCCGAGACCGCGCCCGGCGGCGGCGCGTGGGTGCCCTCGCTTGATCGTGTATCGATTTCCGCTACACCCCAAGCCAGAAATAGACATAGCCGAAACAGTCGCGACATTGTTCACTTGCGACCGGGTGCCACGCGGCCAGCGGCCGAAACGATCTTGGAGGGATTCGGTCATGCTCATATCCAGGCGTCATCTCGCTCAGCTTCTGGGCGGAGCGGTGCTCCTGTCGGGGATGGCGATGTCCGGGCTTGCCCCCGCGCAGGCCGCCCCGCGCACCGACCTCGTGCTGGGCATGACCACCGAGCCCGCCGGCCTCGATCCGACGATCGCCGCGCCCGTTACGATCGGTCAGGTCACTTGGCAGAACATCTATCAGGGCCTCGTTCGGATCGACCGCGACGGCAAGGTGCAGCCGCAGCTGGCCGAAAGCTGGACCATCTCGCCCGATGGCCTGACCTATACGTTCAAGCTGCGCTCGGGCGTCACCTTCCACGATGGCGAGGCCTTCAACAGCGCGGCCGCCAAGTTCTCGCTGGACCGCGCGCGCGGCGACAGCTCGGTGAACCCGCAGAAGCCGTTCTTCTCGGTGATCGAGACCGTGGATGCCCCCGATGCGGGCACGCTGACCCTTCGCCTGAAGCGCCCATCCAGCAATCTTCTCTATTGGCTCGGCTGGCCGGCGGCGGTCATGGTGCCGCCCAAGGCCGCCGACACGCTCAAGACCAATCCGGTCGGCACCGGCCCCTTCCGCTTCGAAAGCTGGACCAAGGGCGACCGGGTGGTTCTGAAGAAAAACGCCGATTATTGGGACAAGGCGGGCGCCGCCGGCCTGGAACAGGTCACGTTCCGCTTCATCGGCGACCCGCAGGCCCAGCTCGTCGCGATGCAGTCGGGCGATGTGGACGCCATCCCGCTCTTCGCCGCGCCCGAGCTGTTCACCCAGCTCCAGAAGGACGAGCGCTTCACGACGGAAGTCGGCCAGACCGAGATGAAGGTCGTGGCGGGCATGAACAGTGCCAAGAAGCCCTTCTCCGACCCGCGCGTGCGCCAGGCGCTGATGATGGCGGTGGATCGCAACATGCTGATAGAGGGCGCTTATTCGGGCTTCGGCACGGCCATCGGCAGCCACTACACGCCCAACGACCCCGGCTACAAGGACCTGACCTCGGTCTACCCTTACGACCCGGCCAAGGCCAAGGCGCTGCTCGCGGAAGCGGGCTATGACGGAACGCTGGCCTTCACCATCAAGGCCCCGCAGATGGCCTATGCCACGCGCTCGGCCGAGATCATGCAGGCCATGTTCGCCGAAATCGGCGTGACCATGACCATCGAGCCGACGGAGTTTCCCGCGCGCTGGGTAGCCGACGTGTTCACGGCCAAGAATTTCGACATGACGATCATCGCCCATGCCGAGCCGATGGACGTCGCGATCTATTCGCGGCCCAACTATTATTTCGGCTACCACAACCCCGTCCTCGACGCCGCGATCACCAAGGCCGAGCAGGCGACCAGCGAAGACGAACGCCTTGCAGCCTATGGCGAGGTGCAGACGATCCTGGCGACCGACGTGCCGGCTCTCTACCTCTTCGTCATGCCCAAGCTCGCCGTCTGGAAAGCCGGGCTCGAAGGCTTCTGGACCAACGAGCCGATCCCCTCCAACGATCTGACACAGGTTCGCTGGACCCAGTAAGGGCCCGGCGGACCCAAGCCACCCTCTCAAGCTCCGGCAGGCCCTCATGCTCGGTCTCTTGGCACGGCGCATCGTCGGCCTCGTCTCGACGCTTCTCGTCGTCTCGTTCCTGATCTTTCTGGCCATGAATGTCCTGCCGGGCGACCCGGCGGCGGTCATGCTCGGCACCTCGGCGCAGCCCGACACGCTGGCGGCGCTGCGCAGCCAGATGGGGCTGGACGCGCCTATGCTGGTGCGCTTCGGTCGCTGGATCTCAGGCGCGCTGACGGGCGATTTCGGGGTGTCCTATACCTACGGCGTGCCGGTGGCCGGGCTGGTCGGCGAGCGGCTTCTGGTCACCCTGCCGCTGGCCGCGCTCTCGACCTTTCTCGCACTTCTCGTCTCGATCCCGCTCGGCGTCACGGCGGCCGCTCATCAGGGCCGCTGGCGGGACGCGCTGGTCACGGTCCTCACGCAGGGCAGCGTCGCCCTGCCGAATTTCTGGATCGGCCTTCTCCTGATCCTCGTCTTCGCCTCCGGCCTCGGCTGGATGCCGGCGGGCGGCTTTCCCGGTTGGCAGGCAGGCGCCCTCCCCGCGCTTGCGGCCCTTCTTCTGCCCGCCGTCGCGCTGGCCCTGCCGCAGGCGGGCATTCTCACCCGCGTCACCCGCGCGGCGGTTCTGGATGTCCTCAACGAGGATTTCGTGCGCACCGCGCGCGCCAAGGGGCTGGACCGGCGCTGGGCGCTCTGGCGCCATGTCGTGCCGAACGCGCTGCTGCCCGTCGTCACCATGCTCGGGCTCCAGTTCACCTATCTCGTCGCCGGCTCGGTGCTGGTGGAAAACGTGTTCGGCCTGCCGGGGCTCGGGCGTCTGGCCTATCAAGCCTTTTCGCAGCGCGATCTGATCGTGATGCAGAGCGTCGTCCTGTTTCTCGCCGGCCTCGTGATCGTGGTGAACTTCCTCGTGGACATGGCCTATCTCGCGCTCGATCCGCGCCTGCGCTCGGGAGCGGCCCGATGAGCGCCGCCGCCATGTCGAAGACAGCGCCCTTGGCGGCGTCTCGCCGCCTCTCCCCGCGCCTCGTGGCGGGCAGCGCGATCGTCGGTCTCCTGATCGCGATGGCGCTCGTGTCCCTCGTCTGGACGCCGGCCTCCCCCACCCGCATGGCCATCGCCCAGAAGCTGAAGGCCCCGCTGGAGGTCGGCCTCTTCGGCACCGATCAGTTCGGGCGCGATGTCCTGTCGATCCTGATGGTGGGCGCGCAGAATTCGCTGAGCGTCGCCGCGCTCGCCGTCGCGCTCGGCACGGTGGGCGGCACGCTGGTCGGGGTTTCGGCGGCGGCCTGCCGGGGGCGGGTCGAAGACCTCCTCATGCGGGCCTGCGACGTCATCTTCGCCTTTCCGCCCATCGTCTCGGCCATGATGCTGGGCGCGCTGCTCGGGCCGGGGCGGCTGACGGCGATTGCCGCCATTGCCGTCTTCATGGTGCCGGTCTTCGCGCGCGTCACGCGCTCCACCGCGCTGCAGGTCTGGTCGCGGGATTATATCCTGGCCGCGCGCGGCGCGGGCAAGGGCACGCTCGGCATCACCTTCGCCCATGTCCTCCCCAACATCGCCAGCCAGATCATCGTGCAGGTGACGATCCAGCTCGGCCTGGCCATTCTCACCGAGGCCGGCCTCTCGTTTCTCGGGCTCGGCGCGCCGCCGCCGACGCCGAGCTGGGGGCGGATGCTGGCCGATGCGCAGGTCCAGATGGTCGCCGCCCCCTGGCTCGCCATCGTTCCCGGCACCACGATCGCGCTGGCCGTGCTTGGCCTGAACCTCCTCGGCGACGGCTTGCGCGACCTTCTCGACCCCAGACGGACTCTCGGCCGATGAATGCGCCCCTGCTTGCCGTCGAATCCCTCGCCATCGACATGGCCCGCCCCGGCCAGACGCCGCTGCGCATCGTCAACGACCTGTCCTTCGAGCTGGAACGCGGCCAGACGCTCGGCATCGTCGGCGAATCCGGCTCGGGCAAGTCGATGCTCTCCCTCGCCCTGATCGGTCTTCTGCCGGGCAACGCCATCACCACCGGCTCGGTCCGCCTCGACGGGCAGGAGCTTCTGGGCCTCGACGACCGGGCGCTCTGCGCTGTCCGGGGCCGGCGGATCGGCATGATCTTTCAGGAGCCGATGACGGCGCTCAACCCGGGGATGCGGGTGGGTGATCAGATCGCCGAGGGTCTGGTGCGCACGCGCGGCCTGTCGCGCACCGAGGCCCGGCCGCGCGTGCTGGAGCTTCTGGAGCGGGTGCGCATTCCCGACGCGCGCCGGCGCATCGACGCCTATCCGCACGAAATGTCCGGCGGCCAGCGCCAGCGCATCGGCATCGCCATCGCGCTGGCCCTCGAGCCCTCGATCCTTCTGGCCGACGAGCCCACCACCGCGCTCGATGTCACCGTGCAGGCCGAAATTCTCGATATCGTCGCCGAACTCGTGCGCGAAAGCGGCATGGGGCTGATCCTCGTCAGCCACGATCTCGGCGTCATCGCGCGCGCGACCGAGCGGATGCTGGTGCTCTATGCCGGCACGCGCCTCGAAGACGGCGCGACCGCCGAGCTGCTGCGCCGGCCCGCCAACCCCTATACGTCGGGCCTCCTCAAGGCGATGCCCCGGCGCATGGCCCCCGGCGAGCGTCTCTTCACCATTCCGGGCGGCGTTCCGCCGCTCACCGACCTGCCGCCCGGTTGCCGCTTCGCGCCGCGCTGCGAGGCCCGCATCGACGCCTGCGAGGCGGGCGAGCCGCGCTGGCGCAACCTGTCGGAGCGGCATGGCGTGCGCTGCATCCGCGCCGGCGAGGAGGTGGCACGATGAGCGCTTCGCTTGCCCTGACCGTGCCGCTTCTGGCGCTTCGGGACGTCGTGCGCGATTACGGCTCCGGCCTCGCCGGACGCAGCGCGTCGCTTCGGGCCGTCGATGGCGTGTCGCTGACCGTGGAAAAGGGCGAGATCGTCGGCATTGTCGGTGAAAGCGGCTGCGGAAAATCGACGCTCGCGCGCGTCGTCGCCGCGCTCGACCGGCCGACCTCGGGCGAGGTCCTCCTGAACGGCGAAGACCTCGTGACGATGGACAAGCGCGCGCTGCTGCGCCGGCGCGACCGCTTCCAGATGGTGTTCCAGGACCCCTACGGCTCGCTCGATCCGCGCCGGCGCATCGGCTGGTCGGTGGCCGAGCCGCTGGGCGTCCTCACGCCGCGCCTGTCCAAGGCCGAGACCGAACGGCGCGTGGCCGAGATGCTGGAAGCGGTCGGTCTCAAAGCCACCGACGCCACGCGCTTCCCGCACGAGTTCTCCGGCGGCCAGCGCCAGCGCGTCGCCATCGCGCGCGCGCTCGTCACCCGGCCTGATCTCGTGATCGCCGACGAGGCGGTCTCCGCACTCGATCTCTCCGTTCAGGCGCAGGTTCTGAACCTCATTCTCGACCTGCGCGAGCGCACCGGCGCCGCCTTCCTGTTCATCACCCACAATCTCTCGGTGGTGGAAGCCATCTGCGACCGGGTGGCGGTCATGTATCGCGGGCGGATCGTGGAAAGCGGCGCGACGGGCGAGGTGTTCGAAGCCCCCCGCCATCCCTATACGCGCCTGCTGCTCGCCGCCGAGCCCGGCCGCGCCGGCATGGCCCTGGATCGCGAAGAAAAGTCTCCGCCGTTTCCGGCCGAGCCGGGCGACTGGAACGGCTGCGCCTTCCGGCCGCGCTGCGTCGAGGCGACGGAGACCTGCCGGCGCGAGGCCCCGGCCCCGATTGAAATCGTCCCGGCCGACATCGCCCCCGCTCCCCGGCCCGTGGACTGGCGGGCCGCCTGCCATCACGCGCGCGCCACGCCGCCGCCGGCCCCGGCCGGCGACCTTGCGGCCCCTCGATCCTGATTCCGAAAAGAGCCTGCCAGAGATGACCTCCCTTCTCGACCTCACCGCGAGCGAACTCCTGCGCCGGTTCCGCGACCGATCGCTTTCCCCGCTGGACTATTGGCAGGCCGTGGAGCAGCGGATCGAGGCGTTCGAACCTGACGTCGCCGCGCTCTGGGCCTATGATCCCGACACCGCGCGAGAGGAGGCCCGCGCCTCCACCGAGCGCTGGGCGCGCGGCGCGCCGGCCGGGCCGCTCGACGGCATCCCGGTCTCGGTCAAGGAACTGATCGCGACGCGCGGCCTCGGCGTGCCGCTCGGCACCGCCGCGACCGTCTTGGAGCCCGCCGAGGTGGATGCGCCCGCAGCGGCGCGCCTTCGCGAGGACGGGGCGATCATCTTCGCCAAGACGACCTGCCCGGACTACGGCATGTTGTCCTCCGGCCTGTCGTCCTTCCACAAGCTGTCGCGCAATCCGTGGAACCTCGCGCTCAATCCGGGCGGGTCGAGTTCCGGGGCGTCGGCCGCGGCGGCGGCGAGCTACGGCCCGTTTCATGTGGGCACCGATATCGGCGGCTCCATCCGGCTGCCGGCGGGCTGGACGGGCATTTTCGGCCTCAAGCCGAGCCAGGGGCGCATTCCCGTCGATCCCTATTATGTCGGCCGCTGCATCGGCCCGATGACGCGCACCGTGGAGGACGCGGCGCTGATGATGGCCTCCCTGTCCCGCCCCGACTGGCGGGACGGCACGAGCCTGCCGCCCGAGGCGATCAGCTGGACCGATATCGAGAATGTCGACGTGTCTGGCCTGCGCGTCGGGGTCATGATGGATGCCGGCTGCGGCCTTCCCGTCGAGCCCGAAATCGAAGAGGCCGTGCGCGAGGCCGCGCGCTGGTTCGAGGAGGCGGGTGCCCGCGTCTTCGACGTGAAGCCAGTCCTGACGCGCGAGATGCTGGACGGGCTCGACGCGTTCTGGCGCGCGCGCTTCTGGGGCCAGATGCTGAAGCTGGAGGACGCCCGGCGCGCCCTGATTCTGCCCTATATTCTCGAATGGGCCGAGGCGGGCGCGGAGATCAGCGGGGTGGAGGCGGTCCGGGGCTTCGACCAGACCATGGCCATGCGCAAGAGCTGCGGCGCGCTGTTCCAGAGCGTCGATATCGTGCTCTCGCCGACCAACCCGATCGTCTCCTACCCGGCCGAATGGCCCTCGCCCACCAACGACCCGCAGCGGCCCTTCGAGCATATCGCCTTCACGGTTCCCTGGAACATGTCGGACCAGCCAGCGGCCTCGGTGAATTGCGGCTTCGCGGCGAGCGGAATGCCGATCGGTCTCCAGATCGTCGGCCCCCGCTTCGCCGACCTGACGGTGCTCCAGATGTCGCGCTTCGTGGAAACCCGACGCGGCGCGATGCCGAAATGGCCGGAACCCGCCTCGCTCGAAGCGGTCGCCTGAGGCGGCTCACGCCGCCTGGCCGGGCGATGCCGGGAGCGCACTGATCTCGGGTGATCTCCATCAGGTAAGCGCCCTAAAGCACGCGGTAGGGCACGAAGCGGCGCAGATGCGGATCGACGGAGATCGGGCGTTCGGTGGGCGGGAAGGCGCGCTGGTCGCAGTCCGGGCGCGGGCAGAGGCGGCAGGTGCCCCCGATCGGTGTGGCGGTGCCCCGCACGTCCATCCCATCCGCATAGACGAAAGCGCCCGCGTGCTCGGCCTCGCAGCCGAGCGCGACGGCATAGCGCCGGGGCGGGCGGGCATAGGAGCCGGACGGCTTCACCAGACCCTTGGCCATGGAAACGTAGCGCACACCATCCGGCATCTCGGCGAGTTGGACCAGCACCCGGTCGGGGATCGCGACGGCCTCATGGACGATCCAGAGCGGGCAGGCCCCGCCGAAGCGCGCGAACTGAAGGCGCGTCGCCGAATGGCGCTTGGTGATGTTGCCGGCCATGTCCACCCGGCAGAAGAAGAAGGGCACGCCCAGCGCGCCGGGCCGTTGCAGCGTGGATAGCCGGTGGCAGGTCTGCTCGAAGCTCGTCGCGAAGCTCTCGCGCAGCCGGTCGATATCGTGCCGGAACGCGCGCGCCCGCGCGCGGAAGCGCTCATAGGGCATGAGGAGCGCCGAGGCTCCGTAATTGGCAAGGCCCGCCTCCAAGAGATTGCGCTCCTCCGCGCTCGGCAGTTTCGAGGCGCTCGCAATGTCGGCGATGATCGTACCGAAGGAGAGAAGCGCGATCTGGTTGGCGAGGGTGAAACGCCTTGTTTCGGGCGGCAGTGCGCGGCCGAGCGTGAGCCGCCGCGTGCCGGGGTCGAAGCTGCGCAGGATGCCCTCCCCCGCCGCCTCGCCGGCCTCCTGCAAGGTGACGCCGTGCCGCGCTTCGAGATAGGCGAGGAGATCGGCTTCCCGTGGCGGGTCGCCGGAAAGTTCGCTCGCCAGCGCCTCCGCCGCCATGTCGAGCGGGTGAATGTAGTTGCCCGCTTCGTGGAACCAGTCGCGGATGCGCTCCCAGGGCAGGCGGCCGCCCGCCACCGCGCTGTCGGCCAGCGCCTCGTCGTCCATGGAGCGGCGCTCCTGCATGGCGCGCCAGGAGGCGTGAAGCTGCGCGATCCGCTCGGCCAGCGCCGGCTGGCGCTCCAGAAGCTTGAGGGCGCGTTTGGGGTCGTCCAGCCCGTCGAACAGCGGATCACCCAGGAGATGGGCGAGCGAGACGGCACGCCGTCCGGGCGTCAGGCCCCGGTCGGACCAGTCGAGCGGAAAGGCCTCCACGAGGCGCGCGGCGACAGCGGCGGTGAGCGGGCGCAGATCGTTTTCGAGCTGCGAGAGATAGCTGACCGATATGCCGAGCCGCGCCGCCATGTCGGCTTGCCCGAGCCCTTGCGTTGCTCTCAAGGCCCGCAGGTCGGACCCGACATAATCCGCCATCGCACCCCCGCCTCTGTGAAGATTTCACAAGATCATTTCACGACACCACATTTGCATATTGGGCGTGGGGCTGGAACAACAGGGCCGGCTTTGCGAATTTTCACCGGGAGGGATTTCGATGCCGGACAGCCTGACCCAGTTGGAGGAGCGGCGCTCCCAGGCGCGCCTCGGCGGCGGCGAGCGGCGCATCGACGCCCAGCACGCCAAGGGCAAGCTGACGGCGCGCGAGCGGCTGGACGTCCTGCTGGACGAGGGCTCCTTCGAGGAGCTCGACATGTTCGTGGAGCACAATTGCACCGATTTCGGCATGGAAAGCCAGATCATCCCCGGCGACGGCGTGGTGACGGGCTCGGGGACCATCAACGGCCGGCTGGTCTTCGTCTTCTCCCAGGATTTCACCGTGTTCGGCGGCTCCCTGTCGGAGCGCCACGCGCAGAAAATCTGCAAGATCATGGACATGGCCCTGAAGGTCGGCGCGCCGGTCATCGGGCTCAACGATTCCGGCGGCGCGCGCATTCAGGAGGGCGTCGCGAGCCTCGGCGGCTATGCCGAAGTGTTTCAGCGCAACGTGCTGGCGTCCGGCGTCGTGCCGCAACTCAGCCTCGTCATGGGCCCCTGCGCGGGCGGCGCGGTCTATTCGCCGGCCATGACCGACTTCATCTTCATGGTGAAGGATTCCAGCTACATGTTCGTGACCGGCCCGGACGTGGTGAAGACGGTGACGAACGAGGTGGTGAGCCAGGAGGATCTCGGCGGCGCGGTGACGCACACCACCAAATCCTCCGTTGCCGACTGCGCCTTCGAAAACGACATCGAGGCGCTGCTCGCCGCGCGCGATCTCATGGGCTTCCTGCCCGCGTCCAACCGATCCGGCCTGCCGCAGCGCGCCTCGGGCGATCCGTTCGACCGGCTGGAGCCGAGCCTCGACACGCTAATCCCGCCGAGCCCCAACCAGCCCTACGACATGCACGAGCTGATCGGGAAGATGGTGGATGAGGGGGAGTTCTTCGAGATCCAGCCGGCTCACGCCGGCAACATCATCACCGGCTTCGGGCGGATCGAGGGGCGGCCGGTCGGCATCGTCGCCAACCAGCCGATGGTGCTGGCCGGCTGCCTCGACATCAACGCCTCCAAGAAGGCCGCGCGCTTCGTGCGCTTTTGCGATGCGTTCGAAATTCCGATCGTGACCTTCGTGGACGTGCCGGGCTTCCTGCCGGGTGTCGCGCAGGAGCATAGCGGCATCATCAAGCATGGGGCGAAGCTCCTGTTCGCCTATGCCGAGGCAACCGTGCCGAAGATCACCGTGATCACCCGAAAGGCCTATGGCGGGGCCTATGACGTGATGGCCTCCAAGCACCTGCGCGGCGATCTCAACTATGCCTGGCCGACCGCCGAGATCGCGGTGATGGGCGCGAAGGGCGCGGTGGAGATCATCTTTCGCGGCAAGAGCGCGGACGAAATCGCCGAGCGCACGGCGCAATACGAGCGCCGCTTCGCCAACCCGTTCGTGGCGGCCTCCAAGGGTTTCATCGACGAGGTGATCATGCCGCATTCGACGCGCCGCCGCGTGGCGCTGGGCCTGCGCAAGCTCAGGGGCAAGCAGTTGCAGAACCCCTGGAAGAAGCACGACAACATCCCATTGTGACTCGCAAAGGGACGGGAGGCCCCGCGATGTTCGGACGCTTGAACCATGTCGGCGTGGCGACGCCTTCGATCGTAAAATCGCGCGAGCACTATACCCGGCTCTTCGGCGCGGCTTGCGTGGGCGAGGCCTTCGACCTGCCCGAACAGGGCGTGCGCGTCTGCTTCGTGGACACCGGCAACACGCAACTGGAACTGATCGAGCCGCTCAACGACGCCTCGCCGGTCGCGGGCTTTCTCGCGCGCAACCCGGCTGGTGGTCAGCATCACCTCTGCTTCGAGGTGACCGATCTCAATGCGGCGATCACGGACCTCACCGCCACCGGCGCGCGCGTTCTCGGCACCCCGCGCATCGGCGCGCATGGCACGCGCATCGTCTTCCTGCACCCGCGCGACATGGGCGGCGTGCTGGTCGAACTCATGGAGACGCCCGATGGCGGACACTGAAGGACCGACGCGCGAAAGCTGGGAAGCGCTCGCCGCTGCGGAAGTGAAGGGCCGCGACCTCGACTGGCAGACGCCCGAGGGCATCACGGTGAAGCCGCTCTACACGGCGGAGGATGTGGCGGGCTGGGAGCCGGGCCTGCCGGGCTTCGCGCCCTTCACGCGCGGCGTGCGCGCCTCGATGTATGCCGGGCGGCCCTGGACGATCCGGCAATATGCGGGCTTCTCGACGGCCGAAGCGTCGAACGCCTTCTACCGGCGCAATCTGGCGGCAGGCCAGAAGGGCCTCTCGGTCGCCTTCGACCTCGCCACCCATCGCGGCTATGATTCCGACCACCCGCGCGTCACCGGCGATGTCGGCAAGGCGGGCGTCGCGATCGACACGGTGGAGGATATGAAGATCCTCTTCGACGGCATCCCGCTGGATCAGATGTCGGTGTCGATGACCATGAACGGCGCGGTCATTCCGATCCTCGCCTTCTTCATCGTGGCGGGCGAGGAACAGGGCGTGCCGCGCCAGAAGCTCGACGGGACCATCCAGAACGACATCCTGAAGGAGTTCATGGTCCGCAACACCTATATCTACCCGCCCGAACCCTCCATGCGGATCGTCTCCGACATCTTCGCCTATACGAGCCGGGAGATGCCGCGCTTCAATTCCATCTCCATCTCCGGTTACCATATGCAGGAAGCGGGGGCGACGCAGCTTCAGGAACTCGCCTTCACGGTCGCCGACGGCATGGATTACGTCAAATACGGCGTGGCGTCCGGCCTCGACATCGACGCCTTCGCCGGGCGCCTGTCCTTCTTCTTCGCCATCGGCATGAACTTCTTCATGGAAGTCGCGAAGCTCAGGGCCGCGCGCGTCCTCTGGCACCGCGCGATGACGGAGCTTGGCGCGAAGGACGAGCGCTCCAAGATGCTGCGCACCCATTGCCAGACATCCGGCGTCTCGCTGACCGAGCAGGACCCCTATAACAACGTCATGCGCACGACGATCGAGGCCATGGCGGCGATGCTGGGGGGCACGCAGTCGCTCCACACCAATGCGCTGGACGAGGCCATCGCGCTGCCCACCGACTTCTCCGCCCGCATCGCCCGCAACACGCAGCTCGTCCTCCAAGAGGAGACGGGCATGACCAGGGTGGTAGATCCGCTGGGCGGCTCCTACTATGTCGAGAGCCTGACCAAGGCGCTGGTGGATGGCGCGTGGGAGTTGATCCTGCGCATTCAGAGCGAAGGCGGCATGGCCAAGGCCGTGGCGGCGGGCTGGCCGAAGGCGATGATCGAGGAAGCGGCGGCGGCCAAGGCCGCGCGGATCGATCGCGGCGAGGACGTGATCGTCGGCGTCAACAAGTATCGGCTGCCGGAAGAAGCGCCGATCGACATTCTCGACGTGGACAACCACGCGGTGCGCGAGGCGCAGATGCGGCGGATCGAGAGCGTGAAGTCGAGCCGCGACGGCAAGGCTGTGAGCCAAGCGCTCGACGCGTTGCGCGAGGGCGCACGGGCCAAGGGCAATCTCCTCGAACTCGCCGTCGAGGCCGCCCGCGCCCGCGCCACGCTCGGCGAAATTTCCGCCGCGATGGAGGACGTGTTCGGCCGTTTCGACACCAGCCCCAAGCCTGTGAAGGGCGTCTATGGCGGGGCCTATCAAAACGATCCGCGCTGGACGCGGCTGACCGATGCGGTGGCCTCCACCGAGCGCCGTCTCGGCCGCCGCCCGCGCATGTTGGTCGCCAAGATGGGCCAGGACGGGCACGACCGGGGGGCCAATCTCGTCTCCTCCATGTTCGGCGATCTCGGCTTCGAGATCGTGCCGGGCCCCTTGTTCCAGACGCCCTCGGAGGCCGCCGCGCTGGCGGTATCGAGCGATGTCGATGTCGTCGGCGCGTCCTCGCTCGCCGCCGGGCACAAGACGCTGATCCCCGAACTGATCGGCCATCTGGCGGACCAGGGGCGCGCCGACATCAAGATCGTCGCCGGCGGCGTCATCCCGGCGCAGGATTACGACGCGCTGCGCAAGGCCGGCGTTTCCGCGATCTTCGGCCCCGGCACCAATCTCGTGGAGGCGGCGGCCGAGGTGCTGCGCCTTCTCGGCCACAACATGCCCCCGGCGGACGAACCGCCAGCCGACCGCAACGCCGCAGAGTGAGGACCGCCCCCGTGTTCCAGAAGATCCTCATCGCCAATCGCGGCGAGATCGCCTGCCGCGTCATGCGCACCGCCCAGCGCATGGGGCTCCAGACCGTCGCCGTCTATTCCGACGCGGACGCGCGCGCGCCTCACGTGCTCATGGCCGACGAGGCGGTGCGCCTCGGTCCCGCGCCGGCGGCTGAGAGCTACCTGCGCGCCGACCTGATCCTCAATGCTGCCAAAGCCACCGGCGCGGACTGCATCCATCCCGGCTACGGCTTCCTGTCGGAGCGCGAAAGTTTTGCCCGCGCCTGCGAGGAGGCCGGCATCGCCTTTGTCGGCCCGCCGCCTGGAGCCATCGCGGCCATGGGCGACAAGATTCAGTCCAAGAAGCTGGCGGCGGAAGCTGGCGTCAATGTCGTGCCGGGCTTTCTCGGCGAGATCGACGACACCGAACACGCGGTGCGGATCGCCGCCGAAATCGGCTTTCCCGTGATGATGAAGGCGTCCGCCGGCGGCGGGGGCAAGGGGATGCGGCTCGCCTGGACCGAAGGGGACGTGCGCGAGGGTTTCGAGGCCGTGAAGCGCGAAGGTCTGTCGAGTTTCGGCGACGACCGCGTCTTCATCGAAAAGTTCATCGAAGAGCCGCGCCATATCGAAATTCAGGTGCTGGGGGACCAGCACGGCACCGTGCTTTACCTCGGCGAGCGCGAATGCTCGATCCAGCGCCGGCATCAGAAGGTGGTGGAGGAAGCGCCCTCCCCCTTCGTCACGCCGGACATGCGCCGCGCCATGGGAGAGCAGGCGGTGGCCCTCGCCAAGGCCGTCGGCTACCACTCCGCCGGCACGGTGGAATTGATCGTCTCGGGCGCGGACCCGACGGGGGAGAGCTTCTACTTCCTCGAAATGAACACGCGCCTTCAGGTGGAGCATCCCGTCACCGAGATGGTCACCGGGCTCGACCTCGTGGAGGAGATGATCCGCGTGGCGGCGGGCGAGCGGCTGCGGATCGCGCAGGACGATGTCACGCTGAACGGCTGGTCCATCGAGACCCGCGTCTATGCCGAAGACCCCTATCGCGGCTTCCTGCCCTCCACCGGCCGGCTCGTGCGCTACCAGCCGCCCGAGCCTTCATCGGGCGAGCGCGGCACGGTGCGCGTCGATGACGGCGTGGTGGAAGGCTCGGAGATTTCGCGCTTCTACGATCCGATGATCGCCAAGCTCGTCACCCATGGCTCCACGCGCGAGGCGGCGGCCGATCTCCAGGTGGAGGCGCTCGACCGCTTCCGCATCGAGGGCATCGGCCACAATATTGATTTCCTCTCTGCCCTGATGCAGCATCCGCGCTTTCGCGAGGGCGCGCTCACGACCGGCTTCATCGCGGAGGAATACCCCGAGGGATTCACCGGCGCACCGGCCGGCGACGATCTCACCGCGCGGCTCGTCGCCGTCGCGGCCGTGACGGACTTCGCGACCCGCCAGCGCGACGCGAGCCTCACGGGCCAGCTTGGCGGACCGCTGGCGATCCACCCGGAACGCATTGTATCGTTTGCCGGCGAAGACCATGAAACGCGCGTCGATACGGAGGGCGAAGGCCGCTGGCGGGTGATCCTGAACGGGCGCAGCCTCGCCGTTGCGTCGTCCTGGCGTCCCGGCGAGGCGCTGTTCGAAGGCACGGTGGACGGCCAGTCCTTCGCCGGCTTCCTCAAGCGCCGGCCGGACGCGCTCCTGATCACCACGCGCGGCGCGACGCATCCCCTGCGCCTCGGCTCGGCCCGTCTGGCGGCGCTGCGCCGGCACATGCCTGTCAAGCTGCCGCCCGACCTCTCCCGCCTTCTTATCTGCCCGATGCCGGGCCTCCTGACCCAGCTTCACGTCCAGCCCGGCGACAAGGTGGAGGCCGGGCAGATTCTGGGCACGATCGAGGCCATGAAGATGGAAAACAACCTGCGCGCCGCAAAGGGAGCAACGGTTCTGGCCGTCCACGCCAGCGTCGGCGAAAGCCTGCCCGCCGACTTCGTCATCCTCGAATTCGAGTGAACCGAAGCCGGAGGCTGGCAACGCGCCTGGGATGTCCGCTCTTGCCATTTGCCCATCAGGTCCGGCTTGGGCATGAGGTAAGGCCGCCATCGGCGATCCGGCGGATCGGCCCATCCTCGGTTTCGCCATGGGCGGCGATGAACCCGGATGCTCGATGCCCGCATCGGGCTTTCTCTTCCCACAACGAAAAACGCCCTCACCGGGGGAGGACCGGCAAGGGCGTTGGAGAGAAGCCGAAGGGTGGGAGGAACCGTTCGGCCAGTCCGCTTCAGGTGGGGGAGGACCAGCTGATGCGAAAGGGGGAAACTTAGGAGCGGACCGCCTGACGGGCGATGGCCGGGATGTCGGAGCGTGCGATGCCGAGATCAGCGAGTTCGCGTTGCGAGAGACGGTTCAGTTCGGCGGCCGTGTTGCGATACTGGCGCCAGGTGCTGAAGGAGCGAGCGAGGGACATGGGTAGCTTCCTTTCGTGTCCGGCCTCTCATCGGTGGTGGCCGGCATGTGCGTGTTCTTCCGATGGAGGGAACCTACGCCTCCCGCTCATCGGGCAGTAGCGCAAAGCTCGAAGAGGAGCTTTGCAGTTCTTCGCTATCGGCCGCGAGCAAGCCCGATATGCAGACATTGCATAACTCACTCGTCCCCGAAACGGCTCGGGTCCGGCTGGAGCTGGGAGCACGGAATTCGCATTTCCCCGCGCATGAAACGAACCGGGCAAGTGGGCGGATTGGGGTCGATCATAGCCCGCTTTCCCACGTCTTAGAGAAACCAGCGCCCCTCACAGACTGAACCGGGTAGGATACGGCGCGGGAACGAACACGGCTCCAATGCTGGAACCGTTGCTCGGACATCAAGGCCAGCGGCCCGGTCTTTTGGCGCAGACCCGCCCTGACAGGCTGGGGCCATCGGGATTTCGATATGGCATCCGACGCGCCGCTGGATCTCAATCAACGCGGTGTCAGAGCGGGTCGAAGAAGGTCCGGGTCAGCGCGAGGGCAAGGTGACGCGCTCTCCGATCTCGGCGGCTCGCTTGATGGCGATGATGACCTCCAGGGTTCGCAGGCCCTCCCGCCCGCTGACGAGGGGGGCGGCGTCGCCTCGGATCACATCCACGAAATGGCGGATCTGGAGCACCAGGGGGTCTTTCGGGGCGATGCCGATGCGCTCGCGCCGAAGCGGCTCCCACCAGCTGCGCGGGCCCGCGTTGCTCCAGATGTCGAGCTGGGGAAGCGACAGCGATCCGTGTGTGCCCGCGATCAGATAGCAGGCCTCGTCGGCCCGGGGATAGGCCGGGTTTTCGCCCGTCGTCATCTCCCAGCTCCAGGGCGCGACGGCCGTGTCGCAGACCGAGACGGTCGCCAGCGCCCCGGAGGCGAACTGGAGGATGATCGCGGCCGTGTCCTCGACCGGGTAACCCCGGACAGTGTTGGACTCCACCGCCTGCACGGCGGAGACCTCGCCCAGCAGCGCGCGCAGATTGTCCACATCGTGGATGAGATTGAGGAAGACCGGCCCCGCCCCCGGCTCGCGCCGCCAGGGCATGTCGAAATAATCGTCGGGCTTATAGAGCCAGAACAGGGCGTTCACCGCCACGATCCGCCCCAGACGCCCTGATGCCACGATCTCTCCCGCCGCGCGCATGATCGGGTTGTGGCGGCGATGATGGCCGATAAGGAGAGGCACGCCGGCCCGCTCCGCCGCCAAGACCAAGCGCTCGCCCTCCGCCAGATCGTCGGCGATGGGCTTTTCCACTAGAACCGGGATGCCGGCGGCCACCGCCTCCAGCGCGTTCTCGACATGGACCTGATTGGGCGTGGCGATGATGACGCCGTCCGGCCGCTCCGTGGCCAGAAGTTCGCGCAGGCTCGAAACCCAGGGCGCGCCGGTGTCGGCCGCGACGCGGCGTCCGGCATCCGTCGGATCGACCACGGCCGTCAGCTCGGCTTGCGGCTCGGCCGAGACATGCTGGATATGGCGGCGTCCGATGAGGCCGGCCCCCATCACCGCGAGCCGGGCCGGGCGGGGGGCCGATCCGCTCACGACGCGGCGGCCGCGATCAGCGTGGCGACGCGGCGGATGCCGAGGAGATAGCCTTGCGTTCCCAGCCCCGCGATCACGCCGTCGGCGCGCAGCGAGACATAGGAATGGTGGCGGAAGCTCTCGCGCTTGTGGACGTTGGAAATGTGGACCTCGATCACCGGCGGCTCGAACGTATTCAGCGCATCGAGGATCGCGACCGAAGTGTGCGTGAAGGCGGCGGGGTTGATGACGATGCCGGCCGCCACCTCTCGCGCTTCGTGAATCCAGTCGATGATCTCGTATTCGCGATTGGACTGGTGGAAGCGGATCTCGTGACCCAGCTCGGCGGCGAGCGCCCGGCAGTCGCGCTCAACATCGGCGAGCGTCTCCGTGCCGTAGATATGGGGCTGGCGCTTGCCCAGAAGGTTGAGATTGGGTCCGTTGAGAACGAAGATCAGGCTCATGGCGCGGCTTTCGGTGGTCTGGCTTTCGAAGAAATAGCGGGTTTCACCCGGCGCGGCACAGGTCCGCGAAATGGCGGGTCATGCGGGCGGCGTCGGGCGTGTGGCCGCAGAAGAGCGCGAAAGCGGCAGCGGCCTGATGGACGGTCATGCCGCCGCCCGGCAGCGTCCGGCAGCCCCGCTGCTCGGCCAGCGCCAGAAGCTCGGTGACAAGAGGCATATAGACGATGTCGGCCACCCAGTGCTCGGGCCGCAGCCAGTCCGGCTCGATCGGCAGTCCGGGATGAGCGGGCATCCCGGTGGGGGTCGCGTGGATCAGGCCATCGGATGCCGCGAGCGCCACCCCGACATCGCGCACGGCCTGCGCGCGGCCCGCGCCGAAGCGCCCGTTCAAAGCCTCAGCCAGCGCCTCGGCGCGCGCGGAGTCCTGATCGAAGATCGAGAGCTGCCCGATCCCGAGCTTCAGCGCCGCATGGGCGACGGCAACGCCCGCACCGCCCGCGCCGAGCAGCACGGCCGAGCCCAGCGCGACGCCCGGCAGCCCGGCGCGGAAGCTCTCGTAGAAGCCGATCCAGTCGGTGTTGTGGCCCGTGCGGTTTCCCTGATGAAACACGACCGTATTGACCGCGCCCAGCATGGCCGCATCGTCCGACAGGCCGGTCAAATGCGGCAAGACGGCCTGCTTGAAGGGATGGGTGATGTTGACGCCGGCAAAGCCCTGCGCCTCCGCATGGGCCAGAAGCTCGGGCAGGTTGATGGCGTCGAAGGGCGGAAGGCGCGTGTCGAACAGGGTGTAGCGATAGTCCAGCCCCAGCGTGCGCCCTTCGGTCTCATGCAGGCCGGGCGACTTGGAGAGCTGGATGTCGGAGCCGATCAGGCCGACCCGGACGATTGGGGATGTGTCACCCTGATGGGGCATTCTGGCGTCCTCTGGGCACGGAAGGATTTCGGCAGGCACTAAACGGCACCGAGCCGCCGGAATCGGCTGGCCAGGTCGTCTCGCCACTCGGGCAAGTTACGTGTCTCGCCGGGAGATCGTGACGGGCGCTCCATGGCTGGAAGCGCGGAAGCGGCGACGAGGCGGGCAGAAGCCCGCCCCGCCTTCAGGCCGATTTATTGCACCGTGAAGGGAATGTTGGGGATGGACTCGGGGAAGGCCGGAACCGGCACCTTCATCCACTTGGCATAGGCGGCGGCGAGTTCGCCGTCGCCCTTGATCTTGTCGATGAACTTGTTGATCGCCTCGTTCCAGTCCTTCTCGCCCTTGCGCGTGCCCGCGCCGTTATAGACGGTGAGGAAGTCGATCTTGCGCTCGTATTTGCCCGGCGCGGCGGCGTCGAGGCGCTGGAGATAGAACTGGTTGCCGCCGACCGCCTCGACCTGACCCGACAGGAGCGCCTGGATCGAGGCGGCGTCGTCGTCGAAGCGCCGGATGGTGGCGATATTGCCCATCGAGTCGGTGGCGGCCTTGTCCTGCGCGCTGGAGCGCGGCACGCCGATGGCGATGCCCTTGGCGTCTTCCGGCTTGGCCATGGTCTTGTCCTTCGGTCCGTAGAGCGAAATGACGTTTCCGGCATAGGGCTTGGAATACTGGATCGCCTTGGCGCGCTCTTCCGTCATCGCCATGGTGGCGAAGAGCACATCGACCTTGCCCGTGGTCAGGGCCGGGATGCGGTTGGAGACGGCGAGCGGGGTGAACTCGACCTCGAGGCCGAGATCCTTAGCGAAGAGGCGGGCGATGTCGGCGTCGAACCCATCCTGCTGGCCGCCCGAGTTCACGAAGCCCCAGGGCTGGTTGTCGCCCTGAATGCCGACGATGATGCGCCCGCGCGCCTTGGCCTCTTCCAGCGAGGCGGCATCGGCCGAAACCGAGCCGAACAGGGCGGCCAAGGCGACGGTCGCCAGCGCCGCGCGGCGGGCGAAACGGCTTGTGTTGGTGAGCATCGAAATCATGAAATCCTCCCAGGATGGATGATGAGTTGGCCGCGCCTGCGGCCAGATGTTCGACATGCGACCTGCCCTCCCGGCGGGTCACACGGCTTCGGCTCAGGGCAGGTTATGACCGCCCAAAACATGTCTGGCACACCGCGCCAGATGCGCGAGGTGATCGGCTGGCTCGCGGCCTTCTGCGATCGGAACCTCGACGGCGACGGCCGCCTCCCTTGGCACGGCGGCGAGGAGGTCGGCAAGCGGCAGCATCCCTTCGCCGGGCGCAAATCGCCCCGCGCGCGCCTCCGCCACCATTCCTTCCGCGCTCATTGGGGCCTGCCCCCGGACATCGCAAAGCTGCAGCGCGGCGACCCGCCCGGCCGGAGCGCTCGCGACTTCGCTCACCCGCCCGCCATTGCGGAACAGATGGAGCGCATCTACGAGAACGCCGGCATTGGCGCGGCCGGACGCTTCCACGACGCGCAGCGCCGCCTCGAACGTCGCGACCGGCCGCCAGCCCATATTCTCCAAATCGACGCTCATGCCGACCCCCGCGCAGAGATCGCACAGGCCCGCGAACGTGTCGGTGAGGCGCGCCTCGTCCGGATCGTCGCCGCAGACGCTGAGCCGCTTTGCGCCGAGCGCCGCCGTGCCTTCGAGCATTCCCGTCAGGGTTTCGGGCTGGAAATCGGGCGACAGAACCACGAACTCGATATCGAACAGCGAGAGGCCGTGATCCGCCAAGGCCGAACGCACGTCCCGCGCGGCGCTGCTGCCCGCCGGCAGCTCGTAGAAGGGCGCGCCGGGAAAGGCGGGGTGGAGGCGCAAGCCCACCCGCGAGAAGCCGGCCTTTGCGGCGGCGCGCACGAAATCGAGCGGCGGCAGCGCGATGGCCGAGAAATGCGCGACTCCGAGCGGAACGGCCTGAGTCGTCATGCGATGCCCTTCTCGGCCAGATGCCGCACGAGATTGTTGCCGGTGCGCCGGATATGGTCGCCGAGCTTGGTGCAGGCGTAGTCCATGTCGCGGGCGACCGCGCCCTGGCCGATCTCGCTATGCTCCGCCGACACGTTCCGGTCGCCTGCGGTGCGGGTCAGGAAGGTGCGGCGATAGCGGTCGTTGAGATTGAGGAGAATGCCGCAGAAATTCAGAAGCAGCGGGCTTCGGCATCCCGAGATCAACGTGAGGTGGAAGTCGCGATGCGCTTCTTCCCAGAGTTCCAGCGTTTCCGGCCGGGCGGGATCGCGCTCGGCGCGGTTGAGACGGTGCAGCGCGCGCATGACGTGCCCCTCCCATTCCACGTCGCCGACCCGCATGGCCTCGCGCAGCGCGAATGTCTCCATCTCCACGCGCAGGCGGGTGATCTCTTCCAGATTGGCGAGCGACAGCGGGGTGACGCGGTAGCCGCGATTGTCCTCGAACTCCACCAGACCATCGGCGATCAGGCGCGCCAGGGCCTCGCGCAAGGGGCTGAGGCTGACATTGAAGTTCTGGCGGGCGCGATCGAGATTGATCTTGGCCCCCGCCTCCAACTGGCCGGAGACGATGGCCTCGCGCAGGCGGTGGACGAGCTGGCTGGCGATCGTGTTCTTGCCGTCGTCCAGGAGGGGGCGCACGGCGGCGGCATCTGCCGTCCCTGGCGTTCGGCCGTCTTCCCGCTCGCTCAACGAAGCCGCCACAGCCTTGTCCCGTGCTCCCAAGCTCTCATCGAAGATGGCTACGAAAAACGATGATCCCTGTCAATGCGCGGCGCTTCGTTTTGTGAGCGTACCGGTTCGGACATTGCTGCGGTCCATCTGAACGCCTGAAAATGCCTCAAATGCAGGGTTCCCTGATGGAATTCTCGGGATGGAACGGCGCCGCATCGCCTTCGATCAAGACGATCGGATGCAAACCGCTTGACGAATAATCGATGATCGGTCAGCTATTCGACCCGGAGAGGGAGGCTCTGGCATGGTCATTCGCACGCAAGAGGACGTGACGCCGGCGGTGCTGGGCGTGATGGCGCGCACGCAGGACCCGAGGCTTCGGGAGATCCTGATGTCGCTGATCCGCCATCTTCATGATTTCGTGCGCGACGTCCGGCTGACCGAGGCGGAGTTCCGCGAGGCCACCGCGATCCTCAACGAGATCGGCGCGCTGGCCAGCGACTCGCACAACGAGTTCGTGCTCATGTCGGGCTCGCTCGGCGTCTCGACGCTGGTGTGCCTCCTCAACAATGGCGAGGGCGGACAGACGGAAACCTCGCAGTCCCTGCTGGGGCCCTTCTGGCGGCTGAACTCGCCGCGCGTGGAAAATGGCGGATCGATCATCCGCTCGGACACGCCGGGCACGCCGCTCTTCGTGACGGCGCGCGTCGAGGATGCCGAGGGGCGGCCGATCGCGGGGGCGGAGGTCGATGTCTGGCACGCCTCGCCCGTCGGCCTCTACGAGAACCAGGACCCCGAGCAGGCCGAGATGAACCTGCGCGGCAAGTTCACCACCGACGCGGACGGCCGCTTCTCCTTCTGGTCGGTGCGCATGATCGGCTATCCGATCCCGACCGGAGGCGTCGTCGGGCGTCTCCTGAAGGCGCAGGGCCGCCATCCCTATCGCCCCGCCCATCTCCACGCGCTGATCTTCAAGCCGGGCTACAAGACGCTGATTTCCCAGGTCTTCGACCCGTCCTGCCCCTGGATCGACTCGGATGTGCAGTTCGGCGTCACCAAGGCGCTGACGGGCGATTTCGTGGAGCACACCGAGCCCCACCTGGACCGGCCCGACCTCGCGGGCCCGTGGGTGCAGCTCGACTACACCTACGTCATGGAACCCGGCGAGGCCGTGCTGCCGCGCCCGCCCATCAAGTAAGAGGCTGTTTCGGAAGTCCCCGGCGGAGGGGCGGCGAGGGATTTCAGCCGCTCCACGAGGCGCCAAACGCAGTCGATGCCGGTGGCATCGGCGAGGATTGGCAACGAAGTGAGGGGCTGAAAGACTCGGCGAGCCGACCGGGGGACTTCCGAAACAGTCTCTAAGGAGCCGAGACGATGCTGACCGACGACCAACGCCGCGAGGCCGCCGCCTCCATCCTGCGCGCCGAGGAAACCCGCGTGCCAGTGGTGCAGCTCAGCCGCACATACCCCGAGATGGAGATCGAGGACGCCTATCGCATTCAGGATCTCTGGGCCGAGCAGCGCATCGCCCGTGGCGCGCGGCTGGCCGGCCACAAGATCGGCCTGACCTCCCGCGCCATGCAGATGGCCTCCAAGATGACCGAGCCCGATTACGGGCGCATTCTCGACGACGCGCTGTTCAACGATGGCGCGCAGATCCCGGCCACGCGCTTCATCAAGCCGCGCCTCGAAGTCGAACTCGCCTTCGTCATGGGCGAAGACCTGGAAGGCCCGGGCACGCGCATTCACGATGTGATGCGGGCGACGGATTATGTCGTGCCCGCGCTGGAGATCATCGATTATCGCACGGACGTGCCGCGCGCCATCACCGACACGATCGCCGACAACGCCGCCTTCGGGGCCATCGTCGTGGGCGGCCGGGTGTTCCGCCCCTTCGACGTGGACGTGCGCTGGATCGGCGCGACGCTGTCCAAGAACGGCATCATCGAGGAGTCCGGCGTGTCGGCCGCGATCATGGGCCACCCGGCGGCGGGCATTGCCTGGCTCGTCAACAAGCTGGCCGATGTCGGCGCGGGCCTGAAGAAAGGGCAGATCGTGCTCGGCGGCTCCTTCACACGGCCGGTGGACATCGCCCCCGGCGACGTGATCCACGCCGATTACGGCCCCTGCGGCGCGATCGGCGTGTCCTTCACATGACCGCCCTGCCCCTGCCCCGCAATGCTTTCAAGGCCGGGCTCCGCGAAGGTCGGTCGCAGATCGGCCTCTGGTCGGCGATCCCCGACGCCTTCGTCACGGAGGCGCTGGCGGGGTCGGGCTTCGACTGGATTCTGCTCGACACCGAGCATTCGCCGGGCGACGTGCTCACCGTCCTGCCGCAGCTTCAGGCTCTGGCCCCCTACCCCGTGTCGCCCGTCGTGCGCCCGGCAATGAACGATCCCGTGCTCATCAAGCGCTTTCTCGATATCGGCGCGCAGACGCTGCTGATCCCCTATGTCCAGTCGGCGGCGGAAGCCCGCGCCGCCGTGGGGGCCATGCGCTATCCCCCATCCGGCATTCGCGGCGTCTCGGCGCTGACGCGCGCCACGCGCTTCGGGCGGGTGGCCGATTATGCGAAAACGGTCGAAAGCGAGCTGTGCCTTCTCGTGCAGGTCGAGACGGGTGAGGCGCTGGACCGGCTGGAGGAGATCGCGGCGGTGGAGGGCGTCGATGGCGTCTTCATCGGCCCGGCCGATCTCGCCGCCAGCCTCGGCCATGTCGGCCAGCCCGGCCACCCCGAGGTCGTCGCGGCCGTGGAAGGCGCGATCGCGCGCATCCGTGCCTCCGGCAAGCCGGCGGGCATCCTGACGCCCGACAAAAGTTTCGCCAAGCGCTGCATCGCGCTCGGCACGAGCTTCACGGCGGTGGGCGTCGATCTCGGCATCCTTGCCCGCCAGACGGAAGCCCTCGCAGCCGAGTTTCAGACGTGAGCGCGGCCTGGCTCACGGACACCGCGCGGCAAGAGCTCCTGCCGACCGGCACGCTCCGGCTGGCGGTCAATGTCGCCAATGCCGAGATGGCGGCGGAGACGAGCCCCGGCGCTTTCCAGGGCAAGGCGATCGATCTGTCGCGGCGGCTGGCTGCCGACTGGGACATCGCGGTGGAGATCCTGCCCTTCGCCTCGGGCGGGGCGATCCTCGCCGACATGGCCGCCTGGGACGCGGCGGTGCTCGCCGTCGAGCCCTCGCGCCGCGACCGCATCCACTTCCTGCCACCCTTCGCCAGTGTCGATGCGACGCTGGCAACGCTCGGGCGCTCCGACATCTCGACCTGCCGAGGGGCGGATGCTGAGGGCGTTCGGATCGCGGTGGTGCGCGGCGCCGCCTATACGGCGCATCTCCAGGCGAGCACCGCCCAGGCCGAACTCGTCCCCTTCGACAGCCCCAAGGCCGCGCGCGCCGCCCTGCTCAATGGCGAGTGCGACTTCGTGGCCGGCATCCGCTCGACCCTGGCGGGGCTGGCGCGGGAGAACGCGGCGGTGCGGCTGATGGAGGACGACGTGTTGCGTATTCCCCAGGCGCTCGCCATCCCCCTGGGCAAGACGCACGCGCAGGCGGCGCTCGAAGCCTGGTTCGCGGCGAGAGCCGAGCCGGCCGCCTCATGACCGCGCTACGAAGCGCCCGCGCCCGAGCTTTGCACCAGTTCGGCCCGGAAGCGCTCGATCGCGTCCTCGGCGAAGCTCGACAGGACGCGCCCGCGCTTCATCAGCGCATAGGGCACGATCACGCTGGGCTCGGCCAGCGGGCGCTGGACGAGACCCGGCATATAGACCTCCGCCACGGAGAACTCGTCGATCAGCGCGACGCCGAGCCCATGGCGCACCAGCGACACCACCGTCTGGGCGAAGCGGCCGCGCATCGTGTAATGTGGCGTCAGCCCGGCCTCCACGAAGGGCCGCGCCAGCGCCGCTCCGTAGGGATCGCCGGGATCGACGCCGATCACCGCTTCCCGCGCCAGCTCGTGAATGGAGATCGCCTCCCGAGCCGCCAAGGCGTGGCCCTCCGGCACGATCACCACGAGCCGCCCTTGGGCCAGCGGGCGCGAAACCAGCGCGGAATGGGTGCTGGGCGAACTCATGATGACGAACTCGCCGCGCTCCAGCAGCAGGTAATCGGCCGTCTCCTCGATCTTCAGCACGTTGAGATCGATGCCGAGATTGGGAAAGGTCTGGCGCAGCGAGCGGATCACCCGCGCGGCGATGAACTGCGCGATGGACGGGGCCGAGGCGAAGCTCAGGACCGAATTGTCCCCGCGTTGCAGCAGGCTGACGGCCTCGTTGAGATTGCCGATCTCGCGATGCACCTGATCCACCACGGCGAAGATCATCTGCGCCTCGGAGGCGGGCAGGAAGACGCCGCCCTTCCTTTCGAACAGGCGGATGCCGACCGTGTCCTCGGTGTATTTCAGGAGGCGGCTGACGCCCGGCGCCGAAACGCCCATGAGCTTGGCCGCGCCCTGGATCGTACCCGCGACCATCACGGCGCGGATCACCTCGATCTGGCGCAGCGTCAGGTCCTTGGCCACCGCTCTCTCCCGGCTCTTGCAGGAGGGCAGATTAACATGATGTTCCGTGGATTACGAAATCGGTATTTGACGTTCGGTGACGCTCTTGCGATGGCTTGGCATAGGGCTGTCCGGGAGAGACATGGGGACGGCTCGATGGGAGAACAGGCTTGAACGTCGAACTCGACTTCGGCGCCGTCCTGGCGCGTTGGCCGGAGCTCGCCTGGGGCACGCTCGGCACCCTCTGGCTCGCGCTCTGCGGCATGATCCTCGCCATGATCATCGGCGTCGCGGGCGTTGCCGTGCGCCGATCCAACTCGCGCATCGGCGCGGGGTTGGTGATCGCCTTCGTGGAACTGGTGCGCAACACGCCGTTCCTCGTTCAGATCTTCTTCATCTTCTTCGCGCTGCCCCTGGCGGGTGTGCGGCTCGACCCGACGACGACAGCCATCCTGGCGCTCGGCCTCAATGGCGGGGCCTATGCCATCGAGATCATTCGCGGCGGCGTCGAGAGCATTCCGAAGGGCCAGAGCGAGGCGGGCTTCGCGCTCGGCCTGTCGCGCGCCGACATCTTCCGCCTCATCATCCTGAAGCCGGCGCTGCGCGCGATCTTCCCCTCGCTCGCCAGCCAGTTCGTGCTGCTCACGCTGATGACCTCGATCGCGACCTCGATCTCGGCCTTCGAGCTGACCAGCGTCGCCCAGCGCATCGACGGCGACACGTTCCGCTCCTTCGAGGTCTATTTCACGATCACGGGCATCTATCTCGTCTTGTCCTGGCTCCTGATGACGGGTCTTGCCGCCATCGCGCGCCTGTCCTTCAACTATCCGACGAAGTGAGGCGCGGGATATGGGAACGAGCACGATCGGCCTTCCGGAAATCCTCTTTCTCCTGCGCGGCCTCGGCTGGACGCTGATCCTGACTGCGTTCGGCTTCGTCGGCGGCATCCTGTTCGGCCTCGTGGTGGCCCTGGCGCGCGTGTCGAAACACCGCGCCCTGCGCTGGCCCGCCAAGGCCTGGATCGTGGTGTTCCAGGGCACGCCGCTTCTGATGCAGCTGTTCGTCGTATTCTTTGGCCTGCCGCTCTTCGGCTTCAACGTGGACCCGTGGCTGGCGGTCGCGGTGGCCCTCACCGCCCACGCCTCGGCCTTTCTGGGCGAAATCTGGCGCGGGGCCATCGAGGCGGTGCCGCTCGGCCAGAGCGAGGCGGCCCATGCGCTCGGCCTCAAATATCGCAGCCTCATGCGCGACGTCATCCTGCCGCAGGCCTTCCGCCTGTCGCTGCCGGCGACGATCGGCTTCCTGGTGCAGCTTCTCAAGGGCACCTCGCTCGCCGCCATTGTCGGCTTCATCGAGCTTTCGCGCGCCGGGCAGATCGTCTCCAACCAGACCTTCCGGCCGCTTCTCGTGTTCGGGATCGTCGGTGTCCTGTATTTCCTGATGTGCTGGCCCCTGTCGCTCTGGGGCAGCCGGATGGAGCGCCGGCTCGCGCAGGCCGCCCGTTAAGAGGCGGCGCGCGGTCGCCGAACTGCTTAAGAATAAAAGAGGAGGAACATCACGATGAAGACGCTCACCCGCACGCTCGGTCTCGGCCTAGCCGCTGTCGCGATGATCGCCGCCGCCCTGCCCGCCGGTGCCATGACGCTGGATGAGGCCAAGGCCGCCGGCAAGGTGCGTATCGGCATCCAGGCCGACAATTGCCCCTGGGGCTGCCTGTCCACGACGGGCGAAGCGCAGGGCTTCGACGCGGCGGTGGGCCGCGCCTTCGCCAAGAGCCTCGGGCTGGAAGCCGAGTTCGTGCCGCTCGCGGTCGCCAACCGCATTCCCGCGCTCACCGCCAACCGCGTGGACATGCTGATCGCCTCCGTCGGCATCACGGCCGAGCGCGCCAAATCCGTGCAGTTCAGTCACCCCTATGCCGCCAACACGCTCTATGTGACGGCCGCCAAGAGCGCGAAGCTGCCCGATGCCGCTTCGCTCGCCGGCGTCAGCGTCGGCGTGCCGCGCTCCGCGCCCATGGACACGATCCTCACCAAGGAAGCGCCGAAAGCCGATATCCGCCGCTTCGACGACGACGCCGCCAACATTCAGGCGCTTCTGTCGGGCCAGGTGCAGGCGGTCGGCTCCAACCAGTTCTATATCCAGCGCCTCGAGAAGGCCTCGCCCGGCACCTACGAGAACAAGTTCCCAATCGGCCAGCTGTATCAGGGCGTCGCGACGCGTCAGGGCGAGCGCGACTGGAACGCGGCGCTCAACGACTTCCTGAAGAGCTATATCGGCAGCGAGGGCTACAAGGCCTCCTATGCCGAATGGCTCCAGGTGCCGGTGACCGACCTGCCGGCGACGATCGACGGCGTCAGCTTCACCGTCAGCCAGTAAAGACATCCTCGTGCGCGCGCCCGAAACGGCGCACGCCGGGCACGGGAGGAACCGATGACCGCTACCAGCGACGACATTCTGATCCGCATGGACAACGTGGAGAAGTATTACGGCTCCTTCCACGCCCTCAAGAACGTGAACCTGACGGTCAAGCGCGGCGAGAAGATCGTCCTGTGCGGGCCGTCCGGCTCGGGCAAATCGACGCTCATCCGCTGCATCAACCATCTGGAGCCGATCAAGTCGGGCCGGATCGTGGTGGATGGCACGGAGCTCAGCGACGGGCAGAAGTCGATCGACATCGTGCGCCGCGAAGTCGGGATGGTGTTCCAGCAGTTCAACCTCTTCCCGCATATGACGGTTCTGGAAAACTGCATGCTCGCCCCGATGCGCGTGCGCGGCGCCAAGCGCGAGGAGGCCGAGGCCACCGCGCGGCGCTTTCTGGAGCGCGTGCGGATCGGCAATCAGGCCGACAAATATCCCGCCCAGCTTTCGGGCGGCCAGCAGCAGCGCGTGGCGATTGCCCGCGCGCTCTGCATGGAGCCGATCGCCATGCTCTTCGACGAGCCGACCTCGGCGCTCGACCCGGAAATGGTCAAGGAAGTGCTGGACACGATGGTGGGTCTTGCCCGCGACGGCATGACCATGATCTGCGTGACGCACGAGATGGGCTTCGCCCGGCAGGTGGCCGACCGCGTGATCTTCATGGCCGATGGCGAGATCATCGAGGAGAACACGCCGGAGGCCTTCTTCCAGGCCCCGCGGCACGAGCGCGCCCGCGCCTTCCTCGGCGAAATCCTGCACTAAGGTTCTCCAGCGAAAGCCGGATCGGCTCTCGCGCTCGCCTTTTCACAGAAGCACAAACGAGAGCGCCTCCAACGAACCGAAGTTCGGGGGAGGCGCTCTTGGCGTTTGGATGATCCCTGGTTCGTCTCGCCTTCGATCCGCCAAGGCCGCCCCCTCCACCGAAGGGAACGGCGCCTCCTGCCGGGCTGGGCTCAGAGAAGCGGAATGGTCACCGGCGTCTGGCGGGCCTGCGTCGCCAAGCGAATGGGCGCGTTGGCCGCGCCGAGGCCTCGATAGGCGCGGCGCTGGACGATCTCGATGAAGAAGCCGCCGTCGAGCGCCTTCAGGTAGATCTGGAAATAGTCGCCCGCCTCGTCGCGGTCATAGAGGATGCCGGTGCGGCGCATGGCGTCCAGCATGTCGGGCGCGAGATCGAACTTGGCGTCGAGATCGTCGTAGTAATTCTGCGGAATGGGCAGGAAGGACACGCCATTGGCGGCAAGCGCGGCGGCGGTCGCGAAGATGTCGTCGGTGCTCAGCGCCATATGCTGAACACCCGGCCCGACGAATTGCGACACGAAGCGCGAGGAGAGCGTGCGCGTCGATTGCGAGCCGTTGAGCACGATGCGAAGGCTGGCATCGGCGTTCTCGATCACCTGGCTCAGCACCAAGCCGCCGGGATCGGGCACCTCCACCGCCGGCAGGGGCTTCAGGTCGAAGATCGAGCGGTAGAACAGCGTCCAGGACAGGATGTCCTCGAAGCGCACGGTCTGCGCGATGTGATCCACCGCCTTGAGGCCCGCGCCGTCATGCTTGTTCCAGCCGGGCTTCAGGTCGAAATCGGTTTCCCACTGGCGATCCAGCGCCTCGGCTTCCGGCACCAGATACAGAAGACTTCCCCCGACGCCCCGGATCGCGGGAAGCTCCAGCTCGCCCTGCCCAACCGGCTGGCGGAAGGGCGTGGCGAGCAGCCCTTCGGCGCGCGACAAGGCGGCCGACGCGTCCCGCATCCGCAGGCCGAGCGCGGCGACGCTGGTGCCGTGCACCACATAGGCCGAATGCGCGAAGCCCTCGACCTCCGTGTTGATCACGACGCGCAAGTTCCCTTGCGCGTAAAGCTCCACGTCCTTGGAGCGGTGCGTGCCGGCATGAGCGAAGCCGATGGACTGGAGAAGCTTCGACAGCGACTGCGCCGAGAACGTGTCGGCGGCGAACTCCACGAAGGAGACGCCCGCCGTCCGGGCGGGCGGGGGCAGCGGGTTCGGCTCGGACGGGCCTTTCACCGCACGCCCTTCGGCCTTGAGCCGGTCCATCATGTAGATCAAGGAGCGGCGGCCATCCACGGCGGTCTGGCGGGCCGAGCCGGCGCGGAACTGGTCGTTGAAGATTTCCAGCGAGTAATAGCCGTCATAGCCCGTGGCCTCCACGGCGGCCATGAAATCGGCCACCGGCAGATCGCCCTGCCCCGGCATGTTGCGATAGTGCCGGCTCCAGGACAGAAGATCGAGGTCGAGCCTGGGCGCATCCGCCATCTGCACGATGAAGATTTTGTCCTTGGGAATGGAGCGGATCGAGGCGGGGTCGAGCCCGCGCGAGAGCGTGTGGAAACTGTCGAGGATGAGGCCGATATTCGGGTGGTCGGCGCGGCGCACGATCTCCCAGGCATCGCGATGGTCGTTGACGAAGCGGCCCCAGGCCAGCGCCTCGTAGCCGACGCGCACGCCGGCCGCTTTCGCGACATCGCCGAGCTCGCGCAGATCGTCCGCCGCCCGGTCGATGCCGCCCTGCGCCAAGGGCGACACGGAGGAGCAGATGAGAATGAGGTCGGTGCCCAGCTCGTTCATCGTCTCGAACTTGCGCCGCGCGCGTTCGAAGGCTTTGGCGCGCTGGGGCTCGGGCAGGCCCTCGAAATCGCGGAAGGGCTGAAACAGCGAGATGGTGAGGCCGGCGTCGCGCACCATGCGCCCGACCTCGCGCGGGCCGGAATCGAAGGCGAGAAAGTCGTTCTCGAAAATCTCGACCGCGCCGAAGCCTGCCTGCGCGATGGCGGCGAGCTTTTCCGACAGGTCGCCGGACAAGGAGACGGTGGCGATCGAGGTCTTCATGAGACGGCTCCAACAGGTCGGCGTGTCGGCGGGTGGACGAAACGGATAGGCGGGCTCGGCGCGGATGGTGGGCGAAGAGAGGGGCGATCTCAAGCCGGCAAAGCAGCGGACGGGATCACGGCTCCGTTCGCGGCTGAAAGCGCAGGCCGGCGAGCAGCACGGAGGCATGGCTGAGCGCCGCGCCCGACGCCTGCGCCATCTCCGGCAGCACCAGCCATTCCAGCGTCCAGGCCGCGCCCGAGCGCTCGTTCTCATGCACCAGGGATTGGGCGAGCGTGCCCAGATACCCCGCATTGAGGCGCGCCAGCGAAACGAGCACCTCGGCCGCGACCGGGTTCTGCTTGTGCGCCATGGCCGAGGACGCGCCACCGCCGGGCAGCGACACCGCGCCGACCTCGTTCTGCGCCATGAGCGCCAAATCCTGCCCGATCTTGCCGAGTGTGCCGGTGAGAAGGGCGAAGCTCTGCGCGATGTCGAGGATGAGGGTGCGGTCGCTGTGCCAGGGCGCGGCGTCGCGAAGGCCGAGGCGGGCGGCGAGTTCCGCGCGCAGCGCCTCGTAGGGCGCGCCGAAGCTCACGCCATGGCCGATCGGCCCGCCGAGCTGGATCGGCAGGGCGTCCCCGAGCGCGGCGAGGCGCGCTCGATGGGCTGCGAGCGGGCGCGCCCAGGTGGCGAGCTTGTCGGCGGCGGTGAAGGGCAGCGCGGCCTGCATGCGCGTTTGCGCCATGAGTGGCGTCGCGCCTTGCGTATCCGCGAGGGTTTCGAGCGCCGCGAGAATGGTATCCAGCCGACCGCAGAGGAGGCCGAGCAGCACCTTCATGCGCAGCATCAGGCCGGTGTCGACGGCGTCCTGGCTGGTCGCGCCGCGATGGACGAAGGCCCCATAGGGCTCGCCCACGGCCGCGCGCAGCGCCTTCACCAGAACGGGAATGGGCACGCCGTCCCGCACCATGCCTTGGCCGATCGCGGCGAGATCGGGCGCGAAAGACTTGATCGCGTCTTCGATCGTCTCGGCGGCGGCCTCGGACAGGGTGCCGATGTCAGCCTCCGCCCGAGCCAGCGCCGCCTCGAACCGCAGGATAGCAGCGATCTCGGCCTGCGCGCCGAAGAGCGCCGAAATCTCGGCGTCCTCGATCAGCGAGGCGGCCAGCGAGGCGCGGGCGAGCATCACACCCGCTCCAGCGCGATCGCGATGCCCTGGCCGACGCCGATGCACATGGTCGCGAGCGCGCGGCGACCGCCGCTCAGTTGCAGCTCCAGCGCCGCCGTGCCGGCGATGCGCGCGCCCGACATACCGAGCGGATGGCCGAGCGCGATGGCCCCGCCGTTCGGGTTCACGCGCGCGTCGTCGTCGGCAATGCCGAGGTCGCGCAAGGTGGCGAGGCCTTGGCTGGCGAAGGCTTCGTTGAGTTCGATCACGTCGAAATCGGCTGCGGTGAGCCCCAGCCGCGCCATGAGCTTCTTCGACGCCGGCGCGGGGCCGAAGCCCATGATGCGCGGGGCCACGCCCGCCGCCGCGCCGCCGAGAACGCGCGCGATGGGCGTGAGGCCATGGCGCTTGGCGGCCTCTTCCGAGGCGACGATCAGCGCCGCCGCGCCGTCGTTGACGCCGGACGCGTTGCCGGCCGTCACCGTACCGCCCTTGCGGAAGGGCGTCGGGAGCTTGGCGAGGGTCTCAATGGTGGTGGCGCGCGGATGCTCGTCGGTGTCCACCACCTTCGGATCGCCCTTGCGCTGCGGGATGGTGACGGGCACGATTTCCGTCGCGAGCCGTCCGTTCGCCTGCGCTTCCGCCGCCTTGTTCTGCGAGCGCACGGCAAAGGCGTCCTGATCGGCGCGCGAGATGGCGAAATCTTCGGCGACGTTCTCGCCGGTCTCCGGCATGGAATCCACGCCATATTGCGCTTTCATCAGCGGATTGACGAAGCGCCAGCCGATGGTCGTGTCGTGGATTTCCGCGTGGCGCGAGAAGGCGGTTTCGGCCTTGGGCATGACGAAGGGCGCGCGGCTCATCGATTCCACGCCGCCCGCCACGATCAGCTCGGCCTCGCCGGACTTGATCGCGCGCGCGGCCTGGATCACCGCGTCCATGCCCGAGCCGCAGAGCCGGTTGATCGTGGTGCCCGGCACACTGTCGGGCAGGCCCGCGAGCAGGAGGCTCATGCGCGCGACATTGCGATTGTCCTCGCCCGCCTGATTGGCGCAGCCGAAGATCACGTCGTCCACGGCGGCCCAATCGAGCGAGGCGTGCCGCTCCATCAGGGCTTTGAGCGGCACCGCGCCGAGATCGTCGGCCCGCACCGACGAGAGCGCGCCGCCGAAGCGGCCGATGGGCGTGCGCAGATAGGCGCAGAGAAAGGCGTCGCGCATGGTCAAAGCTCCGGCACGATGAGGTCGAAGACGGGGCCGTCCTGATGAAGCTCCGCGCCCGTGAGAGCCTGAAGCTCGTCCAGCGACAGCGAGGGCAGCTTCTCGCGCAAGACGAAATGCCCATTCTCGATGTCGATCACGGCAAGGCTGGTATAAATGCGCGTGACGCAAGCCACGCCCGTCAGCGGCAGCGAGCAGCGCTTGACCAGCTTGGGCTTGCCGTCCTTGGTGACATGCTCGGTGATGACGGCGACGCGCTTGGCTCCGTGCACCAGATCCATCGCCCCGCCCACCGCCGGTACGCCCTTCGGCCCGGTCGACCAATTGGCGAGATCGCCGGTCTCGGCGACTTCATAGGCACCGAGGATCGCGACATCCAGATGCCCGCCGCGCACCATGGCGAAGCTATCCGCATGGTGGAAGAAAGCCGTGCCGGGCTTGAGCGTGACGGCCTTCTTGCCGGCATTGATCAGGTCCCAGTCTTCCTCGCCGGCCGCTGGGGCTTCGCCGAAGCCCAGAATGCCGTTCTCGGTGTGGAAGATCGCCTCGCGGCCCGGCGGCTGGAACTTCGCGACCATTTCGGGAAAGCCGATGCCGAGATTGACATAGGCCCCGTCGGCAATGTCCTGCGCGGCGCGCCAAGCGATCTGGGTGGAGGTGAGTTTGGTGCTCATGCCACCTTCTCCGGGTAGACCGCGTTGGCGCGGTTCAGCTCTTCTTCCTGCGCGGGGTTGGCGACCTCGACCAGCCCTTGCACGAAGATTCCGGGCGTCACCACGCTTTCGGGGTCGATCGCGCCGGGCTCGACGATCTCAGACACCTGAACGATCGTGACGCTCGCGGCCATCGCCATCAGCGGGTTGAAGTTGCGCGCCGCCTTGTTGAAGGTGAGGTTGCCGAGCCGGTCGCCCTTATGCGCCTTGATCAGCGCGACATCCGCCTTCAGCCAGTGCTCCCGCACGTAAGGCCGGCCGTCGAACTCCTCGACGGGTTTGCCCTTGGCCAGATCCGTGCCGTAGCTGGTCGGCGTATAGAAGGCGGGAATGCCCGCGCCGCCCGCCCGGATGCGCTCGGCGAGCGTGCCCTGCGGCACCAGCTCCAGCTCGATCTCGCCGGCGAGATACTTCTCCGTGAACACGCGCGGGTCGGCCGAGCGGGGGAAGGAGCAGATGAGCTTGGCGACCATGCCCTGCTCGATCAGGGCGGCGAGGCCGACATGGCCGTTGCCGGCATTGTTGTTGACCACCGTCAGGTTCTTAGGCGAACCCGTCGCCAGAAAACGGTCGATCAGCGCGTGGATCAGCTCGATCGGCGCGCCCGAGCCGCCGAAGCCGCCGATCATGACGGTCGCGCCGTCCTCGATGCCGGAGACCGCCTCGCTGAGGCTGGAAAGGCTCTTGTCCATGAGGTCACATATCCAGGAAGACGGTTTCGTTCTCGCCCTGAAGGCGGATGTCGAAGCGGAAGACGGGCAGGCCGTCCCTCTCCGTGCGCGGGGCGATCAGGGTCGCGCGCCGGGCCGGTTCGGGAATGCGGTTCAGAAGCGGATCGGCCGCGTTGGCCTCCACCTCGTCCCCGAAATAGAGCCGCGTGTGGAGGCCGAGATTGATGCCGCGCGCGACGATCCAGACTGTGACATGCGGGGCCTGGAGCCGGCCATCGGGATAGGGCACGCGGCCCGGACGGATCGTCTCGAAGCGGAACGTGCCGTCCCCTTCCGACAAGGGCTGGCGCGCCCAGCCGGCAAAGGCGGGGTCGGCCTGGCCGCGCGTCTCCGCTGGCGAATTGTGGAAGCCTTGCGCATCCGCCTGCCAGATCTCCACGAGGGCGTCGCGCACCGGCGAGCCCGCGCCGTCCGTCACCTGGCCCTCCAGAATGACGCGCTCGCCCTTGGTGTCCGGCCCGACGATGACGAGGCCGAGATCGTCCTTCCAGACGCCCGTGATCTCCACCCAGTTCGGGTTGGTGCCGATATGGACATAGGGGCCGGCCGTTTGCGAAGGCGACTCCTTCAGATAGTCGAGGCGCTGGGCCATCAGTTCCCCTCCATCCGGTTCTCGAATAGGGTGGAGCGCCGGCCGCGCAGCACGATGTCGAACTTGTAGGCCAGACTGTCCATCGGGATCGTGGCGTTGCGGTCGAGCGCGGCGACGAGCTGTTCGATCGCGGCCCGGTCGGGGATCGTCTTGACGATCGGGCATTGCCAGATCATCGGGTCGCCCTCGAAATACATCTGCGTGATCAGGCGCTGCGCGAAGGCGTGGCCGAACACCGAGAAATGGATATGGGCCGGCCGCCAGTCGTTGACGCCGTTCGGCCAGGGGTAGGCGCCGGGCTTCACCGTGCGGAAGGAATAGCGCCCCTCGCCATCCGTGATCGCGCGCCCGCAGCCGCCGAAATTCGGATCGATCGCGGCGAGATAGCTTTCCTTCTTGTGGCGATAGCGCCCGCCCGCATTGGCCTGCCAGAACTCCACCAGCGCGCCGGGCACGGGGCGGGCGTTCTCGTCGAGCACGCGGCCATAGACCACGATGCGCTGGCCGATGGCCTCGCCGCCGTCGCGGCTGAAATTGCGGATCAGGTCGTTGTCGAGCGGGCCGATCAGATCGTGCCCGAAGACCGGCCCGGTTTCCTCCGAATGCGTCGTCGGCAGGGAGAGAGGCGCGTTGCGGGGGCTGCGCAGGATCGAGGTCTTGTAGCCCGGCGTCAGGGCGGGCGGATGCCAGTCCCGGTCGCGCTGAAAATAGGAACCGCTCATCGTGCCGCGCCCTCCCGCTCGGTCCATGTCATCTCGGTGAATGTCGTCTTGGCGATCTTGATCGCGTGATTGGCCGCCGGCACGCCGGCATAGACGGCGACATGCAGGAGCGCCTCGGCCACATCCTCCGGGCTCGCGCCCGTGTTGGCGGTGGCGCGCACATGCATGGCGACCTCGTCATCCTGCCCCAGCGCGGCCAGAAGCGCGATGGTGACGATGGAGCGCTCGCGCCGCGTGAAATGGCTGCGCGCCCAGACCGAGCCCCAAGCCCCTTCCGTGATGAAACGCTGGAAGGGCGCGTCGAAGGGCGTGATGGCGGCCGTCGCGCGGTTCACATGCGCCTCGCCCAAGACGGCGCGGCGCACGCTCATGCCCGCCTCGAAGCGGCTCGTCTCCGTGTCCTCGCTCGTCCCGACATGGCCGGCGACGAGGGCCGCAAGGTCCTCGGCGCGCTCCAGACAGGGCAGATGCCCTGTGCCGGGGATCACCTCGAAACGCGCGCCGGGAATGCGCTCGGCCGTGGCGCGCACGAGGTCGGGCGTCGTGGCGCGGTCGCCCTCTCCCGCCAGCGCCAAGGTCGGCGCGCGGATGGTGGCGACGAGATCGGTGTAATCGGCCTCGCGCAGCGCCTCGCAGGCCCCGACATAGCCCTCCGCCGGCGTCGCCTCGAACATGCGCCGCCACGCCGCGAAGCGGGCCGGCTGCGCGGCGGGAAAACCCTCCGACACCCAGCCGCGCAGGACGGTTTCGGAAATGGACTTGAGCCCCTCGCCCCGCACCGCGGCGATGCGCGCGTTCCACGAGTCCACCGAGCCGATGCGCGCTGCCGTATCCAGAAGCACGAGCCGCTCGACGCGCTCGGGATGGTGGATGGCAAGGTGCTGCGCGATCAGACCGCCGATCGACAGGCCGACGAGCGAAACGCGGCTCCAGCCGAGCGCGTTCAGAAGCGCGGTCACGTCACCCGCCAGGAGCGGGATGGTGATGGGCTCGGCCCCGGTCTCGGACAGGCCGTGGCCGCGCTGGTCGAAGGTCAGGATTTGAAACCGTGAGGCAAGCCGCGCGACCGTCTCGCCCCAGATGCGGCGATCCGACCCCAGCGAGTTCAAGAACACCAGGCGCGGCGCGCCCGCGCGCCCTTCGACCTCGGCATGGATCGCGATGCCATTGGCGGTGATGAAGGCCATCTGTGTCCTCCCCAGACATGACGTGAGAGCTAGGCCGCTTGATCCCTTATGTAAAATGATGATTGGTGCCACAGCGATAACTTAGAGGTTATGCCGATGTCCCTCTCCGCCGTTCGCCTGCGACATCTCCGAACCTTCGTCACGGTTGCGCGGCAGGGCGGCGTGATGCGCGCGGCGGCCGAACTTTCGGTGACGCAGCCCGCCGTGTCCAAGACGATCAAGGAGCTGGAGGCGATCCTGGGCGTCGATCTCCTGTCGCGCTCGCGCGGCGGGGCGTTTCTGTCGCCCTATGGCGAACTCTTCCTGCGCCACGCGGAGGCCAGCCTCGCGGCGCTGCGGCGGGGCGTCGAGGAGGTGGAGGGCGCGGCCTCGCCCAGCGCCCTGCCCGTGCGCGTCGGCGCGCTGCCGACCGTTTCTGCCCGCCTCCTGCCCGAGGCGATCCGGCGCTACATGACCCATTCGCTCGGCGCGGTGCCGCGCATCGTCACGGGGCCGAACGACTATCTCGCCGGCCAGCTGCGCGAGGGCGGGCTCGACATCGTGATCGGGCGCATGGGCGAGCCCGAAGCGATGACCGGCTTCGTCTTCGAGCATCTCTATTCCGAGCCGATCGTCTTCGTGGTGCGCGCCGGCCACCCGCTGGCGGACAAGCCGTTCGAACCCGGCGATCTCGCGGCCTATGAATGCCTCCTGCCCCCGCCCGGCTCGGTGATCCACCCGGTGCTCGACCGGCTCTTCACCGCCGCCAACCTGCCCGCGCCGCCGCGCGTAATCGAAACCGTATCGCTCGCCTTCTCGCGCACCTATGTCCAGACGAGCGATGCGATCTGGGCGATTTCGGAAGGCGTCGTTCTGGACGATCTCACCGCCGGCACCCTCAAGCGCCTTGCGCTCGGCACGCGGGAAACGCAGGGGCCGGTCGGCATCACGCTGCGCGCCGGCATCGCCCCCTCGCCCTCCGCCGCGATCCTTCTGGAAGAGCTGCGCGCGGTGGCCGCGACGATCCGGGGCGAAAGCTAAACAGCAATTCCTTCGTCGGCTCTTGACACGAACGTACCAGTTCGTACAAATTTTGCGCCATGCCCGTGGGAGCGTGGCTTTTTTCGAGACATTTGGGAGGCGCGGATGGCTCTGCTGGTGCAGGAGCGGTCACACGCGAACACGCAGGACGCCGGGCCAGAGCGCGGGCGTTCGGTTCTGGCCGGCCTGATCGGCGCGGGCATTCAGCGCTCGCTCACCCCGGCCATGCATGAGCGCGAGGGCGATGCGCAAGGGTTGCGCGTTCTTTATCAGAAGATCGACCTGACGCCGCTCGGCCTCGGCGTCGAGGCGCTGCCCGAGCTTCTGACGGCGGCCGAGCGCATGGGCTTTGCCGGGCTCAACATCACCTATCCCGCCAAGCAGGCGGTAATTCCGCATCTCGACGAATTGTCGGACGACGCGCGCGCGCTCGGCGCGGTGAACACGGTGGTGCTGCGGGAAGGCCGTCGCATCGGCCACAACACCGACTGGTGGGGCTTTGCCGAAGGCTTCCGGCGCGGCCTGCCCGGCGCGCAGATGACGCGCGTGGTGCAGCTCGGCGCGGGCGGCGCGGGCGCGGCGGTGGCCCACGCGCTGCTGACGCTGGGCACGGCCGAGCTGATCCTCTCCGATGTGGAGCCCAGCCGCGCGCAAGACCTCGCCGCTTCGCTCTGCGAGCGCTTCGGCGCGGGACGGGCGCGGGCGGCCGGTGATCTCCAGGCCGATCTCGCCAGCGCCACCGGCCTCACCCATTGCACGCCCACCGGCATGGACAAGCTGCCGGGCCTGCCGCTGCCCGCCGAGTGGCTGCAGTCCGGCCTCTGGGTCGCGGAAATCGTCTATTTCCCGCTCGAAACCGAGCTTCTGCGCAGGGCGCGCGCGCTCGGCTGCCGCACGCTCGACGGCGGCGGCATGGCGGTGTTCCAGGCCGTGGAAGCCTTCCGGCTCTTCACCGGCCTTGACCCCGACGCCGAGCGGATGCGCCGCCACTTCACCGAGATGACCAGCGCCAGCTGACATCACGCCCCGCGCCCCGTCAGGCTGGGAGAGCCACGGGCCGGGTCCGACACACCACCGAGAGGAGGAACAACCATGATATCTGAGGCAAGCTCGGTGCGATCAAGCTCCGCGCGATCGGCCACGGCCGAGGCACATCCGCACGAGATGCAGGCCCCCCGCAAGGCGGCGCTCGCAAGCTGGATCGGCAGCGCCGTCGAATACTACGACTTCTTCATCTACGGCGCGGCCGCGTCCTTGATTTTTCCCAAGCTCTTCTTCTCGTCGGAGAACCCGCAGGCGGCGCTGATGCTGTCCTTTGCGACCTTCGGCGTCGCCTATATCACGCGCCCGATCGGCGCGGTGGTGCTCGGCCATGTCGGCGACAAGTTCGGCCGCAAGAAGGTTCTGACCTTCACGCTTCTCCTCATGGGCTTCTCGACCTTCATCATCGGCTGCCTGCCGACCTACGCGCAGGCCGGCATCTGGGCTCCGGCCATGCTGGTCGTGGCACGCCTGCTTCAAGGCATCTCGGCCGCCGGCGAGCAGGCGGGCGCCAATTCCATGACGCTGGAACACGCGCCGGCGCATCGGCGCGCCTTCTTCTCCAGCTTCACCCTGTCGGGCACGCAGGCCGGGCTGATCCTCGCCAATCTCGTGTTCCTGCCGATCACCGCCCTGCCTGAGGACCAGCTTCTCTCCTGGGGCTGGCGCGTCCCGTTCTTTCTGAGCGCCCTCGTGGTCGCGGTCGGCTTCTGGGTTCGCCGCACCCTGCCCGAAACCCCGGCCTTCGAGAGCGAGGAGAACAAGACGGAGCGCGCGCCCGTCGTCACACTGTTCCGCGAGCAATGGCGCGATGTCCTGCGCGTCGTCTTCGCCGCGCTCGTTTCGGTGGTCAGCACGATCGGCGCGAACTACGTTCTGGCCTATGCCGTGCGCGAGGCGAAGATTCCGCAGGCGACCACGCTGCTCGTCCTGATCTCGGCCAATCTCGTGGCGCTCGCCGCCATTCCACTCTGGGCCATCCTGGCCGACCGGATCGGCCGCCGCCCCGTTTTCATTTTCGGCGCGCTCGGCTCGGCCGCCACCGTCTGGCCGATGTTCTGGGCGGTCTCCTCGGGCGATGTCACCTTGATGTTCGTCTTCGGCATCCTGCTTCTGGGCGTCGTCTATTCGGCGGCCAACGGCGTCTGGCCTTCGCTCTATGGCGAGATGTTCGACACGCGGGTGCGCCTGTCGGGCATGGCGATCGGCACGCAGATCGGCTTCGCGCTCGGCGGCTTCGCCCCGACCATCGCCGCCGCCATCCAGGGCACGGGGCCGACCGGCTGGCATCCCGTGGCCATCTTCGTCACCATCACCTCGGTGATCGCGGCGATCTCGGCCTTCACGGCGCGCGAAACCTATCGCACCCCGCTGCACCTTCTCGGCCCCCGCGCCCGCTGAGACGATCTCATGACAACACGCGTCCGCTGGTAATGGCGGGCGCGCGAGGCTGTGGCGAGCCGGCCGTCACGCGCCCTCGCCTCCCGAAGCTCCGGCCAGCCCTCGCCACTCTCTTCGCCCCATGACGCATTCATCGCCTTTCCATGGCGGGTCCGTGCTGTCTCCCGGCGCAAACCGGGGTCACAGTCGCGCATCGATCCGCCCTCCGCTGAAGGGCGGTGGATCGAGCGCCCGGCCCGATCGTGCCGGAATGGGTTCACAGGGGCACGGCGCGTCTGCGCGGCCGCGTTCCGAATGGGAGAAAAAGCGATGGCCGTGATTTCTGGAAACGACGTCTTTTCGCATGTGATGATCGGCGCAACCGATGTCGCGACCTCGGCCGCGTTCTACGACGCCGCGCTGGGCGCGCTCGGCGTCAACAATCTCGGACCCTTCGGCAACGGCTGGGTGCTCTATGGCCGGGACAAGCCGGCCTTCATCGTCGCCAAGCCCGGCAATGGCAGTGCCCCCACCAGCAACGGCGTGACGATCGGCTTCGCGGCCAAGACCACGGCCGAGGTGGACGCGTTCCACAGCGCCGGGCTGGGCGCGGGCGGCACGGACGAAGGCGCGCCCGGTCCGCGCGGCCATCTTCCGGGCGCCTATGCCGCCTATCTGCGCGATCCC
>NZ_LDQA01000054.1 GCF_001475935.1 Aureimonas ureilytica
CCGTGATTCTACCGTTGAGAGATTCGATTTCCTGTTGCAAGCGACGCTCATAAGCGGCCGAGCTAAGCGCCTTTTCCATGTTGCATTTCCTTTTTTGCAACAAAATAACGTTTCATATTGGGGAAAAAGTCAAGGATTTACGCCGCTTTTAGCCGATTGACAAAGCCTTGTGAGCATGCTAGTGACAACGTCACCCAGTGACGTTGTCACTAGCATGCTTGAGACGATGGGGTTGCGCTTAACGCTACATCTCCCCATAACGTTGTCGAACCCACCGGCAGCGTGCTGTCGGTCCAAGAGCCGTCTAGGAGAAATCCTTGGCGGCTTTTGAGTTTTGTGGCAAACCTTTTCGCATGCGCACGTTTGTCTATATCGACGGTTTCAATCTTTACCATATGAGATTGCAGAGGCAGCGCGAATTCCGCTGGCTTAACTTGAAGGCACTTGCTGACCTGCTTGTCAGCCCAGGCAATACGGTCGAAAGCGTCAACTACTATACAGCCCGCGTTTCTTCCAAGATCGATGCAGACGCACCCCGTAAGCAGCAGCTGTATCTATCGGCCCTGAAAACAGTACCGGAAATCAGCATCCATCACGGGCGCTTCTTGTTCAGCAAAAAATGGGCCTTCCTCAGCCAGCCGCCTAAAGCGAAGCCAGACGAGTACGTTTGGAATCTCCCCGCCCCTCGCGTGGTCCAGGTGGCCAAGGTCGAGGAGAAAGGCAGCGATGTGAACCTAGGCGTTCACCTGGTCCGTGACGCCCTCATGGGGCGCTTTGATGAAGCCCTTGTCATTTCCAACGACACCGACCTTATCGAACCCATCCGCATTGTGACGCAAGAAGTGGGCAAGCCGGTTGGGATTGTCGCTCCACGGCGCTCGCGCGGCTCTGAGGCTGTGATTCCGTCCGCCAGCCTTACTAGGGTCGGCTCATTCGTGGTCTATATCGATGATGGCGACCTTTATAACGCTCAGTTCCCCGATACGGTTACGAAGGCAGACGGCCAGTTAATTATCAAGCCGCCTAGCTGGACAGACGTACAGCCGATCAACCCCGCAGCTGAACGCCCCGACCCCTGTTGGCCCGTAGAAGGATAGGCCACCTATCCAAGCCACCACTCACTAAACCACGGTCCCGTGGTTTTTTGTTTCCATGGGACCATGGAAACGCAGTGCCATGGTTTGTGGCTACCACGTTACAGGGGTTCCGCGTTTCCACGGCTCCACGGTTCCCTTTAAGCTCGGAGTAAGGTTATCAGGGGAACATGGTCCCGCAGTCCCATGGTTTTGCGGGACCACGGAACCGAAGAAAGCAAGCCTATGGCCTACATCATCAGCGTTGTGGCGCAGAAGGGAGGGTGCGGAAAAAGCACCGTCGCCCGCCTGGTTGCCGCCGAGTTTTCCCGCATGCCAGGAAACTGGGACGTGAAAATTGCCGACATGGACGTGTCGCAAGCCACGTCGTTTGCCTGGATGCAGCGCCGTCATAAGAACAAGCACACGCCGGAAATCCGGGTCGAGGCTTATCAGAGGGTGGAGAAGGCCCTCGCCGATGCAGCCAGCTTGGACGTGATGGTGCTGGACGGGGCACCCCATGCCACCGCCCAAACGCTGGAAATGAGCCGCGCTTCCGATATCGTGGTCATTCCGACCTGCACCGCAAAGGACGACCTGGACCCGGCCGTGAACCTCGCCCGAGAGCTTAAAGCCAAGGGCGTGCCGGTCGAGAAAATCGTGTTTGTCCTCAGCCGCACCGGCGACAGTGACGCCGAAGTGGCCGAGGCACGCGATTATCTGGAGCGCACAAATTTCCGGGTCGCAACGGGGTCACTCCCGGAGCGCACCGCGTTCCGTCGCGCCAGCGACCTTGGCATGGCTATGACCGAAACGGCATTCCCAAGCTTGAACGAGCGCGCCACCAGCTGCTTTGCCTCCATCGTGGAGACGCTGCAACAGCCTCAGGCCGAGACTAAAAAGACCAAAGGGAAGAAAGCCGCATGAGCGCCCTATCCATTGCCAAACCGTCAAAGCGCGCAGGCTCCAAGGGCGAGCTTCCTGCCGAAGTCGTCAGCCTGCCCAACACGCAGAAGGCCCCAAGTACGGGCAGCGTCCAGCTGGCTGTGCAAATCCCGGCCGACATGCGCCGTGCCTTCAAGGCCTATTCCGCCGAGCGCGATATGAGCATGAGCGACCTTTTCCAGGTGATGTGGGAACACTACCGGGCGACCAACGGCTAAGAACCGTGGAGCCATGGGACCGCAAAACCATGGTCCCATGGTGCAGCCGGGTAACGACCACAACGCCGGTTTTCTGCTACCCGAATGGGCAGCCGAATTCCCAAGCCAACCGAATCAACGTAAAAATCAGCCTGTGAACCCGCCTAATATCCGCGACCCCGATTTGCTGGAGAAGCTTGCGAAGACCGAGACCGAGAGTCCGGCCTTTCGTGACACGCATATCCGGGCATTGGAGCGGATGCAGGCCGACCGCGATCGAGCGGCAGCCGAGGCCGAGGCCAAACGGTCAGCCTTGGCGGCGATGCCGCGCGAGCAACGCCGCCGCGCCATCATCCGGGAGGTTATCCAGACCGAAGGCCCAGCGCCTGACGGCCTGCGCTTCCTGCCCACGCCGTTGGCCATCTGTGGCCTGCCTTACCGCCGCCTCGCCGCCGACAAGCGCGAATTTGAACGCCGCCAAGGCCGCATGTCGGTTGTTGTGACGGCCGGTTGGCTGATGGACCCCAGCGGCGAGCGCGTACAGCAGCCTATTCCATGGGGGCCGAAGGCGCGCCTGATTATGGCGCACCTGTCCACCGAGGCGCTGCGCAACGATAGCCCCATTGTCGAGACCGCCGACACCCTTTCCGGGTTCATGCACGACATGGGCTTTACCGTCACGGGTGGCGAACGCGGCTCCCTGGCACCGTTCAAGGAGCAGCTACGCGCCCTGGCAGCCTGCCGCATGGAATTCAGCGCCTGGGACGGCACCCGTTCCGCCATGGTGGACGTGAAGCCGCTGGAGAAGGTTGAACTGTGGTTCGGAGAAGACCCCGCCCAGCGGAGCCTTTGGCCGTCCAAGATCGAGTTTTCCCGACGCTACTTTGACGAGTTGAAGAACCACGCCCTGCCGATCGACATTCGGGCGCTCAAGGCGTTCTCCGGGTCCGCCCGCCGCCTGGACCTTCTGTTCTGGATTACCTACCGCATCACCCGATTGAACGACCATTTCGTTTTGGACTGGAAGCCTCTCAAGGAGCAGTTTGGTGAGGGCTTTGCCCGTGACCGGGACTTCCGCGCGCACCTGGCCGAGGACTTGGCGAGCATCAAAGAGTTGTTTCCCAAGCTGCCGGTGAAGCTCACGGCACGCGGCTTGGAAATGGACCAGGCGGACAGCACCGCCCTAGCTATCCCCAAGCGCACGCTCATTTCCCGGAAATCCTAGGCTTTCCCTGCTAAAAGGCCAACATTCGCAGTGACTTAACTGCGCTGAATTGGTCGCGCGCTTCAACAGCCGCAGCAGCCGGTTCAGGCTCCAAATCGCTACGCAGAGTTGGTCGCGCCCCCTGCGAAAACTTTTACAGCTGAATCAAGGGCTTGTTTTCGAGCTACGCAGAGTTGGTCGCGCCCCTACGCAGAGTTGGTCGCGCTACCTCCTCAATCTACGCAGAGTTGGTCGCGCTCTAGCGCAGAGTTGGTCGCGCTATCCACGCAGAGTTGGTCGCGCCCTCTATATAGAACAGAAAGATTCAGAAACGTCTGACAGAAAGCCCTTCTCAGAAAACCTATTCAGAATTTCAGAAAAAGCGCGTGCGCGATAAATTTTTTTGATGAATGATGAAAAGGTAAGGGACCAAACGGAGGTGCCTACGCCCTTCCGACAGCAGCCCAGCGCATAAGGTACGACAGGGAGGCCATAAGCGGCCCATAGGCGCGTTTTTTCATCCCTGATAGACCGTTTACCATTATAGGCCAGAAAACGCTTCTACGGGCGTCCTAATGCGAATGCAGGCCCATGGCATTCGAGGGGAAGGGCTGGCAGCAGAGCCGCCAGCCCTCAGCCCGATCAAGACGCCGCGCGACCTGTCAAATTCCCATCCTGGAAATAAGGGCGCTTGTTCAACGTCGCATTGTTCGTGCGGTTGATCAGTAGCACCATTTTGTCGGCGTACTCGCTGCCCGTCAGCGTGTAGGCGGGTATCAGCGGCTTGCGCTGGCCATCGAGCAGCCCGTTTTGCTCGCCCAAATGCTTTGAAAGCCAAACGGCGGTGTCTTCCTCCGGGTTCATGTAGGCGCGGACCATGCAGTTACTCAGCATGCCCCGCGCATTGGCGTACATCGTTTCCAACTGGCCGAAATTCTGCATGAACAGCCACATGCGGACCCCGAACCCGCGCCCCGTCTCCAAGGCCTGTTCAATCACGTCCATGCGCTTCAGCCGGGGCATTTCATCGAGGAACACCGTCACCGGCTTTGCCTGGGATTCCGGCTTGGCCGTGCAGAGGTGCGTAATGGTCATGCCCAATAGCACCCGAAGAACCGAGCTAAACCGCTTCACGTCCGGCAGGTCTACGCACAGGTAGAGCGTGGCGTTTTCAGCCCGCAGCTGTTCCGGCCGGAACGTGGTGCGCCTGGTGAGCCGTGCAATCGAAGGGGATTCCCATATGTCCAGCGCATTGCGGGCCATGTCGAACACGCTTTCACGCTGTTTGTCCGGGAGGGAGAACAGCGCATTGGCGATGCGCCGCAGACGCGACACATCGCTGACCATCATAGCCGACAGGGTTTCGTCATAAGGTCCAGTCGTGCCATCGCCTCCCAGCGGATTGCCGGCCAGCATTTCCAGGACGGTATCCATCGAGCGGGCAGAGCCCTCAGCCGTCAGCGCCACATGCAGCACGAAGGCGCTTATGACCATCTGCGCCCGTTCGTCCCAATAAGGGTCCGAGCCGCCCTTTTTGGCGTCCGGTGGCGTCGTCAGAAGCTCCGCGAGGCGCTGCGCCTGGTCGTAGGCTTCATCCTGGTCGGTCGAGATAAAATCGAACGGGTTGAAGTGCAGGGAATTTGCCGGGTCAGTCGGCGCGAATTTGTAGACCGGCCCCACGTTTTCCTGGCGCCACGCACCTGTGGCGCCGTAGACCTCGCCCTTAATGTCCAGCACGACGGCCGGGGCCTTGAGGTAGAGCAGGTTGCGGATAACGTGAGACGTGGACTTGCCCGACCCTGGCGGGGCGATCGTGGCCAAGGATTCGTTCAGATCGAACAGCAATTCCTTGCCGTCCGGCAAGCCGCCCAAACGCAAGGCCGTATCGGTCGCCCCATTGGGGGCCAGCTTCACGGCTTCATCTGACGTCAGCCATTGGGTGCCGCTGTAGAGGTAACGCTGCAAAACCTCTTTTTGCATGCTCGGCACTCCCCCATCCATGGCCGATCGGCAGGCGCTTTGGACCGTCTCCACAGCACTTTCAGCCGTCCCGGCTTTGGACAAAATCGTGCGGCTGAGAATCCCCATGAACGCGGCCCGCTCACGGGGTCCGCTCACGGACTTAGGCGCTTCAATCTGCGATTTTCCCTCATTCCAGGCCAACGGTAGCGCGATCTTGTAACGCTGGTCCTCAGTGAGGCGGCCGAAATGCTGGAGAATTTCCGCCAGGCGCAGAATGGCCCGGTGGCCTTCCGGGAAGTCGCGCAGGGTGCGCTTGATAACGCTCTGGTTCATCCCGGCGCTAAGCTTGCTGCCCTGGCTCATAATCGAGACCGCTTCAAGCAGGCGCTGTTCGCCGGACCCGCCCCCGGTAAACGTCTGCGAGCGGGTCACTTCATCGTTGAATTCCTGCGAGAGGGCCACGGCTTCCATGCTGGAAACCTTGGCCCACAGCATGTCCAGCGGCACCGATATGACGTTCAGTTCATTGTCGTAGAATTTGTTAATGGCAGCCAATCGCTCGGCCTGGTCGGCTAACTCCCGTTCCCGATCGCGCCGTTGCCTGTCGTCGCGTGCCTTCTCGCCAAACGCTACGGCATCGGCAAAGGCTGGTGACTGGAGAAAGGCCCGAACCTCGCGCCGGTTGCGCGATGTGACCTCGCCTGGATGCGGCGGCAAAGCCTTCATCATGTCCATGTGAACGAGGCCCCGGATACGCTCAAACCGCGCGTATTGGTTGTCCTCCGCTATCGTCAGCGGCGGCTCGGCGCGCCGCTGCTTTTCGTCCTCCAGGCGGGCCGCGCCCGCATCCATGGCCTTCTTACCCATTCCCAACAGCCACTCTTTCATGGCCTGTCCCTCCCAGGATTACCCTAGGGCATTTCCACATGCCGCCACACGCTTAGCAAGAGGCCGAACAACCGGCCGCGCGGGGGATACCCCCGGACCCCGGCGCGGGCTTTGCGCCACCCTCTAAAGAGGGCGTGACGCCCGCGCGTTGCACCGTCCCGGCACCGTCCAGCGAACGCCAGATCCACCTACGGCGGATCTCCGCTTGTGCCTCTTGGTGAGGGCCTGCCTTGCGTTTTCCTGTGCCTGTTTTTACGGTGGCCGGGTCAGTAGAGCGCACTTATGGGTTTGCACGGCAAACCCGGCGCTCTTTCCGACCCCGGAAAGGCTTTCGCATGGCCATCTATAGCCTGCACCATGAGCCGATTGGAAAGACCACGCAGGCGCGGCCGTACACCGCCAGCGCGCACATTCGCTATATCTCCCGTAAGTCTGCCTTATCACATTTCATGGCCGAACGGCTGCCCGAGAACCCCGGCCGTGCCGCTAACCATTTCCGCGAAATTGAGGACCGGGACCGGGCAAACGCCCGTGTCCTGGACAAGGTTATGGTCGCGCTGCCGCGAGAACTGAACGACGCCCAGCGCGTCCAGCTGGTCCGCGACTTTGCGCGGACAGTCACCCAAGGGCGGGCCGGATGGCTCGCCGCTTTTCATACCAAGGGCAAAGACGAGAACAACCCACACGCGCATATCGTCTTCCGAGACCGCGATCACGAGACCGGGAAACGGGTTGCCCAGCTGAGCGAAAAGGGCAGCACCGAGCGCCTGCGCGAACTATGGGAAGCGCACGCCAACGAGGCCTTGGAGCGTGCCGGACGGGGGGAGCGCGTGGACCGGCGCAGCCTTAGCGACCAGGGCGAAGGCCGAGCGCCGACCATCCATGAAGGCCCGAAAAGTCGGGCCATGGATGCCAAGGGTAAACCCGCCGAGAGCCGCCAGCGAACCCGGCGCAATGGCCCTGGCGCGCGGTCGCGTGAACGCACCGTGGATTATCCAGCGATCGACGGAAACAACAGCAGGCCCGGCTATAACCGGGCCATTCGAGCGCCTGAGAATGAAACGGACTTCTGGCACGCGATCGACGCTGACCGGCAGTTCCGGGAGTTCGCAGAGCGCGGTTTTGCGTCGGATGCCCGACGCTACCCGTTAGCGCCAGCGGCGGCGAAGGGGCTTTTCCCAGGGGATGTCCCGGAACCAGGCTTGCGCATCGGCCGTGCGCCGGAACTCAGCGCGCATGGCGCGCTCTTTGGCGGCTCCATTTTCGAGCCAACGCCGGATAGGGTTGCTGGGGGAACGCCGAGCGAAATAGTCGCCCACCTTATCGGCGGTAGACCCGAGCGCCCAGGTCAGGACGCCCTCAAAGAGAGAATAAGTTTTAAGCATGCTGAAAGTATGGGCCGAAGCCACGAAGGCGCAAGGGAAAACGCCATGGATGAGCAGCAAAAAGCCGAGCATGCGCAGCAGGATAGTCAGATTTACGAGGCCCTGAAAAAGGACCATGCCGACGCGCGAATGGCCTCCCAGCTGGCCGATGCTTACTTCCTGGACGTTTTCTCCCAAGCCTACCGCGACCCCGGCAAGGCCTATGGGAAATTCCACGAATACGCCAAAAAGCACGGCCTGAATGCCGCCCTACAGCGGCTGTCCGACAAGCCGCAGGCCTTTGGCCGTCGCCCTGGCTCCATTCTCAGCCGAGGCGGATACGTCCGAGGCGCGAACGGTCGGCGCAACGATGCGACGAACGCCCGCCAATATCTCGCCCCCCTGGCCGCGCGCCAGCTGGAGGCCAACCACCGGGAACGCATGCTGCGTAATGCCATGCAGCAGGTAAAGCCGCCCGCGCCGCGCAAGGTGCCCGCGCCCAGGCCGGTTCCCAGCCCTGTCTACCAGAACCAACGCGCGGCCCAAATGGACCGTTTCCAGCAGGGAGCCGATCGAAGCATGGGGCAGGCCGCCAAACAGCCGCAGGCCCCGGCTTATTCGGCCGGGTTGCGGCCATGGGAAGCCAAAGCACGCGAGCAGGCTGCCGCCCGCGAAGCCAGTAGGCAGCCGCGCGTCGTGCCACCAGCACCAAGCCGGACCCCAACGCCGAACATGGGCCAGGAGCGCCAAGCACCTATCCCGCAACCACGTCATAGCCCCACGCCAGTTCCGCAGGCAGCTGCACCGCAACCCCACCAGCCGCCTGCGCATCAACCTCAAGCCGCGCGGCCAATACCCACGCCTCAGGCGGCTGCACCGGAGCAGGCCGCGCATCGACCGCCCCCGCCGCATCCGGCAGCGCCGCGCAGCCATCAGCCCGTGCAGCCTAGCCCCACGTCACCACCCGCACCGCCACGGCAGCCCCAGCCCGCGCCGCAAGCGCAAGCGCCAAGGCCGGACCAGGACAAAGGGGCCGCCCAACAGCGTGCTATGGACCAAATGCGAGCGCGCCGAGAGGCTGAACGCGCCAGGGAGCATGCCCCAACACCGGAAAAACCGCAGGCCGCCGCTGCCGATCGGCAGCAGCCTGCCCAGGCCCCCACAGGCAAAGAAGCCGAGCGCCAGCGTGCTAAGGATATGATGCGCAACCGGCGCGCCCAGGAGAAGGAAAAGGCTAAGGACGGGCCGCTGTTTGAAGACCTGATGGGCAACGGCCCATTCGGCTAACTTCCGTCACCGACAACCAGGCGGGGCGCACCCCAGCCGACCGCTACGGGCACCAGGCGAGCGACTTCAAAACCGCCTTCCATAACGGGTTCGGGCGTACCCCAATCCAGCGTCAAGCCTTCCTTATCGGCCCATTCCTTGAGCTTGCCCGCCGCTGGCGTGCCGCGCAAATCCAATGGCACCGGAGGGCGCAGCACATAGGTGAGCCTTCCCGCCTTGGCGGCTTTGGTAACGGCCAATTTGACCTTCACCAGGTCAAACAGTTCAAGCGCCACCTGGCAGCGGGTTGCCTCTGCAAGGGTTTCCAACTCCGGCCGCATGGCTTGAGGTTTGGAGCGAATATCCGTCATTTCGCACCGCCTTTGGTGGCCCAACGGAAGCCCAGGTAAGCGTCGGTTACGTCAATGCGGCCGTGGCCGAGTTCACGCGAGACTTCCAAGCGCACGGCATCGAGGCGGGCGCGTTCTGCAGGACTCAAATCATCATGCAGAGGGCCGCCGTCAGCTGGACACGGCACCCCCGCCATGGTGCGAAATCTCCAGCGGGCGTGCCAGCGCCTATGTTCGTGGAAGCTTGGAATTTTGGCTTTCAGGCCCTCACGCTGCATCTGGCGCATGTAGGTGACGAATTTGACCCCGTTGGGCACCAACGAGCCGTCGCCGCAGACCTGGTGCAATTCGTCCAGAAGATCGCGCTGTTGCTGGATAAGAACCGGCATCGAGCGCGTGCGCCCACCTTTGCACCACGACCCCTGCATGGTCAAAAGCGTGCCCTTATCGGCCACCGAAACGCGGAATTTCAGGCTTTCCTCAAGCCGCAGGCCGAAGGCCATTTGCAGCCGCACCGCCAGGCGCATGCGTTCATCCGGCAGAGCCGCCAGCTTGGCGGCCGGGGTCGCGGTAGCCTTCTGGCCCCGATAGGTGGAGCGGCTTTCAATGCCTAAAGCGGCATTATCGCGCGGGATGATGTTAGGTTTGCGGACCTTCTCAGCGGCCCAGCGCAGCCATGACATGCGGTTGCGGATGGTCGCGCCGGACAGGCGTTCCGCCTTCCAGTGGCGGACTAAGACTTCAATGTGTTTGGGCTTGAGGTTCCGAGCGTCCGGCACCTGATAGCCCAAGGCGCGCAGCTCATGGGCTATCATGGATAGCCCACGGGCGCGCTGGTCCTGTGTCGTGAATGCACCATCGGCGTTGTGCTCGCACATCACTTTCAGGCTCTTTGCCAATGCGTCCATGGCCGGGGGCTTTCATTCGTTTAGTGCTTCTGCGAGCCGCCGAACCCTTGGGTGTCGGAAGCATGCCTCAGGGGCATAAGTGGCTGGCTAATGCGGCTGTACGGGCCGCCTCACCGGGCAAATTCGCTACAATCGTCGTCCGCGGATTTCCCCGCGGCCGTCCTGTCTTTACGGTCCTTCTGGGGCGATCCTTGTCGCGGTTTTCGTGTTGTTTGCCTCTGTCGGGCTACCTCTGCTGAACTCGTGGAGCTATGCGGTTGGTCTGGTTTTCCGGGGCTTCCCGGCACGATCTTGATGCCATTGCGGCTAGTCCTTCTGTTGAAACGTGAGCGCCTTTAGCGGCTGATTTTCCCTATCCGGGGACCGGGCTCGAGCGTCGAACTCGCTCGGGCAACACTCATATGTCACTCGCCGCGATAGTTGCCTGACGGCACGGTATGGTGCGGATTTCCGCCAATGCGGCGGCTGGTGCCGTCGCCGTCACTATTCGGGATTCTCCCGAGATAGTGACGGCTAAGCCGTTTTTGGCCGTTGGCCACGGGGAGGCTTTCGCCTCCCCTGACCCCTCCCCCGGAGACCCGGCAGGCCTTCCCTACGCCTTGTGATGGGCTCCGGTCAGTCCCGCCTACCGGCACCGCCTTTGTGTCATTGAGAGCGCCCGCCGGCACCGTCGCCGGCGCATCATCGGCAAAGCTCACCCGTGCCGGCGCGTGCAGGCCCGTCAGGGCCGCCGCTTCCCGCGCGCCATAAGTCCGCGTGAACAAGAACACGCACCCGCCGCGCATCCGCGCGGCCGACGCCGCCAAAGGGCATGCCGCCGAACACACCTTCCGTCGCTGGCTGGACGCATCCGTGCTGCCCCACCTCTACGTCGAGCAATCCCCCCTTACCGTGCCCGCGCCCTTACGCGGGCAGATCAAGCGGCCGGATTACCTGGTCGGCATTCCAGGCGTTGGCCTGGTCGCGTTCGATGTGAAGGCCAAAACGCTCTATCCCGAAGGCCTGATTTTCGACCTGGAGGAAGTCCGAAAGATGCGGGTGTTTGCCCGCCTGTTCCATCTCACTGTCTATTTCGCCTGCCTGGACCCCGCAGGCGGCAGCGAGGGGTGCTGGGTCCGCCTGGACCAGCTGGATAGCGTTCCGGCCGTGCGCCGAAACGGCACCATGACGCTGTGCATTCCCCTACACGATACCATCCCGGTTTCGCTCCAAGAGGACTTTTACCGGGCGTTTGTGCGGGCTGTCGCCCTTATCTAAGGGGCCGCTGGCCCCTCGCGCGGTCAAGGGGGCCGTGGCTCAGTCGCTGCGCTCCCTGCGCCCGCACCACCCCCCTTGCCCTTGCT
>NZ_LDQA01000055.1 GCF_001475935.1 Aureimonas ureilytica
AAATCTTCGGCCCGCCCGCTGGCCATGCGAATGGCGGGAGCGGGCGAGCCGAAGATTTTCTCCACCTGCGTGCCCGTCTCGTCTGGCCAGAACCCGCGTTCTGTTTCACTCGCATGGGCTCTGACGCGCGGCGGTGATCTGGCGGTGGAACTGGGTGAGCCCAAAAATCTCGTCGCGGCTCGCTGAACCCCGCCCTAGTCGAATGTTGGCTGGGTGCTATAACGCAAACAGGGACACCTGAATGGAGAAGGCTTTCCAATGAAGTCCATGATTCTCGCCGCCGTTGCGGCAAGCACCCTTGCCTTGAGCGGTTGCCAGTCGGTCGATCGCAATGTGGCGATCCCGGCGGGTATCGGTGCCCTCGGTGGTGCGGCGATCGGTGCGGGTATCACCGGCAATGCGCGCGGCGCGCTGATCGGGGCGGCCGTCGGCGGCGCGGGCGGCGCTCTTGTCGGCGCTGCCACCAACCGTCCCGGCCAGTGCGTGTACCGCGACGGTCGCGGCCAGCGTTACTACGCCGACTGCCCGGCCGGCTACTGAAAGCCCGAATGATCTGAACACGAGGCCGCCGTTTCTCACGGCGGCCTCATTTCGTTGGGGGTGACGAATGCGAATGCCGACCCAAAACCGTCAAATCGAGGCTTTACGTCGCGTTTCCTTGTTAACCCTTGGGTTGGGAGCGGCCATGACCGCGGCGGGATGCAGATCCGACATCCTGCCCGCTGTGTTCGGACTGGGGGAGGGCGGAATCTCGGCCTATGCACCGGGTACGCTGCCGACCATCACGGCGCATGAAGGCGATAAGCTGATCGGGCAATCGGCGAGCGAGACCGGGCGCTGTATCTATCAGAACGATGTCGGAAATCGGTTTCGCGCGGACTGCCCGCCGGGATACAAGCCCTGACAGTCAGGGTTTTGCTCTCGCCTGCTTTGTCCGTGCCTCCTTCACCAATCGAACGAAGGCATGACGATATCCTTCCGGTTCGACCACCACCTGCGCAAAGTCGATCCGCACCAGATCGCCTGTGTCCGAGAGCGCTTCGAATCCGAGCGGATCGAGTGTCGCGATCCGCCAGTTCGTTTGATCCGTCGTTCGCTGAGATGCGATGATCTGCGACAGGCTGTCGGCGTGATCCTCGTTCATATGACGGATGACAGCGCTCTCCCGAGCTTCCATCTCGGGCGACGGATCGCGACAGAGATCCGCGCGGTCCAGCCGATGGGCGCGAGCGAAGCCGGCATTCAACAGCCCGTCCACGATCGTCAGACTGTAGAAGGCGAAATCCGCGAAATCGGCATAGAGCGCCGCCTCAGGCAGTCGCGCCAGATAGCGTGTGCGTGCCCTGGCCTCGTCGGCACCCGGAACCAGCCGGACGACATGGCCTCGCAGCGTCAAGCGTGGCAACCGCAGCCCATCGCCGGGTACGGTGTGGCCGACGAGAAGGGACGCTAGCGGATGGCTGGCGAGCGCGCGGCTGTGTTCCGACAGGCCCGAAAGAAGAAGCACCACATCTCCCGAGGGTAACGTCGAGAGGGCGACGCGCGTGGCGAGCGGCTGTCCAGCGGGCATCGTCACCGTGGCCAGCGCGGCATGGCGGCTCTCGCCCAGAAGACGACGCGCCAGCGCCCGGGCCGCGTCATCCGGTTTGAGATAGGGTGCGCGTTCGGACGATGTCGGCTCCGGGTCTTCGCTCATTTTCGCCTCCGTGCGGGAGCCGGCCTCCCCATTTCTCGCTAGATGAACTATCTCACCAAGATGGGGAGCGCGACCGTCCGTTTCGGCCGCTGCGCCTGCTGATGACGGAGCTTGTATGTCCGACGCCCTCAAAACCCGAATCCTCGATGTCCTGCGTTCCCTTCCCGCTCCGGACGGGGGGGCGGATGTCGTGTCGCGGGACATGGTGTCGGATATCTTCGTCGCGGATCGAAAGGCTTTCTTTTCGCTGAGCGTCGCGGCGAGCGATGCGGAACGGTTCGAAGGCTTTCGCCAGGAGGCCGAGCGGCGCGTTTCGGAGGTCGAGGGTATCGACACCGCAATGGTCGCGCTGACCGCCGAGCGAAAGGGCGGTGGCATGGCTGCCCGCCCGGCTCCGGCGCGGCCGCCGCAGCCTGCCGCGCCGCATCCCCATCATCATCCCCGCCCTCGCCAGGGTGGTGCGGCCATGCCGGCGCCCCCTGCCGCTCCTCGCCCTGTGCGCCCCGATATTCCAGGCATTCGGCGCATCGTGGCGGTCGCGAGCGGCAAGGGCGGTGTCGGCAAGTCCACGACGGCTGTCAATCTGGCGCTGGCCTTCTTGGCGCGCGGCATGAAGGTCGGTCTGCTGGACGCCGATATTTACGGGCCGTCCGTGCCGCGTCTTCTGCATTTGTCCGGCAAGCCCGAAACACGCAACGGCCGCACCATGGTGCCGCTGGAGGCCTACGGGTTGAAGGCCATGTCGATGGGTTTTCTTGTGGAAGAGGAAACGCCGATGATCTGGCGCGGGCCGATGGTCATGTCGGCGCTGACGCAGATGCTGCGCGAAGTCGAGTGGGGCGATCTCGACATGCTGGTGGTGGACATGCCGCCCGGCACGGGCGACGCCCAGCTCACCATGGCGCAGTCCGTGCCGCTGGCCGGCGCGGTGATCGTGTCCACGCCGCAGGATCTGGCGCTGATCGACGCGCGAAAGGGTCTCGCGATGTTTCGGAAAGTCGAGGTACCCGTTCTCGGAATCGTCGAGAATATGAGTTATTTCGTCGCGCCGGACACGGGGAAGCGATACGATATTTTCGGCCATGGCGGCGCGAGAGCCGAAGCCGAGCGGTTGGGCGTGCCGTTTTTGGGTGAAGTGCCTTTGGAAATGGTGATTCGCGAAAGCTCTGATGCCGGTCGTCCCGTGGTCGCCGGCGACCCGACCGGCCCCCATGCACAGGTCTATCGTGACATCGCGGCGCGGGTTCTGGCCTCAATCGAGGGCGTTTCGGGCACCACTTTGAAGGCTCCAACGATCGTTTTTGAGTGAATGGTCAGACTATAGACTTGCGCGAAGCTGGATTTGTGGTCTCCATGCGGGCTCCCGGTGGCAATGGCGCCGCCTCGACGTTCATGGAGAACGCATTGATGACATTGGCGAAGAAGCTGTTGGCCGCAACGGCGATCGTTCTGGCTCTCGGATCGGCCGCCTCGGCCAAGACCTTCGTCTTCTGTTCGGAAGGCTCGCCGGAAGGCTTCGACCCCGGCCTCTATACGACCGGCACGACGTTCGATGCCTCCGCGCACCCGATCTATAACCGTCTGGCCGAGTTCAAGAAGGGCACGACCGAGACCGAGCCGGCGCTTGCTGAAAGCTGGACTGTCTCGGAGGACGGCAAGCAATACACGTTCAAGCTGCGGCCGGGCGTGAAGTGGCAGTCTAATGACCTGTTCACGCCGACGCGTGATCTGAATGCCGACGACGTCGTCTTCTCCTTCGACCGGCAGGGCAACGCCAGCAACCCTTGGCATCAGTATGTTCCAGGCGCGTCCTGGGAATATTACACGTCCATGTCGATGCCGCAGTTCGTCGAGAAGGTCGAGAAGGTGGACGATCTGACGGTCCGCTTCACGCTGAAAGAGCCTTACGCGCCCTTCATCGCCAATATCGCGATGCCATTCGCCTCGATCCTGTCGAAGGAATATGCCGACAAGCTCGCCGCGAGCAACCAGCAGGCGCAGCTCAACCAGCAGCCGATCGGCACCGGCCCGTTCCGCTTCGTGGCATATCAACCCGACGCCGTGATCCGTTATCAGGCCTTCGCCGACTATTGGGGCGGCAAGCAGCCGATCGACGATCTGGTCTTCGCGATCACCAAGGACGCCTCGGTTCGCCAGCAGCGCCTTCTGGCGAACGAATGCCAGCTGATGGCCTATCCGAACCCGGCCGACATCGCCTCGCTCAAGACCAACAAGGACTTGAAGGTCGATGAGCAGGCCGGCCTGAACATCGGCTATCTCGCCTACAACACCAAGCAGGCGCCGTTCGACAAGGTCGAGGTTCGCCGCGCGCTGAACATGGCGATGAACAAGGACGCCATCATCTCGGCCGTTTATCAGGGCGCGGGCGAAAAGGCGAAGTCGCCCATCCCGCCGACCATGTGGAGCTATAACAACGCTCTCAAGGACGATCCCTACGATCCGGAAGCGGCCAAGAAGATGCTCGAGGCCGCTGGCGTCAAGGATCTGTCCTTGAAGCTCTGGGCCATGCCGGTGTCGCGGCCCTACAACCCCAACGCCGCGCGCATGGCCGAGATGATCCAGGCGGACTTCGCCAAGGTCGGCGTCAAGGCCGAGATCGTGTCCTACGAGTGGGGTGAGTACATCAAGCGTGCCGGCGACGTGAATCACGACGGCGCCGTGCTGCTCGGCTGGACCGGCGACAATGGCGATCCGGATAATTTCCTCGCGACGCTCCTCAGCTGCGATTCGGTTGGCACGTCGAGCAACGTGGCCGAGTTCTGCAACCAAGACTATGAGAAGCTCGTGCAGAAGGCCAAGACGCTGTCCTCGCAGGAGGAGCGCGCCAAGCTTTACGAACAGGCGCAAGTCGTCTTCAAGGAGCAGGCCCCGTGGGCGACGATCGCGCATTCGATCGTTTACGTGCCGATGCGCTCCAATGTCGTCGGCTTCGTGCAGAGCCCGCTCGGCGACTACACGTTCGATGGCGTCGATCTGAAGGACTGAGGCGCGAACGCCGCGCCTGAAACGGGAAGGGGCAGCAAGAGCTGCCCCTTTTCCTTTTGGTCAAAAATCTGCTTTATGCAGCCCATTCAAACCGATGCGGTGACGCGCGCCCGCTGAACCGTGTAGAGCGCCCCCATGTTTCGCTTTCTTATGGCTCGTCTCGGCATTCTCGTGCCGACCTTTCTGGGCGTCGCTCTCGTCGCCTTTTCCTTCATTCGGCTCCTGCCCGGCGACCCTGTCACCCTGATGGCGGGCGAGCGCGGCATCAGCCCCGAGCGCCATGCCGAACTCATGTCGGCCCTGGGATATGACCGACCGATCTTCGTCCAGTTCATGGACTATGTGGTCCGCCTGCTTCACGGCGATTTCGGGACGTCGCTCGTCACGCGCCGGCCGGTGCTGACCGAGTTCCTGACACTGTTTCCCGCGACCGTCGAACTCTCGCTGGTCGCGATCGTCCTGGCGGTTCTGATCGGCGTTCCCGCCGGTGTCTTCGCGGCGGTGAAGCGCGGTTCCTGGATCGATCAGACCATCATGGGCACGGCTCTCGTCGGCTATTCCATGCCGATCTTCTGGTGGGGCCTACTTCTCATCATCTTCTTCTCCGGTACGCTCGGTTGGACGCCCGTGTCGGGGCGCATTTCGTTGATGTATTTCTTTCCGCAGGTCACGGGCTTCATGCTGGTGGACAGTCTCCTGTCCGGCCAGAAGGGGGCCTTCGCCTCGGCGGCAAGCCATCTGATCCTGCCGAGCATCGTGCTCGCCACCATCCCTCTCGCCGTGATCGCGCGTCAGACGCGCTCCGCCATGCTGGAAGTTCTGAGCGAGGACTATGTGCGCACGGCTCGCGCCAAGGGCCTGAAACCCCGCCGCGTCATCGGCATTCACGCGCTGCGCAACGCGCTGATCCCGGTCGTCACCACGATCGGCCTGCAGATCGGCGTCCTGATGGCGGGCGCCATCCTGACCGAATCGATCTTCTCCTGGCCTGGCATCGGAAAATGGATGGTCGATAGCGTGTTCCGTCGCGACTACCCGGTGGTGCAGGGCGGTCTCCTTCTGATCGCGCTCGTCGTCATGGTAGTCAATCTCGTGGTCGATCTTCTTTACGGCCTCATTAACCCCCGCGTTCGCGCGCGCTAAGGAGACGCCGGGATGACCCATATCGAAGCTCAAGAGGCTGCGTCCGGCATCGGCTCCAACACGCCGGACCCTCACGTGACGACCGGAAGCCGCCGGCAGATGCTGCGCGAATTCTGGTACTATTTCTCGGTCAATCGCGGCGCGGTGGCCGGCCTCGTCGTGTTCGTTCTTATCGTTCTCCTGGCGCTGCTTGCGCCTGTGATCGCGCCCTACGACCCGACGGCGCAGAACCGCGACGCGCTGCTCGTGCCGCCGGTTTGGGAAGCCGGGGGGCGGGCGGCGTTCCTGCTCGGCACCGACGCGGTGGGGCGCGATATCCTGTCCCGCCTTCTGTTCGGCGCGCAGTATTCGCTCTTCATCGGCGTCGTGGTCGTGGTTCTCGCGGTTTCGACGGGCGTCGTGGTCGGCCTCGTCGCCGGCTACTTCCGCGGCTGGGTGGATACGGTCATCATGCGCGTGATGGACGTGATCCTGGCCTTTCCCTCGCTGCTTCTCGCTCTCGTGCTCGTCGCCATTCTCGGGCCCGGTCTCACCAACGCGATGATCGCCATTGCGCTGGTGCTCCAGCCGCATTTCGTGCGTCTGACGCGTGCCTCGGTCATGGCCGAGAAGGAGCGGGAATATGTCGTGGCGGCGCGGGTCGTGGGCGCGGGGCCGATGCGCCTCATGTTCAAGACGATCCTGCCGAACTGCCTGGGCCCGCTGATCGTGCAGGCGACGCTGTCCTTCTCTAGCGCCATTCTGGATGCAGCCGCGCTCGGCTTCCTCGGCCTCGGTGCCCAGCCTCCAACGCCGGAATGGGGCACGATGCTGGCCGAAGCGCGCGAGTTCGTTCTGCGCGCCTGGTGGGTCGTGACCCTGCCGGGTCTTGCCATCCTGATCATGGTTCTGGCGATCAATCTCGTGGGCGATGGTCTGCGCGATGCGCTCGACCCGAAGATGCGCCGGAGCTGATTCCATGTCGCTTCTCGAAATCCGCAATCTCACCGTCAGCTTCGACACCGCCTCCGGCCCGTTCAAGGCCGTGGACGGGATCGATCTTCACGTCGACAAGGGCGAGGTACTCGCGATTGTCGGCGAATCGGGCTCGGGCAAGTCGGTCGGCATGTTGGCGACCATGGGCCTTCTGCCCAAGACCGCGACCGTCACGGCCGATCGCATGCTTTTCGATGGGCGCGACATGCGCGCCATCTCGGGCCGTGAACGCCGCCAGCTCATCGGGCGCGACATCTCGATGATCTTTCAGGAGCCGATGGCGAGCCTGAACCCGTGCTTCACGGTCGGCTTCCAGCTCACCGAGACCCTGCGCTTCCACCTCGGCCTCGGCCGCGCCGAGCGCAAGCGCCGGGCGATCGAGCTTCTGGAGGCGGTCGGCATTCCCGACCCCGCCTCGCGCCTTTCGGTCTTCCCGCATCAGATGTCGGGCGGCCAGTGCCAGCGCGTGATGATCGCCATGGCGATTGCCTGCAATCCGAAGCTTCTGATCGCGGACGAGCCGACCACCGCGCTCGACGTGACCATTCAGAAGCAGATCCTGGACCTTCTGGTCGGTCTCCAGCGAGAGCACGCGATGGGACTCATCATGATCACCCACGATATGGGCGTCGTTGCCGAGACGGCGCACCGCGTCGTGGTGCAGTACAAGGGCCGCAAGATGGAAGAGGCGGACGTCCTATCGCTGTTCGAGGCGCCCAAGCACCCCTATACGCGCGCGCTTCTTTCGGCCCTGCCGGAGAATGCGACGGGTGATCGACTGCCGACCGTGGCCGATGCCATGGCGCTGGAGGGAATGCGATGAGCGCGGTTCTTGAAGCGCGCGGCCTCAAGCGCGATTATCATGTGGCGCGCGGCCTCTTCGCGCCGGCCAAGACGGTACAGGCCGTCAAGGGCGTCAGCTTCCAGGTGGAGCGGGGCAAGACGCTGGCGATCGTTGGCGAATCGGGCTGTGGCAAGTCCACGCTGGCGCGCATCCTCACGTTGATCGACGCGCCGACGGCGGGCGAGCTCTTCATCGACGGCCAGAAGATGGACGTGACGAAGGGCGTGACGGCCGACATGCGCCGCAAGGTGCAGATCGTCTTCCAGAATCCCTATGGCTCGCTCAACCCGCGCCAGAAGATCGGCGACGTGCTGACCGAGCCCCTGGCTCTCAACACCCCGCTTTCGGCGGCCGAGCGGCGCGAGAAAGCCTTGGCGATGCTGGTCAAGGTCGGCCTCGGCCCCGAGCACTTCAATCGCTATCCGCACATGTTCTCCGGCGGCCAGCGCCAGCGCGTTGCCATCGCGCGTGCGCTGATGCTGAACCCGAGCCTTCTCGTTCTGGACGAGCCGGTGTCGGCGCTCGACCTGTCGGTGCAGGCGCAGATCCTGAACCTTCTGGCCGATCTGCAGGACGAGCTGGGTCTTACCTATGTCTTCATCAGCCACGATCTCTCGGTCGTGCGCTACATCGCCGACAAGGTGATGGTGATGTATTACGGCGAGGTGGTGGAATACGGCTCGCGTGACGAGGTCTTCGCCGCGCCGAGCCACGATTACACGCGCAAGCTCTTCGCCTCGACGCCGCGCGCCGATGTCGAAAGCATTCGCGCCCGCATGGCCGCACGCAACGCCTCGGCCGCGTGAGCATAGGCCGCCGCCCTCGGGCGGCGGCTTTCAGACGGGCAGGGCCGTCGTGCTTTTGATCTCTTCCATCACCGCATAGGTATGCGTCTCGCGGATGCCGGGAAGCTCCAGCAGCGCCTGCGCCAGAAAGGCGCGATAGGCCGCCATGTCCTTGACGCGCGCCTTCAGGAGATAGTCGAAGCCGCCGGCCACCATGTGGCATTCCATGATGTCCGAATTGGCCTTGGCGGCGCGGCCGAACTCGGTGAACACGTCCTCGCTCGTTCGGTCGAGCTTCACTTCCACGAAAACGATCAGCCCTCGATCCAGCCTCTCGGGCGAGAGACGGGCGTGATGGCCGAGAATGAACCCGTCTTCCGTCAGCCGCTTGACGCGCGCGGCGGCGGCGGTCGGCGAGAGATGAACCCGTGTGGCCAGGTCCACCGTGGAAAGGCGCGCATCGGCCTGCAGCTCACGGAGAATCTTCCGGTCCTTTTCGTCCAGCTCCGCGTTTTCCAATGCCCTGAGCCCCTCGCGCATCCGTTTCCATCGTTCAAAAGCATATAAACGCCGGGAACGAAAGTTGCGATTCTGGTAGGTTCCCGCTCGATCCTATCCAGCCTCTGGAGCCCGCGCTTTCGATGAGCCTCGCCCCCTTTTCCGCCCCCTATGCCCCGAGCGATCGCGAGGCGGTTGCCGCGCTGTTGAAAGCCGCCGAGGCGCTCGGCGCCGATGACGAGAAGGTCAAGGCGCGCGCGCGCAGCTTCATCGAAAGCATCCGCTCGCGCTCCGGCGGCATCGGTGCCGTCGAGGACTTCATGCGCGAGTTCGGCCTGTCCACGCGCGAGGGTCTGGCGCTGATGGTTCTGGCCGAAGCGCTCCTGCGCGTGCCCGATACCGAAACGCAGGACCGGCTGATCGAGGACAAGATCGGCGCTGGCGACTGGGCCAATCGCGAGCCCATCGTCGATCAGAAGATGATGGCGGCCTCCGCCTGGGCGCTCGGCCTGTCGGCCCGTATCATCCGCCCGCATGAGACGCCGTCGGGCATCGTGCAATCTTTGGTGAAGCGCGTCGGCGCGCCGGCCGTGCGCACCGCCACCCGTCAGGCCATGCGCTTTCTCGGCCGGCAGTTCGTGCTCGGCGAGACGATCGAAGACGCGCTGGAGCGCGCGCGCAGCCTCGAGAAGAAGGGCTATCGCTACTCCTACGACATGCTGGGCGAGGGCGCGCGCACGAAGCGCGACGCCGAGCGCTATTTCAAATCCTATGCGGATGCGATCGAGGCGATCGGTCGCAAGGCCGGCAACAAGGCGCTGCCGGAGCGGCCTGGCATCTCCGTCAAGCTTTCGGCGCTGCATCCGCGCTACCATCCGACCCATCGCGAGACGGTGCTGCGCGAACTGGTTCCTCTGGTGGTGGATCTCGCCAACCGCGCGCGTTCCTATGATCTGAACTTCACGATCGACGCCGAGGAAGCGGAGCGTCTGGAGCTTTCGGTGGATGTGATCGAAGCCGTGATCGCGCAGGTGAAGTTCGACGGCTGGATCGGCTTTGGTCTGGCGATCCAGGCCTATGGCAAGCGCGTGGTGCCGCTGATCCGACATCTCGACGCCCTGGCCGAGAAGGCCGGCATCCGGATGATGGTGCGCCTTGTGAAGGGCGCCTATTGGGATACCGAGATCAAGCAGGCGCAGGAGAAGGGCCTAAGCGGCTTCCCGGTCTATACGGTGAAGCCCGCGACGGACCTCTCCTATCTCCAGGCGGCGAGCGAGTTGCTCCAACGCCGCGCGCGCCTCTACCCGCAGTTCGCCACGCATAACGCGCTGACCGTCGCCAATATTTTGGAAATGGCCGGCCCGGACCTGGATGGCTTCGAGTTCCAGCGCCTGCATGGCATGGGCGAGTCGCTCTACGAGGCGCTACGCGACGACACCAAGGGCAAGGTGTCCTGCCGCATCTATGCGCCGGTCGGCGGCTATAGCGACCTTCTCGCCTATCTCGTTCGCCGCCTTCTGGAGAACGGCGCCAACTCGTCCTTCGTCGCCAAGGTCGGCGATACCAAGGTGCCGGTGGACGAACTCCTGACCCATCCGCGCGACATGCTTCAGGCCGGTCGCACGACGCATGGCGGGGTCGTCAATCCGACCGAACTCTTCGGCCAGCGCAAGAATTCCAAAGGCACGGAGTTCGGCGACCGCTGGGCACTGGCCGCGCTGGTGAAGGCGCGCGACGGCGCGAAGATCTCCGGCCTTGCCGCCGATCCGGCCAAGGGCCTGGCGACGCGCGAGCCGATCGACATCCGCTCGCCTGTGGATGGGCAGGTGGTCGGCACCAGCCGCTTCCTGACCAAGGAAGGCGCGAGCGCGCTGATGGAGCGCGCCAAGGCGGGCGTGCGCGCGGCGGAAGCCGTGCCGGCAGCTCAGCGCGCGGCGCAGCTTCGCCGCATGGCCGATCTCCTGGAAGAGCGGGAAGGGGAGTTCCTGCAGCTTCTAACCCGCGAGGCCGGCAAGACGCTGGATGACGGGATTGCCGAAATCCGCGAAGCCGTCGATTTCTGCCGCTTCTATGCGGCGGAAGCCGAGCGGATGCTGGTGCAGCCTCTCGCCCTGCCGGGGCCGACGGGCGAGGAGAACCGTCTGATCTACCGCTCGCGCGGCGTCGCCGTCTGCATTTCGCCCTGGAACTTCCCGCTGGCGATCTTCCTGGGCCAGGTCGCGGCGGCGCTCGCCGGCGGCAATGTCGTGATCGCCAAGCCCGCCGAGCAGACACCGCTCATCGCCAAGCGCGCGGTCGATCTCCTGCACGAGGCCGGTTTCGGCGCGGATGTCGTCTATCTCGCGCCGGGCGATGGCGAGGCGGGCGCGGCGCTGGTCGCCCATCCCGCTACCGCGCTCGTCGCCTTCACCGGCTCCACCGAGACGGCCTTTGCGATCAATCGTTCGCTTGCCGCGCGCAACGCCCCGATCGCGCCGCTGATCGCCGAAACGGGCGGCCTCAACGCCATGATCGTGGATGCGACCGCCCTGCCGGAGCAGGTGGCCGACGATGTGGTGCGCTCGGCCTTCCGATCGGCCGGCCAGCGCTGCTCGGCGCTGCGGCTTCTTTTCGTGCAGGCCGATGTCGCGGACCGGATGCTCGCCATGATCGAGGGCGCGGCGGCCGAGCTTCATGTCGGCGACCCCGCCCATCTCGAAACCGATGTCGGCCCGGTCATCGACGCGGCGCAGGCCGAGATGCTGACCGGGCATGTCGCCGAGATGCGTTCCAAGCAGAATGTTCGGTTCGAAGGCCAGCTTCCCGCCAGTCTGCCGGCGGCCGGCCACTACGTCGCGCCGACCATCATCGAGCTGGACCGCGCCGAGGCGCTGACGCGCGAGGTCTTCGGGCCGGTGCTTCATGTCGTCCGCTGGAAGGCGGGCGAGTTGGAGAAGGTCTGCGACGCAGTGGACGCGACGGGCTTCGGCCTGACGCTCGGCGTTCACTCGCGCATCGACGAGACGATCCGCTTCGTGAAGGAGCGCCTGACGGTCGGCAATGTCTATGTGAACCGCAACATGATCGGCGCCATTGTCGGCTCGCAGCCCTTCGGCGGCTCGGGTCTGTCGGGCACCGGGCCGAAGGCCGGCGGACCGAACTATCTCGCCCGCTTCGTGCGCGAGCAGGTGATCTCCACCAATACGGCGGCGGCCGGCGGCAATGCCAGCCTGATCGCATCGGGCGGGGATTAAGCGCTCCAACGCTTGCGCCCGGCGCCGCCCCTCGTATGGTGGCGCCGGGCCCGATGGGGCCTTCTGTTCCCGAATGGAGCCCTGATCCGTGGCCGAGCCCCTGTCCGACATCGCCATCGCCCGCGCGGCCCGCAAGAAGCCGATTGCCGAGATCGCCGCGCGGCTGGATATTCCGGACGACGCCTTGATCCCTTATGGCCGCGATAAGGCCAAGCTCGATGCGGACTTCCTGAAGGGTCTGGGAGATCGGCCCGATGGCAAGCTGATCCTCGTCACCGCCATCAACCCGACGCCGGCCGGCGAAGGCAAGACGACGACGACGGTGGGGCTGGGCGACGGTCTCAACCGCATCGGCAAGCGCGCGGCGATCTGCCTGCGCGAGCCCTCGCTGGGTCCGTGCTTCGGCCAGAAGGGCGGGGCGGCCGGCGGAGGCTATGCGCAGGTTGTGCCGATGGAGGACATCAACCTCCATTTCACCGGCGATTTCCACGCCATCACCACCGCCCACAATCTTCTGGCGGCCATGGTGGACAATCACCTCCACTGGGGCAACACGCTGGGGCTCGATCCGCGCCGCATCGTCTGGCGCCGTGTGATGGACATGAACGACCGTGCCCTGCGCGACATGGTTCAGTCGCTGGGCGGCCCCGCCAACGGTCTGCCGCGCGAATCGGGCTTCGACATCACCGTTGCCTCCGAAATCATGGCCATCGTCTGCCTGGCAGCCGATCTCGATGATCTGCAGGTGCGGCTCGGGCGCATCGTCGTCGGTTATCGCCCCGACAAGTCGCGCGTCACCGCGCGCGATCTGAAGGCAGACGGAGCGATGGCGACGCTGCTGAAAAACGCGATGCTGCCGAACCTCGTGCAGACCATCGAGAACAACCCGGCCTTTGTCCATGGCGGCCCCTTCGCCAATATCGCCCATGGCTGCAATTCCGTGGTGGCGACGCGCGCGGCGCTGAAACTGGCCGATTACGTGGTGACGGAAGCGGGCTTCGGGGCCGATCTCGGCGCGGAAAAGTTCTTCGACATCAAGTGCCGGCAGGCCGGGCTGAAGCCGGCCGTGACGGTAATCGTCGCGACCGTGCGCGCGCTGAAGATGAACGGTGGCGTGGCGAAATCGGACCTCGGCACGGAGAATGTCGAGGCCGTTCGGCGCGGCTCGGCCAATCTCAAGCGCCATGTCGGCAACTGCATTTCCTTCGGCGTGCCGGCGATCGTCGCGATCAACCATTTTGGTACGGACACCGACGCCGAGATCGAGGCGGTGCGTGAGGCGGCGGCGGAAGCGGGCGTCGAGGCGGTTCTTTGCAAGCATTGGGCCCAAGGGTCCGCCGGCACGGCGGAGCTAGCCGAGAAGGTGGCGGCGCTCGCTGATTCCGGCCGCGCGCGCTTCAAGCCGATCTATCCCGACGCGATGAGCCTTCTCGGCAAGATCGAGACCGTGGTGAAGGACATCTATCACGGCGCGGCGGTGACGGCGGAGCCCGCCGTACTGAAGGCGCTCGAAAGCTTCGAAGCCGATGGCTACGGCCATGTCCCGGTCTGCATGGCGAAGACGCAATATTCCTTCTCGACCGATCCCGCGCTGCTCGGCGCGCCGAGCGACCATATCGTGCATGTGCGCGAGGTGCGTCTGGCAGCGGGCGCCGGCTTCGTCGTCGCGATCTGCGGCGACATTCTCACCATGCCGGGCCTGCCGAGACAGCCGGCGGCCGAGCGCATCTTCCTCGACGCGGAAGGGCGGGTGGAAGGGCTCTTCTGAGCCCACTGCCGGCCCGAGATGAATTCGAATTCATGAAGCGTTTGTAACTGGCGGACAGAGTGACGCAGGCGCAGTCTTTCTATCAGGCGCACGTCACCAGCCAGCCTCCGACCGCCGGGCCAATTTGATCAGACCCGACCTTCGTGCCGCTTGGACATCTCGTGAGCGCCGATCGAGATCAAGGAGCGAAGTCCCATGCAGAAGTCTTTGTTCGCCACGCTTGCCTTCGTCAGTGCCATCGGCGCCGCTTCGGGCGCTATGGCCGCCACCGATGCACATCACATCAGGCAGAAGGCTGATGGCCCTGTCGTGCAGACGGTCGCGACCCAGCCCCAGGTGATGACGGAAAAGCCCATCGACCATCCGACGCTGCTCCAGGTTTTTGGGGCGTCCGATGGCGTGTTTTACGACCCCGCGACCAACAACCCGCATACGCACGGCCTGCCGAATTTCTGATGCTGGTGGCCCAAAGGGCCGGGATACCGCCGTAGGATCGGGTTATGTTTCGAAAGCCGGCCTCACAGGCCGGCTTTCGCGCATCTCAAGGAGGCTTCATGGCCGATGATCTGATCTTCTACACCAACCCGATGTCGCGCGGCCGTATGGTCCGCTGGATGCTGGAGGAAGTGGGCGCGCCTTACGAGACGAGAATTCTTTCCTACGGTGCCGACATGAAGTCGGCGGAGTTTCTCACCGTCAATCCGATGGGCAAGGTGCCCGCCATTGTCCATGGCGGCGCAGTGGTCACGGAAGTCGCTGCTATCTGCGCCTATCTGGCCGAGACCTTTCCCGATGCGGGCCTTGAGGCGCGCTCGGCCAAAGAGCGCGCGTCTTATTACCGCTGGATGTTCTTCGCCGCCGGTCCTCTGGAGGCGGCCGTGACGAACCGCGTGCTCGGTGTCGTGGTGCCCGACGAGAAGCGCGGCTTCGTCGGCTACGGGTCCTATCAGTCCGTGCTGGACGCGCTGGAAGGCGCCGTCTCGGCATCGAGCTTCATAGCGGGTGACCGATTTACCGCCGCCGACGTCTATGTCGGCAGCCATCTTTCTTGGGGACTCCAGTTCGGATCGATCGAGCGACGCGAAGGCTTCGAGGCCTATGTCGAGCGCGTCAAGGCGCGCCCCGCGCTTCACCGTGCCACCGAGATCGACGACGCGCTTCTGGCGTCCACCAAGGGGTGAGAGCACTTCGTCGTTATCCCGGCCGCGCACTTGCGAAGCACTGGCAAATAAGGGTTTGGGGTGAATTTTCGTTGCGGCGGATCGGTCTCTGGGCTAGGTCTCAGGCATGACGAACGCGCACGACAACAAGCAGTGGTGGCAGACCCGCACATAGGCGGCTGCGAACACGTGCGTCTGTTCGAACAACAAAGGCCGCCCCGGAACCCCGGCGGCCTTTTTGCTTGTTCAAGGGCCGTGAGGGCCGGTGCTTCTGGAAGGATTGGATGCGATGACCCTCGAAACCGCCAGCGACGGCGCGTTCAGATACGAGACCGAAGGCGGCGTCACCGTGACGCGCCGTCGGCGCGACGTGGACTATGCCGGCGCCATCGAGCCCTATGTGGACCGCCTCGACACGAGACGAGGCGCGGTTTTTTCCTCCAACTACGAATACCCTGGCCGCTACACCCGCTGGGACACCGCGATCGTCGATCCGCCACTGGCCGTCACTTCCTCGGGCCGGCATGTGCGCATCGAGGCCCTGAATCCGCGCGGTCGCGTGCTGCTCGGCTTCGTGGCGGCGGCGCTGGAGGGGCATGAGGATATCGCCGAGCGGCACTCCAGCGAATCCAGGCTCGACCTGACGGTCGCCATGCCCTCGCGCGCCTTCACCGAGGAAGAGCGCTCGCGTATGCCCACGGTCTTTTCCGTGCTGCGCGCCATCGTCGCTCTGTTCAAGTCGGATGCCGACAGCGATCTCGGCCTCTACGGTGCCTTCGGATACGATCTGGCCTTCCAGTTCGATCCGGTGAAGGAAACGCTGACACGCAGCGACACCAGACGCGATCTCGTCCTTTATCTGCCGGACGAAATCCTGATGGTGGATCACTATTCCGCCCGCGCCTATATCGAATCCTACGAGTTCGAAAAGAACGGCCATTCCACCGAAGGGCTGGAAGGCGGGGGCGAGGATGCGCCCTTCGTGCCGTCCAACCAGAACCCGGAGCGGGGCGATCACAAGCCGGGCGAATACGCCGCGCTGGTGCGGCGCGCCAAGGACAAGTTCATGCGCGGCGACCTGTTCGAGGTCGTGCCGGGCCAGACCTTCTACGAGCGCGTCGAGAGTCGGCCTTCGGCCATCTCGCGCCGCCTCAAGGCGATCAATCCCTCGCCCTATTCCTTCTTCATCAATCTCGGTGCCAACGAATTCCTGATCGGGGCGAGCCCTGAAATGTTCGTGCGCGTTTCGGGCCGCCGCGTCGAAACCTGCCCGATCTCTGGCACGATCCGGCGCGGCGAGGATGCGATCTCGGATTCGGAGCAGATCCTGAAGCTCCTGAACTCCAAGAAGGACGAGTCGGAACTCACCATGTGTTCCGACGTCGATCGCAACGACAAGAGCCGTGTCTGCGAGCCTGGCTCGGTGCGCGTCATCGGCCGTCGTCAGATTGAGATGTATTCGCGCCTGATCCATACGGTGGACCATATCGAGGGCCGTCTGCGCGAAGGCATGGACGCGATGGACGCCTTCATGAGCCACGCCTGGGCCGTGACGGTGACGGGTGCGCCCAAGCTCTGGGCCATGCGCTTCATCGAAGAGAACGAGAAGAGCGCGCGCGCCTGGTATGGCGGCGCGGTCGGCATGATGCATTTCAACGGCGACATGAACACCGGCCTGACGCTGCGCACCATCCGGCTGAATGGCGGGATCGCCGAAGTGCGCGCCGGCGCGACGCTTCTTTACGATTCCAACCCGGAAGAGGAAGAGGCCGAGACCGAGCTGAAAGCCTCCGCGCTTCTGGCGGCGATCCGCGAGGCCCGTGCACCGCAGGCCGCCACGCAGACGGGAGAGCGCCCCAAGGTCGGGGAGGGCGTGCGCATCCTTCTCGTCGATCACGAGGACAGCTTCGTCCACACGCTCGCCAACTACTTCCGCCAGACCGGCGCCGACGTCACCACCGTGCGCACGCCCGTGCCGGAAGAGATCTTCGACCGTGTCTCGCCCGATCTCGTGGTGCTGTCGCCCGGACCCGGCAAGCCGGACGATTTCGACTGCCGCAACACGATCGCCATGGCGCGTCAGCGTCAGGCGCCAATCTTCGGCGTTTGCCTCGGGCTTCAGGCGCTGGCCGAGAGCTATGGCGGCACGCTGCGCACGCTGCACGTGCCGGTTCATGGCAAGCCCTCGCGCATTCGCGTCTCCACACCCGGAACGATCTTCGCCGGCCTGCCGTCGGAGGTGACGGTCGGGCGCTATCACTCGATCTTCGCCGATCCCGTACGCCTGCCGCGCGAGTTCGAGGTGACGGCCGAGACGGAGGACGGCGTTGTCATGGCCTTCGAGCACAAGCACGAGCCGGTTGCGGCGGTGCAGTTCCACCCGGAAAGCATCATGAGTCTGGGCGGCGACGCCGGCATGAGAATGATCGAGAACGTCGTGGCCAAGCTGCCCCGGCGAACACGGACGAAGGCGGACTGAGCGATGAATGCAGCAACGATCACCATGAGCGACGACGAGGGCGGTCGTCTCGTCAAGCGAACCGCAGTCTATACCGTCGCGATCGCCTGCCTGGTCTTGGGGATCAAATATCTCGCCTATCTCGTCACGGGCTCCGTCGCGCTCTTTTCGGACGCGCTCGAATCGATCGTCAATGTCGTGGCTGGCCTCATCGCTCTTTGGGCGGTGACGGTCTCCTACAAGCCCGCCGATGCCGATCACCCGTTCGGGCATACGAAGGCGGAGTATTTCTCCGCCGTCGTGGAAGGCGTCCTCATCGTTCTGGCGTCGCTGCTCATTCTGCGGGAAGCGTGGTACGCCTATCTCGAGCCGCGTGCCATGGACGCGCCGCTTCTCGGCATGGCCATCAATGGCGTCGCCACCGCCATCAACGCGTTCTGGGCTTCGGTTCTGATCCGCAAGGGGCGCGAGCACCGCTCGCCCGCGCTCGATGCGGACGGACGCCATATCATGGCCGATGTGGTGACCTCGGTCGGTGTCCTGGCTGGTCTCGGTGTGGCTGAGGCGACGGGTTGGGTGATCCTCGATCCGCTGCTGGCCGCGCTCGTCGCGCTCAACATCCTGCGCGAAGGCTGGAAGGTCGTCGCCGCCTCGCTCTCCGGCCTGATGGATCAGGCTTTGGACGGCCCGGATGATACGCGCGTGCGCGAGATCATTTCCACCATGGCCGAGGGCGCGCTGGAAGTTCACGACGTGCGCACCCGCATCGCGGGGCGTGCCATCTTCATCGAGTTCCACATGGTGGTGCCGAGCGCCATGAGCGTCGGCGACGCGCATGTCATCTGCGACCGGATCGAGGACGCCGTGCAGGGCGAATTCCTGAACGCCCGCGTGCTCATCCATGTCGAGCCGGAGGCCGAGGCCAAACAGATCGGCGTGCCTGTCCTCTAGGCAGGTTTGCGCATTCTCAAGCTAAGCGGTTGAGAGGGCGGCGAATTTCGCTGCCCTTTTATTTTGCGACTGCGAAGGCATTGGGCATTCCTTGCTGCAATGCAAGAGGGCGATCAATAGGAAGTGTGACTTACGTCACGAACGGACTGTTCGCTATTTGCTACTCGTAGGCGCGCACGGGATCGCCTATCTCTCACTCATCGAACGACGCGGGACAGTAAAATTTCAGATCGGGGCGTTAGCCGATCGATCCCCGCCAGTCGCTACGACTTTGATGAGGAATAAAATTATGAAGACTTTCACGTTTGCGTCCGCTGCCGTGCTCTCTCTTGTTGCGCTCACCAGTGTTTCGTCTGCCGCGGGACTGGTCCCCGGATCCGATTTCTACGAAGAGGTCCAGGCTGATCATGCAGCCAACACGGTGATCGTGGGTTCGGCTGCGGCCAAGGGTGCGCCGATCGCAACCTTCGAAACCCGTTCGTTCGGCTATCCGGCTGGCGTCAGCGCCAATGAGGGCATTGTCCCCGGCTCGCGCGGCGAGACCCATGCCGCCGAGGCTCGCGACATCAACGCTGTTGCCAAGGGTGTCTACAACCACGGTGTGACCCCGGCCGCGAGCGTCTCGCAGCTTCTGGTTCCGGGCTCCGACACGGACTTCTAATTCGGTCCGGCGTTGATCGCTGATGCCAAGCCCGGCTTTCGAGCCGGGCTTTTTTGTTTTCTCGGAAAGCTCGATCGCGGACGGGCAGGGGCCTTGTGTTTCGAGGCGAGCCGCGCGAGACTGGGTTCCATGAACCGGATCGAATCCCCTTTCGCCTCTCATGGCGTCGTCGCGGCAAAAGCCGCCACGGGATTCGCTCGACTTCTTCCGGCCCTTCTCGCGCTTACTGGCGATCGTCGGGCCCGTTAAGAAGAGGCGCCCGGCGATCGAGCCGGCGCTTTGCGCCTCCAGTCTCTTCGGCTTTACATCCATCCGAAATTTTGAAAGACGGCTTTACGCGCCCCTTGGCCGACCGTCTTCGCCGAACGAGCAAGGTTCTTCGATGTCCGCATCCTCTCCCGTCATGGCCAAGGCCTTCACCAAGTACCAGCCCTATCCGGCCGTCGATCTGACCGATCGCCAATGGCCTTCGCGTCGCATCGAGAAGGCGCCGATCTGGTGCTCGGTGGATTTGCGCGACGGCAATCAGGCCCTGGTCGACCCGATGGGTCACGACCGCAAGTCCCGCATGTTCGCGCTGTTGAAGGCGATGAACTTCAAGGAGATCGAGATCGGTTTCCCCTCTGCGTCGCAGACCGATTTCGACTTCGTGCGCTGGTGTGTGGAAGAGGGGGGCGTCGCCGATGATGTGTCCTTGCAGGTCCTCGTCCAGTGCCGCCCCGAGCTGATCACTCGCACCTTCGAAAGCCTGGAGGGCGCGCGCCAGCCCATCGTCCATTTCTATAACTCCACTAGTGAGTTGCAGCGCCGCGTCGTGTTCGGCAAGGATCGCGCCGGCATTCGTCAGATCGCGGTGGATGCGGCCAAGATGATCACCGATATGGCGGCCAAGGCCGGCGGCGGCTTCCGCTTCGAATATTCGCCGGAAAGCTTCACCGGCACCGAACTCGATTTCGCGCTGGAAATCTGTAACGCCGTTGCCGAAGTGGTGCAGCCGACGCCTGAGAACCGGCTGATCCTGAACCTGCCAGCGACGGTCGAGATGTCCACGCCCAACATCCATGCCGACCAGATCGAATGGATGAGCCGCAATCTGGACAATCGCGACCGCATCCTCCTGTCGCTGCATCCTCATAACGACCGGGGCACGGCGATCGCCGCGACCGAACTCGGCCTCCTGGCAGGGGCGGACCGTGTCGAGGGCACGCTGTTCGGCAATGGCGAGCGCACGGGCAATGTGGATCTGGTGACCTTGGCGTTGAACATGTTCACGCAAGGCGTCGATCCCGAGCTGGATGTGTCCGACATCAACCGGATCAAGGACGTCTACGAATATTGCAACCAGCTCGCGATCCCCGAGCGCCATCCCTATGTGGGCGAGCTGGTCTATACCGCCTTCTCGGGCTCGCATCAGGACGCGATCAACAAGGGCATGAAGGCGCATAAGGTCGCCAACACGCCGGTTTGGGAAGTGCCGTATCTGCCGATCGACCCCCAGGATGTCGGCCGCTCCTATGAGGCGATCATCCGCATCAACTCGCAGTCCGGCAAGGGCGGCATCGCCTATGTCCTGCAGGCCGATTACGGCTTGAACCTGCCGCGCAATCTGCAGATCGAGTTCCGCGAGGATATTCAGCGGATCACCGACGAGGAAGGCAAGGAACTGCCGGTCAAGCGCATCTATGATCGTTTCATCGAGCGCTATGTCGAGCAGCCGGGCGCGCGCCTGCGCTATGTCGAGCATTTCACCAAGGTGGAAGGCGATCGCAACAGCCGTCTGGTGGAGGCGACGATCATCGACAACGGGCAGGAGACGACGATCACCGGGCGTGGCACGGGCGCCATCGACGGGTTCATCAACGCCCTGAACCGGCATTTGGGCTTGTCGCTGAGCGTCTCCGATTATTCCGAACATTCGCTCCAGCGAGGCTCGAATGCCAGCGCGATCGCCTATATGGAGGTCGAGCACGGAAACGGGCGCGTGTTCGGCGCGGGCATCGATCAGAATGCGACGACCGCATCGCTGAAGGCGATCGTCTCGGCGGCCAACCGAGCTCTGGAAGGCTGAGGGCGCGAACGCGCATCGGCACTCGGCTCCGCTCGCGGTCAGGCTTCGCGAAAGCCTGCTCGATTAAGCACATGAGGTGGGCGGTGGCGAATCATGACGATCCGCCCACGCGACCAGTCGAGGGGGCAAGATGGCCGAGGCCAAGTCCGCTGTGGCGGCGACGAACGGGACGAAGAGATTGGCGGACGCTGTGCGTGCCGCCAAGATCGCCGCCGCTCAGCGCACCGACATCGTGGTGGACATTCGCGAGGCCGACCGCGCTCGACTGGAAATGTTTGCCGATGAACTGCAGCCGATCATGGATGCGGTTCCGCTGGATGACGATCTCTTCGATTTCACCTTGTCCAACGGCACCCATCCGCGCTTCTGGATCGACGCGACGGCTCATGTGGTGATGGGCCGGGACCGTCGGACCTATCGCTTCGTTCGCGAAACCCGCCTGGGCCGTGTGACACTGGTCGAGTCGCCCGAGCTTCGCTTCGTGGTGGACCGCGTGACCGACTATATCGCCGAGCGAATCGTGGAGCGGGACAAGGCCTTGGCCGTGTTCGACGGGCTGGGGTCGCGATTGTCCGCGCCGGAGCGCCCGGTGCAGACGCTGACCGCGCCGATCACCCCCGCTCACGATGCTCCATTGCGCTTACCGCAACGCCCCCGCTCTACCGATTTCGTGATCGCCCTGTCGTGGATGATGATCGGCATCGTGGTCGGCATCGGCGTTCTCCTGGCGATCATCGCGGCGCGCGGAACCCATTTGTTCTGAAGCACCGCCCGCGCCAAGCGGCCGCTTCGTGCGGTCTGCTTTTTCTTCCCATGTCATGTTTCGAGAGCCGCCCCATCCGCTTGGGGCCGTTTTCATTTCCGGATGCGGGCTGCAAAAAGGGCGATGCCGCCGACCGCCAAGCCCCAGAACGGCGCGCTGATGCCCAAGAACGCCGTGCCGGATGCGGTTGTCACGAAACAGAGGATGGCCGCCTCCCGGTCCTGCGCCTTCGCGATCGTGCCGCTGAGGGCGTTGGTGAAGGCGCCGATCAAAGCCAGCCCGGCCATGGCCTGCACCAGAACCGGCGCCTGGCCTGCGAAAACCGTCACCCAGCCCGCTGCCAGACCGAAGGCGATATAGGCGAGCCCCGATACCACACCCGCCCACCAGCGGCGCGCGCGATCCGGACCCGCTTCGTCGCCCGCGCAGATGGCGGCCGTGATGGCCGCCAGATTGACCGCATGGCCGCCGAAGGGCGCGCAGAGAAGACTGAAGACGCCCGTCACCGTGAATAAGGGGCCGGGTTCGGGCGAGAAGCCGTTCACCTTCAGGACCGCAAGGCCCGGGATGTTCTGCGAGGCCATGGTGATCAGGAAGAGCGGCAGGCCGATGCCGATCATCGTCGCCAGAGACCAGTCCGGCGCGACAAAGACCGGTGCGGGCATGGCCGAGGCTTGGTCCATCGGCGCGGGATGCGTTGCGAGGATCAGAAGAACGGTCGCGACGGCTGCGGCTGGCACCGCCAAAACACGGCTCCAACGCCCGACCAGAAACCAGACCGCCACGATGGCAAGACCTGCCAGCGGCATGGCCGCGACGGCTTTGACCGGCGCCAGACACAAGGGAAGCAGAATCCCGGCCAGCATGGCATTGGCAAGCGAGACGGGGATCGCGGACATCGCCCGTCCGATCGGCTTCACCAGACCGGACAGGGTGACGAGCGCTGCGGCCAGGATGAAGGCGCCGATCGCCGCCGCAAAGCCGCCATGCGGCACGCCCGCTCCGGCCAGAAGCGCCGCGCCCGGCGTGGACCAGGCAATGGAAATCGGCATTTTCGTGCGCAGGGTGACGAGGATGCCGCACACCCCCATCGCCACCGACAACGCCAGGATGCCGGACGCGGCCTGCTCCTGCGTGGCTCCCACACCGACAAGCCCCTGCAACACCACCGAAAACGAGCTGGCAAAGCCGACAAAGGCGGCGAGGAGGCCTGCCGAGATGGCGGGCAGGGGCGGAAGGCGCATGGCGAAGCTTTCGGCGGATCGTCGCGGATGGCCTGTCGCCTTACGACCGATCCGAAAGTCGCCGCAAGCGGAATTCAGCCGAAGGCTGGTCCACTTCGCCATCGACGCTCAAGTTATGTCCAGGAGAAGTCGAACCAGCCTCTGCCTCCCGACGACCTCAGCAACAAGTGCCTAAAGCGCTGTTTCCGAATTCAACTCCGGCACCGGCGCTTTCGCGTCTGCGCGCGGTCGGGGATCGATCGCCGTACCATTGGACAAGAGTTGTCGCTCGCGAATCCAGTCGATGCCTGATCCGTCCAGCCGCAAGCCGCGCTCTCGCTGCGTCAGCGACCATTGGCCTGGCCCGCCTTCGATCTCGAACAGATTGTAGCGCGACGGCGGCTTGGAGCTTCCGGCGCTCTGGCTGGCGGAGGGTACGCCGACCACAGGCACTTTCTCGCCGCTTGGACCCGTCAGCCAATAGATCGTGTCGAGATGGGTGTGCCCGTGCAGGACGAGTTCCGCGCCCACATCGTGAATGACCTTGGAGAAGAACTGCTTGCCGATGAGGCGCTTCGACCAGGCTGCCGCGCCGGAGATCGGCGGATGGTGGATCATCACGACGCGAAACAGGCCGCGTTCCTTGGCCTCTGCCAGAAGTTTGGCCGTGCGCAGCGCCTGTCCGCGCTTGAAGGAACCGGTTGCGAAAAAGGGCGCGGTCGCCTCCGCGCTGGACGTCCCGATGATCGCGACCGGGCCGCGAACGCGCAGATAAGGGAAGTGCTTGGCTTCGGCCCCCAGCCTGTGATCGCCCATCATATAGGGATGCCATTCCCGGTAGGCGCGCTTGAGAGCGCCCGGTACATAGGCGTCGTGATTGCCGGGGATGACGGACACCCAGTCCGGCTTTCCCATGTCTTCCAGCCAGAGGCGCGCGCCGATGATCTCCTGCTTGGAAGCAAGATTCACGAGATCGCCGGTGACGGCCACATGGTCGGGATGCTGCGCCTTCATGTCGTTGACGAGGCGCAGCAGCGTGTCGCCGAACATCGCCCGCTTTCGATTGCGCTGCCAGTTGATGTAGCCTGTGATCCGCTTCGAGGCGAGTTCCCGGTAGGAAAGCTCCGGCAGCGGGCCGAGGTGAATATCGGAGAGATGGGCGAGTCGGAACATGGGGCAGCAAGTAGCCGATCGCGCCGGGATGGGAAGGGGCGGCGCATGAAGCAACGCGCGCAACGTTGGCTCGGGTGGGCGCTGCGGCGCTGGGCGCTCCTGTCACGCCCCATGACGCTGGGCGTGCGGCTTCTCGCCTATGACGAGATGGGCCGCGTCTTCTTGGTGCGGCACGCCTATCGCGATGGCTGGTATCTGCCGGGCGGCGCGGTCGATCCCGGCGAAACGGCGGTTGCCGCCGCGCGCCGCGAAGCCGAGGAGGAGGGACATCTTCTGTGCGAGACAGAGCCCCGCCTCGTCGCCGTGTTCTACAACAGGCGGGAGGGGCGGGACCATGTCCTCCTGTATCGCTGCGATCGCGTCCGGCAGCCGAGGCCGCGTCGGCCGGATCGCGAAATCGCCGAAACCGGCTTCTTCGCGCAGGACGCCTTGCCGGAGGGTGCGACGCCGGCTACGCGCCGGCGCATCGATGAAGATCGCACGGGCATGCCGCGCCCCGAAGACTGGTAGCCCTCAGCCTGCCGGCAAGCGCTCCCGGTCATGCGGCTGAGTGAGGTCTTGCTCGGGGCCGAGCGGCACGATGCCTGTCGGATTGATGGTGCCGTGGCTCTCGTAATAGTGATGCTTGATGTGGTGGAAATCCACCGTCTCGGCGACGCCCGGCCACTGGTAGAGTTCCAGCATGTAATGGAACAGGTTCGGATAATCCGCGATCCGTTTCCGGTTGCATTTGAAATGCCCGACATAGACCGGGTCGAAGCGGATCAGCGTCGTAAACAAGCGCCAGTCCGCCTCGGTGATACGAGGGCCGGTCAGGTAGCGCTGTCGGCCGAGCCTCTCTTCCAACTCGTCCAATGCGCCGAAGAGCTGATGAAATGCGTCTTCATAGGCGTCCTGCGTGGTGGCGAAACCGCATTTGTAGACGCCGTTGTTCACCTTGTCATAGACGAAGCCGTTGACCCCATCGATCTCCGCCTTCAGATCGACCGGGCAGACATCGACACTGGCGTCACCGAACGCGTCGAAACTCGAATTGAACATGCGGAGGATTTCGGCCGATTCGTTGTTGACGATCGTGCCCTCCTTCTTGTCCCAGAGGACCGGCACGGTGACACGACCCGTATAGGTCGGGTCGGCCTTCAGATAGACCTCGTAGAGCCGCCTCGCGCCGTTGACGCTATCGGGGACGGCGCCCTGCCGCTCGGAAAAGACCCAGCCTTCCTCGGCCATGTGCCAGTCCACGACGGAGAGGGAGATGACGCCCTCCAGCTTCTTCAGCTTGCGCAGGATCAGCGTGCGATGGGCCCACGGGCAGGCGAGGGAAACGTAAAGGTGATAGCGCCCCGCCTCCGCAGGGACAGCGTCCTGCCCGTCCGGCCCCGGCGCGCCGTCCGGCGTCACCCAGCGGCGGAAGCTCGTGACCGTGCGTTGAAAACGACCGCCGGTCGACTTCGTGTCGTACCATGTGTCTTGCCATTGGCCATCGACCAGAAGTCCCATCGCGCGTCTCCTCTGCCATTCTCATCCTCGCGATGATACGCGAAGCGGACGACGCCTGTTCCGCGAAAGCTTGGGAACACTCCGTCACTCCCGGCATTTAATCGCAGCCTTGCGGTAAGCATGGATTTTGCCGAACCAAGGTGCTATGAGGCGCGGCCGGTCTGGCGACCGGGAACACCCGAAAGGTCCATGCCTTGCTGCGACGACGACGAGATGAAGCGGCCAAAGCCGCGATGATCGACGCCGCCACCTGACCCCTTGAAAGGTCCGGTTTCGGGCGGCTTGGTTTCCCACGCCGATCAGGACCTTTCCATGCTGTCCATTCTTCAAGATCTCGACCTCGTTTTCGAGGCGGAACAGTTCGCGCATGCGGACACGATCGAAGCCATCAATGCCGAAGCCTTCGGGCCCGGCCGGTTCACGCGCGCGGCGGAGCGGGTGCGCGAGGCGAGCGCGCACGATCGCACTCTGTCGCGGGTCGCCATGATCCGGGGCGAGGTGGTCGGCTCCGTGCGTCTGACGCCGGTGCGGATCGGAGACGCTCCCGTCCTAATGCTCGGACCCTTGGCCGTCCGTCCCGCCTTCAAGAAGCGGGGCATCGGCCGGATGCTTCTCTCGCTCAGCGCCGAAGCGGCGCGCGAGGCGGGTGAGACAGCTATTTTCCTCGTGGGCGATCGCGCCTACTACACGCCGCTCGGCTATGTACCGCTTCCGATCGGCTCGGTGATCATGCCGGGGCCGGTGGATCAGGCGCGGATCCTCGGTCTGGAACTCATTCCCGGCGCTCTTCACGGCGTATCGGGGGCCGTGCTGCCACGCCGCTGAGGCAGGCAGCGAGGATCACGAGAGAATGCTGAACCCTCCAGCGAGAGTGGAGCGCTGGCCGACATGCTTTGCATTCTCGGCGAGCCACCGCCCGGCTGCCTCTCGGCCGAGGTCACGCAGCGTCGTGAGTTCCGACCAGCGTGTGTCCAGTTTGCCTGCGCCGCTGCGCCGTGACATCTCGTCGTCCGCCGCGATCATATGAAGGCGCAGCCCAGCGATACGGCGCAGGACGGGATTCTCCAGATCCTCGCCCTTCACCAGCCTCTGCATTTCCGTCAGCATCCGGAGATCGCGGATCAGCGAGGTGTTGAACGTAATTTCCTGCACCCGGTCCATGATGTCACCCGGTGTTTCGGGCGTCCCCGAGCGGTGAAAGGGCGTGACCTGGACGATCAGAATGTCGGTTGAGCCGTGGTCGTCCGCGAAGAAGGGCGTCAACATCGGGTTGCCGACATAGCCGCCGTCCCAGTAGGGCCGGCCGTCGATTTCGACGGCACGGAAAATATCTGGCAAGCAGGCAGACGCGAGAAGCGCGTCGGCCGTCAGTTCCCGCCCCGAAAAGACGCGCACGTTCCCCGTTTCGACATCGGTGGCCGACACGAAGGTCGGCACGACACGCTCGCTTTGCAGAAGCGGGAAGTCGATGACTGCGTCCACCACCGAGCGCAACGCATTGTCGGAGGGCAGGCCGAGCGAATAGGGCGATACGAGCTGCCCGAACAGCTTCATCCGTTCGATCGTCTCATGGACCATGGAGCGACTGAACGGAAAGAAAGGGAGGCGGTTTTCGGCCGCGCCCAAAGGCGAGCGGCGCGAGACTTCCAGCCACAGCGCCTCCAGCCTGCGCCGCGCGCCCTCCGGCCCTTCGGCAAGGCCCGTGGCGAGCGCGGCAGCGTTCAACGCGCCGGCGCTAGTGCCGCTGATCGCCGCCGTCGGAAATCGACCGTCTTCCAACAGCCGATCAAGGACGCCCCACGTGAAGGCGCCATGGGCTCCGCCGCCTTGAAGAGCGAGACAGACTGACGTCATGGGGACAAGCCTCCGCATCGATCCACCCTATGTGATCTCGGCGGTGGCTCTTCGCAATTGCGAAATGAATAAAGGTTCTAGCGTCCCTCACGATACCAGGTGGCGGAGAGCGCCAGAAGCAGAACCGCCAGTCCCAGGAAGCCGGCAAACAGCGGCGTGCGATCGACACCGCGAAGCACCGTCTCGTCCGTGGTGCGAAGGCCGATCCAGTCGCGGCCCGCCGCCTCGGCCCGGCCCGCCATGGGCACGATGCGCGGCACGCTGATGCCGCCCGTTTCTCCCGCCAGCCGCCTGACATCGCCGCGCGTCTCGGCCGCGATCGGTTGCAGCTTGGCCGTGGTCGAGATCGCCTCGCGATATTCGCGCGGGTTCACCGGGCCGATATTGGCGAGCGCGCGCAGGTCGCCATTGGCCACCTGATACAAGCCGAGTTCGTTCGCCTGAAGGCGACCCTGCCATTCTCCGTTACCACCGTCCGCGAGCGTCACCTGCAAGGCTTGGCCGGTCGGCGTGACTACGGTCGCCGGGCCGGGATCGCCGCCGATCGTGTGGCGCGTGATCAAGAGGTCGGAGCCGGTGCCCTCGGCGTCCAGCGCCTCTTCCTCCAGCTCCGGCTCCTTCATCAACCAATGCGCGAGGCGGCGGAACAGCGCGACATGGGGCCCGCCGCCCTCGTAGCCGCGCGACCAGAGCCAGCCTTGATCCGACAGGAGCAGCGCGACGCGACCTTCACCGGCCCGGTTGAGCACGAGGAGCGGTTTGTTGTCCGGGCCGGTCATCACGACCTCGCCTTTGGTCTCACCGACATCAACGGTGCGAAACCAAGGGCTCCAGTTGGGAGGCGAGGTTTCCGAGCCCGGCAGGCCGCGCGTCACGGGATGCTTGCGCCCGAGTTCCGAAAGGGTCGGCCGGAAGGCGCGCAGATCGACTTCGCCCGTCGGGAGGGCCGGCAGGATGGAGGCCAGCGGCGAGTTGGCGACCGAATCCGGTCCGGCATATTCCGGCCCGGAGGCGATCAGCATGGCGCCGCCCTTTTCCACATATTGCGCGATATAGTCGTAATAGAGCGTCGGCAGCACGCCGCGCCGCTGGTAGCGGTCGAAGATGATGAGGTCAAAATCCTCGATCTTTTCGACGAACAGCTCTCGTGTCGGGAAGGCGATCAGCGACAACTCGTTGATAGGCGTTCCGTCCTGTTTTTCCGGTGGGCGCAGGATCGTGAAATGCACGAGATCGACCGCCGCGTCGGATTTCAGGAGATTGCGCCAGGTGCGCTCGCCCGCGTGCGGCTCGCCCGACACGAGGAGCACGCGCAGGTTCTCGCGAATGCCGTCGATGATCGCGATGGCGCGATTGTTGACCGGGGTGATTTCCTGCGGATCGCGCGCGGCCGAGAGTTCCACGATGTTCTTGCCGGCGCGCGGCAGGGTGATCTCCACCGACGTCAATTCGCCCGGCACTGCGCTTTGGCGCTGCACGAGATCGCCGTTCAGGAAGACCTGCACCTCGACGGGATTGCGCGAGGCGCGCGGCCCTTCCTCCACGACGCGGTAGCTGAGGGTCTGCGGCTGCGACACAAGCCCGAAGCGCGGCGCGGTGACGATATCGAGCCGGCGGTCGAATTCGTTCGGCCGCCCGGTGATGAGCGCATGGAGCGGCGCGTCGAAGCCAAGCGCGCCGGCATTGGGCGGAATGTCGTGGACCTGACCGTCCGTCACCATGATGGCGCCGCCGACACGGCCCGGCGACACGTCGCTCAAGGCCGAGCGCAGAGCGCCGAACAGCGCCGTCGAGACGTCGCTCGTGCCTTCCGAGCGTGCATCGACCTCCCGCACCTCGAATTGTGGGAAGGCCGACAGGCGCTGGCGCAACTCGGCAACAGCCTCGTCCGTCTGCGCCGTGCGTTCGCCGATCGTCTGGCTCTGCGAGCGATCGACCACGAGCGCGACGACGCTTTTCAAGGGATCGCGCTGTTCGCGCAGAACGACGGGGTTCAGCAGCGCCAGAAGCAAGGCGCCAATAGCGCAAACGCGCAGGACCGAGCCGCGCAGGCCGGAAAAGACCAGCGCCGCCGCTAGAAACAGCGCGGGAATGCACAGGAGGGCGAGCACCGTCCAGGAGAAAAACGGCGCGAAATCGATCGACCAGTTCATCTCACTGCCCCAGCCGTTCGAGAAGCGCGGGCACGTGAACCTGATCGGCCTTGTAGTTGCCGGTCAGCACATACATCACGATATTCACCCCGGCCCGGTAGGCATATTCGCGCTGGGCCGGGTCGGCGGAATCGGTCGGGCGCACGAAGAGACCGTTATCGTCGATCGCCCATGCGCTGGCGAAATCATTGGACGTGATCATGATCGAAGATACGCCGTCTCCCGCGCTGGCGGGGCGGGCCTGCGCGTCCGCGCTGCGATTCAGCGACTCGACCCAGAGATCGGAGCCGGTGTGCCTGCCCGGAAAATTGTCGAGGATGTAGAAGGCCTTAGTCAGAACATGGTCGCGCGGGACCGGCTCCAGCGGCGGCACGTCGAGATCGGCCAGGATGTCGCGCAGCCGGCGCTGACCCGGCGAAACGCTGGTGCCGGAGAGATCGCCCGCCGCATCGCCTTCGACATCGAAGAGCACGGTGCCGCCCTGCTTCATATAGGCGTCCACCCGGCTGATCGCGGCCGGGCTGGGCATGGCCGCATCGGCGTGAACAGGCCAGTAAAGGATCGGATAGAACGACAACTCGTCCTTCTCGAGATCCACCGCCATGGGCTCGCCGGGCTCCAGCGCCGTCTTGGAGGCGATGAACTGCGACAGGCCCGACAGGCCTTGCCGCGACAGCTGGTCGGTCGCGGCATCGCCGGTCTGGACATAGGCGAGATGCGTCGTCTCGGTCGCGGCGATGGCCTTCTGCGCGTCGACGCCGTCGAGCCCGCGCGTCGCCTCGTCGGCGGGGCGGGCCTGCGCCTGTGCCGGGTGCGGAGGGTTGGCCAGGAGAAGCGCACCGACCAAAAGCAGCGGCAGCGACGAGGAGGGCCGCTTGAGGCCCGCCATGCGGCGGCCAAGCCGCGCGAAACCGCCGTTCAGCCACAGAAGCGCCAAGGCATCGAGCGTGAACAAAGCCAGCGCGCCAGCAAAGAGCCACGGCGTCAGATCGGTGGCATCCCCCAGCCCATAGGCGCGTGACACGAGAGGCGTGCCAAGGTCGAGTTCGGGAAGGGGGCGAAGCTCGGCGCCGGGGGCGAACAGGTTCAAGGCGCGATAGCCCTCCGATGTGCCGTAGAGACCGGGCGGATGGTCGATCGAGGGCGTGGGTTCTTCACCGGGGCGAACCGTCAGCGGGCGCACGTCCGGCCCCGGCTGCACCAGCCGACCTTCGCCATTCAGAATGCGATAGGGCGGCAGAACCTGCGCCGCGCCTTCGCCGCCCGCCGCGCTCGTCCCGCGCGAAAGAGTGACGATGCGCCGAAGCATATTCACGAAGGCGCCCGAGATCGGTAGGTTCGACCATGTGGCTTCGGCCGTCGTGTGGACCAGCACGATGCTACCCCCACCACGCCGGGCGGCCGTGATGAGCGGCGTTCCATCGGCCAGACTTGCCCAGGTGCGCGCGGGCAGATCGGCCGAGGGCTCAGCCAGGATCTGGCGCGACACGGTTACGTCGTCGGGAATGGCGATGCCCGCCAGAGGGCTTTCCGCCGGAATGGGCGCGAGCTTCTGCGGCTCGGACCAGGACAAGGCGCCGCCCAGCTGCCGTTCGCCGCCTCGCAGGCGCACGGGAACGAGATCGTCCTCGGCCGTCGAGGCAGCGAGACGAGGGCCCGCAAAGCGCAGGAGAATGCCGCCCTTGTCGACGAAACCCGTCAGCGCCTCCCGAGCTGCCTGCGGCAACACGCCGATATCGGCGAGCACGATGATCGACGGGTTCTGTTTCACCAACGCCGGAACGGCGGTCGCAAGGTCGGCGCTCTCGGGCCGGATCAGATCGGCATAGGGCTCCAGCGCGCGCGTGATGTAGTAGAGCGGCGAAAGGAGGGGCTGCGCCAGATCGGCCGCTTCGCCGGACACGAGCCCGACCTTGCGGCGTTGGAAACTGTCATCTACCAGCCGCACGGAGGCCGCGTCCAGCGCGCCGTCGCGCTCGATCCGCGCAATGTCGTTGCGCAGTTCCACCGGCACCTCGAACCGCGCTTCGCCGGCCGTCGAGCCGGCCGCGAAGGCGAGCGGCGCGCGGCCGATCTCGCGTTCCTGCGCGTCCAGCGCGCGCAGGGTGATCTCCGCCGGCGCGCTGGCTTCGTTCGTCGGCCGAACGCCCGAGACCTTCAGGGCCTCGGTGGCATTGTCGGCGGCCGTCAGAGCGAAGAGATCGTTGAGAAGTGGGCGATAGACGAGCGATTGAACAGGACCGAGCGCGCGCAGCGCTTGTGTCGCCTCGGCCGTGCCGGCTCCATCGAGCCCATCTGTCAAGAGCGCGAGGCTGATCCCGCTTTGCCCCGAAAGCACGCCTGCCAGACGCTTGGCAGCGGCCGCGCGATCAACCGAGATTGAACGCGGCTCGGCGGCTGCCAGCCGCTCCAAGGCTGTCGCCGCTTCCACCGGCGCGGGATCGTTGGCATTGCCGTCGGCCGTCAACACCAGCGAAACCGGCCGACCGCTTTCGCCCGCTTCCCGGATCAGCGCTTCCGCCGCGCCGCGCCGCGCGGTCCAATCGCGCGCGCTTGCCCAGCCATTGTCGAGAAAGACAACCACTGGGCCGTTGCCCGTCAGCGCGCTTTCGCGCGGGTTCAGGATCGGGGCGGCGAGCGCCAGAATGACGGCGGCGGCGAGAAGCAGGCGCAGAAGTGTCAGCCACCAGGGGCTTTTCGAGGGCGTTTCCTCGCGCTTGGCGACGCGCTCCAGAATGCGCAGCGGCGGGAAAGTTTCCGTCTGCGGACGTGGGGGCGTCAGGCGCAGCAGCCACCAGATCAAGGGCAGCGCCAGAAGCCCGGCCAGAACCACCGGCGCACCGAAGGACAGCGACAGTCCCCCCATCAGGCGCGTTGCCCAGCGGGCTGGAACTGGCCGCTCAGGCGGCCATGAAGGGCGAGCAGCGGCTCGGAGGCGAGGCGGTCGGTCAAATGAAAGACGTGGCTCCAGCCGATATGCCGGCAATGGTCTGCAAGATGCGCCCGGCGGGCGTCGAACAGGGCGCGGTATTCCTCGCGCAGCGTTTCCGCCCGCCCGGCCGTGAGCTTGGCCCCGGTCTCGGGATCGCGAAACTCCGTGCGACCGCTATAGGGGAAGGCGACTTCGGCCGGATCGGCGATCTGCACGAGATGCCCGCGCACGCCGCGCCGGGAGAGATGGTCGATCCGCTCGATCAGCGCGTCCATCGGGTCGAGAAAGTCGCTGACGAGAACCAGTTCGCTGAAGCGCTTGAACCGGTCGCCGGAGGGAAAGCCGGAGGCGGGCCGGCCCGTCGCGAGCGCGCCCGCGATCCGCTCGGCGGCGTTGCGCGCGGAGATCGGGTCGAGCACGTCGGGAAAGCCGATGCGCTCCCCCGAACGCGACAGCAACTCGGCCAGCGCCAGCACCAGAACCAGCGCGCGGCTTTCCTTCGATACGATCGCGCCTTGCGAGCGGTAGAGCATGGAGAGCGAAGGATCGGCCCAGAGCCAGACGGTCTGCGCCGCTTCCCATTCGCGGTCGCGAAGATAGACATTGTCGTCGCGCGCCGAGCGCCGCCAGTCGATCCGCGACACGGGCTCGCCATCCACGAAGGGTCGGAACTGCCAGAAATTCTCGCCCGCGCCGCGCCGTCGCCGCCCGTGCCAGCCGCTTGTCACCGTCGCGACGATGCGCCGCGCCTCGACCAGGAGGTCCGGCAGGAGAGCGGCGCGCTGGCGCGCCCGCAGGAGCGCTTCGCCGCCGCGCGTCGCCTCGGTGATCTGACCGATCGCGACCATGGTGTCAGTTCAGCCCGCGCACGAGCGCCTTCACCACATCGCGAACGCCGACGCCCTCGGCGCGCGCCGCGAAGTTCAAGGCCATGCGGTGCTGCAGAATGGGCTCGGCCAGCGCCCGCACATCGTCGATCGAAGGGGCGAGACGCCCTTCATAAAGCGCGCGGGCGCGGACACAGGTCATCAGAGATTGCGAGGCGCGCGGGCCGGGGCCCCATGCGATATGCGCGTCCGCCTCGGCCGAGCCATGGCCGGGGCGCGCGGAACGCACGAGCGACAGGATCGCGTCCACCACCGTATCGGGCACCGGCATCCGGCGCACCAAGCCTTGGATTTCGCGCAGCCGCTCGGCCGTCATAACCGGGCTCGCGCGCTCTTCGGAAACGCCCGTCGTCGCCATGAGAATGCGCCGCTCGGCGTCGAGCGATGGGTAGTGCACGTCGATCTGACAGAGGAATCGGTCGAGCTGCGCTTCAGGCAGGGGATAGGTACCCTCCTGCTCCAGCGGATTCTGCGTCGCCAGAACATGGAAAGGCGCGGGCAGATCGTGCCGCTCGCCCGCGACGGTCACGTGATATTCCTGCATGGCCTGAAGCAGGGCGGACTGCGTGCGCGGGCTGGCGCGGTTGATCTCATCAGCCATCAGAAGCTGCGCGAAGACCGGGCCGCGCACGAAGCGGAAGGAGCGACGGCCCGTCTCGTCCTGATCCATGACTTCGGTGCCGACGATGTCGGAGGGCATGAGGTCGGGCGTGAACTGCACGCGGCGCGCGTCGAGCCCGAGAACGGTTCCGAGCGTTTCCACGAGCTTGGTCTTGGCGAGGCCGGGCACGCCGACCAGCAGCGCATGGCCGCCCGCCAGGATCGCCGTCAGCGTTTGCTCCACCACGCTTTCCTGGCCGAAGATCACGCGGCCCACGGCTTCGCGCGCACGCGCGATGTCGGCCAGAGCCGCCTCGGCCTGCTCGACCATGGCTTGCGGATCGAGAGCGGCGCTGTCCGGTGCGAGGATCGTCATGATGGCGGGAGTCCTTTTTCGCTCGTCACCCGGGCCTGAGTGCCGCTCCTTATAGGAAAGGAGTGGCGCGATGGTGCGTTGGCAAGCGCCGGGCGCGCAACTATTTCGTGACGATGAAGCCCGACCAAAATAAGACCGGTGCCAGCGAAGTGATGGGCCGGATGGCCCGCGTTCCGTCGCGGCATAGGACAGGGGACAGCATGTCGCAAGCAACCGAGATCAGCCTGGAGGCCTTGGCGTCTCGCGCCGAGCGGGCCGGGCAGGGCGCTCCGCCCGTAGAACTCTGGAATCCGCCCGATTGCGGCGCGATGGATCTTCGCATCGATCGCGAAGGCCATTGGATTCACGAGGGCCAACCCATTCATCGCGAAGCCTTGGTTCGACTGTTCTCGACCATCTTGCGGCGCGAACCCGATGGGCGCTTTTGTCTCGTCACGCCGGTCGAAAAGCTGGGGATCACGGTCGAGGACGCGCCATTCCTCGCGGTGGAGATGAGTGCGGAAACGCGGGACGGCGTGCCGATCCTGAGCTTTCGCACCAATGTCGGCGATCTCGTGGAAGCCGGGCCGGAGCATCCCTTGCGCTTTGCCGCAGATGCGGAGGGTTTTCGGCCCTATCTCCTCGTGCGCGGCGGTCTCGAAGCGCGGCTGACGCGCCCGCTCGCCTATGACCTCGCCGGCCTTGCCGAGGAGCGGGACGGGCGGCTCGGCATCCGATCGGGCGGGAGCTTCTTCGACTTGCCGGATGCGAGCGACCATGCGTGAGACCCTGACCGACTGGAGCGCCGAGGACGTGCGCCGCCGTGTCCTGGCGCGTGGCGCGAGCGATCTGGAGCATGACAGCGGCGACCACATTCTCAATCCCGATCTGGAGCAATTGGTGGAGCGCGCGGCCGCGCGCGAGGCGGCGGTCCTCGTGCCGATCGTGGACCGGCCGGAGGGGGCGAGCGTAATCCTCACGACGCGCGCCACCGGGCTTCGCAAACATTCCGGCCAGATCGCCTTTCCCGGCGGATCGGTGGACCCGGAGGACGAGAGCGTCGAGGCGGCGGCGCTGCGCGAGGCGCGCGAGGAAATCGCGCTGGAAGAGCGCTTCGTCGAAACGCTCGGTCGCCTGCCGCGCTATCGCACCACGACGGGGTTCCGCATTACCCCGGTCGTCGCCATCGTGCGCCCCGGCTTTTCCCTGCGCCCCGAGCCCAGCGAAGTCGCCGATATTTTCGAGGTACCGCTCGCCTTTCTGATGAACGAGGCCAACCATCGGCGCGACAGCCGGGAATGGGGTGGGCATACCAGGTCCTTCTATTCGATATCCTTCGGGGACCGGCTCATCTGGGGCATAACGGCGGGCATTCTGCGCACGCTCTACGAAAGACTGTACAGATCATGACACGCATCGACGCCGATTGGCTTCGCGACGAGACCCTGCAACGCCTCCTAGCCTGTCTGTCGGTGGAGGGCGATGAAGCACGGGTCGTCGGCGGCGCTGTGCGCAACCATCTGATGGGCCGTGCGATCACCGATATCGACATCGCCACCACCAGCGAACCGGCAGAGACCGTGCGCCGCGTCGAGGCCGCCGGCTTCAAACCGGTGCCGACCGGGCTCGAGCACGGAACGGTGACGGCCGTGATGAATGGCCGCCCCTTCGAGGTGACGACGCTGCGCCAAGATGTCGAAACCGACGGACGTCACGCCAAGGTGCGTTTTGGCAAGGACTGGCGCGCCGATGCCGAGCGACGCGACTTCACGATAAACGCGCTTTATGCGCGTGCCGACGGTGAAGTGGTGGATCTCGTCGGCGGTGTCGCCGACATCGAAACGAAAACCCTGCGCTTCATCGGCGAGGCTGCGCGGCGCATCGAGGAGGATTACCTGCGCATTCTCCGCTTCTTCCGCTTCTTCGCCTGGTATGGCGAAGGGCGGCCGGACGCCGATGGCCTTCGCGCCGCGACACGGCTGAAGGATGGGCTGGACCAGCTCTCGGCCGAGCGCGTCTGGGCGGAGCTTCGCAAGCTCTTCGCGGCGCCCGATCCCGGCCGCGCACTGCTCTGGATGCGTCAGACCGGCGTTCTCACGCGCGTTCTGCCGGAAAGCGAGAAATGGGGCATCGACGCCATGCCGTCGTTGGGCGAGACCGAGCGCGCGCTCGGCTGGGACCCCGACGCGCTGCGCCGGCTGGAGGCGATCGTGCCGCCGGACCCGGAGCGCATGGCCGCGCTCGCCAAGCGGCTCCGCCTGTCGAATGTGGACCGCGACCGGCTGACGGCCTGGGCGCTGACGGACGAGCCGAAGGAAGACGAGTCGGATGGCGCGTTCCGCGTCAGGCTTCTCTTCGGAAACCGAGGGGCGATCGTGGACCGGCTTCGGCTGAAGCTCGCCGTGCTGCGCGGCAAGGCGGGGAGCGACGCAGCGGCGCTTCAGGCTTTGGCGCGTCTCTCGACCCGGCTTCAGGAGGCTGAGCGCTTTGCGCCGCCGGAGTTTCCGGTCTCGGGTCACGATCTGTCGCAGCAGGGCTTCTTGCCTGGCCCGGACATGGGCCGCCGGCTGGACGCTCTCAAGCGGCGCTGGGCGGAAAGCGGTTTTACCTTGAAGCGTGAGGCGCTGCTGGCGATGACAGATAGCGACCGGTCGTAAGACACGAAAAAGCGGGCCGCATGCGGCCCGC